>NZ_MCVI01000001.1:0-66845 GCF_002873135.1 Shewanella sp. 10N.286.48.A6
TAATACTAAGTCGTATGTAAATGATGGTACCCGAGGCCAGACTTGAACTGGCACGCCTATTAAGCGAGGGATTTTAAATCCCTTGTGTCTACCGATTCCACCACTCGGGCATAAGTGTTGTTTTAATTGTTAATATAACAACTAAACAAAATTTGTGGAGGCGCGACCCGGAGTCGAACCGAGGTCGACGGATTTGCAATCCGCAGCATAGCCATTCTGCCATCGCGCCGATATAAACATGATTTGGAGCGACATATCAGGTTCGAACTGATGACCTATACCTTGGCAAGGTATCGCTCTACCAACTGAGCTAATGTCGCGTAAATCATTTGTTTATCTTTTCAAATAAACCTGATGTCTTGTAGCTAAAACCTTTTGGTTATAAGCCGAAGCATCCTTGTCTACGGGGGTGCATTCTACCGATTTCAGTGTCGGTGTCAATTGCTGTTTTCAACAAAATTAACTGAGTGAACACTAAGTAAACGTATTGAAGTTTTATTGCGCTACTCAGCCGTTAAGTCTTTCCATGCTGCTGAAATATAGCTCATCATCGACCAGAAAGTCAGCACTGCAGCAATATAAAACAAGCCATAAGCCACATCGGTCAAAAATTCATTCGGCTGCCAGATCAAACCAACAATCGCCGCCATTTGCGCCGCCGTTTTGTATTTACCAATCCATGATACTGCGACAACACCGCGTTTACCGATTTCTGCCATCCATTCACGTAGCGCAGAAATCACAATTTCTCGGCCGATCATGAATAATGCCGCTAAGGTTAGATAAATATTATCATTTTGCTGCACTAGTAATACTAACGCCGTGGTCACCATTATTTTATCGGCAACCGGGTCAAGAAAAGCACCAAAGCGAGTCGACTGCTTTAATTTTCGCGCCGCATAACCGTCTAACGCATCAGTTACCGCAGCAAGCCAAAAGATAAATGCCGAAGCAAAAGGGGCCCACGAATAGGGAAGATAAAACACAACAACAAATACCGGCAATAAAACAAGCCGAAATAAAGTTAATGCTATAGGTAAATTAAAAGGCATGAACGAAACCAAATAGTCAGAAGCAGCGCCAATCTTGCCTTAATTTTATCCCCCTCGCAATGCATCATGGATTGTTTGTGCCATTTCTAGGCTAATTCCAGGAACTTTTGTTAATTCAGCGACACTTGCGCCCTTCACTTCTTGAATACCGCCCAAATGTTGTAACAATAGTTTGCGCCGTTTAGGCCCCACACCAGCAATGGATTCTAGCGTCGATGTATTTCGGGTTTTCTGGCGCTTATTTCTATGGCCTGTAATTGCAAAGCGGTGGGACTCATCACGGATATGCAAAATTAAATGAAATGCTGGTGAATCACTGGGTAATTCAAAGGTATCTTCCGAGCCACCAAACACAAAGGTTTCAAGCCCTGCTTTACGACCTTCGCCTTTCGTTACCCCGATCAGTAAAGGCGCATTATCTAAATGCACACATTTTTCATCAACTATTTGCTGTGCAATACGTAACTGGCCTAAACCACCATCAATAAATACAATATCTGGCACCTTACCCTTGCTATCAATTTTATCAAATCGGCGACTTAAGGCTTGTTCCATGGCAGCATAGTCATCACCACCGGTAATGCCATTAATATTGTAGCGGCGATAATCGGACTTGTGAGGCCCCTCACGGTTAAACACCACACAAGAGGCAACGGTACTTTCGCCCATGGTATGGCTGATATCAAAACATTCCATCCGCTGGATTGGGTGACCTAGCTCTAATGCTTCTTCTAATAATTGAAAGCGCTGCTCAACGGTATTTTTGTGGGACAGGCGCGTATTAACCGCATTGGTGGCATTGGTTAGTGCTAGGCGTAAAAAGTTTGCTCGCTCACCTCTGACATGTGTTTTGATTTCAAACTTTCGTTCTAATGCCGCAGATATAGTTTGTTGTAATCTAGTTAGTTCTTCAAAGGAGTGACTTAATAATACTTCTTTAGGAATTGTGCGCTGGATGTCGGCATTTAAATAAAACTGCCCCATAAAAGAGACGAGTACTTCTTCAAGCTCAGTTTGTGCTGGCACGGTTGGATAATAGCTGCGACTGCCAAAGATTTTACCATCTCGTATAAATAATAAATGAAAACAAACGATACCTGATGCGTAATGTACCCCTATCACGTCCATATCGCCTTTGTGATTAGACACTTCTTGCTGCTCAGCCACTCGCCTTAGGGCGGTGATTTGATCGCGAAATTGCGCTGCATGTTCGTACTCTAGCTCATTGGCAGCCTTATCCATCTTCACCACTAGCTCACTGATCACTTGCTGATCTTTGCCTTTTAAAAACAGGCTGGCTAATTTCACTTGCTCGGAATATTCATCATCGCTTACGCGACCAACACAGGGTGCACTGCAGCGATCTAATTGATACTGCAAGCAAGGTCGAGAGCGCGACTTATAATAAAGATCATCACACTGACGAATAGGAAACAGCTTTTGCATCAGATGTAAGCTTTCTCTAACTGCACCGCCATTTGGATATGGGCCAAAATAATGGCCTTTTTCACGCTTAGGGCCACGGTGATAAGCAAGTCGTGGATGCTTATGGCCACTGAGCAAAATGTAAGGATAGGATTTGTCATCACGCAGCAATACATTATATTTGGGCATGTATTGCTTGATGTAATCATTTTCGAGCAATAACGCATCGGTTTCACTGTGGGTCAGTGTGACATCAATATTGGCAATACGCGCCACTAATGCTTGAGTTTTTACATGGGGAATATTGGCTCTGAAATAAGATGATAAGCGCTTTTTAAGATCTTTTGCTTTACCAACATAAATGACTTCGCCCTTGTCATCGTACATCCGATAAACACCTGGCGAAGAAGAAACATTCTTGAGAAATAACTTTGGATTAAAACGAGATGGCATCAACTATCCTAAAATAGGTGTGAAATACCAGTTTGATTCAACACCTATTAACTAAAAAGAACTGGCATCAAGCATTTTGTAGCGAATCGCCAAACGGGTCAACTCTACATCACCACCAATATTCAACTTGGCAAATAAACGATAGCGATAACTGTTAACGGTTTTCGGGCTTAAATTGAGCTTTTCAGAAATGTCGTTGACTTTTTCACCATTGGTGATCATCAACATAATTTGAAGCTCACGTTCTGACAGGCTGCTAAAAGGGTTTTCGTCTGTTTGACTAAACTGACTCAAGGCCATTTGCTGGGCAATCTCTGGAGATAAATAACGTTGCCCCCGAGATACCTGCTGAATGGCTCTTAATACCTCAGGCTGTGTTGCCCCTTTGGTTAAATAACCAGAGGCGCCAGCTTGCATGACTTTGGTAGGAAAAGGGTCTTCAGTTTGTACGGTTAATACGATGATTTTAGCTTCAGGTTGATAACGTAAAATTTTACGGGTCGCTTCTAAACCGCCCATACCGGGCATGTTCATATCCATCAAAATAACATCAGCTTCATTTTGACGTGACCACTGCACGGCGGTTTCGCCATCCGGCGCTTCGCCAACCACTTTTATACCACGCTCATCTTCCAATAAACGTCGAATACCGGTTCTCACTAGCTCATGATCATCAACTAAATATACTGAAATCAATTTCAACCCACCTTAAGCGTATTCTTCCTGAATTTTTATCATATCCTTACCGTTGTAATTTAGCCTATTGAACGAGTATCGCAAAGCAATATTAACCACAATAATGGCATAATTGTTCACTCCTTATGCAACCACTAACAACTAGCCCCTGTTGGCGGTTAATTATTAGACTGTTGCGATATACAAATATAACAACCAACAAAAAACCGTAGCAGTTGCCTACTACGGCTTTTAATTTTTTGTGCTTCAAGTCATTAGAAAAAATTAGTCTTCACTATTTTCCATGAAATCATCAGAAAAATCGGTTTCCCAATACTTATAACCTTGTACGGTTGCCTGAGCTGCGGCGCCCATTAAGTTAACTTGATAGGTTTTTACACCTGTTACATCAACTGATTGGTTAGCTGAAGCTTGATCGCCACTGTCTTCATATTTAGCGCTCGCTTCTGCTTGAGCTTGGCCTTCATAGCCTGACTCTTTAAAACGTGTCATAGCATTATTATTCATAAATGCTTGCACGAATGCCATTTGCTTCCAGCCAATGCCAGCACCGACGCCTCCGGTTGCAAAACGGTAATAGGAGTTTTGGCCTTTAGAGGTGAGTACGCAAACACCGCCACCGGTTGATAATGCAAATAAGTAACTATTGCTGCCAGTGCACACGACATATCCCACAGAGCTCGCTACCGCAGCTTTAGCTTCATTGTGCTCAGCATAAATTTCTTGCAATGCGGCTTGGGTTTCTTTGCGGGCATTGGCTTTTTTAGCCTCTGGTGTATCACCTGTAGCACAGCCGGTTAACAGTGCTGGAAGCATAACCGCAGCCAGCAGAATTTTTTTACTGAAAAGCGTATTAGACATTGATATTTCCTCTGTTGAACAAGTATTGCGATATGTATTTAGCCATAGCAATTATCGAGTGTATTTAATGACAGCATTTAACGGCACATCAAGAATATGAGCCGCTTATATTCGGATCATACTCGCTATTCATCGTTTAAAATCACAAATGGCTTATTTAGCCAATAACTGCTTGTGAATCCAATAATAACTGACGATAACAGTACCTAATTCATAGCAAAATTTTGACAAACACTCCCAACACCTCAACTTTTATTACATGCTTTTAAACTGCTACTATGTATCGCTTTCATTAAATTTAGCCTTTATTTCAAGAATTTGATCTAATTTTTCAACAAAAAGTGGCACAAGCTGCGGATCAAAGTGTGTTCCAGCTTCTTTTTTAAGTAATTCAAGCGCCTTTTCAACGGGCCAGGCTTCCTTATAAGGACGCTTACTGGTGAGTGCATCAAACACATCTGCCACTGCCACAATACGGCCATAAAGCGGTATATCCTCTCCGCTTAAACCATTGGGGTAGCCACTGCCGTCCCACTTTTCGTGATGGGTTAAGGCTATAGTTTGCGCAACATCCATTAATTCAGAGTCTTGCTCGCCTAAAATTTCAGCGCCGATTTCACAGTGCTTTTTCATTTGTTCAAATTCGTCAAAATCTAATTTGTCGGTTTTTTTTAAGATGGCATCCGATATGCCGATTTTACCCACATCATGCATGGGGGCGGCGTGCATTAATAGCTCGGCATCGTCTTCGCTTAACCCTGCTGCAAGGGCCAATATATGGGTGTAATAACTCATACGGATAACATGCATGCCGGTTTCGTTATCTTTATATTCAGCAGCGCGCCCAAGGCGGCGGATCACGTTCAATTGATTTTGGGCAATTTCAGCTGTTTTTTGCCTTACCTGTAAGGTCAACAAGCGGCTTTGACTGGTTAAGGCTAACTGGGTTTGCACTCGCCTTAATACTATCGGTGGATTAAAGGGTTTAGTGATGTAATCTGCAGCCCCTAACTCGAGCCCTTTTAATTCATCTGCCGCAGATATTTTTGCGGTAACAAATATAATCGGAATGTGCTGGGTGCGTTTATCTTGTTTCAATTGCCTGCAAACTTCAAAACCGTCAATACCGGGCATCATAATGTCGAGCAAAATGAGGTCTAATGTCATTGCCTTAGCAATTTTTAACGCGAGTTTGCCGTTCTTGGCAATTTTAATCTGATAGTCAGATTTTAATACACCGGCCAACACATCAATATTTTCAGCGGTATCATCGACCACTAAAATGGTTTGCCTTTCCATTTGAACTCCTATTAAACGCAAAAATTTTTAGTGAATAAGCCTCAATTACATGGCTGTTACTTTCTCAAGCATTTGGTTGGCAATTTCGAGACCACGATCCAACTCGTATTCCGACAATTGATATTCAAGCTGTTGATACTCATGTATTAATGGTTTTAAGTTTAAGCATTGTCCGTGGCTAATAAAATACTCTGTGGCTTCCATATCAAAATTCGATAGCATTGAAATGAGGACTTCTAAGGTTTCAATTGCTAATGACTTATTCAAAGTTTGATTTTCTAATGCAGTTTGGGCGAAATCAGCACCTATTGGTTGTAGCTTTGATAATTGCAATGGCTCTGATACTTGTGGTCGCTTAGGCAATAGCCGTTCAATGTCATGACATACTCCTTGTAACTCTATTGATAGTTTTGTAAAAACCCGCTCATAATGTGCTTCAGATAGACTATCAAGCGTTTGTTCAAACTTTGCTGCCAATGTGGCAAGCATTTGTGCGCCAATGCTGCCAGCAACCCCTTTTAAGGTATGTACCAACCGCTGAGTCAGTTCGGTATCATTATCTATAACAGCTTGTTCAACATACTGCGGAAAAGCTTTTTGCCCTCGGATAAATCTTACTAATAATTTGTGATACAAGCTTATATCACCTTGAATTCGGCTCAAGCCTAGGGCTACGTCAATATGATCACAGGCAATTGAATTGAGGTTTAGGGCAAACTTAACGACATCGGCATCTGTCGTTTCTATTGCCGATTTCGCTGGCTTAGTAGTGTTAGTGGCAACCGTTGGGCTTATCCATTTGGCCATAGTGATAAACATCGACTCAACGTCAATAGGTTTAGAGATATGATCATTCATCCCAGCGGCTAACGCTTTTTCACGGTCACCAGCCATGGCATTCGCTGTCATGGCAATAATGGGCAAGTGTTGAAATTGTGGCTGCAGCCTGAGTAACGAGGTCGCAGTGTAGCCATCCATCACCGGCATCTGGCAATCCATTAACACCCCATCAAAATCTTGCTGCGCTAAACACTCAATGGCTTGTTGACCATTCTCAGCCAAAACAGTATCAATTTGCTTATTAATTAATAACTCTTCAATTAACTCTTGGTTGAGATCATTATCTTCAACAACAAGCACCTTTGCTCCTACCAAAGAGGTGATCGCCTTATCGAATGGGCTTTGAACCTTAGTTCGAGGATCTGCTAAAGATTTCCCAGACACTAATGAAGATAGGCTTTGGGTTAATGTTGTTAACGTAATAGGTTTAGTTAAAATATGGTCGATGTGAACAGACATTACACTCATGAGTAGCTCTTCTCTACCAAAAGCGGTAATCATGATGAGTTTAGGTTTAAGCTCGGGCGCAAGCTCGCCAATAAACTTAGCTACATCAACACCGTCAACCCCTGGCATTTGCCAATCGATTAAAGCAAAATCTGGCTTATTACCTGCCGCAATATATTGTATAGCCTCACGGCCACTGGCAACGGCTACTACTTGTAAACCTATTGAGCCCAATAGGTTAGTCAGTATCGAGCGAGCGATATCATTATCATCAGCCAGCAACACTGATTGCCCATCAAAGCGACGTTTTTCCAAGGTATCGAGAGTCACTGACGTTGAACGACTTAACTCAAAAGGACAATACAAACTAAACGTACTTCCCTGCTCAAGCTCACTTGTTACCGTTATGCTGCCCTGCATTAATTCGGCTAAATTCTTACAAATGGCTAAACCTAAGCCTGTGCCGCCGTATTTTCGGGTAGTTGAAGCATCAGCTTGGGAAAAGGCTTTAAACAATCTTGATTGTTGTTCTTGACTCATTCCGATACCGGAATCTGTTACTGAAAAGCGAATGAAAGCCTGTTGGCTGGTTAACCTTTCGAGTTTGACTGCAATAATAATATTGCCACGTTCAGTAAACTTTACCGCGTTATTGGCGAGGTTAATGAGCACTTGCCCTAGGCGAAGTGGGTCTCCTAATAGGTTTTTAGGGATAGTATTATCAATATCAAATAGCAGCTCTAAACCTTTATCTGCGACCTTGATCCCAATGAGGTTATTAACATTGTTTAACACTGCTTCGATATCTAATTCGATATGTTCTAAAGCTAGCTTACCCGCTTCAATTTTAGAAAAATCGAGAATGTCATTAATAATCCCTAATAAGGATTGTGCCGAGCGATGGGTTTTTTCAATATAATTGCGTTGCTGAGGGGTCAGCTGGGTGTCTAATGCTAAATGGGACATGCCAATTATGGCATTCATCGGTGTACGAATTTCATGACTCATATTGGCTAAGAAGTCACTTTTTGCTTGATTTGCACTATCAGCGGCTGAAATAGCGGCGGCAAGTTTAGTTTGTAATGCTCGCGCTTCATTAATGTTGATATGAACCCCACTGATCCGATCGGGAACCCCATGCTTATCAAAAGAGTAAGGTTGTCCAACGCTTAAAATCCAATCGTAACTGCCGTCTTTTCTGCGCATTCTCAGTTCATGGCGAAGAATTTTATTGTCACTTGCAGCCAATGCTTGTTGCGGATTGGAGATCAAGTTTTGCTCATCGGGGTGGACTAAATCAATAAAGGTTTGCGCGCCATTGATTAATGGCGACCACTTGTCATCCTCTTGACATAAATCAGTTGGTTCATAACCTAGCATCTTTGAATACATGCGGTTAACCACGACTTGTTGCTCATTAGGATAAAAGTCCCACATTCCCATTTGCGCACTTTCTGAGGCCACTTCTAACTTTTCTTCTGATGCGAGTAACCGATTGGCAGCAATTTTTTGTTCGGTAATATCAAACACAATGCCATCAAAAAAACCTGACATGTTATTGCCATTACCGTCAAACTGAGCATTCATTTGTAAATAGCGTAGCTCACCTGAGCGATTAATAATTCTAAACTCCGCGACAATTTTATCTTGCGCTTTGATGGTTTGTTCAACCATGACTTTTAAATGCTCTATATCATTTTCAAAAGCAATATCAGCAAGTCTTCTAACTGGATGTTCACCGATAAAGTCTGCCATTTTATAGCCAGTTATTGGTTCTATGTTGGGGCTAATGTACTGTAAATGGTAATGGTTTATGTCAAAATCAGTGACTTTATATCTAAATACTGCGCCTTGAATATTCTCAACCAATGTTTGATATTGATGTTGATTTTGTAGCATCTCAGCACGGACAGTTTCTTGCTCATTAATATCTAATAGAGATAAACGGATTTCACTAAATTCACCCGCAACATCGGTTTCAACACGGGTCGATAATGAAACAATTAAGGTATGACCTGAATGATTAACAAGCTCTACACGTGCATCAGACGTATCAATGCCTTGCAACGCTTGGCTAAAGATTTGTTCGCCTTTAGCGTGCTTAGTGGCGAGTACGTCATGCCAAGTTAACGACGAGAAGTCTTTGCGGTCATAACCAGTAATCTGTGCAAATTGTTTATTGTGTTTAGTGAAGCGGCCTTGAAGATCTAATGTGGCATAAGCTACAGCAGAGTTTTCATATAAATCCCATAAACGCTCTTCACGCTCTTGTAAATCTTGGGTTCGTATTGAAATAGTTTTTTCTAACCTTTCATTGTCAGCTTTAAAGCGCCGATGTACATGACGACTTAGCCACCAACCACCAAATGTCAGAAGCAAGCAAGAAATGGCAATAATACCAATCAGCATCACGACAATATTTCGAAAAAATAAATAGTTTCGGCTGGCTTCTTCAAGGGTCATTTCCGTCACAATACCAAAACCGTAGCGCTCATCCCATTTCCAGACACCGATAACATATTGCCCCAAGTAATTACGATAAGGCTGATAACTATAACCATCGTGTTTAAGGCTAATTTCTTTTGCTGCTAGGGTTAACGCTCCCCTGCCCCGAAGGCCGTTAGCAGGTTGCTTTTCTGATAATAATCTCTGCGGATTAGTCACAGTCAAATTAAGTACTGATACCTGACCTGCTTTTAATAAACCCAGTGACACCAAGTCATTTTCATAGCGACTGTGAGACAGCATTCTTCCTTGGGCATCGACAAAGTATGATTCACCAGTGTCACCCACCGCGCCACTTTGAGTCAGCTTGGCAAATTCAATGTAAGGGTCAATACGAAGTGACAAAATGCCACTGATACTGCCATCATCTTGAGTAATGGGGCTTAAGGCAAACATGGTGAGTGTTTCAGCTTGCTTCAACCCAAATGGGTTTGATAACGCCACTTCTGATGGCATAGGTGGAGTAATGACAATATTACCGGCCAAGACTTGATTAAATAGCATCGGATACTGTTGTTTAACGATATTGATTTGACCTAAATTGCTGTCACGACTTGAAGATATATTGACTCCATCAACTGAGATAACAAAAAATCCTAAGGTGCCAAAGGCCTGACTATAACGCCCGTAAGCTTCGCGAGACCAAAGCACATGTTGATTTCCGACAAGTGGCGCTTTTTTCGAGTCTAACTTAGCTAACATTGTAGTGCGCTTAAGTAATAAAGGATTTGTGGCCACTGCACTCACTCGGTTTTGCCAGCCCAAAAACCAAGATGCCAAGGCTGCATCAGTGGTTTTAGACACCGACTCCAAGGCTAAGCCACTTTTTTGCAAGTCATGCTTATAAGCAACATTCAAACTAATTGCAGCGATAGATGAGATGAGCAGTAAGAAAGAAACAATGATGAGGCTAAAGTAAATCCTATTTTTATCGCCTTCAAAATAGCGGGCAATATCATGATTAACTTGCGCCTTTAGACGCCAAAAACACCAACCTAGTAATAGCAATAACCCAACAATGACGAGGCTTAATAATAGATTCATGTTTATTGTTCCCCATACTGTTGTGCGAGACGGTTGACCTTGAATATCACGTCGCAATGAGTGCTTTTTGAGTAATAGTTAGTTGCGTAATCTCTCAGCTTTATTGCAGTTATCGCTATAAATATTGCGTACAGTTGATGATAAGTCACTCCAGGTTATTTCGGTTCGTGGTTGGACATTTTGGCTCCAACTAAACTGGCAACAATGATCGCCATATAAAACTGACCTGTAATCGCTTCAGAAAAAGCGAAAAAACGCGCCATTGGCACTGCTGGTGATATTTCACCATAACCGACTGTAGTCAAAGTGATGTAACTGTAATAAATCACAGTCGTTAAATTATCGGTCCAATTTTGGGCTTCAATACCATTGAAAGCCACACCAAAAATCTCAATCAGCAATAGATAAATAAATGCCCAAATAAGCCCTAGTAACAGAAATATACAAATAGATCCGATAATTTGATTAGTGGAAATAACCCCGCTAAACAAGACCTGCTTAGCGGCGCGCCAGGTGGCCAAAATAAAAAAAGTTAAAATGGTAAATAGCGCGATAATATCAAGGTTCAACAATTCAAAAACTGAGCCGATACTGGCTACCACTAAGATAGTAAACATCACCCCGAAACTTGAGCGAAACCAGTGTTTATTCGCGCCTAATCCAATCACTGAAATAGACAAACTCATCACAGTTGTCGAAACAACAATGAGCTGGCCCTGTTCAAAAAACTGTTCCACAAAAGCTGAACTTAACAGCACTAACACCAACGACCCCAGTAGGTAGCTGAAGTTATCTTCTTCAGACATAGGTTTAACCATTGCAACAACTACCCTTGTGAGTTCTCTGAGTTCGGTAACACTTCATCACCATCAACTTCAGCCGTTTCAACCACTAGCCATGCTGAAAATAATTTATAACTTAAAGCTAAAATCACCGCGCCAACAAACAAGCCAACAATACCCGAGAGGATCATCCCACCGATAGCGCCTAACAAAATCACCAACATAGGTATATCAACGCCACGGCCCATCAACATCGGTTTTAAAAATGCATCACTGGCACTCACTAAAATGCTCCAAATCATAAAAATAATCGCGGTGGTTGATGATTCAACAGAAAATACATATGCAATAATAGGACCTAAAACCAAAATCGGTGGCAATTGAATAATCGCGAGTATTAGCACCAGTAACATCCAAATCCCGGTTCCTGGCACCCCGACTAAAGCAAGCCCAACACCTGCTAATATTGATTGAATAAAGGCTACCCCAATCACCCCCTGAACCACACTTCTGACGGTTGCAACGGCCAATTCAGAAAACTCTTCACCATGTTTGCCAGCTAGCCTGACTGAGACTTTATGGAACATTTGGCTTGAGCCAGATGCTTTACCCATAAACACCCCTGCGATAATGATTGAAATTAAAAATTGCAAAATTGTCATACCAAAACTACCAAAAGCACTGGCAGCCTTAGTCGAAAAGCTTTTTATTTCATCGGCATAGGTTTTTACCACATGCTCGAGATCTGCAGAGACGTCTGACCAGAATTCATATAGTTTCTCACCAACAATCGGGAGTTCAGCTACAGAGCTTTTCGGCGCGGGGATAACTAAAGTGCCGTCATGTATTTCTGCGACAAAGTCCTGCGTGCTTGAAACTATCGCACCTGAAAATAAGTAGGTAGGTACCAATAATATGGCTAAGGCCAGCAAGGTAATTAACAGGCTAGATTTACTCACCGACAATCGCAGCTTGCTACTGATAAATAACACCACTGGATACAGCGCAATGGCGATAATACCGCCCCATAAAATGGGCATAATGAAAGGCTGAATAATCTTAAAACACCATATGACCATGATAAAAATCAGGGCTATTTTAATCGCGGCATCCACTGCCGCATGAGTAAACTCTTTCGAGCTTGATATTGGTTTATCACTCATAACTTATCTATCCCTAATTAAATGCTGTTGCGTTTTAAAATTAAACCTTAGTTAATGTATTGACACCTTTATGAACATCGAACTTATTGCAGTGAAAAGCCATCACAACAATAGGTGATTTTTCAGTAAACCTAGTATTGATAAACGAGAAAATTTGATTTCCGCCATTAAATCAACACTTAGCGTTCAATAAAATATAGCCTAGCGGCTACAATAAAACCGCCTAATCATGATTAGTTTGTAAGAACTTCCAATTTCTGGTTTCTAAAAAAAATGAAGCCACAACCATATAAACACCGACAATAAATAGCTGCGCAATACGAATATAGAAGTTGGTTGCGACATCGGCATCTGTTGACGAAGCCGTCGAGCCGACAACCACTAGCAAGGCTGAAAATATCCCCGCAAAAATAGGCGCTTTAGCAGGATCATCATAAATTTTTTGTGCAAAAAATAACGCGGCTATCATAGTGAGCCCGATATAAAACGCTAACTCAGGCACGACAACTAACATGTTATAAAAAATAATCGCCAGCACACCACCTATGCCATTAGTGAGTAATAAAAACAAACTCACTTTAACGCTCTTAGTGCCGGCCGTTTGCAAAGATAAAATTGCAATAAATATCATGGTCAGTAATGCGCCGGTCACCTCAAATAAAAAGAAAAAGGTGATCACCGGAAATGAAATAATTAATGCCCTAACTGACTCGTAAAGCCGCTCGTCATTAGATAATTCTGACTCAGAATGAGTTTCTTTTTCTGGTGCTAAATCAGGCAACAAAATATGCAATAAAGTAAAAATGATGACCGCCACCACGCCTGAAAAGCTTAAGCCGACACCAAAAAAAATCGCCGCACCTGGATGTAAAATCCCTAAATAGGGTAATACTAATGTCGAGACAATTAATATAGTGGCGAAAAAATTCCACTTGGGATCAGAAAACAGGTAATAGGCCCATAGCATCATTAATGCGAGTAATGGCAACAGTACAAATGGATATTGAACCGGCCCAAAACTCACCATCCAAGCAATGGCAATAGTGACCACCATTGAAATAAGCAATTCGTAAATGGTTTGCACTGTCGGCACCACTCTATCAACTAAAAACTTAGCGACAAACACCGGTAGTATAAAAGCTAATTGCCAATCAAACACCGCAGCTATGGCCACTGCAATGCCTATCCCCAAAGTGAAGCGTAATACTCGACGGGTAAATATCGCCTCAGCAAATTGAGCATTAATGGCTTTAAAGGCTAGCTCGCTATCTGACATAGGAGAACCAGCTAACGACTCGGATCCAAAACTTACCAAATAAGTTCATCAGTGAACTTTCTTCGGTATACACCATGACATCCGCTTGACCGCCGACACGTCGCAACCCTTTAGCCTCTTCGTCATCAAAATGAATGGTTACAGGAAATCGCTGAGATTGTCTTAACCAACCTGTTTGGCCTGTTGTTTGAGCCAGCTTTCCCGTTTGTTCACTTTGTCCCCAATCAACACCATAATCGATATAGGCTACTTTCCCAGTAAAAACCTCACCCGGAGCATAATCCAGTGCAAACTCGACTTTATCGCCCGCTTGCATATTGCCTAAGCTATTTTCTCTAAAGTTCGCTTCAATCCACACATCTTCAGATGAAATAAAGGTCATTACCGGTTGACCAGCGTTAGCATAAAAACCTTCTTTTAAACGAAAGTTTGATGCCACGCCATCGGTGGGCGCTTTAATTTCGGTGCGTGCCAGGTTAAGTTCAGCTTGCTCTAAGGCCAATAACGCTGATTTTACCGCGGTATTGTTTTCACCTTCTGAGCCCAACCTTTCTTCTGCTTTGGCTAAATCTGCTTTAGCACTAGCGACACCCGCTTCTGCGCTAGCAAGTTCCGCTCTAGCATTGTCGGCATCAGCCTCTGACATCACCTGCTGCTCAACCATGGTAAAAATACGCTTAGATTGTACTTTTGCATTAGTAAAGTTTGCCTCCGCATTAACAACCTTTGCTTTTGCAGCGGTGACATTAGCGGTTAAAGCTCCCATATTTTGCCCAGCCTGCGTCACATTTTGCTCAGCGGTAAATAATGCAATCTCATAATCTCTTGGGTTAATTCTCGCAAGCACCTGCCCTTTACGGATCAAGGTATTTGGCGTGGTTAAAATTTCAATTACCTCCCCTGAGACTTGCGGGGTAATGGGGACCACAAAACCGCGAACTCGACCTAAATCAGTTGAAGGAATATAACGATCAGCAATAAGATGGAATACAAACAAAAAAGCGACCACTATCAGTATGATATTGGTCGCTTTTCTTATTTTCTGATTTTTGGACTTATCCGCTGCGCCATTAGCAACATGAATGTCATCTGTAGGCGTTGATAAAACGGCTTGCTCCGGTGTATTTGCCGGTAATTCAGTGGATGAAATATCGTTATGCTTATCTGCCATACCCTTCCCTTGCATTGAAATCAATTGCATTACTTTTTAAATTAACGGCTTGCATGAGCCAATAATGTTAATAAATAGTAGAGTTATTACATTAACGTCAGTATATGATTATTTTTGCTCAAAACTCAACACTCTAGCTCAATGAACAAGCAAGAAAGCTGTGTTTAAGCCCTTTACTTAAGTTATTGATTTAACATTTTGATTTTAACTAATGATTTGAACGGCCGTTTGAGAAGGCCCTTGCTGGGGAATTGCATTAAATTGCGATGTATATTGTTACTATTACTACTTAAGAATCTATTTTAAATTAAGTGTATTCTTTAAAAGCTGCTTGGTTTTAATTGCCTAATATTAAAAAAGCAAAGCAAGTATAAAGATCAACTCAAAAGGCATTCCTACAGAATGAAAAATCCTAATTAGACAAATCAAGACCTTAATTTCACCACTAAAAATCTAACATCTGCAGCTGGTAATAATCTGCCCATTTTTCACGCCAGATAAAGGTTTAGAGCTTATAGATTAAGCCCTAGCCAGATTTTTAACTTTTTTGTATATCGCTCTTAATGGCTTAATTTTTGAAAATTGCATTCTAATCGTCTCAGCAAGGTATTTTTTATTTTTAAACCGCTTAAGACCATTAGGCGCAATCATTTGGTTTGTATCAACACAATAAACAAACTTGTTAGACCGATTAGCAATTTCAATTGCTTGCTGATAATCACTTTCGATAAATAACACATTTGGGCTACGCTTAAAGTAGTCTGCCTTATGGGAAAAATAATCTACTTGGACCCGTCTTGCGGCTTTTGAAGGCAAATCTAACATTTCTAGTTTGTTATAATTAACGCCATGTTTTGCTAGCCATTGCTCAGTATGTGGTCGAAATTTTTCTAACCTATTAGTTATCAGCACATCAACTTTCATGGTTGGGATAAATCGAGGAGTCGCTTCAGCGAGAAACTGAATATATTTCTCCCCATCATCATTTTGTTCCTCAGTTGGATCCTGGCACAGGACACCATCAATATCGACACAAGCCTCAGTCACGATAGGATGATGAAATAAGTTCCATTCAAAAACACGTGGAAAGTCCACATGCTCAAAAAAGATATCAACTTTGTCACTGACAAGCGCAGTGGTGTAAATCGCAGCTGTGGTCACCTTGCCTTGGAAGCTGCTAGGTATTTTGGCTAGCGCATCTATCATCGAACCACCAGTTAGAATGCTGTCATCGACAATTAAAATGTTGCTTGCTTCATGGGGGAAGTTTAAGGCTTTTTTGGCATCACGAGTAATGCCTTTACCTAACTTATCATTGCGAATAAAAGCAGGTAAATCGATACAGTTAGCATTGAGCAATAACGCCACCATATATGCAGGTACCATTCCACTTCTTGGAATACCTACAATTAAATCAAAGTCTTGTTGATTGATTTTGTGAATATTATTTTTAATATCATCACTCAAATCACAAAAGGACTTATAATTCATAGCAAACTCCAATGTTCATAGATTACAGCCTGATGCTTCAAAGCAGACGCTGTTAAGCTTAAATTCTACTAAATACTCATAGAGTATTGGTCCGTAGCCGCAACTACTATGCCGCCCAATACATACCGAATCATTAACCTATGTTGTTTGAGTAAAGTTCAGATTCGATCCCTCAAGACTCGACTCTAACTAATGCAATTTATTGAATTTAGCCATAACAGCAAGCTTTATCAATTGTAGCTTGGTCTAATAAAATACAAATAACCCTTTAACAGCCTAAATTAAAAATACGCCATAAAAATGACAGTTTTAAGTCTAAATCAGATTAGTAAATTATCAAATCTACAAATATCAACAAACAGGATAAACATCAACCTTGACTGTAGCACTACACAGTTTCAGCCAATGAACAATTAAGCGGGTAAAAAAAATGCCACAGATAAAAACAGATATTGTCTCATATAATCAATAAGTAAGTGACTCATTCAAAAATAGACACACTATATATATATTTTATTAAAGCAAATTAACGACTCAAGATGATAATTATTTCAACCATAAGTCGTAGCTAAGAGTTGAGTTCAATTCACTTCAATATGAGTAAATCGCGACAAGCTTCGAAATTACCAATTAAAGCTGATCTTAATCATAAAATTAATTAATTTCAGTTTTAAAATCTAACCTCTAGAACTTCTTATTTTTTATTGTCTATCTTGAGTTTTATTACCCTGTGGAACTTCAAATTGACTATCATGATTTTGTTTTTCAGAAACTGAAATTACTTCATATATATAACGTGCTAATGCCTCTTTTTCCACTCAATTACTATGTCATCGACCATACGAATTAAAACTGAAATACGGCCGCTAAGTATTCTTTATTACTTTTATAGCTTCTGCCCTGTGTAAGCAGTTCATCACGGTACTTCATCGCATCGCCGAGGTAATATCGTTAGTGCAAATAGCTTGAGTGCTTTTTGGTGACCGGTTACCGATTGTTGGCAGTAATTTAATGAAGTGAAAGGTTCGCTGTTCAAGTTGTTTAATAGAGAGTGGTCTAATGCCTGACTTCTCTTTTGAAGTAACAAAACCTGCTAGAGCATCATGTAACGTCACCACGGGCATTGCTTGGGCTACAGCCGTGCTTTCACGGTGTTGTGACAGCTTAGTGTCTCTGATGGGGATGCTATAACTTGCTGGCTTTGTACTGATGGCCGACTTGTTTTTCTCAAACTCACTGCGAAGACTGTTAATCACTTCATCAACATAACGAATAAAGTCATTAATACAGATTTGATGACCTATGGCATTGATGATTTTTTTGAGTGTACTTGCAACATCGATATAGCGCCTATATTGCTAATATGGCTTCAGCAAAGCCTAGGGTTAACAAAGATACTTTTACATCAAAAGGAAAGCCTTTATCACGTAAATATGTGGCTAAACAGATACGTGTGAGGTACACGTTAATAGGAGCTCTGCTGATGCGAAAAGCAGGGATATTGACTGAGTCAATCCTCTCAAGGAAGATAAGTGACTATAAAACTGGCACTTCAAACACTAGACAATAAAGTAGTTTTGAATTGATAGTATTAATCTTCAATATTTTTAGTAAGTTAAACGAAAAAAGGCTCATCATTCCTGATGAGCCTTTCGTCTTAAATATGGCGGAGAGATAGGGATTTGAACCCTAGATGGGCTACAAACCCATGCCGGTTTTCAAGACCGGTGCATTCGACCACTCTGCCATCTCTCCGAACGCCGAGAATAATATAAGTATCAGACCTCGTTGTAAACCGGAATTTATAAAAAAACATTCAAATGCTCATCAAATAAGCTTTTAAGACATTTTTCCACCTTTGTTGGCTCATTTGCTAATCAGGTGAGTAAAAAATCACCTTCTACACCACTGGATTCCCTCACCTTTTCTATCAACAAACACGCTTTTAGCGATTACATTTTGTTTAAAGAATTACGCTAAACCCCAAATAAGAAGCAGCAATGGCCTTGAATATAGCAATCCAGTGTCATATTTTTCCAGCAAGCCCATAGATAATCCGCAAAGCATCGAACATTTCAATGATATGACGATAATATATGCTAAAATCGCTTTAACTATTTCTGATACTTAAAGCTATGACCACAACTTTAATTTCTATACCCAAACTTGCTCCTCAGTTTACGTTACCTCAATCTTTACCTTCTACTGCTTATCTAAGCCATTTATTGTTGGGACAAGAGCGTTGTTTAGATGCATTTAATTTAATGACTAAACTTGCACACCAACATTTATTTGTCGCTGATTTTGCGGGTATTGAGCGTGAACTGTTTATTAAAGCCCTTGTGAGTCAGGCTAATACGCCATCAGATTCCTTTTTGGTTGCGACTAAAAGCCAAGATGAAAATCACAATTTTAATTTCCGCTGGCAGGCTGAGTTACCGTCAGAGAATGTTGGCACTGTTGCGCATCAAAATACCCTTTACAGCTATGTTAGTGGCTCTATTCGCCGCGCTGATCTAGTCGGTAAAATGCATAAGACTGATAAGTCTAGCCAGTATAAAGCTGGCATTTTAGCCTCCAACCATTTCGTTTTTATTGATGCTAACTCTTTATGGAAACGTGAAGGCCTGTGGGATTTTGTCATGCAGATCCTCGAGCATAAACAATATAAAATTAGCAACGATATCGCGCCAATCCCACTCAATTGTAAAATTGTGCTAATGGGCTCAGCTAACTTGTTTACTCATTTAAGAGCTGAAGACAGAGTTTTTTATAAAAACTTTCCACTGCTTGGCGAGGTTAACTCAGAAATTGATTTAACTAAATATAATGAAACTCAGTACCTGCAATGGCTAAATAGTTTAGCTGATGCCTATAACATTCAATTAGAGCCATCAAGCTTGATACCGCTATTTAATTACAGCGCCAAACTTACTGAGCATCAGCAACGCTTAAGTTTATCAATGCTGCAAATCGTTCAGGTACTGACACAAGCTAAAGCATACTCTAATAGTGCTTCGCTCAATTCAACTGCCATAGCAAAAGCCCTTAGACAGTCAAAGTCACGCCATGACAGTTCTGAGGTTTATTCAGCACAAAACTTTGATGATAATTTCATTAATCTGCAAACGAGCGGTGAAATAATCGGCCAGATTAATGGCTTAACTGTGATTGACACTGATGATTCAAGTTATGGCGAGCCGGCAAGGATCACTACCTCTGTCCATTATGGTGACGGTGAAGTGATTGATATTGAGAGGAAATCAGAGTTGGGCGGTAATATTCATACTAAAGGTATGATGATCCTTTCAGCTTCCTTGTACCGTATTTTTGGTCGCGATGTACCTTTGCATTTAAATGCCAATATAGTGTTTGAGCAGTCTTATCAAGAGATTGATGGCGATAGTGCCTCTTTAGCTGAGTACTGCTGCTTAATGTCTGCCATTGCCGAGCAGCCGATTAACCAAGCATTTGCCATTACGGGCGCACTTGATCAATTCGGCGCGGTGCAAGCCATTGGTGGTGTGAATGAAAAGATCGAAGGCTTCTATCATTTATGTAATCGACGTGGCTTAACAGGTGAGCACAGCGTTATTATTCCTAAATCGAATGTGCTACAACTAAACCTTGAAACCGAAGTTATTGAGGCCGTTGAAAAAGGCTTGTTTCATATTCATGCAATTGAGCATATGGATCAAGCTATCGATTTATTAATGAAAGCTCCAGCAGGGGTAAGAAACGAAGACAATGATTTTCCTGCTGAATCAATTTATGGCCAGGTCCAAACACGTTTAGAAAAAATGGCTGGCCACGATGATGAAGAGCTCGAATTAAGCTTTTTACAAAAAATATTAATGAAATTAAAGATATTATAGTGATCGGAGTTGTTTAGCTTACACGTGTTCGCTATCTTGTCAGCCTATTCGTAATAAAGTGGTAAATATTTAAATGAAAAGAGCTAACAGTTTCACTAAAGAAGAGCTGATCGCATGTGGTAATGGCAACCTTTTTGAGCCTAACTCACCACGTCTGCCTGTCGATAATATGTTGATGATAGATAGGATCACAACCATTAATGCTGACGGTGGTGAATATGGTAAAGGCGAAATAGTCGCTGAACTCGATATCACCCCTGATTTATGGTTTTTTGACTGCCACTTTAATGGCGATCCTGTGATGCCAGGTTGCTTAGGTTTAGATGCCATGTGGCAATTGGTTGGCTTTTATTTAGGCTGGGAAGGCGCAGAAGGTAAAGGGCGCGCACTTGGGGTTGGCGAAGTAAAGTTCACCGGGCAAGTATTACCGGAAGCGAAAAAAGTCACCTATAAGCTCACTTTAAAACGAAAGATTCACCGTAAGCTGGTTATGGGGATTGCTGATGCCACTATGGAAGTGGATGGCCGTGAGATTTACTCGGCTACTGATTTGAAAGTCGGTATTTTTAAGGATACCTCGACCTTTTAAGCATTTCACTGAATATGAATAGTAATCACTGTTAGCTAATGTTGCTTTAGGTTAACTTAGCTAAACGGCATTATTTTGCCCTCAATCAACCCCCTGAGGGCAAAGATATTAATATGATGCCTTTTCATTTATTTATTAAACAAACCACTCATACGTCCATCTACGCCTTCTCTCCAACCACCTAACCATTGAGATTTAGAATCTAAAGTTCCGTAAGGGCAAAGCTCCTTAGAGCGCCCTGCAATACCTGCTTGGAATCCCTTAGAAAAAGCTCTATCTAACTTATCTCTTTTTTGTCTTTTCATTAACACATCCTCATTTTGTTAATCAAGAAGCGTTCGCTTCAGCATTACAAATAGGTGAAATTTCACACAAGATCAATGCAAAAATATGACAAAATTATGTGTTTTTAATTAAAGTATTGAGATAAAAAGCAAAAAAAAATCGAGGAATAATCCTCGACTTTTAGTTCAAAAAATGCTCTCTACTTAAGCTTGCGACGACGTAACCAAAGTAACGGCAGAGCGAATAACCAAGCAAAGCTAGCCGCCCCTTTTCTTACATAGGGCTCATCTTCTACGTCATCACTTTCAGTACAGGCTTGTTCGTTACCTGATACCGGTTTCATTACCACCATACGCGGTAAATAAGACGTTACAGGCTCGCCATTACCATTTATTTCAAATAACGGTAGGTTAGTGTCTTCATCAAGAATCAAATTACCATCGGTATCAAATTGGTATAAAGGTTTACGAATAAATGCTGTACCTACAATGGTGCCGTCTTCATTGATGTCATTGGCCTCAACCACATATATTTCACTGTCATAGCTTAAAATTGAGCCGTCACCATCAATAACCTCAACCGGATAACGAGTCCATTTGCCATCAGCATCTTGCTCATAGCCTTTTGACTCACACGTTAAAGTCGCATTAAGGTTCACAAATTCATCATCACCGATGTTATAAAGAAAACCTGCTTTTGGTCGCGGCTTATCTTTATCATAAGTGACCTCAATATTACCAACCACTTGACCTGCATTATTAATGGCTTTTGGGTAACTACTTAGCTCTGAAATACCTGAATCTTGAAAGTCACTAGGTACTACGATTTCAGCAGATGGGTTGTTAATATCGTAATAGAAGAACTTATCTCGTAAAATTCCACTGACATATTTATAAAAAGTACCAATGACAATACCATTATCATTAATATCACGTGCTATTGAGTTATAAACATCGTCACTGAAAATATCAGTATCAATCCACTGATATTCATATTCTCCTTGGGCATTTTTCACCCAGTAGGCGGCATCTTGATAAAGATCATCCGTTTTACCATTACGGTAAACGTGTGAGCGCCCTACCACTACATCATTGTTGTTAATACCTAAAGCCTGAGCGGTATACACTAAAGTAGAGTCTTCATCAGGGGTTAACCCTAACTCTAGCTCAATCACGTTTTCAGCAGGAATAGTATTATCATCAGCAATTTGCCATACGTGGGCGCGGGTTTGATACTGAATGTTACGAAGACCATTTGATGGGAATTGATCTGCCTGTACGCATATTTCAACTGGCGCTGGCGAGTCTTCATCTGCGTCTAAATCTGCGTCAATACAACTATCGATACGATCTGAGCTGAATTCAATAATGTCAGTACTGGCATAACCTGCCACCAAATTATTATCGTTAATTGCCGCAGCCGCTGACCAGCCACCTAACTCAACTTCAAAACCATCATCTTCACGAATATAAGTTTCGTAAGATGGTACTAATTCAAGTTCTTCTCCGTCAGGCGTGACAGCGACACCACGAAGCTCAAAATCGCGATAGTACCAAAACTCTTGGTCTTCATCACTACCAACATAGTCGATAGTTTTTTCAGGCGCAGTATATGAACCAACTTTGTAATTGTTGTCATTCATGCCATAGAAAAAGGTATCAACCGAGTTGATAATTAACTCGCCTTCATCATCAACATCGGTTGGTGCTGTAGTGCCATTAACGCTATAGAAGTTTGGATACCAAGCTGACTCAGCATCGTATTCTTCCGCTGTGAAAGTAAAGTTATTTGCCACCAGAGGCAAAAATACTGAATAAATAATGGTTTCTTCAGGTGCGATACCATCTTCTACATCAATAACGTCATTGTCATCTTCGTCATCATCGACAGATAGTTTTTTCTTACCTTTAGAAACACCTACAAGTTCATTGTTGGCATTAACAGCCATGGCGTAACCACTTCGGGTACCGTCTACTGTGCCTTTAAGATCAAAATCTTCAATGTTTACAATTTCATATACTGGAGCGGCATGTACACTTCCGATAGCGCCAAGCACACTCAAGGCAACGACAGATAATGCCTTATCAAACTTCGACTTCATTATAATTCCTATTATTATTATACGCTTACTTCAGTGATTCGAGTTCTTCCCAACGCTCGAAGCAAGTGTCCAATTCCTGTTCTTTTGTCGCCAATGCTTTAAGCACTGAGTTGACGGTATCTTGTGGTTGGCTATAAAAATCAGCTGAAGCCACAGTATTTTGTATTTTTTCTACTTCTTGTTCTAACTTTTCCATTTTACTCGGTAGTTGTTCGAGTTCACGTTGAAGTTTGAACGATAATTTTTTAGGTGCTGTACTGGCAGCTTTAGTCTGCTTTACAGGCTTAGTTTCTACTGGCGCAGGAGTTTGGACAACAGATGTTGCTGCTTGTTCCTCAGAATAAAATTTAGCGCCCTGAGAGACGGCATCATTGTATCCGCCAACATACTCATGCCAGTTACCATTACCGGCAAACCACCAACTACTGGTCACGGTATTATCAATAAATTCCCTGTCGTGACTAACAATCAATAAGGTCCCTTTAAAATCAGTTAGTAAGGACTCTAACAATTCTAGGGTCTCAATATCAAGGTCATTGGTTGGTTCATCGAGAATAATTAAGTTTGCAGGTCGCAATAACAAGCGTGCTAATAGCAATCGGTTTTTCTCACCACCTGATAACGCCTTAACAGGGGTACGTGCACGCATAGGTGAAAACAAGAAGTCTTGTAAGTAACTTAATATATGACGATCTTGACCGTTAATCGTAACGGTTTTCTTACCGTCGCCTACGTTTTCTTCAACGGTTTTTTCTGGATCTAACGCTTCACGGTATTGGTCAAAATAGGCAACTTCGAGTTTGGTACCGACTTTAACTTCACCTGATTGCGGCGAAAGCTGCTCAATTAATAGCTTAATTAATGTTGATTTACCACAACCGTTTGGCCCGATTAAGGCAATTCTGTCACCACGTATAACCGTTGAACTGAAGTTTTTAACTAAATCTTTATCAGGTAAATTGTAATTAAGATTATTAATATCAAATACTAACTTACCAGAACGCTCAGTATCACTGACGTTCATCTTGGCATTGCCTTGACGATTCAGGCGCTCACTGCGTTCATTTCTTAATGCTTTAAGGGCGCGCACTCGGCCTTCATTACGGGTACGTCTGGCTTTTACCCCTTGACGGATCCAAGTTTCTTCTTCTGCTAATTTTTTGTCAAAATGGGCATTTTGTTCCGCTTCAACACGCAACCACTCTTGCTTACCTTCTAAATAAGCATGGTAATTACCCGGCCACGATGTCACTACGCCGCGATCTAAATCAACAATGCGTGTTGCCATACGATGAATAAAGCCACGGTCATGACTGACAAACACGATAGCGCCTTTAAAGTTTAATAAAAACTCTTCAAGCCATTCAATGGTATCAATATCAAGGTGGTTGGTCGGTTCATCAAGCAATAATAAGTCCGGTTCGCTAACTAGGGCTCTTGCTAATGCCACTTTACGCTGCCAGCCACCTGATAGCTCACTAAGGGGTTTATCGGGATCTAAGCCTAACAATTCACAATTTTGAATAATACGAGAATCTAAATGCCAGCCGTTATTATGATCTAATGACTCTTGCAAGCGCTGCATTTGATTGAGCATCTTGTTCATTTCATCAGGTTCAGCGGTAGCAACGTCATGTGAAAGCTTATGATAACGCTCTAGCATTTCACCAATTTCTTTTAATGCTAAAGAGATATATTTATAAACCGTGCCGGTTTCAGCTTTAGGCGGATCTTGCTGTAGTCGACTGACATTCACATCAGAGGCAATATTAAATTCACCGTCATCAAGTAATACATCACCTGACAGCACTTTCATTAAACTTGATTTACCCGCCCCATTTCGGCCTACGATACACACTCGCTCACCAGGTAAAATAGTGAAATCAGCATTTTTCAATAACGGGGTATAGCCATAGGCTAAAGAGCCATTATTAATACGAACTAAACTCAAGCGACGCTCCTAATAAATTCTGTTAACTGCTGGGCATCAAAGGGCCAAAACAATTCTTTTTCATCCATAACTAACACTGGTATAGAGATGCCATAACGGCTTGCCAGTGTGTCATTATCGCAAATATCAATATGTTGATAGTCAATGCCTAATTGCTCAACTAACGCTTGAGCAATTTCACACAGATGACAGCCATCTGTGTGATATAAAATTAGGCCTGCACTGTCTGTTGTTGGGTTAGAACTCATACCTTTAACCTTAAAGCTTATTTAGCGTAAGGAGACTTAGCATGGGTAATTAACCAAGTATTATGGATGTGCGGATTACGCTTATAATCCAATGGTAATGTTTGACTATCGATATTTTTAATGTCCATTTTATATTGGCTTAAAAGCTCGATATCCATTTTAAATTTACGCTTATTATTCGAGAAAATAATTTCGCCATTAGGGCTTAATACTTTAATCAAATCAACCAGCATTGCCGCATGGTCTCGTTGAACGTCCCAGCTATCTTCCATTCTTTTTGAATTAGAAAAAGTTGGCGGATCGATAAATATCAGATCGAATTTCTCTTCACAATCTTTCACCCACTGAATACAGTTAGCTTGGATGAATTGATATTGCTTACCTGATAAATTATTTAAATCAAAATTCTCTTTTGCCCAAGCAAGGTAAGTATTTGACATATCGACTGTAGTGACAGATTTAGCCCCACCTAATGCCGCATGTACCGATGCAGAGCCTGTGTAAGAAAATAAATTCAGCACATTTTTACCCGCTGATTTTTCACCAACTAATTTACGGGTCAAACGATGATCTAAGAATAAACCGGTATCAAGGTAGCCAGTTAAATTTAACTTAAACTTAGCGCCATACTCTTGGGTAATGATCTCCAGCTTTTGTTGATCAAGCTTTTGATACTGGTTGGTGCCCTTTTGCTTTTCACGGGTCTTTAAGGTAACGCGATCAGGGTCCATATTTAATGCTGCAGGCAATGAGAGTAATACATCGGTTAAACGACGCTTTGTCACCGCTTCAGGAATAGTCGCAGGCGCAGAGTATTCTTGAATAACCACATAATCGACATATTTATCAACTGCCACATTGTATTCAGGTAAGTCAGCATCATAAATGCGGTAACTATCAATACCTTCTTTTTTAGCCCACTTGGTTAGTTGCTTCATATTCTTTTTAATACGATTAGCAAAAGCAGGCGAGATATCTGCAATATCAACACCTTCAGGCAACACCGGCATTTCACGGCGAGTGCTTTTAGCATGCAAAGTATATAAGTTAAAGCCACACTCTAGTGCACCGTTAAACATCTTCATTTGCTTATCGGCTTTTAGCTTTAATGCTGAGAGTAATTCAATATCACTACACAACATGGCAATTTTCCAACCGCCAAAGTCTTTCTTAAACTTATCGCCAAGCTTGTAATACAGCTTCAATAATTCCGTAATGCTACCTAAACGCTCACCATATGGTGGGTTTGAGATTAAGAAACCCGCTTCTACTGGTGGAGTAACATCAAGTGCATCTGAAACACTAAATTCAATTAAATCAGCAACACCGGCGTTTTCTGCGTTTTGTTTTGCAAGCGCTACAAGGTGACCGTCAATATCAGAGGCAAAAAACTTTAATGCGCAGCGAGTTTTACCAAGACTGGCTCGGGCTTTTGCTTCATTTAAAATCCCTTGCCATAGGGTATCGTCATGTTGATGCCAATGCTCAAAACCAAAACGGGCGCGTTTAAGAGCTGGAGCAATATCTGCAGCCATTAATGCCGCTTCGATAACAACGGTACCACTGCCACAAAAGGGATCTAATAATGTAATTGGATTTGCTTGCCAACCACTTCTTATAAGCATGTTAGCGGCTAAGTTTTCTTTCAGAGGTGCTTCACCGGTTATTGATCGGTAGCCACGTTGGTGTAAAGAAGCGCCAGAGAAATTAACTGAAAGCGTTAATTGATTATTACGATAATGGGCATCAATTCTAAATTCAGCATTGACGCGTCCAACATCAGGTCTATCTAAACCATCATCGCGAAAACGATCCACAACCGCATCTTTGGTTTTTAAAGCGCCAAACTGGGTATTATTAATAAAGCCGCCAGTACCGTGAAAATCGATACTGAAGGTACTATCGTTTGAGAAGTGAGACGGCCAATCAATACTGTAAGCTGCGTTATAAAGTTGCTCAGCAGATTCACAAGCACCTTTATAGATAACCACAACAATTCGGCTAGCAAGTCGAGTCCACAATGTAATTCGATAGGCAAGTTCTAAAGGCGCAGAAAAATACACACCAGCGACGCTTTCCTTAACATCAGTAGCACCAAACTCTTTAAGCTCATTGGATAAGCTATATTCAAACCCCTTTGGGGCAGCAGCAAAAAAATTTAACATGGATAGACAGTCATCAACTCACAGATATAATTAAGCATGCATTATATACCTAAACCGATATTAGGTGTGAAAATGTCTGTTAATTGCCACATTTTATACAATACATTACCGATATAGCCCTGTATTGGTGAGTAAACTTTCATTTCTGTTTCAAAACTACGGCTATAACAGGGCTATCTGCCTTATAAAGCCGCTATTTTTTGCTATTGGTGCTCAGTAAGTCAGCAAGCAGTAATAAAGTTGTCATTATGACTTGCCAAGAACAAGATTGGCCGTTATAGTCTGCCCCGCTTAAACGGACGCGGGATGGAGCAGTTTGGTAGCTCGTCGGGCTCATAACCCGAAGGTCGTTGGTTCAAATCCAGCTCCCGCAACCATTTAACCTTAGTAAGCAGACAATTAGTTAGCATATAAATAGTCGGGCTCAGCTAATATAAACTGGCAAAGGTCGTTGGTTCAAACCCAGCTCCTACAATCATTTAATCATGGTTGCTAAAGAGAAGTTTAAGCAAGTTAGTTTTTATTCGGACGCGGGATGGAGCAGTTTGGTAGCTCGTCGGGCTCATAACCCGAAGGTCGTTGGTTCAAATCCAGCTCCCGCAACCAATAAAATTTTCAAGTTGAATATTAATTCAATTGGTTAATTTTATTAATGTGTATTATTGATTCAAATCATTAACCACAACCAATAAAAACAACAAACTATTAAGTACGGACGCGGGATGGAGCAGTTTGGTAGCTCGTCGGGCTCATAACCCGAAGGTCGTTGGTTCAAATCCAGCTCCCGCAACCAATTTATTTGATTGAGCAGACAATTCGTCGAGCTTAACTTATATAAATCGGCAAAGTTCATTGGTTATAATATAACTAATGCAACCTCTTAACTTAATAGAACTATATAATCGGACGCGGGATGGAGCAGTTTGGTAGCTCGTCGGGCTCATAACCCGAAGGTCGTTGGTTCAAATCCAGCTCCCGCAACCAATTAGTATTATAGTTAAAGTATTATTGTAAAAAGTCATTAAAATCGGACGCGGGATGGAGCAGTTTGGTAGCTCGTCGGGCTCATAACCCGAAGGTCGTTGGTTCAAATCCAGCTCCCGCAACCAATTCTTTTTAATGCAGTGTAACAGGTAAGTTTTTAATCGGACGCGGGATGGAGCAGTTTGGTAGCTCGTCGGGCTCATAACCCGAAGGTCGTTGGTTCAAATCCAGCTCCCGCAACCAATTTAAATCATTTTAAATTATTAATACTCTTCTTAAATTTAAAAATACCCTTCTTAATTTCAAAATATTCTTCATCACTTTTCAAGCTCAAGTGTATTGCACCGATTTTTAGATCCTCAGTTCGGGCTCAACTCTTATAAATCTGCAAAGGTCGTTGGTTCAAATCCAGCTCCCGCAACCAATTTAAATCACTTTCAAATAGTAATACTCTTCTTAAATTTAAAAATACCCTTCTTAATTTCAAAATATTCTTCATCACTTTTCAAGCTCAAGTGTATTGCGTCGATTTTTAGATCCTCAGTTCGGGCTCAACCCTAATAAATCTGCAAAGGTCGTCGGTTCAAATCCAGCTCCCGCAACCAATATAAATCACTTTCAAATAGTAATACTCTTCTTCAATTTCAAAATATCCTTCTTAAACTTCCAAATATCCGCATTAAATTTCAAAAAACTTCTAATAATTTTACTTGCTAAAGCCGTATTTAAATCGCTTTCAAAAGTTTTATTACCTAAAGTGCTTGTTCAATATCGATAATCAAATCTTCTACGTTTTCTAACCCAACTGAAATCCGTAATAAATTATCGGTTATCCCCGCTTCTGCTCTCGCTTCGGGGGTGTAGGGTGAATGAGTCATTGATGCAGGATGCTGAATAAGTGACTCCGCATCGCCCAAACTCACGGCTATCGTGAACAGTTTTAATTTATTTACAAAGTTAATCGCATCTTGTTCGGACCCTATTAATTCAAAGGCGATTACCCCACCCGCTCGACGCATTTGTTTGCCGACATATTTAAAGCCTTGATGATTTTCAAGCCCGGGATAAAAAACACTGCTTACTTTTGTATGTTGATTAAGGTAAACAGCCAACTTTTCAGCATTGTCACAATGACGGCTTAACCTGACATCTAAGGTTTTTAATCCTCTTAAAATTAGCCATGCATCATGGGGCGAAATAACACCGCCAAAGTCTTTAAGAATTTGGTATTTTAATTGATGAATATGCGCTTCACTTCCACAAACAATGCCTGCAATGACATCCCCATGACCATTTAAGTATTTGGTTGCACTGTGGATCACCATATCAATACCCAAAGTCAGCGGCTGTTGCAATAAAGGCGTCATAAAGGTGTTATCAACAATACTTATCAAATTATTGCGCTTTGCAATAGCTGCTATTGCGGTTAAATCAAATACTTGTAAATGCGGATTGACAGGGCTCTCACAAAATACCAATTTAGTATTAGGCTGAATTGCCGCTTCAATTGCTAAGGGATCAGAAAAGTCTACAAATGTTGTATCCACGCCATACCGTTTTAGTTGGCTACTCAACAAAGCAAAAGTGCAACCATACACCGCATTTGATGAAATTAAATGATCGCCAGCCTCCAGATGAGTCATTAACGCCGCTGAAACAGCAGCCATGCCTGAGGCACATGCAGCGGCAGATTCTGCCCCTTCAAGTAAGGCCATTTTACGTTCTAACTCTGCGGTAGTAGGGTTACCAAGACGCGTATAAATGTAGCCTTGTTCGTCACCGGCAAACCTGGCTCCGCCCTGCTGGGCATTGTCAAACACGAAGGTGGCACTTTGATAAAGTGGCGTGACTAATGCGCCAAACGCTTCCTTTATATGACCACCATGAATCGCTACTGTGGCTGGTTTCCATTGATCTGGCATCTCGCTCTCCCAGGCCCACATATGAATTTAAATTATTTTACTATGTGTGTGGACAGGAATTTAAGATAGCGCGCTGAAAATTTTAACCAATAGTTTAGCGATTATTCATATTGAACACATTGTAAACACAATGTTACATCACAACCAAGAATGGCGCGCAAGATGTTGTTTTTACAAATTTAAAGTTTTAGATTGTGACTGCGGTTATAAACAATGAGTCAACGAGGATTCTAGTGGTTATAGTGATTAGTGATTAGTGATTAGTGATTTGCACAGTGCTTTAATAATAATGACAGATAACATACAACTGATGTGATGAAACAAGATCACCAGCAACAACATGTATACTGGTAATCCCTTGCTGATAATTTAAATTTCAACTTAAATTAGCGATTTAAATTATCGGCTTAATTTAGTGATGCTTTTAAGCGCAACATACCTTCGTCAATACTGATCAGCGCTTCATAACCTAAATCGTTTTTAGCGGCGCTAATATCAAAATAATGACAGGTGGATAATTGTCTTGCGACAAACCTTGTCATAATCGGCTCTTGCTGTTTACCAAGTATTTTATAGATGGTTTCTAATACCACACCCGCGCTATACGCCACACCAGCAGGAACTCGTTTCGTCACTGGAGCAATATCAACACAGGCTAAAATGTTATTGAGCATGGCCGCCATAGTGATAGGTTCATCGTTACTTAAAAAATATGCCTTACCTGCACTCTTAGCTTGTTGCGTTAAGTCTACTGCCGCAAGAATATGCGCATAAGCGGCATTATCAACATAAATGGTATCAACCAGTTTATCTTGTTTACCCACCAACTTTAGCTTGCCGATTTTCGCCCGCGCTATCACTCTAGGCACCAAGTGTGGATCTTCAGGTCCCCAAATTAAATGCGGTCTTAATGCGGTGGTTTTCAACTGCGGCCCATTGGCTTCTAGCACCATTTTTTCGGCAATGGCTTTAGAGTGACCATAAAAGTTTAAAAAGCTAGCGGCATAAGGGGAAGATTCATCAATACCGGCTTCATCTTCACCCGCAAAGGTGACACTTGGAGTACTGGTGTAAACCACATGATTGATCTTTAATGCTTTACACGCACGCAGGATATTAGCGGTTCCATTAACGTTAGGGGCAAAATAGCTATCTCTATCGCCCCAAACACCCGCTTTTGACGCCACATGAAACACTAAATCACAATCTTGCATCGCCGCTGCTAGCGCATCTGAATCGCTAATATCACCTTGATACATGTTAACGCCCATCGCCGTTAATGCAGGATATTCACCACGAGCAAAACCATTAACTTCAATGCCTGCTGCTCGCAGACGAGTACAAATCGCTTTACCTAAAAAACCACCTGCCCCGGTGACAAATACTTTGTTAACCCGACTTTTAAGCGCAGCTAAGGCTGCCTGTTCTGGCTTTAATAACATTTCGAGTTCAAGCATGTATTTACCTAATTGAGAACGCTAATAAAAATTGATTGTTGGCAAACATTTCAGCAACGATTTGCACTATTCTTTCCACTGTTTTTGAGCCCAAACAGCTAATTTTTCTCTGAATATTTTCGCGTTGTGTCTGACATCCACAGGAAAATCTGGATGAATTAAAAAACGTGAAATACCCATTGTATGTGTATGTTTTTCAGCGATATCAACTAACTCTTGGTATAGCGCTTTACTGTTTGAGCAAGTCATGGCTTTATCAAGTTCGACACATAACAGTGGTTCAATATTGCCATTAATGACAATATTCACCAGTGCTGAACGTTTTACTTGTTTATGGGTGTTAAATACCCGCTCACAGGGAATTGAAAAATAACGTTTACTAAGGCTACCTTTTAGAGTTTGATCAACTCGATGGGCCTTGCGGCCACACATCCATAATTGCCCTAATTCATCCAAGTAACCGACATCACCCATGCGGTGTCGAATACCGTCAGCATCAGTAATTTTGGCCAGCTTAGTTGCACTATCGCGATGATAATACTCACGACTTACCATCGGCCCTTTTACGACGATTTCACCAATCTTTCCTACAGGTAAAATATCGGCTTCATCCCAATAGCTGATAACTGACTCAGTAATATCGATAATGCTAATCTCAACACCATCAATGGCTTTACCCACACAAATACCTTTACCAGCATCAGTTGCGGCGGTGGTATCAAACAGCTCGCTGCTTGGCATCATGCTAATCGGCAAAGACTCTGTCGCCCCATAAGAGTTGAGCACCTCAACTCCTGTTGCTAACATTTTGCTAAAACGCTTTATTGATGAGATGGTTGCTGGCGCCCCTGCTGAAATAACTCTTTGCACGCTTGGTAATGTAAATGCTTGGTTTTGGGCTGCGGTTTTAGTTTCAGCAGCGGCGCCTAAGCGCTCCAGCAATGCCGGATTAACAAACATATTAGTACATTGATATTTCTCAATCGCTGCGAATAAATACTCAGGATTAGCGGTTATGGGTTTACTGGCGTCCATCGCTGGCACAATAGATGCCATACCCAGTGCAGGGCCAAATAATGAAAATAATGGAAAAGTCGCTAAGTCGCGCTCACCGGGCTTAATGCCGTAATCATGTTTAAGGGCGCTAATTTGCGCTTCAAACATGCCATGGGAATACACCACACCTTTTGGGGTGCCTGTACTGCCACTGGTAAATAAAATTGCCGCCATTTGATCATCACACAGTGTGACCATGGGGTAAGCTTTGGCAAATGATCCACTAACCTGCGGCAAGGCGTCAATACTCACTGCGCCTGATAACCAACGCTGAATACTACTGCCGCCCACATTTAAGCAAAGCTTAACCGAAGATTTACCCCAACCTAATATTCTTCTGGCAATATGGGCTTTAGGGATACCAATAAACACATCGGGTTGTGACTCTTCAAAACATTGTTTTAAGTTTTTAACCCCCATACCGGGATCGACCAGAATAGGAATTACGCCCGCTTTAAATAACGCAAACGTTAGCACGAAAAAATCAATGCTTGGGGTCACCATCAACACAGCTTTCATGCCAGCTTGAAGGCCAAAGGCATTTAAACGATAGGCAATATCATCAGATTGTTGGTTTAGGGAGCCAAAATCGATGTCTTGATAAGTTAAAGCGTGAGAGGCTTGATTGGCAGATGTCGCTGTTTGCACCGCGACAGCTAATTGAGAAGGAAAGTTATTTGCCGCATCTTGTAAATGCCGACAGATGTTAGCCGTTTTTAATGTCATAAGCCTGATGTCATTGGTTTATAACTTGGGCGTGAATAATGAGTATTTCATCACGCCCAAGGTCGCTGTTTAGCTTTGCTGGTTGTTAGCCATAAAGTTCTGAATAAGCCCGATGACATCTTCGCTAGCATCTTCAAGAATATAATGACCACAGTCATCAAACTCTCTTACTTGCGCATGGGGCATATATTGACGCCACTTTGCTAAAAAGTGCTTATCAAATACAAAATCCTGTAGTCCCCAACAAATCAGTGTTGGCACTTCAGAGAATTTAGATAAACTATCAGCAATATTTGAAACTAACTCATAGTTACGATCTTCAGGCTTTAACGGAATATCCTGCACAAAACGTAAGGTTGAAATACGGTTTTTCCAGCTATTAAATGGCGCAACGTAGGCTTCGCGCACTGCTTTGGCCATTGGCTGACGTTTAACACCCACATAGGATGCAATGGATGAAAAGGCATTAAAGCCTCTGACCAAAAACGTCCCTAAAATAGTTTCGCGGCAAACCCATAATGCCCAAGGAAAAGGCTTAGATTCAGGTAAGTGAAATGCTGCTGTGTTTAAAAATACTAAGCGCTTAATGCGCTCAGGATAACGGGCAGCATAGCCCATACCAATCATTCCGCCCCAGTCATGAACCACTAAGGTGATGTTTTCTTTGACATCTAAATGATCTAACAGCGCTTCTAAATCATCAATACGATTTTCTAATGTGTAATCGTATTGTGGGTCATCAGGTTTATCCGATAAACCACAACCAATATGATCAGGCACAATACACTGATAATTGGTGCTTAATGCACTGACTAAGTTACGGTAGTAATAACTCCAGCTTGGATTTCCATGAACCATAACCACTGGCTCACCCTGGCCTTCATTAACATAATGCAGTTTGTTACCACTGCGGTCTAAATAATGGCTATCAAAAGGCAACAGATTTTCTAACATGATGCTTCCTACAATTTTATAATACTTATTCTATAACCAGCGAAATGATTACCACTTGATGCCTAGCATCATACAGTTCAACCCGCTGCCTATGCCTAGAAAGCTCACTTGATCGCCTAATTTTAAAAAGCCTTGGTCGTGGGCCATCGCCGCTGTTACTGGCAGCGAAACCGTGCCCATATTGCCCAAGGTTTCATAAGTTGGAAATTCTTTTTCATGAGGAATATTGAGAGCATTTAACACTTGTTTGCGGTTTGATGCGCCCACTTGATGACAAATCACTTTATCAACTTGATCCACTAACCACTCACGCTGAGTTAAGAAGTGTTCCCAAGTATGCTTAGCCAGATCAACCCCTTCTTTAAGTAAGGTGACGGCATCGGTACGCATAAACTCACGATATAACTTTTGACTGGTTTCTTGTAGGCCCCACTGACATAACTCGTGATGTTCAGGCGCCGATAAGTGGCTGGCACCTAATAGCTGATGATTACGAGTATTTTTAAGCGGTAAGCTACCGTCAGTTAAGATAACCGCAATCGCACCAGAGCCACCGGTTAAGGTCGCTAGCGATTGGGCAAAATTCTGCATTGTCGGCTCATTGAGCATATTGTCGATAGTGACTTCAACAATATCGCGCGCCGATTCACAAGATACCACCATACCGGCTTTAATTTGTCCAAGCTCAATACGGTTAGCGATATCTAAAATGCCAGAAAGCACACCTAAACAAGCGTTACTGATATCGTAAATCGCGGTATCTTTAGACACACCAAGCTCTGCAGCCACGCGGCACGCGGTTGCGGGCTCATGTTGGTCACGGCACACGCCTGTGTAAACAACTGCCCCTAAATCACTGACATTGATACCTGTTTCAGCAACCGCTTTACGGGCAGCACTGATAGCGCCGTCAGATAAACGATAACCTTTTGGCCACCAGCGACGTTCCTTAATACCGGTTAAAGCGGCTAATTGCCCCATTGGAATACGAAACTTTTGATAAAGCGGCGCAAGACGAGATTCTAGGTCTAGACTAGACACCACTTGGGGTGCTAACTCATAGGCCATACTATTAATAAAAACGCGGGAATATTTCATGAAACCGTATCAATCGCTCACTTTAAGGCCGCCTTAGGCAACCGAATTTATTGGTATTTGCTACTAACCCGCCATTTGAACAAGAAAAGCTTCAATATTCAATACAAAACCACAATTAGTAATATATAAATCTACCAAAGCCGCAGTTTATCGCTGGGGTATTAACTGTATCACTAAAGGGGTTAATCAAGAGGATTTAAAATAAAAACTATTAAACAGTACCTTAGAAAACTATTCGAACAGAATTATTTAATTAGGTTAATTTTTCAGCTTGAATTAACCAATTCCTTGGTGTGATTTCGTTTGCACAAAATTCAACCATGGTAACTTGATAACCCTGCTGTTGTAAAAAGCACATTCTATCCAGTAATAACCACTGCTCTAAAGCGTGCCTAAACAGGTGTGCGACTAGATCGATACGCTGAGTTAGCCTTTGCCTAGCTACCCCTTGAGCAAGATAGGCATCAAAGTCGGTTACAGCGCCGATATTGACTTGTTTTTGCGCCCCAGCCCAATAACAAAAATCACTAAATGATGCCGATAACTGGCTTCGTTTAACACTGGGGATCGGCAGATAGCGATCATTACCGCTAATATCTCGCTGCAAGCTATCAAAGCCTAAGCGCCAAGCAATTTCTTGATGTCGTAATGCTTGCTGCTTTTCATTGGCAATCACACTTTGCTGCAGCGGCAACTGTAAATCATGTCGCGATAGCTTAAGGCCACTGTTTTTTGCAGCATGGGATAGCGGCTGATAGTAATTAGCTTGAATAAGATGATAACAACAAGGTGAAAACGAGATTTGTTTGGTGTTTGCTTGAGCGGCTAACTCCAGCAGCCTAACATGTAAATCACCACAGGCATGTAACGCAATGGCATGTTGCTCTGAACTTAGCGGGTTGGCCCCTAATGTACTATTGGCTAAGTTAAACACATCAACACAATGAAACTGCTGCGACAATTGCCACTTGTCTGCAAACTGCTGGCCTTGCTCACACAAGCTTTGTTGCCACTCTAAACTGCTAACCTTAACTTGATGGGTTTTAGCAATATAACGTCCCAAATGGCCTTTACCTGCACACCATTCAACAATCGGGTTTCCTTTAGGAATATGCGCTGAAAAAGCAGTAATTTGCTGCCACTTTCGGCCTTTGATATGGGCGCTGAAATGGCTAAGCTCAGTGTCAGACAGGCCTATTTCTACAGCGTGTGCTTCAAACGATTTGGGTTCTGGTCTCGTTAACGATACATCACCATTTGTCGATGTGCTTAACATCGCGGCTAAGCCATCAATTTTCATCCCCAACTGCTGCATATCTTGCATCAATGACGGCAGTAACGCCGATACCAATGCCCCTTGAGCTACATCTAGTGCCTCTATGTCAGTATCAGCAATGGCCCAAACCTTTGCGGCTAAGCAAGGAAACTGCTCAGACCAAGGTAATTGCTGACAATCAAAGGCTTTCACTTGCCACAAACTATTTAGCTTTAGTAAGCACTCGCTAAGCTGGCCTAGCTTGGCGCTATTGTCGCTACAATTGTTAGCGTCTGTCGCGCAGTTCATGGCAATCTGTGTGCTCATTGGCATCCTATGGTTTATTGGTGTGATTGATGGTTTACACCATCATTAAGCACTCTCACTACTCACTACCTGCGACTTTGATAGCTGATTTAGGGTTAGATTTGGGTTCAGACTTTCGAACCGCCATGCGTTTACCTAACCAAACCCCCATAGCTAGAGGCGCAAAAAATATCGCAATTAAGAATAAAATGAAATACACAATCACACTTTTAATTAACTCAATCACTTGGGCAAACACTAATTCAACGGTTTTTTGGGTTAGTGCATCTAAATCTTGAATAGCAGCGCTGCGTTCATCAGCAATCATTTGCGCTAACGCTTCTCGCTCGTGAACAATAATTAAGGCTAGTGATTCACGCTCTTTTGATAACTGCTGCAGTTTATCATCTGTGACATCACTCAGTTGATCTAATAATGGCGCCAGCTCCACTCGCATATCACCGGCAAGCATGGTCATCATTTCAGGGGTTTGCTGCATTAACTGCTGAAATTTTTTGGTGGTTTCACTGATATTTTTAAGGGCTAATTCTATATCAGCGGCGCTAACATCAGCATGAAGTGCATATAACTCGGCTTTCCAGCCAAGAATTTTTGGCATCTGCTCAGTGGTCATCGCCATACGATCAGACATATCACTCATCACCTCAGGCATTGAACCAAAAGTGGTAATGGCTTCAAACTCTGAAATATTGCTAAAAGCCAACCAAGCATTAAAGGCAGTAGTGCGGGTAAAGGTAATATCCTCAAGCGGATTTTCAGCCACATATTGGCTCACAAACGCTTGATTATTTTTGAATTTTTGGTTGCTAATAAAGCCTTTTACTGTCGAGACGAATTGATCCGCTAATTTTTCACTGCTATCTATCGCGAGCTGCTGTTGTTCACCGAATAACTCACTGCCAGCACCAGTTTCATAAAACTGCTTCATTTGCTCGGTCAACACCCAAGTATCGAGCATTGCCGCTACTGGAGAGGCTTGGAATATAGCCCGCTGCAGGCTTTGCTCAGCGTAAATTTTCCACATTAAGGTGTTAGCTCTAACGTTGTCATCATCGCTATTAGCTGCAATGCGGTCTGCGGTGGCTTCAATTTCAGCATAAAAGCTATAACTAAATTCACGGCTAAACATACGCATGTTTATCTGCTCTTTAGGTAAGGGTTCAACGCCACTTTCAAGCTTAACTTCTAGCAGTGAACAAGCCGTTAAACTTAAAGATAACAAGCCGATACTCATAAGGCTAAGCAGTTTTTTACAGGTGATAATAAGGGGGTGAAACTGAGCAAACCAGCAACGACTACTCAGGCTAGCAAGATTTTTTACAGCTAAATTAAACCATGATTTCATGGTACTCTCCACGCAATAGCGACACAATAAAGCAGCAAGTTGGCTATTTATTATAGCAAAAAACCAACGAAACACTGACAACAAAGCCATAGTTACAACCAATTAAACTTGCAAATAACTTAATTAATTCAATAAACTATAGCTAGTCGCAGCCTAGTTTTATTTATTTAATTTGTCTATATGGTTTAATCAATAAATGCCAAGACTTTAGAACGGTAAAGGATTAACAATGCACTCACCTTGCGTCGCCAAATGCGGCTTAAATGAAGCAGATTACTGCATGGGCTGTTTTCGCCACATCAATGAAATTGTTGCCTGGGGACAAGCCAGTGAAGAGAAAAAACAAGCGGTATGGCAACAACTGCCACAACGAAAAGAACGAATGAAAGGCGGTAATAATAGCCAGATCATCAGCCGTGAGAAGTGGTTAAAAGCCCAAGCGGAAATTGAACAGCCTTGAATTGTAAAGCTGAGCAATAAAGCTTTCAGCCAAGCACAAAAAAGCCCATAAATATGGGCTTTTCATCTGAGTATCAGTAAACAAAGCTACTTTTTCATCATTGCTTTTAAATCTGCAAATGGATTATAGGTAGCGGCTTCTTGCTTGGTTTCAGTGGTATTGCCATAACGGATCAACTCTTCAAATCGAGAATGTTCATTATCGTGGCAATACAAGCATAACAATTCCCAGTTCGAGCCATCTGACGGGTTGTTATCATGGTTATGATCAACATGGTGTACCGTCAGCTCAGATAAATTCTTATGAGTAAACTCACGTGTACAACGGCCACATATCCAAGGATAGAGTTTTAAGGCTTGTTCACGGTAGCCTTTTTCACGAGTGGCTTTGTAATCTCTGGCTTCTGCTAATACTTTATCTAATTTACTTTGAGTAGCTGACATCGACTTTCCAATTTACTTTCATTACAAAATTACCCCAAGGATAAGCGCTGTTATCGGTTGGGGCAATGTTTTCTATCACAATTGCACTGCTCGAGTAATACTAACATCACTTAAAACAAGCACCGCTTAAAACAAGCAGCCGCTAGTAAGTCACTAACTCTGAATTAGACAAATGCTGGTAGTGTAAATAGCGTTCATATTGATTAACGATATCTGCAATAATTTGCTCTTGAGTATAACCCATCACATCGTAATGCTGACCGCCGTGCTCTAAGAACACTTCCACCCGATAATAGTCTTGCTCACTAGCAAAGCCTTCGACATCGGCACCATTCATGGTAAATGCTCGAATACGCAGCCCATAAGCAAACTGCAGGGTTTCGTTGTTACCGATCAATAAACGTACCCTTTCATCATCTTGGGTGATGACAGCAGGCATATTTTTAGCTAAAAATATTTGTCTGACTTGTTCAAGTCCCGGTTTGGCGATGTTATCTAAAAATCGCTGCGCATCTTCTTGACTGGGGTGAGAGACCAGTACATCAATACGATCTTCCCAGCTCATGTTGGCTTTAGCAAATTGCACACTGGTATTGTGTTGCTGCACACTTTCTAATTTCAAGCGATCATCTTGTAAGGCTTTATACAAGCCAAGGCACATCAATAGCATCACAATCATGATTGGCATTGCACTGGCAATCGCTGCTGTTTGTAACGCTTGTAAGCCACCAGCGAGTAATAATACGCTCGCGACAACACCTTGCAGTATCGCCCAAAAAACTCGCTGGCCTACTGGCGCTTGTTCATTACCGCCTGAGGTCAAGTTATCAATCACTAACGAGCCGGAATCTGATGAAGTAACAAAAAATGTTACCACTAAGAATATGGCAATGATGGACAATACTGATGAAAATGGTAGATGCTCAAAAAATCGAAACAAGGCCACCGATACATCATTAGAAACCGCATCCGATAGATAACTCGCCCCATGGTTTCTAATCATATCAATGGCGCTATTACCAAATACTGTCATCCATAGGAAAGTGATGCCAGTTGGGAAAAATAACACCCCGACTAAGAATTCTCGAATAGTGCGCCCACGACTGACACGAGCAATAAAAGTACCTACAAATGGCGACCATGAGATCCACCAGCCCCAATACAATAATGTCCAGCCACCAAGCCAATCATCTTTTTGCTCGTAGGCGTATAAGTTAAAGGTTTTACCCACAATATCACTTAAATAACCACCGGTATTTTGAACAAATGCTTGCAGTAACAGCACTGTTGGTCCAAGAACTAAAACTGCCACAAGCAATAGCAGTGCTAACGCAAGGTTAAGCTCACTTAAACGTTTAACGCCTCTATCTAAGCCTGCAAAAACAGAAACCGTTGCTATCGCGGTAATCGCCATAATGATAATAATTTGCACAGTGATGTTATTTGGCAAACCATCAATTAAATAACTTAAGCCTGAATTGACCTGTAGCACCCCAAAGCCCAATGAGGTTGCTACGCCAAACATGGTGCCGATCACCGCAAACGTATCAACCGCGTGCCCTATAGGGCCATAGATACGCTCGCCAATGAGTGGATATAAGGCAGAACGTGGCAGTAAAGGCAGTTTATGACGATATGAGAAATACGCTAAGCTTAAAGCCACTACGGCATAGATTGACCAAATATGGATGCCATAATGGTAAAAAGTAATCTTCATGGCATCTTTTGCAGCCTCCAATGACTCAGGCGTTGCATCAGGTGGGGCTAAATAATGCATCACTGGCTCTGCCACGCCAAAGAACATTAATCCAATACCCATCCCTGCAGAAAACAGCATAGATACCCAGCTTTTAAAGCTGTAGTCAGGCACGGAATGATCTGGGCCTAGTTTGATGTCACCAAAACGGCTCATCATGACAAAAATAATAAAGATGAGAAAAATAGCCACCCCAACAATATACAACCAGCCCGCTTTAACTTCTAACCAACTTTGAATGGCTTTAAAAAATTGGCTAGCTTCATTTGGCCAAACGGCACAAATAAATACCATGACAAAAATAAGCAATACTGAAGGGAAGAAAACCGGAGGGTTAACACTCGCTTTCTTAAACATGATTGAGACCTGTAAATAGGATAATGAACACAGCTACATAGGTAACAATTGCGCTGACAATTGCATAAGTATAGGCTGGTTCTATTGGATTGCGTTTAACGTAATCATTGAGGGGTAAATTTGTACTCGCGCGCATTGGGATTAAAAAGCACTATTTCTTAGTTGCTGAAGTGCTATTATCTGACGCCAAAGTTTCATTAGCTGACGCTTCATCGCTAGTTGCATTGCCGCTAGCATTTGCGTTTATATCACTATTGGCATTAGCGTTTATATCACTATTGGCATTAGCGTTTGTATTTGTATTAGTATTAGTATTAGTATTGGCATTAGCGTTTGTATTAGTATTGGCATTAGCAATCGAGATCCCCGCAGTTAAGTTAAAGCGCATGGCATCTTCAAATGACCAATCGACTTCAATTAAATCTTCACGCTTGACTAAACTCGTCACCCCAGCCATTTGGTAGCTAAGCTGAAACAATACTGGCACCCAATCACCTTCAGGTAGGGCTTCAGTAAGCGGTTTAGGCGCCTGTTGATTCATGATAAAGCCAACCACATAACCGCCATTGGCTTGCTTGATCAATACGGTTTTTTGATTCTTTGGCTTACCGTCTCGTTTCATTAAGTTCGCAATATCACGAATACTGCCATAGACAGATTTAAACAGCGGGAACTTCATTAATTGACGCTCAAGCCAAGCGTATAACCAAGCAAATGGGCTAAATGAAAATAACAGCCCTGAAATAAACACTAACACTGCCACCAAAATAAACCCGGCGCCGACAAAGCTGTTTTCTAAATTAACAATATCCAGCAGTAAATGGCCTAAACCATCTAAAGAAATAAATAATGACCAGAATAACCACAGACTCAGTGCCATTGGCAGTAAGTTAGTTAAACCACGAGAAAGGGTGTTTTTCATTGAGCCTACAAAACGAACGAGGAATTACAGAAATTTTAACACAGTTTGCTAATGCTCCAGCCTATTTAGCCCCCTTGTTGAGCAAAGGCTAATTAACTTTTGTGAGTTGGCTCACAGCATTAGCACTACCAGCATAAAAGTGACAGCAATAAAAAAGTCCCATTAACCATAATGAGACTGTTATTTTTTGCTTGCAGGCAAACATAGCTTACATATTTAGATCTTTTTCCATCTCTTCATAGGAAGTATGGCGAACATCTTTACCTTTAACGAAATAGATAATGTACTCACAAATGTTTTTACAGCGGTCCCCCACACGCTCAACCGCCCGCGCAGCCCAAAGTACATCTAACACACCAGGAATTGAGCGAGGATCTTCCATCATATAGGTCATTAACTGACGAATAATCCCTTCATATTCTTTGTCTAGTTTGGCATCTTCTTTGTGTAACTCTAAGGCATTATCAGCATCCATACGTGCAAGCGCGTCCAGTGTCGAATGTAAGGTACGGGTTGCATGGCGACCCATGTTTTCAATACTCACCAATAATGGCTGTTGATTGTTTAAACGTTTATCTAATGCTGCTTTTGCGATACGTACACAAGCATCACCAATACGCTCTAAATCAGTAATAGTTTTAGTTATGGTGATAATTAAACGTAAGTCACTTGCCGCTGGTTGGCGCTTAGCAATAATGCGGGTGCATTCTTCATCAATTGACACTTCCATGCCATTTACGCGGTGATCGCCATTAATCACTTTTTGGGCAAGCTCGGCATCTAAGCTACCAAGAGCATCAAGGGCTTGTTCAAGTTGGCGCTCAACTAAACCGCCCATGGCCAAAACACGGTTACGAATATCTTCTAATTCAGCATTAAACTGTCCAGAAATATGCTTATTTAAACTTTTGTTTTCCATTACTTTATTACCTTAATTATCTCTGACTTTCTCACCAATGACTTGCCATAAGCGCCAGCTTACTCACTTCGTTATTATTAACCGTAACGACCTGTGATGTAATCTTCGGTTTTACGCTTTTGCGGCGTGGTGAAAATGGTATTGGTATCCGCATATTCAATCAACTCGCCCATGTACATAAAGGCGGTTTGATCAGAAACCCGCGCCGCTTGTTGCATGTTATGGGTCACTATCACTACTGTGTATTTCGATTTAAGCTCAGTGATCAGCTCTTCGATGGTTAAGGTTGAAATAGGATCCAGTGCTGATGTGGGCTCATCAAGCAATAACACTTCAGGCTCAATAGCAATAGCGCGAGCAATAACCAAACGTTGTTGCTGACCACCCGATAGGCCAAAAGCATTATCGTGTAAGCGATCTTTCACTTCATCCCAAATCGCAGCGCCACGTAATGACATTTCAGCAGCTTCGTCTAGTTCGCGGCGATTACTCACCCCTTGTAGGCGTAAGCCATAAACCACATTCTCATAAATTGATTTAGGAAATGGGTTTGGGCGCTGGAAAACCATACCGACATTTCGACGCAACTGAGCGACATCAACATTTTTGTCATAAATATTTTGCCCGTTCAGTAAGATTTCACCACTGATTTTACAGGTTTCAACCAAGTCATTCATGCGGTTAATACAACGCAGTAAGGTTGATTTACCACAACCACTTGGGCCAATAAAGGCGGTGACTTGTTTTTTAGGAATTTTCATTCCAACGTTATATAACGCCTGCTTATCCCCATAACGTAAATCAAGGTTACGAATTTCTAGGGCAGTATCCTGTGCGGGTAAGTTTGCTAAATCAATAATGTTAGATTTAGTTGCGCGTTGATCAATTGAAATCATTTTTGTATTTTCCTCAGGATATCGCTAATTAATGTTCTAGCGAACGGAATTTTTCACGTAAGTGATTACGTACACTAATTGCTGTTAAGTTAAGTGTCACAATCACAGATACTAATAAGAATGAAGTCGCGTAAACCAATGGTCTCGCCGCTTCAACGTTAGGGCTTTGAAAGCCAACGTCATAAATATGGAACCCAAGATGCATAAACTTACGTTCTAAATGCACAAACGGGAAGTTCATATCAATCGGTAATGTCGGCGCCAGTTTTACCACGCCCACTAACATCAGTGGTGCTACCTCACCTGCTGCTCGGGCGACCGCAAGAATAAGTCCGGTCATAATCGCAGGGCTTGCCATTGGAATAACAATGCGCCATAAGGTTTCAAATTTGGTTGCCCCTAAGGCTAAGCTGCCTTGACGCACGGCACTTGGAATACGGCTTAAGCCCTCTTCCGTAGATACAATCACCACAGGTAAAGTTAAGATAGCCAAGGTTAAGGCTGACCAAATCACCCCTGGTGAACCAAACGTTGGCGCAGGCAATGCTTCAGGGTAAAACAGCTGATCTAACGAACCACCAAGCATATACACAAAGAAGCCCAAACCAAATACACCATAAACGATTGATGGCACACCGGCTAAGTTAATCACCGCAATACGGATCATCTTAGTAATTGGCCCTTTTTTGGCGTACTCATGTAAATAAATTGCCGCGATTACGCCAAATGGGGTCACGATAACCGCCATGAGCATCACCATAAATACCGTACCAAAAATAGCAGGGAACACGCCGCCTTCGGTGTTAGCTTCACGTGGGTCTTGGCTAATAAAACGCCCCATGCCCACAAACCAATGACCGAGTTTATCGACGATGTTCATGTGATTGACATAGCTAACATCAAGCACGCTATCAAGTTTTAAGGTGACCTCTTCACCGCGCATATCACGCACAACCACTGAATCTCGCGCCGCTTTGTCGCGCAGGGCAAATAAGTCTTTTTCCATGACTAAGTAGTCTTGGTTTAACTGCTCTGCTTGGGCGTCCATCTCAGCTTTAATCGCTGGAGTGAGTTTGCCATCCAGTTCATATTTACGCTCTTTTAGGCGCAAACGCTCTAAGGCATAGTTCACTGAACCAATTTCAGACTTTTGCAGTGCCAGCGCCTCATCAGCAATATCAACTGCACGCTTGATATGTGCTACTAACGAAGTTTCAATGGCCTCGCCGGTAATATTTAAGCGCTTACCGTCTTCAATGACCGCAATTGGATAACCGTAAAAGTTACCATTTTTTGCCCTTTCGAGCATGGCCACATCAGCTGGCTTTTCACGGCTGACGATATCGGTGCCGAGGATCCAGCGAAAATCTAAGCCAACGAATTCACGGTTACCGGTTTTAACTAAGTAACGAGTCACAAACTCGCCAGGATGTTCATCAAACTGATGACCCGCTGCAATTAAACGTTCAGTGGGCACTTCTTCACGGTCGTAGATTTCACCAATTAGGGTTGTTTTAACGCCATTATTGTCTTCTAGCTGCCACTGATAAATATCGGCAGGCCAGAAGTAACTTAAGCCGCGCCACGCAATCAATAACAACAAACCCAGTACTGCAATCAAACAAATGCTCACCGCACCGCCAGTCATCCAAATCCATGGAGAACCTGATTTAAACCACTTACCCATTGCACAAACCTCTCAAGGCGATTGGCGAAATATTAAAAACTCTGTTCATCTTCATTCCTTAAAGTGAGCTATAACGTTCACGTAGACGTTGGCGTACCACTTCAGCAATGGTGTTAAAGACAAAGGTGAATACAAACAACACAAATGCCGCAAGGAATAGCACACGGTAATGGGAACTACCAATGGCAGACTCTGGCATCTCGACGGCGATATTTGCCGCTAGAGTACGCATCCCTTCAAACACACTCCACTCAAGGATTGCGGTGTTACCTGTTGCCATTAATACAATCATGGTCTCCCCCACTGCGCGGCCTAAACCCATCATGATGGCAGAGAAAATACCTGGGCTTGCCGTAAGCAGCACCACGCGGGTTAAGGTCTGCCAGTTAGTCGCGCCCAGTGCCAGTGAACCATTTGATAAATGACGTGGCACTGAGAAAATCGCATCTTCAGCAATGGAGAAAATTGTTGGAATAACCGCAAAACCCATCGCAATACCCACAACAAAGGCGTTGCGTTGATCGAATGTAATGCCTAAATCATTGGTAATGAACTGACGGGTATTACCATCAAAGAAGGCGATTTCGATTACAGGGCTAATCTCAAATGAGAACCAACCCACAAACAAAATCACTGGAATTAACATGATCTCTTGATAGGTTTCAGGTAGGCGTTGCTTCCATTTCGCTGGCAATTTACTCCAGGTAAATGCACTGACTAAAATACTGGTGGGCAGTAATGTGAGTAACACTAAAATGCCCGGTAAGTGATCTTCAATCAATGGCGCTAACCAAAGGCCAGCTAAGAAGCCTAAAATTACTGTCGGCAGTGCTTCCATGATTTCAATGGTCGGCTTAACCACGCCGCGCACTTTTGGCGACATAAAGTAGGCGGTATAAATCGCCCCTGCAATGGCCAGTGGCACGGCAAATAACATTGCATAAAATGCCGCTTTCATGGTGCCAAAAGCTAACGGCATTAAGCTTAATTTTGCTTCAAAATCATCTGAGCCCGAGGTTGACTGCCATACATATTGTGGCTCTGGGTAACCTTCGTACCAGACCTTTTCCCACAAAGCACTCCAAGACACTTCAGGGTGAGCATTATCAACCGCGAAAATGTTGAGCTTATTATTAGCTTCAACCACTAAGGCGTTTGAACGAGGGCTAAATGCCATCGCGCCCGGGTTGGCGATATCAAATGTTTCAGTGAATAAGTTGCGCTGACTGGTGGTATAAAGCAGTGATAGCTCACCTTCAGGGCTGACTACCGCAAAACTTTTACGGTAAAACTCTGTCGTCATGGCTCCGACTTTAGCGTCATTGTCAAAGTGTCTTATTTTTTGATACAAACGACCACTGCGACCACTGACTTGGAAATACTGGTCAATTAAGCCATTATCATAACTGACTAAAATTGAACTAGCACCTGCTAGCAGCATCACTTTCGACACCACTGACTTACCATTTTTCACATCGATAACTTGCAACAAGCTAGGTTCGTCACTATTGCGAATATCATAAATAAACAGTTTATTCGATGTTGGCAGGATCAATTGACGATGATCCGGTGTCATTAAGGCCGTAAAGGCATTATTGGGTGCATCTTTGATATAGGTTAAATCTGAATACCATTCGATTTCTTCAGTCATCATGTTTTCTTCGCCTTCAAGGCGACTTAGCTTCCACGAGCCATTGTCATCTTGATAAGCAAAACCAACACGATTATCGATATAATCAAAAACCAGATTGTTAAGGGCTTGGCCTTCATCCACCATAATCGGTGTTTCACCCAGTGGATAACGTAATCTTGGGGTAATGGTGCGCTTGTTATCTGGGTAAGTTACTCCAAAATCCACCCCGACGATTAATGCTTCACCAGTGCTTAAGCCTAAGGCAAAACGTTGCTCGTTAGGTTTAGCTTTAGCGCTACTAACAACCGTTGCGCCCTTAGGAAGCTTAGGTTTGAAGCTGGTGATTAACTGACGCCCTGCAACTGAATAAAAATCAACTTGGCCATCGACTAATACCCGATAAGCAATTTCATTTTGCTCATCACTGCCGACCATTAAGGTCGCGACCTCAGTTTGTTGATAGCTGATGGTTGAAATAGGCTCAACATCGGCGCCATCAAATATAGGTTTAATCACATACAATAAATAAAAGAAAATCAGCAACAAAGCGACAAATACCATGGTGCCACCCACAGTGACACCCACTTCAGCTGCCTTATCCATAAACGCTCTACGGCTGGTTTGTCTGTTTACTAACAAACTCTTCGCCGCAGAACCAGGCTGACTTACCTGACTTTCCATTAAGAACCTCTATAATTAATCGTTAACGATATTTCGCTATGATTGTTTGATTCGCTGTGTTACTAACTAAACGGTGCTTTTTACTTAAGCGAACTGTTTTTTCTTTAAGCAAATTGCCAGTTTTAAAACAGCTATTTAGCTTGTGTTTATGGCAGACTATAAATGCCATATTTTATTGAGCTGAATTATATGACGTCTTTATGACAGTAGTGTTACAGCAGATTTATTTGTTAAAATTTTGGGAGTTTATTTTATGCTTCATTACCTGATAACCCTTCAAGCACCTGATAGAAAAGGATTAGTTGAACAAATCGCCAATGTAATAAGTCGTCATAACGGTAACTGGCTGGACTCAGAAATGCGTCATATTGATGGCATTTTTGCGGCAATATTACAGTTAGAAGTATCAGCCCTTAAATGGGACGCATTATTAGATGCTTTAGAGTGCATTGACGGCCTAACCTGCAGCTTTAATAAAACCAGCCAAACCCCTGTACCAATAAAACGTCTCAGCTTCAATTTAGTCGCTTATGACCGTGAAGGCTTAGTGCTGGAAATCTCAAATAAGATCAATGCCCTTGGGATCAACATCGAGCAATTTAGTAGCAAACAAGAAACTGCTGGCCACACAGGCATCGCCTTGTTCAGGGCTACAATAGGCTTGGGGTTATCAGATCCATGCCAAGAAGAGCAACTTACTGACTCTTTGTATGAGTTAGGTGATGATGTGGTATTAGATAAGCTCAGTAAAAGTGCTTAATAGTCAATATTTTTCAAGGCACTTGAACAGCATATTCAGAAGTATTGAAAGCTTGAGATGCAAAATAATCAGTCATGGCCAAGTCCATGACTTTTTATCCCTTACTTGAGCGTATTTAAGGAGTATTTCTCCCTAAAGCCAATCTAAAAAAGCGGTTAATCTAACGGGCATTCATCTGGTAGACTGCATGACATAATCAACAATAACACCACAATATAAGAGAATACCGATGTTAGGCACCTTATCAAAAATGCGCACTCACCTTAATGAACAAGATGAAGTGCAGTACGAACTGCCGGTTGGCGATAATAGCGTTGCGCTAAACCCATTAATTGGTAAAACCCTAACCCTTAGCCATACAGGCAATATTTTCTGTTGTAATTGCGGTAAAAAAACCAAGAAGAGCTACTCTCAGGGCCACTGCTATGTGTGCATGCAAAAGCTGGCAAGCTGTGATTTATGCATCATGAAACCTGAAACCTGCCATTTTGATCAAGGTACTTGCCGTGAGCCAGAATGGGCGCAAACTCATTGTTTTGTGCCTCACTTTGTTTACCTATCAAATACTTCAGGCATCAAAGTCGGCATTACCCGTTACACCCAAATCCCCACGCGTTGGATTGACCAAGGTGCCACCCAAGGGCTACCTATTTTCAAGGTCTCAACTCGCCAATTGTCAGGTTTAGTGGAAGTTGAGTTTGCTAAACTCATCAATGATAAAACTAATTGGCAAGCCATGTTAAAGGGCAATGCTGATGATGTTGATTTAGTAGAAATGGCTCAGCAATTAATGCCTGAAGTAGAGCAGAAACTCGTTGAACTGCAGCAAGAAAACCCTGATTTTGTTATCGAAAGGCTCGATAATTCGATACAAAGCATTCATTTCCCTATCACTGAATTTCCTAAAAAAGTTAAGTCGCATAACTTTGATAAAACACCTGAGGTCACCGGGGTTTTACAAGGTATCAAAGGCCAGTACTTAATCTTTGACACTGGGGTGATTAACATCAGAAAGTTTTCATCTTACGAAGTAGAAATCGCGCAATAGCCAGTCACCTTGCGTTAATTCTTCATATAAATGTGATTGTTTAGATTAATACTAACAGCTTGCTTTAACAAAAAAGCCGCCGACATCACTGTCGGCGTTTTTTAGTTTTTGGACGCAATTGCTTAATTAAAGCCTTGTTAATTATTAAATAATTCAGTAGCTGTCATTATGTGGGATAGCTCTTAGCATCATGGTGGTTAATTTATCAAAGCGTTGTTCTCGATTTTGAACCGGTTTATCTGTTTCAGTGAAACCTTGAGCAAGTACACGCCAAATAGGTTGTTGACTATTAGGAATAAATATCGCTACAAGTACAGAACCCTTTTCAAACTCGTCATCTATCCCTGCTGTTGATAGTCCAGCGACTAAGCCAGCCTTGTCCATAATTTCTTTATCGCTCATTTCAGACTCTAACGCCATGCCAAAACCTATGACCATACTTGGCGACTGCGCTTCACTCACCAATGAATAGCCTTTTTGCTGCATAATTTTAGTAATAGATTGGCGCATATGTTTAATAAGCTCTTCATCATCAAGCTTATTAGCAGTATGAACACTAAACATCGTTGGATGCCAAGCAAAGGTTTTGCCATAAGGCGATATTGCGCCTAAATCACCAGTGGTAACCATAGTAACACTTGTTGGCACATGGACTTCTGTGGCCTCTTTACTGGTGCAGCCAGTTAAGAAAATCAATAATAAACTCACCCATAAAAAATGTTGTTTCTTTATCATTTACGCCTCAACTATCTATTTGAACCAGATTGGTAGTTTAGAAGGTTACAAAACCTCTTATTAATATAAATCTACCATATAAACCATAACCTAACCTGACTGAAATTCAACGAGATCACAAACTTAATAGCCAGTATTCACCATCCAAGCACTTATAAAACAAAACACAGGCGTAACACCAGCGCCACTCAAACCAATCATTTAGCAAACCAATGTAACTCACAAAAAATGCTGGCATTGTCATTCGCATCATTCAGGGATTAATTTTCACTAGGTTACTGTTTAAATTAAGGCTAATATGCAGTTCAAAAATCTTTTATCCTAACCCCCAAAACAAAACCTTATATGGAATTAATTTTTACTATTGCATTATTCGCCTTTTCAGCCGGTATAACCCCTGGGCCAAACAATATTATGTTGATGACCTCAGGAGTGAACTTTGGTGTTAAACGTAGTATTCCCCACTTGATGGGTATTTCTTTGGGCTTTCCGACCATGATACTGGCCATTGGTCTGGGGTTAAGTAGCTTATTTCAAACCTACCCCATCATGCACCAAATTATAAAAGTCGTTGGGATCACTTACTTACTTTACCTTTCTTGGCTAATTGCTAACAACAACAGTAATTTAGAAGGTAAACAAACCAGTAAACCCTTTAGCTTTATACAAGCTGCAGCCTTTCAATGGGTCAATCCTAAAGGCTGGATAATTGCAATTGGTACCATTGCGACTTTCACGAACATTGAGCAACCGTTAACACCTCAAGTGCTCACTATTGCCATGGTCTTTTTATGTATCGCACTGCCCTGTGGCTCTGTGTGGCTAAGTTTTGGGGTTGGGCTGAAAAAGTTATTAAAAAATCAACGACAGCAACGCATGTTCAATGTTTCGATGGCAGTGTTATTAGTGCTGTCGATCATTCCGATGATCCTACCCAATAGTTAACCCAAGTAGTAACAATAGGTTTATATGTCTGAAATTAGCCAAGTCGAATTAGAAACTGCCAACTGGGTTTCTAAAGTGATTATGAAATACAATATTTGTCCTTTTGCCCGCCGTGAAATCGAACGCAATAGCATTCGCTATTTCACTTGTGAACAAACCAAAGTAAAGCAGGTAATGAAGGATTTTTTAACTGAATGTCAGTATTTGGATGAAAATCCACAAGCAGAAACCACACTGTTTATCTTGCCTCGTGGCTTTGAAGGGTTTTACAGCTATCTTGATATTGTTGACTTGGCCAATGACAAGTTACTTGAGCATGACTATGAAGGGGTATATCAGTTAGCAAGTTTTCACCCTGACTATTGTTTTGAGGGAGAGCCCCAAGACAGCGCAGCAAACTATACCAATCGTGCGCCTTATCCAACCATCCATATTATTCGCGAAGCCAGTATGGAAGCCGCCTTAGCCGAATATAACGAACCTGAAACCATACCAGAGCGGAATATTGCTTTTGCAGAAAGAAAAGGCAGCGACTTTTTTGAAGCGTTATTAAAGCAGTGCAAACAGAGTTAGCACTGCTAAGGGCCGCTAGAAGGCTTCATTGACGTTAAAGTAAAAGCCGCTGTCACCATCACCAAACGCTAAATCTAGGCGTAAATTGACTTTAGGCTTAACCTCTAAACGATAACCTATACCAATATTAGGCAGTAACTCATCAAAGGACAATTCGCCCACTTTGTCTGCAATACTGCCTGCACCAACCCAATAAACCATGCCGTGCCTGCCAGTTAAATGTTGTCGATACTCCACCTGAGCCAGCAGCATTTGTTTGTCACGATAGCGACCAGTGGTGTAGCCCCGTAATGAATTACCTCCACCGATTTTAGATAGCTGATCCCAAGGTACATCGCCGTGGGTGAAGCGTCCGCGTACTTGCCATGCTATGGTGTCATCATCAAGGATTGGATAATAGGCACTGTATAAAGCGTTATAGACTTCAAAGTCGTGCTTGCCGCCAAAATCTTCGCGATACACGCCAATCTCAAACTGGCTAATGCTCCCCTGCTGCGGGTTAAGCACATGATCGCGGGTATCATAGTTAATTAATAAATTGACCCCAACATTACGAGAAACTTCTTGTAAAGGGTCAACATCCACATCAATTGAGACCACATCAACATCCGTGGCCTTTGCATAGGTAAAATCAAAACCTGCTCCCACAAAACTATGGGCGGATATGCGCTGCAGGAACATAGGGTTAACTTGAAATGTTTGACTATTAAATTCAACCCGATTTAAGTCTTGCTGGTTAAATTCATAACCTACCCCGTAGTACACATCCGGTATGTCATACACATTGGCATTTAAATAAAGACGTTGGTTATCGCCATTAAAAAAGGTTTTATTTTCAATCCCGACCCCTAGCGCGCCATTGATTGAGGCTAAACCATTAATAACCAAAGAAGATAAATCACTTACAGTATCCTCTGGGTCGACTTGATATAGCCCAACCACAGATATCCCAACACCTAAACTCATTTCAGGGTTATAAAATGGCCCAGGTAAATAGCTAAAATCAATGCCCTTATCTGGATCAAACTCACCATCGGCACCGAGGTTAGTCAGTAGGTTTTCAAACCAGCCTTGATCTTCAGCTTCATCGGTTATGGTTTCAAGCTGATCAGCGCCAACCAATACCGCCTCTCCTTCGCTTGTTGTTATTGGCGCTGACGTTTCTGGCTCTATTGTTGAATTTACTTGTGAATTTATTTCTGCGTTGGCAGAAATAGCCGCATTCGCCTCCGTTAATGGGGCAGCAATAGCGGCATTGATGGCAAAAAAGCTGGCACAATTTACAATCAGTAGGCGAGTAACAAACGGACTAATTATTTTCATTTAACAGCGCACCTATTGCTGGTTCAATTGTGGCAGCGTCATTAATAGCTGCACCAGTGTCTGCAGCATTTTGAGGCTCTGTTTGTTCGCGAGTGTCTGGCAAGTCATCTAGCGGCGTTTGTTGATGGGTCAAATGAGGGTTTTCAGCTAAATGCTGCTTTAACAACTTATAATCCTCACGTTCATCATATTTAGCAATCTCTACAAACTGCAAATGGGTAAAGCCATCAAGCCATAATTCTTCTGGTACGTGGCTAAATGAACCTGCAAACTTTTTATCTACACTAATGTGCTGCACAGCCACTTCATCAAAGTTAATCCCAAAAAGCTCAACGGCTAATGATAAGTGTTGTGGTGATGCAGGCGCGTCGTAAACTGCTGCTACCTTGTCCCATTGATCACTCGCCTGAGCTTGCTCTTTACTGACCAAATAAGGTGATTGTTTGTCGCCGAGTAGGTAATGACGTTTAAGTAATACGAATTTATTTGGTAGTGGCTCGTTTGAGTCCCACCAGTCACCATCGATTGCCCTAAAGAGCGCATTGGTTTGCTCTTTAGATAAAGGCTCCAACCAAGCCAATGTGGCCGCTAACCAACCCGTCATATGATAATCATATTGCTGCTTGGTCATGGCTAAATTGTTGGTCAGGATTGCTAACGCAATTTTGGCTCCCAGCATGTTTGAATATAAATCTTCTAACGAATAAGCCGATACCGCTTCTGTCCATAAGGCAAAACTGCGATAACCATGCCACTGGGATATTTCATGGGCTTCAGCCATAGTAAAGGCTAAGCGTACCGCCATGGCCGCCGCTAACTCCCAACGGTCATCTGCCGATAAATAACTCACATCAAAAGCGGCAAGTTCAAAGGTTCTATGGCCAATTTCTAATGGTAATTCAATTGACTGTGCCTGACCCAGTTTAGGCTGAATAAGATAAAACAGGGCAATAGCATTATCAGCGGTATCACGCACATGGGCTAAATCAATAAAGCCGCCTTTACGGGTATAAAGCATGCCATTGTTTTCCATGCTCTTACCGCTATCAGGTGAGCCTTTTTCATAACTAAATGTACCGGCATCAAATGCATGTGCGCCAATATCCTCAAGCGCTACTGTGTTAGCGTGACGATAAAAAGGGATCGGTAATAACCCCATAGCGACTTTTTGGTCAAAACCAAAAGCACAACAAGGTCTGACACTGGCGGGCATTGAAAGTGCTGCATTTTCAGGAAGGGTAATATCTCTGACTAAGGCATTATCAGGTATATCATCTAAAGCGGCACTGACCGCAATATCTGTGGGTAATGCGCGCACTTGCCACTCATTACTAGAGCAAGCGCCTAAGGTCATAACTAAGCCTAAAAATGATATCGCTACGGGAATTTTTATGATTTTCATTGAATAAAAGCCCTGATTTCTTTATTAATTTGTTTAGGAAAGTCATTACTCAATCCGTGAACACCGTCAGGTATAACTATGATAGGTGCATTTAAAAACTCAGCAAAACGACGACCGTTATCTAATGGGAACACCACATCCTTTTCCCCCCAGATTAAGATGGTTGACGGTAAAGAGTCGGCAAATTCGTCGGGGTTTAATTGATCCCGATAAGCCGGCAAGGTGGTAATAAGAGATTCTTTTTGTGGCAGAGAGTCGGCAAAGTAATATTCATAAACCTGCTGGTCGATGAACGCTGGCATCCATGGATAATCAACGAAAGTTTTTTCAAGTAAACGTCTTACTTCAGGGCCATTTTTAGGCACAAACACCGCTTCAGGCACATCGGCACCAAAACGCTTAGTCATTGCTAGCATATCCTCATCTGAAAATATCAGTCCAGGACTTGCTAGCATCACCACCTTATCCACTTTGGGCTCGTGGATCATTAAATCAAAAGTGACAAAACCACCAAAAGAAATACCCACCAGGTTAACGCTGCTTAACGCTAATTGGCTTATCAACTGTTGCATAGCTTGGGTTTCACTACTGATAGTGGCAGGTGCAGCGCTATAGGACTCACCAAACCACAGTAAATCCGGCACTATCACTTGATAATCCTCACTCAAGTCGAGCATCATTTCATACCAGCTGGTCATGCCATTACCACCAAAACCGTGTAGTAATAATAAAGTGGGTTTAGCGCTATCGCCCCCTTGCCAGTAATGTAACTCGCCTCCCTCAGTCAATGACATTTGATGACGCTCAAAACCGTTTTTGAGTAAATTGTTTTGTTGGTGATCATCAACCATGGCAACAATGCTGCAGCCACTAAGCAATAGCGCAAAAAAACTAAGGATTATGAGTCTCATCAATATTAAAACCTATATCCAATACCTGCCATAAAACTAGTACGAGTACCAATACCGCCCTCAAGCAGTAAATCAAACCCTTTACCCAACTCAATTTGGCCACCAATTAAACCATTCCATTTATCGGCTAAATGTTGGTTAACTTCGAATTTAGCACCAGGAATAGGCACGCCAATATCCTGTAAAAAACCACTGAAGGTTTGCTCAACATTTTGGTACATTCCGCCAATCCAAATTTGGGTATCGTGACCACGGATATCAAAACGGTAGCCAACTCTTGGTGAAACAACAATTGAACTGATTTCACCTTCTAAAATATCTAAATCTGTATTGGTATAATTAACATCGAGCAAGGCAAACCAGTTACCAATACCGCCAACAATGGTGCCACCGGCGCCATAGGTTAAGCCTTCAAAATTTAAGGCAAAGTCAAAAGGAGCGGTTTCTACCGGCTTAAATGGAGGAGGAAGATCTAAGTTGACCGTGACATTTGCAATACTACTACCTGAGGTTTTACCAATAATGCCGTATAAATTTAAAAAAGGCAGCACCCACATATCAGCACGAAAGGTAATTGTTTCTGACTCTTGAATCGCTTCACTGCCTTTAATTGAGACAATTTCATCAAGCAGACCTAATCCCGAGAAACTGACATTTTCTACCACCAATGGCTGATCCATATTCATATAGGTCACCCCTATGCCATACGGCTTAGGTAACTCATAGCCTAAATCAATGGCATCTTGTGCCCAAATAGGAAAAACTCGGTCATATTTAGGCTGAACTTCGATAGCTTCATCCGCAGCTTCTGTAACCGACTCGTTAACGGACGCATTCACGTTTGCTTGAGTGGCAAAAGCAGTAAAACCTAAAAAAATACCTGATAAAACTCTTAACATCATGTAGGGATATCCTTGAATAACCATGATTCAGTAATAGGCTATAAACTGAATAAATTCAACTTTAGCTATTATAGCGTACTGACAATAAAGCGTTGATATTTCGTACAAAAAATACCAAGCTGCGCATAGTAGAGACGGAAGCTGAATTTATATTAAAAGCCCTCAATATAAAAATAAATTCATTTAAAGATAAGCACTTAATACGCAATTTCTCCATCAGGTTTACAGTCATAATGTTTTTGAATATAAAAACAAACAAATCTATAACAAACCTAATAACCTTGTTGAGACGCGATTGTTAGAAATGGTTATTAATTAACGCTGCAACTCATTGTCGCAGCCTCTGAAATCGTAATTACCACTCTTTTATGAATTTCAAAATTAGTAATATAACCGCACTCACCTGCGATGATCTCGCCACTATCAAGCTCTATGTGATAACGATATGCGCCATCTAACTGCGCTAAATCATAATACAGGGTGTTAGTATGCATGGCGGCGATGTCACCAAAGTCTAAGCGGCTATGGGGAAGTTTTACCACCGCGGATTCAACACCTTGAGCTGATTGATTACTGATGGTCAAACTGGGACTGAGATATAAGTACGACCAATATATTAATAAAATAAGCCCGCATAATAATATCGACACTTTGGCAAATAGTGCCCTCCAGCCAGTCACGACCTTAAGTTTATTACCCTTTGCAAAAACCATTTAGACTTTGGTTCCTTTCACTGTAAACACTAAAGGCACTGAGTTACCTTTAACAATAGAATGAAACTGATTAGGCGCTTGCTCTATCAAATTTTCAAAGCAGTTATAGGGGCTAAATGGATACTCGTTAAGACTATCAATTCTGATCCCTGCTTTGATTAGCGCATTAATAACATCACTTAATGAATGCGGCCAAGTCAGCATAGTTTGTGGTGTCGAAGCTGTTGATTGCGGTGAAGATGCAGACTCGAAATTACCATGTGATTCGGTATAACTACCCTCAACCACCACATCAGCCTCAGTTTTATGAAAATAACTATAACCTTCTAAAACATCCTGTAGTGGATGAAACTCAGCCATATAAAAACAGCCACCCTGCTTTAAACTCTTGGCAATGATGTTTGCCCAACGATCAAGACAAGGCAGCCAACAAATGGTGCCGTATGAGGTAAATACAATGTCAAAATCAGTGACTTGCTTATCGGTAAATTGGGGCAAACTTTGATCGCCAAATTGATACACATCGGCGCAAATAAACTCGGCTTTTAGCTCACATTGCAATGCCAGCTCATTAGCTTTAGCAATGGCAACATCCGATAAATCAACTGCAGTGACAATTGCACCTTTACGAACCCAAGATAAGCTATCAAGACCAAAATGGCATTGCAGGTGTAATAAAGATTTTCCATTAACATCAGTAAGCTCAGCTGTTTCAATTTCGGTTAATGAAGATTTTCCCTTCAAAAAACCAGCCACATCATAAAATGATGAATCAAAATGCACTTTTGCTCTTTCATTCCAAGCATGCTTATTAACTGAAACATAATCCATCATCAAAGCCTTGTAAGTCATTATTAATATTGTGTATTTTATAAATATACAATTTTATAATTAACGCCTGCCTAACCTGCGACCAAATAGGACACAGTTAGCAAACAAATGATAAACATTATGCCGAAAAATGTATCTTACGGATATAAAAAAAAGCCGACAATAAAAATTGTCGGCTCGAGGGAATATCTGCGTATTTCTAGCTTAAGGTAAACTTTTGTACTTGCTCAGACATTGCCGCTGCGTCTTCTAATAAGGTTTCATTGAGCTGACTTAAAGCAGTCGCAACGTTTTGAGTTTGACTGTATATTTCACTAATTTGCATGGCATTGCGATTTACCTCTTCGGCCACTGCCGCTTGTTCATGTGTTGCTGATGCAATTTGCTGATTCATACTGTCAATGGTATCTATCTCTGCCACTATTTGCTGTAATTCATTACCCGCTTGTTCAACTTCAATAACACTCTCATCAGCACTAACCATACCACGTTCCATGGTTTGCACCGCTAATTGAGCGCCAGATTTTAAACGTTCAGTCATGCGTTTAATATCGTCTGTTGAAGACTGTGTTCTTTGGGCGAGGGTTCTCACTTCATCGGCTACCACCGCAAAACCTCGGCCTTGCTCACCCGCCCTTGCCGCTTCAATAGCGGCATTTAACGCTAGCAAATTAGTTTGCTCTGAAATCGCACTAATCACTTCTAAAATGCTAGCAATGGATTGCACATCTTGATCTAAAGTCTTTATCGCCGTTGAAGCGTCATTAATTTCACCAGCAAGATGCTTAATAGACACCGCCGTTTTTGATACGCCAATATTACCGATATTGGCTTCTTTATTGGCGGAGCTTGATGCATCGGATGCTTGTACAGCATTAGCGGCAATTTGGGTAACGGTTGCGCTCATTTCAGTCATCGCTGACGCCACCTGTTCAGCTTCTAAGTGGCCTTGTTCAATATCTTGTCTCATGCTGCTTGCATAGCTATTAACTTGCTCAACCACATTAACCAGCTGGCTGGCATTGTGTCTCACTTGAGTAATCACAGTTTCAAAATCTGCCATCATCCCATTGAAGGCTTTCGCTAGCTCACCAAACTCATCGGTTGAGTCGTGATCAATTCTCGTGCTCAAATCAAAGTTATTACCAGCATGGCTAACCTTATTAAATAATTGATTTAAACTGCGACTTAAATATCTAGAGACCGATAGACTTAGCCAAACTAGTAATAATACCGATACCGTTAATGCAATGAGCGAGCTCCACATTTGTTGACTAGCCGTGCTCAATTTGTGCTGGGTAAGTGTTACGAGTTCGGTGGCGAGGTATTGTTCAAATTTAGCCAATAGATTAATTCGGTTAGTGGATGTTTTAAACCAAACTTCAGGATGTTGATTTTTAATCTCTTCAGCATTTTGTGAAAATGCAATTTGTCGTATGGCATTAACAGCATTAACTTCTTTTGAACGGTTATCTTGTTCAAACCGCGTTAATGCCAAATCTGTCGCCATAGTGCTAAAGCGTTCAGCATAGGTATTTTGCTCAGCCACTAAGGTCACAAACTTTGCATAACCACCCGCTTTAAAACCTTGCTGTCCAAAGGTCGAACTTAATACCGCTCGCTCAATACCCGCACGTTCTTTTAGTTGTAAAAACGCCCCGAATGAAGCGAGTTTCAAAGACAACTCACTGATGGTACTTTGCATAGCGGTTTCATCAACCACGGATAATAGGGTTTTATTTAAATCTGAATAATATTTCACTTCTTCAGCCACTGAGATGCTTAGATTATCTACTGAGCGGCGGATACTTTGAAGTTGTTGTAATTGCGAGTCTATTTGTCTTAATGTTGAACTGATTTTTGCAGGAAAGTGATCTGCAGCTGGAATACTCGAAAAGTTAGACACTTGTTGGTCTGTCATTGAGCGTTGCTGAGGTAAATCCTGAGCAAATGATTGACCTTTAGAGCCCAGAAAACCTGCACTCATGCCACGCTCCTTTTGTAATTCATGTACTAGGGCGCTGTTGATAACGGCCAGTTCACTTAACGAAAGTACCGTATTAAGCTCTGTTTGTATTTCATATTTATTGTGCACAAACATGCCACCATAAATTAAACAGATTAACAGTGGAGGAATAATTAATAGTGAAAGTTTGAGTCGAGTATTGAGATCGATAATCCATTTCATGACAGCTGTGACCCTTAAGAAGTGTGTTATGTTTCTAATTGAAATTACATTCATTAATGTAACTACAGCGACAGGATTTTCTAAAATATGTATTCTAAAATTCTAAAATTTATAATTATCTTTTTTAGGCAAAAAAAAACCTGTAAATTGCTTTACAGGTTTTCGGCTTAATGTAAAAAAACTTTAATTAATTATCCTTCAACGCCTTTACTGGCAAGGAACTCATCATAAGTACCTTTAAAGTCATTGATGCCATCAGCAGTAATTTCAATGATGCGTGTTGCTAGTGACGATACAAATGCACGGTCATGAGACACAAACATTAATGTACCTTCATACAATTCTAATGCATTGTTTAATGACTCGATTGATTCCATGTCCATGTGGTTAGTTGGTTCATCAAGTAATAAGATATTTGGCTTTTGCATGATTAGCTTACCAAAGTACATACGACCCTTTTCACCACCAGATAACACTTTAACTGATTTTTTAATGTCGTCTGAGCCAAATAACATGCGGCCTAAGATGCCACGTACTGATTGGTCGTCATCTTCAGGTTTACGCCATTGGCTCATCCAGTCAAATAAGGTCATATCATTAGCAAAATCAGCTTCATGATCCTGCGCGTAATAACCAATGTTACTGTTTTCAGACCATTGAACCGTACCTGCATCTTGCGGGATGTCATGCACTAAAGTACGTAATAAGGTGGTTTTACCCACACCGTTATCACCTAAGATAGCAACACGCTCACCAACTTCAACCATCAGGTCAAGTTTGCTGAATAATGGCTTATCAAAGCCTTTCGCTAATTGCTCAACCACTAAAGCATTACGGAATAATTTCTTTTCTTGCTCAAAACGAATGAACGGATTCACACGGCTTGAAGCCTTGATATCCTCAAGCTTAATCTTGTCAATTTGCTTAGCACGAGATGTTGCTTGCTTAGCTTTTGAAGCGTTAGCAGAGAATCGTGCTACGAAACCTTGTAGCTCAGCAATTTGGGCTTTTTTCTTAGCATTGTCAGATTGTAAACGCTCACGAGCTTGCTGGGCTGCCATCATGTATTCATCGTAGTTACCTGGGTAAACACGTAGTTCACCGTAATCGATGTCAGCCATATGGGTACAAACTGAGTTCAAGAAGTAACGGTCATGGGAAATAATCACCATGGTACTGTTACGTTGGTTAAGCATTTCTTGTAACCAGCGAATGGTGTCGATGTCCAAGTTGTTGGTTGGTTCGTCAAGTAGCAAAATATCTGGATCAGAGAACAAGGCTTGAGCCAAAAGTACACGCAGTTTAAAACCTGGTGCGATTTCACTCATTAGGCCAAAGTGCTGGTCTACACCAATACCTACGCCCATTAATAAATCACCAGCACGAGATTCAGCGGTATAACCGTCCATCTCAGCAAATTCCATTTCAAGCTCAGCGACTTTAATGCCGTCTTCTTCACTCATTTCTGCGAGTGAATAAATGCGGTCACGCTCTTGCTTCACTTCCCACAACTCTTTGTGGCCCATGATAACGGTATCAACCACAGAGAACTCTTCATAAGCAAATTGATCTTGATTCAATTTACCAAAACGTTCACCAGGATCGATTGATACATTACCGCTTGTTGGCTCAAGATCGCCAGTAAGGATCTTCATGAAGGTTGACTTACCACAACCGTTTGCACCAATTAGACCGTAGCGATTACCGCCACCGAATTTGACAGAGATATTTTCAAATAACGGCTTGCTGCCGAACTGCATGGTGATGTTGTTGCTGTATATCACGTAGGAGATTCCATTAGTTTTTGGACGAAAAATTGTCGCGATTATACATTATTCGACTCAAGCTTTACAGCCAGAATATTGATTGATTTATTTTTGCCTATTTGTCAGATTGTTGCAGTAGCTATACTCATGATTAACTCAAGATGTAATCTAAACTGAGCTAACGTTAGCCTTTCACAATTTCGATTAATCTTGTAATAAACAACTTAACTGATTCAGCCGTTTCAAACTTAAAAGCTAAACCATAGTGGCTTTCTTTTAAGCTTTTATGGCGACGAGTCGGGAAACGGGTCATCTGCGCATTATGGTGATAGTCATATTGTGCATGTACCCCGTCTAATGTGGCTAACTCACCAGAGAACACTTCAAAAGCCGGGCGAATAATGAGTACAGGAGTGTTGCTGTCAATATGTAAATACACCGGCTCTTTAAGCTTAGGCAGCATGTATTCGGTAACATTACTAATGGTGAAATTGGTACGGCAATCTAATTCATTTAATGCTGTGCGCATATCTTCTTGGCTAATAATCATTTCTTTTCGCTTGAGTAGTAAGGGCAATGACGCTAACTGTAATGCCAAATCAACAAAAAGCCTCGAAGTTTCGTTCGAGGCTTAGATATAAATCACTGACTTAGATTAAGTTTAACTGGGTTAAAATATAATCCAAACCACCAGTAATTGCTGCCACTTGGGCATCATTACATTCTTGGTCATTGACCAATGGGCTATCAGGATACACTTCAGTGGTGGTATTATAGTGATTGTTTGTCATCCCCGCACATAAGCCAAGCTTTTTAGTTGGGTAGTTAATGACCCCAAACTGCTCAATATCAACACCAATTAACTGACCATTATCATCTGGGGCAATATGGGTTACTTTGGCTACCGACTCAATAATCGCCTGTTGAAAGTCAGGAGTTGGATTTTCTGAGTCACCAACCAAATAAAAACCATCTGGAATAACGCCTTTTTCATAGTCTTTGCCATCACGAGCTGATAATGCGGGGCGAAATTCTAGCTCGTCAGTATCTGTGGTTTCATGCAAATCAATATGGGCATAAACGTCACCAAGGCTAGCTACAAATGCCATTAAATCTGCCGATTCATTGGCTGGGCTGTCAGCATAAAAAGAACGGTTTGGGTCCACTGCGTATGGGTTCCAGCGATTAATTGTTTCATAACCCCATGGGCTCACACACGGCGCTACCGCAATATTAAAGTATTGGCTGTAATGCTCAGCCTGAGTCGCTAAAAACTGAATCGCGCCATGTACGCCACTGGTTTCATAACCATGAACACCGCCAGTTACTAAGATAGTTTTTTTGCTGCTATCCCAATGTTTAGATTTAAATGCAAATAGCGGATATTTGTCGGCATCATAAGCTAGAGCACCATATTGCACTTGTTCAAAGCGTGAGGCTAAAGGCGCTAATTTTGTTAGCACTTCTTGTTGATAGCTACGTTTAATGGTTACTTGGGCAAGCCACTGGGCCTTTTCTTGTGCATTCCAAGGTTTGCCTGAGGTGCCAATGGGGAAACTTGACATAAAAAATACCTTATTTGCTGTCTTTCTCTTATTCATTGCTTTGAATCCTATCGCAATGTCAGCACAATTTCTATTTAAGTGGTGGTTCATTTGCGGATAACAGGGTGTTCGCAGCTAGGTAAATGATAACCACAAACGTCAGTAACGAAAAACTGCCATTAGGGCTAAATACCCATTGCCGCCAATAAAATAAGCTATCTGCCTGTTGCGGTTATAACGCGAGGAGTTATTTATTGGTAAAGGTAAATTTATTTTTAAGCCAACTAAGACTGGCAATTTGCTGTGTTTGCGTTAGGCCAAAGTAAATACAAACCCATGGGCAAATCAATAAAAACCAAGGTAATGCTGCTGTTGGTACGCCACTAAAAAAGAAATACAAAAAGCCGCCATACATGACGATAACCCCGATAATGCCCACCACTAACATGACTTTTTTCATCAAACTTTCTAAGCGTACAATATTCACAACTATCCCTAATCTAATGAAGCATTACCAAGGTAATGGGCTATTACAACTAAAATAAACTGAAGTAATAAATTATAACCACAGGATAACATTTTTAGAAACCCAGAAAAACTTATCCCTTTGCTTTTGTGTCCACCTAAGGTGTAGCACGCCACCTAGATAAACCAATATAAATAGACGCTTATAATCCTGTGTGCGAACACTTGCGGTTCAAAAACAAAAAATCCCTACCAGAAAACCAGTAGGGATTAATACTATTAATGAGCCAATCTTGTTATCGCTAACGCGACTAATATTGTTATCGCTAATGCGACTTAAAGGCGAATACCGCCATCAATTTCAAACACACGGCCATTAACGTAATCATTCTCAACGATAAATTTAACCGTTGAGGCAATTTCTTCAGCTTGACCTAAACGCCCAACTGGCACCATTTTTTCCATTCGCTCTAAAGCTTCAGGTTTCATCGCTGCTGTCATTTCAGTAGCAATAACACCAGGAGCTACCGCTGCGCTACGAATATTATAACGAGCTAGTTCTTTCGCCCAACCTACACTCATAGCAGCCACTCCCGCTTTAGAAGCTGAGTAGTTAGACTGACCCATGTTGCCTGCTTTAGCGACACTTGAGATATTAATAATCACCCCAGGCTGCGCGGTTTCAATCATCACAGCAGCAGCTTCACGGCCACACAGGAAGGTACCGGTTAAATTTACATTAATAACTGACTGAAATTGCTCATATGACATACGGTCAGTAACCTTGCCATCCTTCGCTTTAACCATTAAACCATCACGCAAGATACCAGCGTTGTTGATAAGAATATTAACCTGACCAAAATCTTCACGGATGAAATTAAACCCCGCCACCACATCTTCTTCATCGGTGATATCTAACGCATAGCCTTGAACTTCAGTACTTGCACCTAAATCAGCACAAGCACGTTCTAGCTTTTCTTGATCAACATCGATAAGTGCTAATCTTGCGCCTTGGGCTGCAAACTCTTGCGCCATAGCCAGACCTAACCCACCTGCACCGCCAGTAATGACAACAACCTTATCTTTAATTTCCATTAACTGGATCCTTTCTTTATTTATTTAGTGTTCAGCCATGCTCAATCTAAGCCCCAGCTGAATATCATTCAGCCAACCTTCAAGCTGCTGCTATTTATCTTCATCTGCTTTAGCAAACTGTTCAAAAATACTCGAAAAATCACGTCGACCATTACCTTGACGGGCATGGTTAACATATAAACTGCGTGCTAATGCGCCCATTGGCGTACTTGAGTTAGAAGCCACTGAAGCTTGTTGAGACAAACCTAAGTCCTTAACCATCAAGTCAACCATAAACCCGCCTTGGTAATCATTTGAAGCTGGCACATTGTCCATTACATCAGGGCACGGGTTGTATTTTTCAAGGGTCCAGTTGCCGCCGCTACTGACTTTCATGATATCAGATAACACTTTAGGGTCTAAACCATTATCAATACCTAGCTGCAAAGATTCACTGGTGCCGACCATTAATACTGATAACAGCATATTATTACAGATTTTGGCAATTTGACCTGCGCCAGCCGCGCCTGCATGAAAAATATTAGCACCCATAACCGTTAATACTGTTTGCGCTTTATCATAGGCGTTATCACTGCCACCACAAATGAATGTTAGTGTGCCAGCGGCTGCGCCCGCTGTGCCGCCTGACACTGGCGCATCCATAAATTCAATGCCTTTGGCTGCGGCATGTGCCCCTACCGTTTGCGCTGTGCCTGCATCTATGGTGGAGCAATCAATTAATATAGCATCTTTAGCAACCACATCCAGCAAGCCTTTGTTGTTGTCATCGCCAATATACAAACTATGAACGTGCTTACCTGCAGGCAACATGGTAATCACATAATCTGCTGATGCAGCTGCGCCGCAAGCTGTTTTAGCGCTTAAAGCGCCCTGCTTAGTTAATGCCTCAACCGCCGCTGGCACTAAATCAAACACGGTAACTGTCATGCCCGCTTTAATTAAATTGGCTGCCATTGGGCCGCCCATATTACCTAAACCAATAAATGCTACTGTTGCCATGATAAATTCCTTTTAGATGTCTTTTAGCTAGATGCCTTTTACTTAGAT
>NZ_MCVI01000001.1:67564-198306 GCF_002873135.1 Shewanella sp. 10N.286.48.A6
TTTTACTTAGATGCCTTTTAACGGATGGTCATCGGCTTGCCAAGGTGATGTCAGCAATTGGGTCACTGCTTCTGCGGTCACTTCACTTGCATGACTAAATCGCCATTGTGGATTGCGATCTTTATCAATGAGTAATGCCCTTACCCCTTCACAAAAATCGCCATAGGAGCAGCAATTGACGCTAATACCTAGCTCCCACTTAAAGCACTCTGCTAATGTTTTATTCGTACCTAAGTTGGCTTGAGCAAAAATTAAAAACCAACTTAATGGGCTACCTTTTAAAGCCGTTTTTTGAGCCCGTTTAAGCCAATCTAATTCAGTATCTAAACTGGTGAGTTGATGATGAACCTCTTCTATCTCACCCGACATTAATTGATCAATCTCAGTTTGAAATTGCTCAAGTGGGCTTTGGCCTATTTCAGCTGTGGTATTTTGTTGCTGGGTATTTAACACCATACTTAGCTGCTGATGATTTAACTCAGCATCATCGCTCCAACTGACGTCAGCAAGGGCATCAAATAACGGCTGTTTATCATCGCTTGCTAAAAAGTGATTGCCCAGCCCAACATGCAAAGCATCGGCGGCATTCATATTATAAGCGGTCAAACCTAAAAATAGGCCTAATTTACCCGGCATACGATTTAAGAAATAACTGCCGCCTACATCAGGGTACAAACCTATGGAAATTTCAGGCATAGCAATGCGGCTTCGCTCTGTCACCACTCGGTGACTGCCACCCGCCATTAGCCCTAAACCGCCGCCCATAACAATACCATCGCCCCACACCAGCACTGGTTTACCATACTGATGTAGTAAATAATCTAATTGATACTCTTGGGTGAAAAAATCGCACGCTTCTGCAGTCATGGTATTAGGATTAGCAATCGATGCATGGTAAATCGCCCTGACATCACCGCCAGCGCAAAAGGCTTTATCCCCTGCGCCATCAAGCACAACAAAAGCAATATCATCATTTTGCTGCCAAGCAAGCAGCTGCTTGGTCATGGCATTGACCATGTCCAAATTCAAGGCATTCAAGGCCTTTTCAATGTTAAGGGTTACCACCCCAATTGATTTACCAGACAGGGTCCCTAAGGTTTGAAATATTACATCTTGAGTCATTAGCCATTATTCCAATTCAGTTTATTGTTTTTAAGGCCTATTCAGGCTCTATTACAGGTAATCCTATCTCTCATTGCGATTAGGGTGATGCTCAAGCGGCTAACTTAATTAGCCAGCTTGAAGCCCTCGCCTAATGACAGTTACAAAATAGCGTGAGAATTCTCATCTAGTAAACGACGAGCAATAATTAAGCGCATAATTTCATTAGTGCCTTCAAGAATTTGATGTACCCGTACATCTCTAAAATGACGCTCTAATGGGTACTCACGAATATAGCCATAACCACCATGAATTTGCAGGGCGCTGTCACATACTTGAAAACCAATGTCGGTAGCAAATCGTTTTGCCATTGCGCAGTAAGCTGTGGCTTCTGGATCTTTTGAATCTAATTTGAAAGCAGCTAAGCGCACCAACTGCCTTGCAGCGACTAACTCTGTCGCCATATCAGCTAACTTAAACTGTAATCCTTGAAATGCCGCAATGGGCTTACCAAACTGCTTACGTTCATTCATGTATTCTGTGGCACGGCTCAGCGCAGCTTGCGCTGTACCGATAGAACAAGTGGCGATATTAATACGACCGCCATCGAGGCCCTTCATGGCAAAAGTGAAACCTTGGCCTTCTTCACCGAGTAAATTAGCCACTGGCACGCGGACATTTTCAAAGGTTATTGAACGTGTTGGCTGGGCATTCCAGCCCATTTTGTCTTCGGCTTTACCATAGCTTACACCAGCAGTATCTGCTGGAATAGCTATAGCTGAAATACCTTTTGCGCCCGCTTCGCCTGTACGGCACATCACTACTAATAGCTCAGTTTCACCCGCACCAGAAATAAACACTTTTGAGCCATTAATGATGTAATCATCACCATCACGAACCGCTTTAGTCGCAAGTGATGCAGCGTCACTGCCTGCACCCGGCTCTGTTAGACAATATGATGCGAGTAATCGACCTGTGGTTAGACCTTCTGACCACTGCTGGCGCAATGTTTCACTACCCCAAGTGGTGACCATCCATGTGGCCATATTATGAATAGTCAACATGGCGGTAGTTGCTGTGCAGCCTTGTGATAACTCTTCAAAAATAATCGACGAATCTAATCGGCTTAGCCCCATTCCACCTTCTGACTCAGGCGAATACAAAGAGCAAAAACCTAGCTCGCCAGCCTTGTGAATTACATCCTTTGGAAAGTGATGCTCTTCATCCCATTTTGCGGCAAAGGGTGCCAGCTCATCTGCGGCAAATTGACGGGCTAATTCTGCGAATTGGCGTTGGTCTTCGGTTAAATTAAAGTCCATGGTGTTAATCCTTTTACTATGACTCTTTAGGTCATTTTATGGCTAAACAATCCTGTGCTTTTATGTGAGCGTGTTTGCAAAAACTGAGTGACTTTTGCAAACTGATTTTTACTAAATGCTTATAGCTAACCGCATTTTAGTTACACGCTATTTGGTTACACGCACAGTGATCATTAAGTGAGTCTTGTGGTTTGCTTGTCTGAATAATTAACTGGTCTTCTGCCATCAGAAGACCAGTACATTTACTTAAGATTGATGCTCATATTCGGGCCACTCACCACTTCGTCATCAAACCATCGTGAAGTGATGGTTTTAGTTTCAGTGTAAAAACGCACCGCTTGTTTACCGTAAGCGTGCTGATCGCCATAGAAACTGCCTTTCCAACCGGTAAATGAGAAGAATGGTAATGGCACAGGAATTGGCACGTTAATGCCCACTTGGCCCACTTCGATGTGGTGTTGATACTTACGCGCTGCACCGCCGGATGCGGTAAAAATTGAAGTGCCGTTACCATATGGACTGTTATTGACTAACTCAATGGCGTCATCAAGGTTGTCAGCTTCCATGCAGCACAATACAGGACCGAAGATCTCTTCTTTATAAATGCTCATATCGGTAGTGACTTTGTCGAACATGGTTGGACCAATCCAGTTACCTGACTCATAGCCCTCAACCGTAAAGTCGCTACCATCGAGTAAACAGTCCGCGCCTTCAGCTTTACCTTGGGCAATAAGCTTAAGTACACGCTCTTTGGCAGCGGGGCTAATAACTGGGCCATAGGCGGCATTGTCATCATTCCATAAACCTGGGCGTACTTTTGCTAGTGCTTCTTTAAGCTCTGGGATCCACTCTTTAGCAGCGCCAACAAATACTGCCACTGAAATCGCCATACAACGTTGACCAGCAGCGCCAACTGATGCGCCAACCATGTTATTGATCACTTGCTGCTTATTAGCATCAGGCATGATCACGCAGTGGTTTTTCGCGCCAGCAAAGGCTTGAACACGCTTTAAGTTATCAGTAGCCGTTTTGTAAATGTATTGCCCTACAGCCACAGAACCAACAAATGAAATCGCTTTAATGTCAGGATCTGCCAACAAAATATCCACCGCGGTTTTATCACCATGAATAAGCTGCAGCACGCCTTTGGGCGCGCCCGCTTCAACAAACAATTCAACTAAACGCTGCGGCGTCATTGGATCTTGTTCTGAAGGCTTTAAAATAAAGGTATTACCGCAAGCAATCGCTAACGGGAACATCCATAACGGGATCATCGCCGGGAAGTTAAACGGGGTAATACCCGCACACACCCCTAATGGCTGGGTGTAGCTATAAGTATCAATATTACGCGCCACATTCTCAACGGTTTCGCCCATTAACATTGAGGCGATATTACAAGCATGCTCTGCCACTTCAATACCACGCCAAACATCACCTTTTGCATCTTCAAAGGTTTTACCGGTTTCTTGGGCCAGAATAGTGGCGATTTCATCGTGATGCTCTTTTAAAAGGTGTTGATAACGGAGCATTACGCGAGCACGCTCTGACACAGGTACTTCTTTCCACGTAGTGAATGCTTGTTTTGCACTATCTATGGCTTGATTAACTTCTGCAACCGTAGCAGCGTTAATATTGGCAATAACGCTGTTGTTAGCTGGGTTAGTAACATCAATGTTTTGACTACCTGTACCTTCGGTGAATTCACCGGCAATATAATGTTTAACTTGTATGGTCATCTTGCTTCCTAAATCCTGTTACAGATTATTGTTGAGCCCCAAAGCTCTTGAGTAATAATAAGCACCAACCAAGCTGTTATTGTTAGCATCACTCTATGATGATTCTTTGCCATAGCCTTTACTGGTGCTTATTTGTTGTTAATAACGCCAACATCAAAAGTGACGCAATTAACAACGAGTCTTGTTAAATCTTAATCAATTACAACGAGGTTAAACTTCAATCGCCATAGCAGTTGCTTCGCCGCCGCCAATACATAATGACGCCATACCTTTAGCGGTGCCTTTAGCCAAACCTTTAGCTTGTAGCGCATGGATGAGGGTCACTAATACACGGGCGCCAGAACAACCAATTGGATGACCTAATGCACACGCTCCGCCATAGATGTTCACTTTATTGGCATCAAGTTGTAGCTCTTGGATTGCTAACATGGTCACCATGGCAAAGGCTTCGTTGATTTCAAATAAATCAACATCTGTTTTTGCCCAGTTAACCTTGTCGAATAATTTGTTCATCGCGCCCACTGGCGCTGTGGTAAACATTGATGGCTCTTGTGAGTGAGTGCTATGGCCTTTAATCGTGGCCATCACTTCCAAACCTAATGACGCTGCCTTTTCTCGGGTCATTAGCATTACTGCTGCGGCGCCATCAGAAATCGAGCTTGAGTTGGCGGCGGTAATGGTGCCGTCTTTAGTAAATGCGGGGCGCAATGTCGGGATTTTTTCAGGGCGGGCATTGCCAGGTTGCTCATCGGTATCAACGGTCACATCTCCACGGCGATTTGCAATGGTAATTGGCACAATTTCAGCTTTAAACGCACCTGAATCAATCGCTTTATTGGCTTTTTCAAGTGAGCTTAAGGCAAAGTTATCCATTTGCTCTCGGGTGAGGCCGAAATCATCTGCAGCTTTTTGCGCGAATGTGCCCATAGCGCCGCCAGTGTAGGCATCTTCTAATCCATCAAGAAACATATGGTCTAACACTTTGCCATGCCCCATACGCATACCGCCGCGCGCTTTATCAAGTAAATATGGCGCTTGACTCATACTTTCCATACCACCAGCAATAACCACTTCGCTGCTGCCAGACTTAATTGCATCATGAGCTAACATCACGGTTTTCATGCCTGAACCACAAACCTTATTCACGGTTGTTGCGCCAACACTCAAAGGTAGGTCAGCGCCCAATGTCGCTTGTCTTGCTGGCGCTTGACCTAAGCCTGCCGGTAATACACAACCCATAAACACTTCATCAATTAAATCAGTATTGATTTGAGTTTGATTGACTAAGCCTTTAATTGCATTGGCCGCTAAGGTTGGCGCTGGTACGGCTGATAGTGCGCCTTGAAAGCCCCCCATTGCGGTGCGTTTAGCTGCAACAATGACAATATCTTGGGGTGATTGGTCTGTACTCATAACTTCTCCGGTCTAAACTGCTGGTAAGTAAGCGGACAAAATCAGCAAAAATGTGATCTAGTTCAACTATAAAATAATAGTTACACTCTGACGTTTACGCTAACGTAAAGCAAGTGGTTTAAATGTGATTATCAATAGTGAATATTTTATGAGTGTCACTGAAGATTTACATCAAGCGTAAAGCCCTGATTTAAAATAGCTAAAATGTAATAAATCCCACTAAAAAAGTCATAGCCAGCGTTAAATTATCAAGGTGTTTTTGAGGAGATTTGCCATAAAAAAGGGCGATATCGAAAACGATATCGCCCTTTTTATTAATACTTGTAGCATGATGTTTGCCCGAATTTACGCCATATTTTGTTTAAACACCTTAATCAATCTGTGATTAGCTTTTCAATTCCCACGGCGTTCTTGCGCTCATATCTGATAAATCATAAGGCGTAAGCTGGTAAACATAGTAGTTAAGCCAGTTGCTCACTAACAAACTGCCATGACTGTGCCAGCGAGCAATGGGCTCTTGGCTTGGATCATCATTTCGATAATAGTTTAGCGGCACATCTGGATTTAAATCTTGCGCTAAATCCCGTTGATACTCGTCATTAAGGGTCGATTTTTGATATTCAGGATGACCCATCACAAATAAGTTTCTGTTATTACGGCTAAGGACAATATAGGCCCCTGCCTCTGCAGATTCAGCTAACACTTCTAAGTCAGGATGCTGCTTAATAAGTTCTACATCCATTTCAGCAAAACGCGAATGAGGCGCATAAAATTCATCATCAAAGCCCCTAAGTAGCGGGTGCGGCTTTAATGAGCGGCTATGTTTAAATACCCCTGAGCGTTTTTTAGCTAATAGTTTTCGGTGTAAATTATAAAGATGGAATAACCCCGCGTGACCTGCCCAGCACAAAAATAATACTGAGGTGACATGGAGCTGAGACCAATCAATAATTTCTTTAATGTGATCCCAATACACCACATCTTCAAAATCCAGCTGCCCAAGTGGCGCACCGGTAATAATTAACCCATCATAATTGTTCGTTTTAACCGCTTCAAAATCCCGATAAAAAGCATTCATATGATCGACAGAAGTATGCTTAGATGCTTTGTCATGAATACGCAATAGGTCAACATCCACTTGCAGCGGGGTATTACCTAATAAGCGCAATAGCTGGGTTTCGGTTTCAATTTTATTGGGCATTAAATTTAGAATTAATACCCGCATAGGTCGAATATCTTGATTTGCAGCGCGAGTTTCCGACATTACAAAGATATTTTCAGACTCTAAGATTTCAGCTGCAGGTAAATCATCTGGAATTCTAACCGGCATAGGAGCACCTTTTTAATACAAAATAACCCAGTGCATAGCCATGAAACGACTAGCCACCGACTTTATTAACAATCACATTTATGGGCTGTGTCTCATTGACATCAATGCTATACGCTTGCGTATTGATAAACCACAGCTTGCCATTTACTTCTATTCGCGCCCCAATTGAGTAACTATGACCAACAATAAATTGGTCTGCAGCTATTTGAAACTCAAATGCTTGCGGCGCGCTCACTTGTTGGTACACTTTTTCAGCGATAACAATCGCTTTGGTATCTTGCAAAGACACATCCTTCACTTGCACGGTGAGTATTGCGTTGTCTGGCAATGCCATGCGCTCGCGATAACTCACATCACCACTTATAGACACTAAATGATCTACAGAGCTGCAGCCGAATAATCCGCTTAGCAACACTAATTGAATACATGCTTTGCTGATAAATGCTTTGATGATGTTCATATATCCTGTCCTTATAATACATTAAGACTTCTAGAAGTCTATACGTCTCATATTGAATAATATTCTTGCTTGTTATCCCTCGCAGTTGTTTTTATCATAGGCCATCATTTCGTCGTCTAAAAGCACATGACTACAGCAAACGCAATAATAGTGGGCGCTAGCTCACACCTTAGTAAAGAAATCGCCCGTCAATTAGCCGAGCAGAAAGTTTCTCTAGTGCTATTTGTACAAGATCCCGATGCCATGGCCGAGTTTGCCGCAAGCTTACCGACAAAAGTTGATGTGCTACCGTTAGATATTGAGAATCCAGCAGCCATAATCAGCCAGCTTGAAAAAGTTTGGCTAAGCCTTGATGGGGCACATTTAGTATTAGTTAATACCGGCCTAAATGGATATAGCGAAGCACTGCCTTGGGAGCTGGAGCAAGATATCATTGATGTTAATGTTCGAGGTTTTGCAGCAATTTGTAATACCACATTCAGGCTGATGCGTGAGCAAGGTTACGGTCAAATTGCGGCAATTAATTCTATTGCCGGTTTACGCGGTGGTCCTAGTGTGGCTTACCATGCATCAAAGGCTTTTGCGCAAAATTATTTTGAAGGTTTGAGCATGCACGCCCAACGATTAAAACTGCCGATAACAATTACCGATATTCAACTGGGGTTATTGGACAAGGCAGCTATGCAACAAAGTAAACTGTGGTTACCTCCGCTACCTAAAGTCGCTAAACAAATTATCGTTGCAATGCAAAAAGGTAAGCGCAAAGTCTATGTCACTAAACGCTGGCGTTTAGTTGCTTGGCTAACGCTTTTACTACCTGAGTTTATTTATAATACCCGTCACTGGAAAAATAAAAAGAAGAAATAGCTTATTCAGTTATTAACTCACATAAAAAAACAGGAGCTTAGCTCCTGTTTTTTTATGATCTAAATATTGTTCAAATATTAGAAGGTGTAACCAATACTGACCATGTATACCCATGGATCAATATCGACAGTCACTTCAGGGTATGCAGCTTCACCGGCATTGAAATTAACATCAGTAGAGATATCAGCGTACCAAACAGACGCATTCACTAACCAGTTATTATTTACTTGGTAATCCAGACCGACTTGAGCAGCGGCTCCCCAAGAGTTACTTAAACTTAAACTGTTTAGCTCAAGCGCCGTTTCATTAGTAATTTCGTTATCATAAAAGTTAGTAAAATTAACACCTACACCAATATAAGGACGCAGTTTTGATTGTGAATCACCGAAGTAATATTGCGCCACTAATGTCGGTGGTAACTGCTTAGTTTCTGCAATTTTCCCTACACCTTCAAGCGAGATATTATGTGAAAATGGTGTTGCAGCCAACAACTCTACAGCCCAGTTATCAGTTAGCATATAAGTAAAGTTCAAACCAACTTGAGTATTATCATCGACAGAAAATTCAGATATACCAGCAATCACAGGACTAGACTCATTTGGCACAACCGCTACCGCACCAACACGAAAGATAAAATCACCAGCTTGATGAGCAACCGCAGCTGAAGAAACACCTGCAGATAATAAACTGGCAGCAACTAGACTAAGGGCTATTTTTTTATTCATTATGACAACTCCATGTGTACAACATAATTAGCGCTTTCGATAAACACCTTTAACAATTGCCGCTACACTGCCAGATAAAACCTTTAACAATCTTGATCCAGATCAACAAAGCTATTTACATCAAACTAGGTATAACGCTTTATTGACTTAGATCACATTTAGCTTGAACTTTGTCTACTAAGAAGCTTTTAAAATGCCAGTTTAACTGATGAAAACGTTGATTTTTTAACCAGGCACTTTCATGAGCAAAGTATGAGCCTGATATTAACTAAGCAATAACTATTTACCTTTTTGTAACATTTAATAGCGGTATTGCTTGTTAAGCAATCCTATAAAAATTCTGCCTATTAAAGCCTGTCTATAAAAAGACTCATAAAATAAACGCCGCTGCCAATGATTAAAAGATAAACCCCCTCAATTGTTGTTACAAAGGTGCTACCCTTGAACAAAATACCTTTACCTTTGTTTATAGGCTGTAATTATCTTTCAATGACACAAATATGGATAACATCACTGTTTAGCCTCACGCTGTTTATTGCAGCTGATTTAGCTGCATCACAGCCCAAGGACATCGCTAAAGCTATCTTTGATAATGAGCCCATCTCTGATGATAAGCCTACCTCTGAAAAGACCATCACCGACAAAAAATCACCTTTGAATGAAACCCAGTCAGATGATGAAGTCGAGCCATCAGCTTGTTATAGCCGTTCACAAACTGATGAGAAAATTGATAAGGCTTTTGATTATCTCAACACCAAATTCTGCCAACCGGCCATTTGGTTTGACAGCTTCTTTGTCGATGATCGCATTGAAGATGATGCCAGAGCTGGCACGATTGTCCGTTGGTATAATGATTTTTCCTATTATGAAAAAGAAGGTTTTAAATATCATGCTAACGTCAATGCGCGGGTTAATTTACCTGGAGTCACTAAAAAGCTAAAACTCATTTTTGATTCAACTGGAGAAGATGATCCATTTTCATTTATACGCAGCCCTGACGATAACAACGACAGGGAATTTAGCTTACGCTATGACTGGCTAGCTCGAAATAGAAGTAGTTTTAATATAAAGCTCAGTTTTAAGCCTAAAATCGAAGCTCGTTATCGCTATACCTATCCTATTTCAGAAAATACCATCAGCCGCATCACCCAAAAGCTGTATCAAGAGAAAAATCTCACTGGTGAGTCTACTGAATTCGATATTGAACACTCTTTTAACGATGATTTTTTATTGCGCTGGAGTGCTGCGTTCCAATATGAAACTAACGATAATGGTTGGGAGCTAGGCTCAGGTCTGCAGTTATATCAATATATCAGTGATAAACAAGCCATTAGTTATCAAGCCCACATACACGGCGTCGACCAGCCCTATAAATATATTGATAGTGCAAAAATTGGCTTAACTTACCGACAAAACTTTGTCCGAGATTGGTTGTTTTTTGCCATCACGCCTGAATATACTTGGACTAAAGAAGATGATGAAGTGCGCATCAATCAAGTGGTGCTAACCTTTACCATAGAGTTTTTATTTCAAAATATTTAACTCTATGCCTATTAGCTAAACCACCGCCAAGAGGACAAGATGATGAATGAAAAATTTATAAAATTTGATGTGTTTGGTAAGTCCTTGTCAATTAAGCGCCAAGATAGACAAAGTGATCAGCCCCAATGGCTACTGTTTCGTGATTCAGGCACCGGGCTTAGATCGCGCATCCATGAGGTCATCATTCCACCTGAGCTTAAAGAAACAGAGCTTGCAGGTTATCTTGATGATATTTTCCATGAAAATGCCACTGCAAAACATTCACAAGTGATAAAGCTGACATAAAAAAATGACATAAAAATGACATAAAAGGTGCAGCTAAAGGCTATAACTTAAACTCAAGAGCTAATTGACTAGTGATAAATGACAAGGGGTTACGGGGGGGGTTAGAGCTCAAGTGAAAGCTTAGGATATTGCTTAAACCAAGGTTTACTGGCAACACGCTCCATAAACACATGTTTATCGGCATTGGGGTTATAGCTCACCGATAGGCTAAATAGGTTTTCATAACCAAATAATGCCTTTAGCACTAACTTGCCATCATTATCCAGTTTTACCGCTACCGCTGTTTGTTGCTCAGGCCAATAACACATCGCATCAAGGGTTGATGTATAGGCTGGGTGATGATTCCTTTTATGCATTCTGGCTTGGTTTTTCACCGACCAAGGCAGTTTTATCCGCTCAGATAATGCTTTTTCGATTAACTTATCACGATAGGTACAGGTTTGTTTGCTGCAATAATAAATCACATCAATATCAGTTAACGCACTGGGCGCTATTTGATGCTGTTTATCCCACACTAAATTACGCACAAATCCTGCAGCAATGTACCAATCTGTAATATTAAGCTCAGTAAAAAGCGCTGCAACTTGCTGCAAGGCACTAATGCGCATCTTGTCTGCTACAATCCAATTTTTTAACTGAGCTTCATAGTCCATATTTTACTCGAGCTTATCTAAAAAATGCTGGGTTAACTGGCATCATCTTGCTGCTCAGGCGCAGCTGCAGCAAAGGCTGGGTGAGCCTGACATGTGTGCCAAATCCGCACAATATTAGGGTATGCAGATAAATCTACGTTGAAGCGATAGGCATTGTAAACCTGAGGGATAAGACAAATATCTGCCAAGCTTGGACTGTCGCCAAAACTAAATTTACCAGAGTGAACAGCTAATTGCTTTTCTAGCGCCGCAAAACCTAAATGGATCCAATGATGATACCAGTTCATTTTGTCTTCTTCAGATACGCCCATGTCTTTTACGAGATACTGTAATACCCGTAAGTTGTCCAGTGGGTGGATCTCACAAGCGATCAATTGCGCCATGGCACGCACTACGGCTCTATTTTTAGCCCCTTGTGGCAATAAACTATATTGCGGATATTGCTCTTCTAAATACTCAATAATTGCCAATGACTGGGTTAAATTAAACTCTCCATGGTCATCTTCATCAACCAATGCCGGAACCAAATGCTGTGGGTTCAATTGGGCAAACATATCACTATGCTGCTCACCGCCATTTTTGACTAAATGCACTGAAATTTGCTCTGCATCCAGCTGCTTAAGATTAAGCGCGATACGCACCCGATATGCCGCACTGGAGCGCCAATAACCATATAATTTCATTGTATATCCTTATCAAATTAACTGAGTTAGCATTGATGATATAAAAAAAGCAATAACGTTAGACGCTATTGCTTTTTATCACAGCAAACACTTATTTAAGCTTTGTATTCAACCACTTTTTGATCGATAGAACCAAAGATTGAGTTATCTTGATCATCAAACATTTCAATTCTTACTGTATCGCCAAAACGCATAAATGGCGTTGAAGCTTTACCGTCTGCAATGATTTCTAGCATGCGTTTTTCAGCTAAACAGCTAGAACCGGCACTGCGATCATAATTTGAAATAGTACCAGAACCAATCACAGCTCCCGCTGCCAATGGACGGGTCTTAGCAACATGAGCGACCAATTGACTAAAGTTAAACGTCATATCTACGCCCGCATTAGGACGACCAAATAAATCACCATTTAAATGAGTTACCAATGGTAAGTGCACTTTGCTATCTTGCCATCTGTCACCTAATTCATCAGGGGTAATCGCCACTGGCGAAAACGCACTTGAAGGCTTTGATTGGAAAAAGCCAAACCCTTTCGCTAACTCCCCAGGTATAAGATTACGTAACGATACGTCATTCACTAGCATCAATAATTTGATGTGCTGGGCAGCGTTATCTGCATCTACGCCCATTTTAACGTCGTCAGTGACCACTGCGATTTCTGACTCGAAATCAATACCGTACTCTTCACTGGTCATTTCAATATCGGCTTTTGGCGCGATAAAGCAATCTGAGCCACCTTGATATACTAATGGATCAGTCCAAAACGTTGCTGGCATTTCTGCGCCGCGCGCTTTACGAACCAATTCAACGTGGTTGACGTATGCACTGCCATCAGCCCATTGATATGCACGAGGCAATGGCGATAAACATTTAGCTTCATCAAAATCAACGGCGTTGTCCATCATACCGGCATTTAATGCTTCATATAATTCTTGTAATTGCGGGTTTAATAAATCCCAAGCATCTAATAATTGCTGCATAGTATGCGCAATAGCAGGTACGGCAACGGCTTTGGTTAAATCTTTACTGACCAACATCAGTTGGCCATCACGGCGACCGTTGTTATAACTTGCAAGTTTCATTTTGACTCCTAGATGGGTACAATTAATGTTGCTACTACTCAAGACAATGTGATTACAAGACGTGCTAAGTGGCTTGGCAATTCGATTAAATCAAATATGCTACCTGTAAAGCGCCTATGCTGAGTAATAACAACTAAAATAGCGTTGTTAACGATACAAATACCCTAAGCTTAACCGAATTAATATAGCGTGAGATAAATCACACTTTGTTTGCTTGAGAGTTAAATTGTAAAGGTTTCAATACAGAATGAGATCCCAGTATCAGAATGCGGATCTCAGGCTGGTAAACCTCAAAATGCCAGTGGCTTACTGACATTTTGATGGCATGAAATCGTTACACTAAAAATAACCGCTACGATTAATTAACGTTTTTTAGATATTTTGTAGTCGCGCAGCTTGTTAGCAATAGCGGTGTGAGAAACCCCCAGCTTTTTAGCTAATTGACGGGTACTTGGATAAGCTGGATATAAGCGCCTTAATAAGCTTGCCTCATATTCTTTCATGGCTTGATCTAAGCTGCCTTCAAACTCTTCATCAAAGTAGCCAAAGCCTTCAGCATAAGAAGGTAACTTAAGTTGCTCAACGGTTAGTTCTGCCGAGCCATCCCACATCGATACCGCTCTAAAAATAGCGTTTTTAAGCTGACGCACATTACCTGGCCAGGCATAGGTGAACAAGTAGTCCCGACATGATGCTGAAATACGTCGTAATGGACTCGATAACTGCTGGCTATAATGCTCTAAAAACATTTCAGTGAGCGGAATAACATCCACTTTACGTTCACGGAGCGACGGCATGTGATAACTAAGTACATGAATGCGATAGTAAAGATCTTCTCTGAATTCACCTGATTGGCACAGTTCTGCCAAGTTCTTTTGGGTAGAACAAATTATACGTACATCAGCGCGCACTTCTTCATCGCCGCCAATGCGTCTAAAAGTGCCATCTTGTAGTAAACGCAATAGTTTTACTTGAGCAGCTTTTGACATTTCGGCAATTTCATCTAAGAAAACAGTGCCACCTTTCGCCTCTTCAAACAAGCCACGTTTTACCACTTGGCCATTTGACACAAAGCCAAACAATTCTTCTTCTGCCACGCTATCTGGTAATGCAGCGCAGTTAATAGCAATAAAGGCGTGCTCTCGGCGCATACTGGCATCATGGCTCGCTTTGGCCATCAACTCTTTACCAGTACCCGTTTCACCAGTTATTAATAACGGTGCATCCAGTTGGGCCATACGTTTGGCTTGTTTAAGCACATCTTTCATTTTATCGCTAACGGCCAACACATTATCAAAGCCTGTGGTTTGATTTTGCAGCGCATTAAATTGCTTACCGACACGGGCTGGTGATTTTAGCGACACCACCGCGCCCGCTAAAATACTGGCATTGTTTTCATCAGGTAAATAGATAGGCAGCATTTCGGCTAAATATTCATTATTACCTATTTGCACCCGAGTGGCTTGCGCTAATACAGGGGCTTCAGTTAACCAGCGAGAAAAGTTAAATCCTTGCACCCAATGATTAAGCGATTCATCAATCACTTCATGCTCTTGCATATTAAGGGTTAATAATGCGGATTCATTAACAATACGAATACGGCCTTTAGCATTAATTGAAAAAACGGAGTCTGGCAGGGTTTGTAATAAGGTTTTGAGCGCGTAATGTTCTTGCTCGGAGGGCATAAACGATACGGTACGAACATCATGGACGCTTTCTACTTTGCGAATTAAAGGCATTAATTCACTTAAGGTTTCAAAGCCAATTTCGGCAAACTGTAGGTACAAAAAGCCTCTATTGCTGGCATCAATTGCAATTAAGTTAATGCCATAGTTTTCTAGCACTTCTAGAATATCTTTCGCAAGGCCGATACGATCTAAACAACTGACTTCCAAACGCATAAACAACTATTCCCTATTATATTGTTTTCTGGAATATCCGAGGACTCGATTCTGACCATGTCAGGGTGCCCTTCTTAATTTGTGAGCGATACGTTAAAAGGTTATCGGGCGCGTGGCAAGTGTTGTTTACAGCATAATTGTAACAGAGGACGTGCTAAAACAGGTTACGTTAACGTAACCTGCTGATATAATTAACTAAGATTTTAGTTAATTAACTGGTCGGTTTTCGCCGCCATAATGAAATCATTCTTATGAAGACCTTTAATGGAATGTGACCACCAAGTCACTGTCACTTTGCCCCATTCAGTTAAGATCCCCGGATGGTGAAAATCAGCTTCAGCAACATCAGCGAGTTTATTGGTGAATTCCATCGCCAGTTTGAAGTTTTTAAACTTAAAAACTCGCTCTAATTGATTAATACCATCACGGTTTTCAACGGTCCACTGGGGTACCATTTGACTAAATTCAACCAGCTCTTGCTCGGTTACTTTTGGGGCATCTATTTGGCAAGCCTCACATTTTAGTTCGGATAAATCTGACATAACAGCTCCTGTATTATCACACTAGTTTAATCTGGTGTTTATATTATTAATGTATAAATGAATGACTAGTTTTAACGAGTCCCTAAACGGCTATTGGGTTGGGTTTTGGGGCAAATTTAGCCGCAAACAAACCTAGCTGCCGTGCTTTAGCGACTTCAGCCATAATATCCATTCGAGTGATTTCATCTAAAAAGTCGATATTGTCGATAACGTAATAAATCGGCTGCATAATATCTATTCGATATGGGGTTCTCAGCACATCCAGTAGCTCAAAAGGCTTACGCTCCGGTTTATCACTTAATGCGTATAAGGTTTCACCTGGCGAGCTTAATATACCGCCACCATAGATATTAAGTTGATCATCTTTGGCTTTCATTAAACCAAACTCGACCGTAAACCAATATAATCTCGCTAAAAACACCCGTTCTTCTTTAGATGCCGCCAAACCTAATTGGCCATAAATATGCGAAAAATGTGCAAATGACGGATTGGTTAATAACGGGCAATGACCAAATATTTCATGAAAAATATCAGGTTCTTGTAGGTAGTCGAACTCTTCTTTTGAGCGAATAAAGGTCGCCACAGGAAACTGCTTATTGGCCAACAATTCAAAAAATTTACCGAATGAAATAAGTGCCGGCACTCCTGAAGTTTGCCAGCCTGTAGATGCAAGTAACACCTTATCGATTTCTTTTAATTGCGGTACCCGATTCGTGGGCATAGCTAAAGCATCAAGGCCATGCATATATGCCTCGCAAGCTCTGCCTGGCATATTGTTCACTTGGCGCTGATATAACTGATGCCAAATGTCATGTTCTTCATCGGTATATTGGATGTAACCCTGACTATCAGGGATCTTCGCGGTGTAATTTGTTACTTTGCTCATAAGTGCCACTTTACGTAAACTTCACTCCCTTCATAGTGTGCTAAGGATCACATTTTGTTAACTGCTTGGGGTTTTATTCTTCAGTGATTTGACAGTACAATTCGTAAACAAAACGCTACATTAGCAGTTTCTACTAAACTTAACTTAATAAAATTAGTCATATAAACTGCCACCTTTAAATTACAAAGTGGCCAACAACTCATCTCCCGATTCTGTCTTAAGTCAATGGATAAAACTTTTAAGCTTTAAACAGGTTAAAGCTTGATACCTTTTTTAGTGAGCTTGATAACTTAAGTAGAATAAAATCCAAGCAATTAACTCGCTTTACTTTGGCGCTATAGTTAAACTTTTAAGTAGACTGTCATTTTTGCATTCAATTTTATGTCATCCACAGTTAAGGACATTTCATGGCAATTTTAGTCACTGGCGGAGCCGGATATATAGGAAGCCACACTGTAGTTGAACTGTTAAATGCTAATCAACAGGTTATCATTGTCGATAATTTATCCAACGCCAATGTCATCGCCTTATCTCGCATTGAACAAATTACCGGTAAAAGCTGCATTTTTTATCAAGGCAGTGTGCTAAATAAAGCGCTATTACATAAAATATTTACTGATCATGTCATTGAATCAGTAATTCATTTTGCTGGTTTAAAAGCGGAGGCTGATTCAGTGTGTAAGCCATTGCAGTATTATGAAACTAATGTCACCGGCACAATAATTTTGTGCCAAGTCATGGCGGAACATCAGGTGAAAAAGTTAGTTTTTAGCTCTTCAGCTACGGTATACGGCATCCCTGATGGCTTGCCTATTAAAGAAACCGATTCAACCGGAGCCACGAACCCTTATGGCCAGTCAAAGCTGATGGTGGAACAACTACTGGCTGACTTACATACTGCTGATAATCAATGGGATATCACTATTTTACGCTACTTCAACCCAGTTGGTGCTCACCCAAGCGGACTGATCGGTGAAGATCCTAGCGATATTCCGAATAATCTTATGCCTTATATATGCCAAGTGGCTGTGGGCAAGCTAAAAGAATTACAGGTGTTTGGTAATGATTATCTTACCCCTGACGGCACAGGTGTACGAGATTACATCCATGTGGTTGATTTAGCCCAAGGCCACCTAAAAGCATTAGCTAAGCTCAACAGTAATTCAGGCATTGCCACCTACAATTTAGGCACAGGCCGTGGGTACAGCGTTATCGAAATTATTAATACCTTTGAGCAAATAACCGGTAAAGCGATACCCTATTGCTTTAGTGCTCGTAGAGAGGGCGATCTTGCGGCATACTTTGCTGACGTGTCTCAGGCGAAAACGGCATTAGATTGGCACGCTGAGCTGTCCCTTGAAACCATGGTTGAATCTAGCTGGCATTGGCAATCTAAAAATCCTGACGGCTACCGAAGTTAAGGGGTTAGTTGACATAGTTTTTTGAGCCTATTTATTTAAGCCCTGTAGATATTTACTAGCTAACTTTAGTCTCATTAATGTTAGCCTTGTTATTGTTAGCCAAAAATAGTGGAAGAAGTATGAGTCAGTCAGTCAATCACAGCCGCAGAAACCTATTTCGCAGACGTAAAATTGATGCCCAAAGACCGCCTTGGGTTAAGTCTGATATTGAGTTCACTGACGAATGTACTCGCTGTAATGCCTGCATCGATGCCTGCGAAACTAAGGTAATCATTAAAGGTGATGGTGGTTTTCCTGAAATATCATTCACAAACGACGAGTGCACATTCTGTCAGCAATGCGCCACAGTATGCAAAGAGCCCATTTTTGATCTTTCTCAACTCACGCCTTGGAACATAAAAGCCAGCGTCAATGACAGCTGTTTAACCTATCAAGGCGTATGGTGTCAAAGCTGTAAAGATGCCTGCGATCCCGCAGCAATAAGCTTTAAGATGGCCATTGGCCAAGTACCCAAACCTATGATTGATCTTGAGGCTTGTACAGGCTGCGGCGCTTGTGTTGCCCCCTGCCCATCAGCTTCTATCAGTGTCATTGAGCTTAACGTTACGAGTTAATGCCGTTTTAGCTAAGCTGTATCAATAAACTGTGTCAATAAGTCTTGGTAGTCAAAAAAGTCTTAATAGTCAAAATTTAATTGTTTTTTTTGCGATTAATTGTCGCTATATTAAATGTTAAATACTAACAACAAAATAAATTTAACCGCATAATTATCCTGGTCATTGCGGTCAAAAATGCATAAAGAGAGCGAATATGTTTAGTAAAAAAAGTCCCACAAGTAACCTGAGTTTTATTGCCAATGATTGTGAATTAAGCGGTAATATCAAAGTTAACGGCGACGTACTTATTGCAGGGAAAGTTGATGGCGAAATTCGCGCTTCTGGTAACATAACGGTTGAAGCTACTGGGGTTGTCACCGGTGGTGTTGTTTGTGTGGAAGCGACGGTTTCTGGCTTAATGACAGGTAATATTAATTGCGAAAAACTCACCATTACCAATACCGGAACTTTTGATGGTGAAGTATATAGTAAGCGTATGGAAATTTTAGATAACGGCCAGTTCCTTGGTTATCGAAAAGCTTACGATAAACAAAGCAAAGCATTAGAAAATAATGAAAAATTGGTTTCCACTGTTGAAACTGAAAAAGAAAAGCCTCAACTCACTGCAGCTGTATCGGCATAGTCAATTTCAGCGTTTGGCTTATCCTTCATGAATATCTAAAACGAATGCCAAACATCGACGTTTGGCATTCGTTCAATAAGTTATTATTTAATAATTAAACACATCTCTTTTTGTAAGCACTTTTAATTAGCGCTTTGGCTATAAGTTAGCAATATCTACAAATAATCGCTTTAGGGCTTAATAGATTGCTGCTGCCATTGCCGCAGTAAGCTGACAAACTCCGCTGGCGCTCTATCTAGGCTATCAATAGATAAATACAGGTGAAACCCGAGTTGAGCATCTAAGGTTTGGCAGCGATGGCCAAACATGGCTAATACGCCACGATAACGCTCACCATTAACCACTAATGGGGTAAATTCAGCGCCGACATAGGTTTCAAGGCTTTGTAAGTCTTCATCTTGAGTCGCTGCTGTCATGAGTAACGGCCGCTGCTCAGTCAATAACCCGGTGGCTAACCTTGGGGAGATACAATCTAAAATCGGATTGATGTGTTTGAGTTTAATGCCAATATACGGCAGTTCAATTAACTCAAGATTTTGGGTCACCCGTGACACGTCAATACGCTGCACATTATCCCAAGCTACGTGCACTGTGCCGCGGCCATGATAATAATCAAATCCTGCTGCAGATAATTTAAAACTGGCTTTCGGCTGATTTATTTTGGCAACACCTAGTACCAGCCCTACACTGCCAACGGCAAAAAACACCATACCGACACCAAATAGGCTTTTGTTGTTGATAAATAATATCAAGCTGATAAATACCGCAATGCCACCAGCAATGGTTAAACTAATGCCGTTGCGCTTATTATGCGGCGCGATAAACAATGGCTCTGAGTGCTCATGTTGGCTGGGATCAGACATCAGTTAATAATCCTTTTATGGTTAGCCATAACATGCCCACATACTCGTGAATTGCACGCTGGGATATATACAGATTTTCAGCACTAAAGCGCCACCAATAACCCGGTGAGCTGATAAAATTGGTCGGCGCGGCGATGGGATTTAAATCAAGTGTGGTAAAAATCTTCATTGAGCGCGGCATATGGGTCGCAGAGGTAACCAATATAAAAGGCTTATTGGCAATTAACTCAGCCATAGATTTAGCTTCTTCAATGGTATCTAGCGCATCAGCAAACGTCACTATTTGGCTTGCTTGCACGCCCAGCTCAATCGCCGCTTGCTGCATAATTTCAGCATGGGGGGTTGGCGTTAAGCCGCCACTCCAACCACTGACCACCAACTGGCAACGATTATCTGCAAGTTTTAGCTGCCTTACGCCTTCTGATAATCTTGCTAATGCTGTCGATGATAACTGCTGCACCGCAGCTCGATTAGCATTTTCAGTGTGACCTGAACCCAGCACCATCACATAACAGGCTTGCTGCGCATTAGCGACAGTACCCGATTGATAAACGAGGGTTAACGGGGAGTTATTCACTGGGTATTGAGACTCTAAACTGGCTGCTAACCCTGCACTAAATTGCGAATTACTCAGTAGCAATAAAATAGCGAAAGCCGCGATTAAAGCGCTTTGCCCTAAGGTTTTCAATCGCTGGGATTGGCTGCGGAACACAAATATCGCCAATAACAGCAGTAATAATGTCAGCGGAATAGGCATAACCAATTGAGATAAGATTTTTTTAAGCCAAAACATCGAGATACCCAGTTTTAAATGAAACGATATTTTAACTTGTCACAGCCAAGATTACTATTTGAAGCGCAAGCAATCTGCAATTAAGCCTGCGTGTTGGCTTAAGGGAATGTCGCCTTACATTAAAGTTTGAAACGTTTATCGACTTAAAACTGCATTAACTTGTAATCAGTAAGGCCGCAAAACACAATAAAGATTGAAATTTTTGCTTTACCGCATGACGCCACAGCGAACAATAAAGACAATAAAGACCGAAACTCACTTTTGGACAAAAATGCGTTAGAGCTTAAGCTCTGAAAATGATTATTGGATTAGCGAAGTATGCAAATCTACGATGCGGTAACGCCGTAATAACCGTGCGGAGCACAGCGTGGTATTGTGAGTGAAACGAACCACGCTTTGCGGAGTCCGGTTGATTACTTTGTTAGCTGACATACTCTCCAAACCAAAATTCTACAGCATCTTGATTCACTCCATACTCAGGGCGCCACAGATCTGAAGGAAATGGCCAATCTGATTTCGAGTAGGATGAATATTCCCGGTTTTTTACAGGCACATACTGTTGATATAGTGGTTTAATACCTGGAGGTGTTAGTATGCCGCAATAACCAAAAGTACTAATAATACCAGTGCGCTCATTGTTGTTACTTTTCAGTTTCGATGCCAAAGCCTTTGGAGCGTCGGATAACCTATTACTCGGAATATTTCTTAATTCATATACTAAAGAACGAAGAATTTCAGTCGCTTCTTCGTTAGGTGCTTCAATAACAGTAACATTAAACAACTCCAAGTCTAGAGCGATATATAGTGGATCAAGGTGTCGGACTCCCCCAAATTTATGGCGTTCGAAATTTAAGACGTTGAGGTCCTCTTCCTTTCCACACGCATAAGAACCGCAAACTTCACAGGCTATTGAATTAGTACTTTCGTGCTTAGGTAAATTCAATCCGCTAGCAAAGCTACCAAGCGCTGACCTTAAATCCAGCCTACGAGATACAAGACTAGATACAAACGCATCAACAACTCTCTCTTTCGATGTGTTATCTATAGCCGTTCTAGCCCGCTTTATGATCGAATCATGCGTTACCGTCTCAGGGGGGAACATAACCCCAGCGTCTAGAGCATACTTAAAATCCGCTTCGGAAGGTGTACTCTTTGACCATCCATCCTTTGGATGCCAATATGTCTCCATCAATATTTTTATTGCTTTTCGATCAACCATTAATTCTCCTTGTTAGCTAACGCCCGCAGCTGCGGACGACTTGTAGCGACGAAGGAGCGGAAAGGCGTTCCGTCAGCCTGCGATTGTTATGCATTTTACAGTGGACTCCATTTCTTGTACTTATTCTTTCGCGCCAGAGCAACAGCACTGGTGATTTCCTCTCGCGGAGACTTTGCGCAATAATCTAAGTATTCTTCTACTTTCGCTCCAGACCACCCCGGTGCTGCCGCTACAACCCAGAAATGAATACCTTGGTTCAACTCTCTTGCAGCAACGTAATTGATGATTTTTTCTATGTGACTATCACTCGGCACCATTTTGAGCATAGCCATTGCTCGAAGAGCGCCGTCTATGAGCATCTCGTTACCAGTATCAAGGAGCTTGAATATTGGAGCAGCATCTCTTTCGTTTTCTATAGAAAGCCTGACTATTGCGTCTCCAATAGCAACGTAAACCATAGTTGCTTCGAAATCCTGTTTCGCAAGTTCATTTATAAATGGCAATGCGGGCTTATAACCACATTCACCAATAGCCATAATCATCTGGTACTGAGTTTCCCAAGTCCGAACATCTTTGAGTTCGGCCTCAAGCGCAGCCAATAGATGTGGGCCTGCATCAACATCTTTTAGCTTTCGTAATTTCTTCGCAGCAGAACGACGCTTTGGAGATTTCTTGTCTCCGAGTTGAGCCACTATTTCATTCAATGCTCGGTTCTCCGTGGTGCATAACAGCTTATTCAATAGCAGCACAATAATGTTCCAGGCTGCTCAATTCAAACTTCAAAGGTACCACCGCTAAGTCCTTGTTGTAAATTGAATATTTTCGCTAATATGTAAGTATTGCTCAAAATACTGCCGGAAAAAGAATGCATCTTTGTTTACGAGGTCTATACAACACTTTAAAAAATTTCGCAGTAGATTGATATGTATGGGTTTTCTCGAATGTTACAAAATTATCGATGCGTAAAAAGCTCATTTTACGCATCCTTTGCCGCCAGAATTATCTCAATTTGGAGAAAATCAGTTATACCTGTATAGGCAACCAGTCATTTGGACGACAAGTAAGGCGGTCATAATCGATTAGAAAAAGTAAGGTTATGCTGATTATCCCATTGCTAGCACCAACTCGTTTTGAGGCATGAACGTGTTACGGGCACCAACTTTATACTTCATTTTAATTGGCTCAGTTATGCTAGATCATCACTTCAATCTAATCCATTGCCTGCCGCAGGTGATGTATAGGATATACGAATGTCGCGATCACATGGTCAATGATGTTCCCGACATCATCATGACATTACCCAAATCCCTATGGGTCAGATGTGAAAAAGCGACCTTATGTGCAGATACAACTGCGAGACGCCGCACTCTTTATATAAGTCAAAAGGTCCATGTAGGCTCAGCCAAAACAAATAACATCCATGTTAAACGGCCAGTTCGGCATCCTTGCCTCTCGCTCAGAGCGTTTCACACTGTGAAACTTCGCCATGTTTTGGTCAAATTTGTTCCAGACAAATAATGACATTCCCACCATCCTTGGCGGTCAGAAGCTCGCTGCTGCATCTACACCGGGATTATTATCTCTTCGATTTGACTTTATTCGTGGGAATAAAAAAGCTAAAAAGCAGAAAATCTATTTGCCTCCGACTCAATTTGAATTGAGGACTTTGAAGAAAATAGCGTGAGATTGGCATGGATGCCAATATAGCCTCAGTTAAGCCATGGATGGCCCATCTGAGGCGTTAGCATTTTCAAATATGACCGAAGAACACTACAAGCGAAGTCAAAAGCTGGATCAATCCCCGTTGAAAACATGCGATTTTCAGCATTTTTCGTTGGGGCCTGAGGGTTTGTTAAGGGCTTATTTTGTAAAATGTGAGCGCTTTCCCCCTTGACTCTGCTCTTTGCAAAAGAAGGGGCGAAGCGCCACGACGTTAATCCAAACAAAGTTTGGAAAGACTTAAAGAAAACTTGCGATTTATAACTCGTATAAGTGAAGCACCACGACTTTTTTGTTCAAACTGGCAAACTAGATTTGGGTCACTAAATCGTTAGGGAAGTTTGCCGTGGTGAGTTCTGCCAACTTAAACAACTCATGACGTTTCGAACTTTGTTGTCTTAGTTTCAATCTTTATTGTCTAGTTTCAGACTTTAATGTACATCGACAGGAAAATGAATAACACCAAGCGCGCTTAAGCAAATAAGTGCCTTAGTAAGGGTTTATCCGCTGTGTCTCTACTTCACCATACAATGTTGGTAAATGTTCTCCCATTGCAGGTAAGTGAGCTCAATACTCGCTTCACTGTCACAACAGTAAGCGTCACCCTTTGGGCACACCTTTTCAGTGATATCAGCTAATTGCTCAGTAACACAGCCAGATAAGTACTCGTTACTTAATACCATATTGTTAAGTTGTTGCCGCTGCACAAGGGGAATAGCTAATGAATCCTGCGGCGCAATAACGCAATCAGACGACGCTAAAGAGAGTAACGCGGCAGTGATGAGTCCTTTCATATTAACTCCAATATAATTAAATCAATTATACGATAGCCATTGTAGCCACTGCACAGCAAGGTTTTATTCGAATTAGTTGATTATATCCTTTGCGCTAATCGAAAATTACTATAGTGTGGTTATTCAATTGTTTCGTCATTTATATTTTTCTAGATATTTGGCTTAGCTTTAGCTACCCAACTAGGACAAATAATGACGACCCCTGTACGCGTTCGCTATCACACCATTGAAATTGGTGACAACGATATTCACTTATGTACCCTTCGAGATAAACAGCAATTTAGTGACGATAACAACACAGCTAAAGACTTAGGTATTTCTTCGGCGCTATGGCCCATTTTTGGGGTAGTCTGGCCTTCCAGTATGGTACTGGCAAATCACATGCTTGATTATCAAACTCAAGGTAAACGCATTTTAGAGATTGGTTGTGGTATCGGCCTTTCAAGCTTACTGTTAAACCAAAGAGCCGATGATATTACCGCCACCGATTATCACCCTGAGGTTGAAGGTTTTCTATTAAGAAATACCCAACTCAATAACGACAAATCGATAAACTTTGAACGAGTCGATTGGGCTGATGACAACAGTGATTTAGGTCAGTTCGATTTAATCATCGGCAGTGATTTATTGTACGAAGATGAGCATATTGCCTTGCTGGCTTACTTCATTCAAGCCCATGCCAAACGCCAATGTGAAATTGTTATTGTCGATCCCGGTCGTGGCCGAAAAAACAAACTCACCACCAAGATGGATGAATACGGCTTTAGCCATAATCATATCAAACCCATTCACACTGATTATTTAACACAACAATTCAAAGGCCATATTTTGCGCTTTTCAAGAGAGAGCTAGTGCAGTTAAATTTCGCTTAGCAGTCTAGTATATACTCATAAAAAATCACGCTCTGCTCTGTAATGGCTTGCTGGGTAAAGCCCAGCTTTAAAAGTAATTTAGCTGATGCTTGGTTACTTTTGTCTACCCCAGCGATTAATTTACGCCATTGAAGTTGATCCCGGGAAAATTCAATCACTCCTGTGAGTAACTCGCTTCCATAGCCTTTTTTCCAATAATGCTCACCCAGTAAATAACCGATATGGGCTGTTTCTTCATCAGCAAGATACATAAAGACTAATCCCATCATTAAGCCTGTATCAGTCGCATCAACCCGACATAAACGGCTTTGTGCTAGCATTTCATCAAGCCAGTACTCGGCGGCTGGTAGTGAGTTTAGCTGCTGAAAATTAGCAGGAAGATGATTAACCACTGCAGGTGTCAACAACGCCATAAGCTGTATCAAGAGTGCGGATGACTGCGATGTTAACTCTGATGCAGACTCTGACGATGTCATATCAGAAGATATTTCCCTTATTAGCAGCCTCGCTGTTTGCAAATTTATCTTCACCTGATGGCTCCTATTTATGGCCATTAACAAAGCAAACCCCATTAATAATACGGAGTAACTGCAGGCTATCTTATCATTTAGCGCTATTAAAATTTGCTTTGGTTAGTACCAAAGTGACATCTAGCCATCATTAAGCTGCAATAATATGGCATTAACTCAGCCAATCACTACCATCCTCAGCCTAAGTAAGGTATAACGGCGCCATGAAAACTCCTAAACGTATACAACCACTGGTTGATGATGGCCTTATTGACGAAGTCGTAAGCCAATTAATGAGCGGTAAAGAAGCCACCGTTTATATGGTTCGCTGTGGAAATGAAATCCGCTGCGCCAAAGTGTATAAAGAAGCCATTAAACGGAGCTTCAAAAAAGCAGCGCAATATCAAGAAGGTAGAAAAAGTCGCAATAGCCGTCGCAGCCGTGCAATGGAAAAAGGTTCCAGCTACGGCCGTGAGCAGCAAGAAAATGCCTGGCAAAATGCCGAAGTAGATGCCTTGTATAAATGTGCTGACGCCAATATTCGAGTGCCTGTCCCCTATGGCTGCTTTGAAGGTGTGCTGATAATGGAACTGATCACTGATGGTCAAGGTGATGTGGCCCCGCGTTTAAATGATATTGTGTTAAGCGCAGAACAAGCGTTACAAGATCACGCCACCATGATGGGGTATGTCACTCGTATGTTGTGTGCCGGCATCGTCCATGGTGACTTATCGGAATTTAACGTACTGCAAGATGACCATGGACCTGTGATTATCGATCTGCCCCAAGCCGTCGATGCTTCAGCCAATAATAATGCCAAGGTCATGCTAGAACGTGACGTTAACAATATGACCCGCTATTACTCGCAGTTTGCACCTGAGCTTGCTTTAACAAAGTATGCCAAGGAAATGTGGAGCTTATATGAGAAAGGCGACTTACTGCCTGATACCCAGCTTAGCGGTGAATTTGAAGAGGATACCAGCGCTGCTGATGTCAATTCAGTGCTAGAAGAAATTCAAGCAGCCTTTGAAGAAGAACTAGAGCGCCGCGAACGCATTAGTGAGCCTGAAGAGCTTTAACGCCCTCACACTTAATTTCGACTGTAAATAAAAACGGCGCTGATAGCGCCGTTTTAATACTCAAGAGTTAACTCATCGACCTAGTGGTCGTTTTTACCCCACAGCCATGCTGCACCACGCACCCCAGATGATGCGCCATATTCGTTTTTAACCACTAAGGTGTCGCACTCGCGGCCAACCACATACTTAGGTAATACTTTTGGCAATTCAGTGTATATCGCATCAATATTAGATACGCCGCCACCTAATACAATCACATCAGGGTCGAGCATATTAATCAGGTGTGCCAATGAGCGTGCTAAACGATCGATAAAGCGCACAAATGCTTGGGTCGCTAACGGATGACCATCGGCCATCATTTGCGAAATTTGAATGCCACTGTCAGCTTCACCACCAGCACGGCGGAAATCACGAACAAAGCCAGTGCCTGAAATAAAGGTCTCGATGCAATCTTTGTTGCCACAAAAACACGATGTAGAATTAAATTCGTCCGAAGTCATCCACGGCAAAGGATTATGACCCCATTCACCACCAATGCCATTACCGCCGCCATGAACTTTACCATTTATCGCTAAACCGCCACCGCAGCCTGTACCAATAATCACCCCAAATACCACATCTTTGCCTGCGGCTGCGCCATCAACAGCTTCAGATACCGCAAAACAGTTAGCATCGTTTGCTACCCGCACTTCTCTATCAAGACGAGCGCTTAAATCTTTATCAAGTGGGTGACCATTAATCCAAGTTGAATTCGAATTTTTAACCAAACCCGTTAACGGTGATACCACCCCTGGGATCCCCACACCCACACTGCCAGTTTGCTGAGTTTCGGCTTCAGCATCATTAACTAAGCCTACTATGGCATCAAGGGTTTCAGGGTAGTTTTTAGGTGTTGGAATACGTTTACGAAATAGCTCTGAACTATCTTCGGCTAGCGCCACCACTTCAATCTTTGTCCCGCCAAGGTCAATACCCATGCGCATCATAGTAACTCTCTCCATATCGTTAGAATCTGTTATTCACCCAAATGAGTGTGCCGCAATAGCTATTATTGAGCTGATAAAAGGCTAACGGTTTCAAGTTAGACACTTTTGCAATGACTCGTTTATATAGCTACCTTGCAAACCATGCTGGTGACGCCGCAATAAAATACGGATTTAAAATATTTTCTTTTTGGTTGTAATCAAGGGACGTTAATTCAGGATAACGCACTACCTGACCACCAGCGCCTTCAACGACAGCTTGCGCTGCAGCGGTATCCCACTCACTGGTTAGCCCCAGTCTTGGATACACATCAGCAATGCCTTCTGCCACCATACAAAACTTTAATGAGCTACCAACACTTTGCATTTGGTGCTCGCCCACATCCTTAAGGAACTCTTCAAGCCCAGGGCTGATATGGGAGCGACTGCCCACCACCACAGGTACAGGGCTGACTGTTTGTTGGCTAATATCTAACTGTTGCTGCTGCCCTTGATACTCAAGCCATGCGCCTTGACCCACAATGGCAGAATAACATTTGTATAATACCGGCGCGTATACCACTCCTACCATAGCGCGGCCTTGATGAACTAAGGCAATATTGACGGTAAACTCACCGTTGCGCTTAATAAACTCTTTGGTGCCATCTAGTGGGTCAATTAACCAATAAGTTTGCCATTCTTTACGTTCTGACCAAGGGATATCAGCGGCTTCTTCGCTCATGATCTTAATGCCAGCAAATTGCTGAGCTAATGCGTTAACAATCACATTATGACTGGCAATATCCGCAGCGGTCACTGGGCTATCATCTTGTTTTTGCGTTACTTGCAAGTCGGTGTCTGAATACACTTGCATAATTGCATCACCAGCCAATTTGGCAACCTCAACCACTTTAGTGAGATGCTGTTGGGTAAACAGCGGTTTCGTAAATGGCTGCTGCGCATCATCTTGCTCTGAAAAACTAAATACCTTCAAGGTTCATCCTTATGAATACGTTAACCTGTGGTTAACTCAAATCACTTAGCGCTATTATGCCAGTTGCTCGCAAGATGATTTATAACTATTTAGTTTGTCTTAGAAATAACAATGTTAGTTAACTTTTCACTAGCATAAATATCAAGGTAGCTCTGCCACGCCTCTGAGTTAATTTTTGCTACTAATATGCAACATCGTTTACAGATAGTAAGCCAAGTGCCCCTTGCATAAAAGGCACAATGGCTTAGCTGCATTCGTATTCAAACTGATTTAAAACAATGTTATTTAGTTAGCTGCACATTATCTACTTGCATAACCACCCCATTTTGATTGCCCCAAGCCGGAAAAATCACTAATGGGGTATCAACTTGGGTTAAATCTAAACTTGAGCCAGCATGGCTAACAAGGTCTGCAAGCGCTAACTTATAATGGGTCCAAGTGGCAATATCGGGCGTAGTAATGGCAAAGTCACCAGAGCTACAGGGATGGCCACAATCGACCTTGATATTAAAGTCGCGCTGGCTTCGAGGATCTGTCAGCACATTGACATCAAACTCAACAAAACTAAATTGGCTAACATCTTGACCTAATCCGGTGCTTTGGTAATAAACCACGGCTTCATCGGTATTAAAACTAAATTGAGTTACAGCGCCATAATCACCACCAGCATCAACTTGAGCGATATCGACTGAACCATTAGCGGCGTAATGTCCTATGCTATATGGCGGTTTTACTTCATTGTCATAAATAACCAACTCATCCACTTCAACTACTTGATATTCATAGCGCACATTATCAATTTGCAGGCTGATGTTACCTAATGCTTCAATCACAAACGGATTCACTACCACAGCTAAGTCAGCCACGCTGCCAGGCGAAAACCGATTGCCACTGGCGACTAATTCTGCGATAGATATTTTTACTTCAGTCCAAGTATTAAGCTCTGGCAGAGTGACGTTAATATCACTGACATTAGGCCAACCACTGTCAATTTTAACCAGCAGCTCGACATTATCGTCGATAGATAACAGGTTAATATCAAAGACTAAATAGCCATTATTGGCCCAGTGAGACAAATCGGCTGTGAGAGGGTAAGAGAAATAAGCATTACCCGTCGCGCCCACTTTATCCATTTGCAGCACCTCACCGCGACCTTCTACTGTCAGCGTCTGCAAGGTAATACTGCCATCGGGGTTATAGCTATCAAGCGCTAACCCTTGGGCTAGTGCATCGTCAAACATGATAAATTCTGGTCCTGCGCCAATGTCAGTGCTGGGGGTCGTGATCGCTGGCGGCTGATGGCCTTCTACCACTGCTGCGGCCTCATCAATAGTGGCACAACCACTGCCTGTTGTTGGCGCGACACTGCATTCATACACGCGCACATAATCCACCTCCATGGTTTGTGGAAATACCGACTCATCCACCCCAGTGTTGTTGACATTACCCGCCCAAGTACCGCCAACGGCAAAATTGAGGATCATGTGAAACGCTTGATTGTAAGGTGCATCTTCAGGGGCTTGTTGTAAAATCCCCTCAGCATCAGTGTATTGACTGTACCAACCCGTTGAGCGCTGAGTGGCAAAATGCACATCATCCACATACCAGCGAATTTCATCTTGCTCCCATTCAAGGGCATAAACATGAAAATCATCGGCAGGATTTGCGCCGTGTGGCAAACTGTACTCTGCGCCAGAATAGACATTGCCAGGCCAAGCTTTACCATAATGCAAAGTGCCATGAACCCGGCTTTCAGGTGTCTGGGACTCATCGCCATTGGTGATCACTTTCAGATTAACCGCTTCCATAATATCGATTTCGCCAGAGCCTGCCCAAGGACCATAAACCCAGTCAGTGGGCAACATCCAAATGGCCGGCCAAGTGCCCTGACCTTGTGGCATTTTGGCTTTAATTTCAAAGCGGCCATATTTCCAATCGCCTTTATGGGTCGAATCTAAACGCGCCGAAGTGTAAGGCTGCTGTTTTGAAGTGTCATTGGCATCGTAATTAGGATCGCCCAATGCTACTGCAGGGCCATTAAAATCTTCCCGCAGAGCGGTAATCACTAACTTACCATCAACCACTTGGCTGTTATCAGCGCGCTGGGTATAACATTGTAATTCTTCGTTGCCGCCGCCATAACAGTTATGGGCTAAATTCCATTTAGTGGCATCAATCTCAGCGCCGTCAAATTCGTCACTCCACACCAATGACCAGCTTGCGTTTTCTTGCCCTGAACCCGTGTCTGAATCAGAGTCTGAATCAGAGTCTGAGCCAGAGTCTACTGGCGCTTGCTCTGATTCAACTTCAGGCTCAGTTTCAGTCTCATTATCTGAGCCACATCCTATTAGCAGCAGCGCAGTTAAACTCGCCGCGCTAATGACTTTAGCGGATGAAAAAGCCTGGCTTTGAGCCAAATTTAACGGTAATTTTCTATTGAACATTCTTGATTCCCCAATCGCAAAATATCTAAAAAATTCCAGCAAAATGCCCTACAAACTCAATTGTAAGCTCAACGTCATTGGTGGATTAACATGCCCGCTAAGAGGATCTTAGCGGGTTAACTCATTCAGGTTTGATAAATACTTAAACCAGAATGCCTACTGCCGCTAACGATTACTGCTCGTTAGTGGCACATGAAATAGTGGCTTGTTCAGCGCCATTTGGCACTATAACTAAATCACTAAAACTCACTTCTGCTGCGCCTACCGTTGAAAGGTAAAACGGCGTATTGATTTTGCCAAAGTCTAGTTGCTTATCCTTAAAGCATTTCAAATCAACACTGATGGGTTGCCAAGTATCAATGGCGACGCTATTAAGCTGCTCGGTAATATCTACATCAGCGCGGCAATCTCTATCACATGCCATACCCAGTAATAATGGCTGCTCAAGTTTGCTCGCTGTTTTAATCATTACGCTCAGCGCAGCATTGCTATCAGAGTAAGCTCGTAAGTCCCGCGGGAAGTTACTAATTAAGCCCACAAAGCCTAATCCTGAGCCGTTAAAGCTAATTAAGCGGGCATCTTCTTGAACTTGCTTATCAAAGGTGCGCAGCGTAACCACATCATTAGACTGAATACTACTACTGACTGTATCCATTGACGTTTCTGTGCCTATCATCAAGCGCCAAGGTGCTTTTACAGCACGTTCAAATAATGGTAATGCTTCAAGCTTATCATCGGTAGCAAAGTTATCTTCAGATAAGGTGTTAGCGACCACATTACTCGGAACCTCAGTGTTGATGTCAGCGCCATAATGCAAGCCATAGCCATAGCCAAATAAAGGCGCGTAGTCTTTATCAAACACATTCACTTTGGTTTGTTGCGGGCGAGTCGGCCAAGAGAAAGACAATTTACCTGCAAAGTTTTCATTAACCTCGCCATTAGCTTGGCTCAATAACACTTGAGCCACCCCGTCACCTTCAGTACCAGGAAGCCAAGCAGCCACAAATGCATCAGATGCATTTAACTCAGCATTGACCCACATAGGACGGCCACTGATAAACACTGCTACCACAGGAATACCTTGGGCTTTAAGCGACTTTAGTAAAGCTAAATCACGTTTATCACCACGCTGATATTCAAGGTTATCAATATCACCATTGCCTTCGGCATAAGGCTCTTCACCAAATACCACAATCGCTACATCGGGCTTATTCGCAGCCTCAAATGCACCATCAACGCTTAACCAAGTTTGACCACCTGCAGCTTTAACCGTTTGCTCAATACCAGCATAAATTGAAGTTGCACCAGGAAAGTCTTCATTTAAGTTATCAGTACCCTGCCAAGTAATACTCCAGCCACCCGATTGCTTACCGATGTTATCTGCAGCATCACCTGCCACTAAGATTTTGGCACTAGGCGAAATAGGTAAAATGTTATTATTGTTTTTCAGCAACACTAACGATTCTCGTACAGCTTGTCTGGCAACGTCGCGATGCTCTTTGGCACCAATTAACTCAGTTTTACCTGAAATGGCACGATTAGCAGGGCTTGGTTTTTCAAATAACCCAGCGCGGATTTTTACCCGTAAAATACGGCGCACCGCATCATCGATACGAGATTGCGCAATCACACCGTTTTTGACTTGGGCAATGGTATTTTCATACAAAGGCTTCCAAGCACTGGTTGGCACCATGTACACATCTAAACCAGCATTGACGGCCTGTGCGCAAGACTCATTGGTGCAACCTGCCACTTGTCCGTGACCATTCCAGTCACCAACCACAAAACCATCAAAGCCCATTTTGTCTTTTAATACATCGTTTAATAGATATTTATCACCGTGAATTTTACTGCCATGCCAGCTATTAAAAGATGCCATCACCGTTTGTGCTCCTGCAGTTAAGCCGCCCACATAACCTTGGGCATGAATATCAAATAATTCCTGCTCAGTCGCTAGGTTATCGCCTTGATCGATACCTTTTTCAGTGCCGCCATCGCCAAGGAAATGCTTTACGGTTGAAATAACATGCTGGTCTGATAAAAAGTCTTCGCCAACGGCGCCCTGCAGGCCTTCAACAATTGAATGAGAGTATGACTTTACGATTTGTGGGTCTTCAGAATAACCTTCATAAGTACGACCCCAGCGGTCATCCCTTACAACGGCCACTGTTGGCGCAAATACCCAATCAATACCAGTTACCATGACTTCTTTGGCGGTAATGGCAGCTATTTGCTTAATTAACTCAGGATTATTGGCTGCGCCTAAACCGATATTGTGCGGGAATAAAGTCGCGCCAATCACATTGTTATGGCCATGGACTGCATCTGTGCCCCACATAGTAGGTATCGCAATACCATCTACACTGTCATCCATCGACGCTTGATACATTTTTTCAGCAAGTTCAATCCAGTCTGATGGCGTGGCATGTTTATCATCATTTGGATAAGCACCGCCGCCATTTAAATAAGAGCCGAAACCGTATTTACGCATATCTTCCACAGTAATGTCGCGAATTTCAGGCTGGATCATTTGCGCGACTTTTTGCTCTAAGGTCATGGTCGCCATCAGCTTATCGATACGCGTTTCAAGGACAACATCTTTAGCAAATGGAATAGCAAGTGTTGGCCAAATATCAATATTGGTTGCCGCTGTTGCTTTTATGATAGAAGCTTGTGCCACAGTTTCCGCTGCGCTAGTAACTTCGCTACTAGACTCTGGCGTTACGGGTTTGACTTCATCTTGACCACACGCACTTAAGCCAACCAACACCGCCAAAACCTGCGCGGGCAGCGTTAATCGCTTAAATGCATTCATTGGGTTTACTGTTCTCATAATCACGCCTTTTAAATCGTTTTTTTATGTAATTTGTTTATGTAAGTTTTTTGATACAAATCATACAGTTCTAAAATCAAACGCTTTGTGGTCGTGTAGCCTTGCTACCCACTAAGCCGTAATAAGCAATAAATGCATAACAAATTAACGGCAATGCAAATGCTAATTGAATGCCTAAGCTGTCAGCCATAATGCCCTGCAGTAATGGCACTATCGCGCCGCCGACAATAGCCAGGCATAACACCCCTGAACCTTGGCTGGTATATTGCTTTAAATCTTGTAGCGCTAAACTAAAGATGGTTGGGAACATAATCGAGTTACATAAGCCCACTAATAATAAGGCCCACATCGCCGTGGTGCCTTCTGCAAACATGGCAACAGCGACTAATAGCACGGCACAAGTGGCATTAAAGGCCAGCACTTTGCCGGCTGAGATTTTTTGCATTACCAGTGCGCCAATAAAGCGCCCCACCATTGCGCCGCCAAAATAATAGGCAATGTAGTTAGCCGCTTCAGCTTCAGTAAAGCCGCCAATATCTGGCTGAGTTAAAAAATTAATTAAAAAGCTGCCAATACCCACTTCTGCGCCGACATAAACAAAAATACCCACAGCCCCTAAGACTAAATGAGGATACTTCCAAGCACTGCCGCTACTTGTCCCTGGGGTATTTGTTGGTTTAATCCCTAACACTGGTAATTTTAAAATCATAAAGACAACCGCTAACACACATAAGGCGCCCGCTAACATCAAGTAAGGCACCTGAACGGTGCTGGCATGATGTACTGCTTCAATGGCAGGATCGCTGTTGTGAGTTAAGCTACTTAAAATTAACCAACTGCCAAAAAATGGCGCCACTGTGGTACCAAGAGAATTAAAAGCTTGAGTCATGGTTAAACGTGATGATGCGGTTTCAGCAGGACCTAAAGCGCTGACATAAGGATTGGCTGCAACCTGTAAAATGGTAATGCCTGACGCTAACACAAAAAATGCGCTTAAAAACATCCAGTAAGATGCATAACTTGCTGAAGGGTAGAACATTAAACAACCAACACAAGCAATAGCTAAGCCGGTAACAATCCCTTTTTGATAACCAATTTTTCCCACCAAATGCCCTGCGGGAATTGAGACAATAAAATAGGCGCCGAAGAAACAAAACTGCACCAACATTGCTTGGGTGTAGTTAAGTTCGAACATATCTTTCAGGTAAGGAATAAGAATATCATTGAGGCAAGTTAAAAAGCCCCACATAAAAAATAATGACGTTAATGCCACCAGCGCAAAACGAAAATTTCCTGTTTGATGAACATTGCCAATATCACTATTGATTGGTTCAGCAACCCCATTTGAAGGTGCACTAGCCATAACATTTCCTCATTTATTGTTATTTATTTTGGGTAAATGACTATCAATTAGATTAACATTTTCATTGATAGGCACACCAAAGATTGTGTAAATCAATTATTGACCTTTTGTTAATTAATCACTAACCTCGATGTAAGCGCTTTCATTTTTAACATACCGATAACGAATGTCAACGATTTTTCGCAGTAAAAATCGGATTTTAAACTGCTAAGCACACTGAGACTCGCACTTTTAAGTCACTCTGACCTAAACACGCGAAAAACTTATTAAGCGAATGAAAAATATGAAAATATCTTTACCATCAAATTCAAAAATGCACACAAAAGAGTTCACTTTTGGGGTGGCAACCGCTTCTTTTCAAATTGAAGGCGCCGCCGATACCCGCCTCCCTTGCATATGGGATACCTTCTGTGCAACGGCCGGTAAAATTCGTGATGGTTCAGACGGGAAACACGCTTGTGAGCATGTGGCATTATTCAAAGATGATGTGCAATTAATCGAATCTTTAGGCGTTGATGCCTACCGATTATCAATTTCTTGGCCACGAGTCATTAAGCAAGATGGTAGCCTCAATCAACAAGGTGTCGACTTTTATATCAACTTAATTGATGAGTTAAATAGCCGCGGTATAAAGGTCTACGCCACCTTGTATCATTGGGACTTACCGCAGCATATTGAAGATCAAGGTGGCTGGCTCAATCGTCAAACCGCATACTTATTTGCAGACTACGCAGATAAAATCACCCAAGCTTTAGGTGACAAAGTCTATTCTTACGCCACCTTAAATGAACCTTTTTGCAGTTCATACTTAGGTTATGAAGTGGGTGTTCATGCCCCAGGGCTTGCCAGCAAAGCATTTGGCCGTCAATCAGCCCATCACTTATTACTGGCCCATGGCTTGGCTTTAAAGGTCATTCAACAAAATTGTCCTAATGCATTAAACGGTATCGTGCTTAATTTCACCCCTTGCTATCCATTAACTGACACTGATGCCGATATAAAAGCCGCTCAAACCGCCGATGATTATTTTAACCAGTGGTATATGAAGCCAATAATGGACGGTGAATACCCTGCAATTATTCATGGTTTTGATGATGCAGATAAACCTGACATTCAAGCAGGTGACATGGAGATTATTAAGCAGCCACTGGACTTCTTAGGGATTAACTTTTATACCCGCGCAGTTTATAGCGCTTGTGATAAAAATGAATTTGTTCAAGTTGATATGAAAGATGCCCCTAAAACCGATATAGGCTGGGAGATCTACCCAAGTGCATTTACTGACTTACTGACTAGTTTAAATAGTACATATACATTACCGCCTGTTTATATCACTGAAAATGGTGCCGCCATGGACGATAAAATTGTTAATAACCAAGTTGATGATTTAGATCGTCTTGAGTATTACCAAGCTCACTTAAACGCTGTAAATGATGCCATTAACCAAGGCGTTAATGTCGTCGGTTATTTCGCTTGGAGTTTAATGGATAACTTTGAATGGGCTGAAGGCTATTTAAAACGTTTTGGAATCGTGTATGTTGATTATCAAACTCAGCAGCGCACCATTAAAAGAAGTGGCTTAGCTTATCGCGACTTTATCAGTCAACGTCAATAAAGACTGTGGGTTAACTTTGCACCACATCTAAGTTAACTAGAACAATATTTAAAGCCGATAACTAAAAACAGCACAACCATAATAATGACCCGGAAGAGGTTCGCATGATTAGCGTTAAAGAAAAAATAGCCTATGGATTAGGTGATACCGCCAGCAATATTGTGTTTCAGACCGTAATGCTATTTTTAACTTTTTTCTATACTGATATTTTTGGCATTTCACCGGCCTTTGTCGGCACCATGTTCCTAGCAGTTAGGGTAATTGATGCGATTACCGATCCTTTGATGGGCGCCTTAACCGACAGAACCAATACCCGCTGGGGTAAGTTTAGGCCTTACTTACTGTGGTTTGCGCTACCCTTTGGATTAATCAGTGTGCTGGCTTTTACGACACCTGATTTAGCTGAAGAAGGCAAAATGATCTATGCCTTCGTCACTTACACTGCGTTAATGATGGTCTACACCGCCATTAACATTCCCTATTGCGCTTTGGGCGGAGTGTTAACTGCCGATCCTAAAGAGCGTGTGTCAGTACAATCTTATCGTTTTGTTTTTGCCATGCTAGGCGGATTAATGGTGTCAGGATTGACGCTACCATTAGTTGAGTTTTTCGGCCAAGGCGATCAAGCCAAAGGTTATCAGCTGACCATTGCCGCCATGAGTTTTCTTGGCGTGATCATGTTCTTACTGTGTTTTGTCGGCACCAAAGAGCGCTTACATCCTCCGCAAGATCAAAATTCGACGTTTAAAGCAGATTTCAAAAACCTATTAAAAAATGACCAATGGCGCGTGCTTTCTGTGGCAGCAATTTGCTTATTATCTGGCATGGTTTTAAAAACCAGTTTAGCGATTTATTACGTCAAGTATTACCTCAACTTACCAGACATGATCACCTGGTTTATTACTTTAGGCATGATTGGAAATATTTTCGGCTGTATTTTGGCGCAACCACTCGCTAAAAGAGTGTGTAAAGTAAAAGCCTATATCACCATTCAACTCATTGCCGCCATTTTATGCGTCGCCGCGTATTTTGTCTCAAGTGAGCAAGTGGAACTCGCCTTTGCGCTTTATATTCTATGGGGCTTTACCTTTAATATGGGTACCCCGCTACTATGGGCCAAAATGGCTGATGCGGTTGATTATGGCCAATTCAAAACTGGGGTAAGAATTACCGGGATGATTTATTCATCGGTTATTTTCTTCATCAAATTAGGGGTGGCAATTGGCGGTGCTGCTGCGGGTTGGTTACTGGCAATGTATGGCTATCAAGCTGATACTGAGTTAACTGAAACCACTAAACAGGGCATTTTAATTTCATTTACCTTATACCCTGCTATTGGCTCAATTATCGTGGCTGTGGTTATGCGCTGGTACACTCTTGATAATCAGGAAGTTGAAAGAGTGCATTTAGCCATCACTAAATAAATAGCTAAATAAGAAGTAGTTAACTAATTAGCTACTTCGAGATATTGAATATCGTTAACTGCTTCTCGATAATGATGAATACAAATATCAATATAAAATCCGTATTGCTGAAGGTTTAAGGCTTTATTGCCACATAAAATAAAGAATTAAGCACTAAGTGAAGGTTTTTTTAGTGATTATGCTAAATAGTTCATGGTAGGCTAATCGCCGCTTAAATGATTATCTAATACGGAAAGCTTAAATAGGGATATATGGCAACAATATATGATGTATCTGTCTTGGCGGGTGTTTCACTTGCGACTGTGTCGCGAGTGATGAATAACAACACCAAAGTCAGCGACAAGACCAAACAAAAAGTATTAAGCGCAATGGAGCAATTGGGTTATCGACCTAACTCTATCGCGCAGTCATTAGCATCTAACCGCTCAAACAGTATTGGGGTGTTAGTGTCTCAATTAGATGGCCCCTATTACGGCCCTATGATGACCGAAATTGAAACAGCCCTCAGAACGGCCAATAAACACGTTATTATTGCCGCTGGTCATAGTGTCGAATCCCAAGAAAAAGAAGGCGTTGAGTTTTTAATGAGTCGCGGTTGTGATGCGTTAATTCTTGATGTTGAAGCTGTAGACGATGACTACCTTATAAAGCTTTGCCAAGGCCCAACGCCCATTGTATTAATTAACCGCTACATTGAAGAAATCAGTGATGCCTGCGTTTACTTAGATAATGAACTGGGTGGCTATTTAGCCACTAAACACATTCTCAGCCATGGACATAAAGCTATTGCTTATATCTCAGGCCCTAAATTTAAACTCGATGCCAAGGACCGCTTGCGTGGCCATCAACGGGCATTAACAGAATTTGATCTCAAGTTTGATGAGCAATTGTGCTTTGAGGGTGACTTTAAAGAGCACAGTGGCAGTTTGGCGATGGAACACTTACTTAGCGTCAATAAACCCTTTACTGCTGTGGTATGTGCCAATGACCAAATGGCCTCTGGTGCTATTGCTGTTTGTCTTGAACGCGGCATGAAGATCCCCCAAGACTTATCTTTTGTGGGTTACGATAATATTCCTTTCCCGCAATATATCTCCCCGAAGCTCACCACGGTTAATAACCCAATCCACGAAATGGGTAAAATGGCGGCATTTTGGGTATTAAAACATGTTTATAATAATACCAGCGCCAATGTAGAAAATACCTTTACTCCTCAGCTGGTGGTTAGAAACTCTGCGACAGCGCCAATCAAATAGATGATAACTAAAGCACAGCATATTAATTGTTATCAGTGGTGATATAGCCACTGATACAACTGGGTTATAACCCTCCTAGTACCCGCACACGCTAATCTTTTAAACCTATAAGTCAGCAATCCTCAATAGTAAGCTCATTAATCGTCAGCCCTATCGCTAATGCTGCCTGCCAAATACCGTTTTTATCGCTGCAATTGCGGCATTTTTTGAGCTTTTTAATTATCAATCTAGATTACTCTTTTTACTCTCTAACAGCCTAATTAACTGATAAAAATCCCCCCTAAAGCCAAGCTAAACACTGTTCACTAAAGCTGCAATTGTACGATTTTAAGAATCAGCTTCCATTTATGGCAATAAACAGCTCCCCAAGCACATATTTTTACAAATTTATGTAAGCGCTATCACAAAAAATATTTTTATCTAACTATTTTAAAAAAGCAATAGAAACACAATTTACCAGATTAATAACAATAACTTACTTGAAACCCCTAACATTTTCACAAAAAAACATGGTTAATGAGTTGTAATCTTTATGCTAAATAATGTTGACGCTGTTAACAAATTAATCTAGTTTTATGTAAGCGCTTACATAGTGTTTTACACAATGCCTTAACCAAGCGCTAACAAAATGATGAATAAAGAACGTTACGAATTAATCGTAACCCGAATAAAAAATCAGAGAGTAGTAGCCTGAATTCGAAGTCGAGGGGAGACTTAGATGAAACCTAGAACATTTAGAAAAACCAGAATTGCCACTAGCTTGTCGGTAGTACTGAGCGCAAGTACCATGATGCCAGCATTTGCAGCAGATGAAGTTGTTGCCGATGAAAACATCGAAGTACTTAAGGTCACTGGTATCCGTGGTAGCTTAATTAAATCGATGGATTTAAAACGCAGCTCTAACGGTGTTGTTGATGCAATTAACGCAGAAGATATTGGTAAGTTCCCGGACAGTAACTTAGCAGAGTCTTTACAACGTATTACTGGTGTATCAATTGACAGACAAAACGGTGAAGGTAGCCGTGTTTCTGTGCGTGGTTTTGGTGCCGACCAAAACTTAGTGATGCTCAATGGCCGTCAAATGCCTGTGACAACCGGTTCTCGTTCATTTGATTTTGCCAACATTGCCTCAGAAGCCATTAGCGCTGTTGAAGTTGAAAAAACTAGCCAAGCTAAAAACTCAACTGGTGGTATTGGCGCAACAATCAATGTTCTAACTCATCGCCCTTTAAGTTCTCCTGGTTTAAAAGCCAGTTTCGGAGTGAAAGCCGTAGATGATACTTCAACTGATGAAGGCTCTATTACGCCTGAACTTTCTGGTATTTACTCAAATACCTTTGCTGATGGCAAATTTGGTATTTCAATTTCAGCCAGTTATCAAGAACGTGAAAGTGGTAACCAGCAAGCCCAAGTGGGTACCGGCTGGCGCAGTTTCCCTGGTATTGTTGACCAAGATTGGGGTGGCAGTAATGCTGAGTGGGGCGGCGTACCAAAAGATGATAATCAAATAAACCGACCTGGTGAAGGCGATGTTTACTCGGTACCACAAACAACTGTGTACCGTTTTGAAGAGCAACAACGCGCTCGTACCAACGGTCAGTTAGTATTGCAGTACGAACCAATCGATTCTCTTCGTGCTACGTTAGATTACACTTACATGCAAAACGATATCGATACTCAATCACATGATGTTTCGGCATGGTTTAACTTTGTTCCAACGCAAGAAAGTACTTGGTCTGATGGGCCAGTATCTTCACCACTGGTTTATTCTGAAATCTATCCTGATGGCGGCGCTGATTTATCTATGGCGGCGGGCGATTATGGCACCCGTGATGAAAGTGGTTCAATTGGCTTTAACTTAGAGTGGGATGCAACTGATAACTTATTCTTATCACTTGATTACCATAGCTCTGAAGCTGAGCGTTCACCGAACAATAAAAACGGTAGTAGTAGTAACTTAAGTACAGCAGCATTTATTCGTACTAGTGCGGCAACTGACTTTACTGGTGATGTGCCTGTGCTTGCTGTTGGTGGTGGTAATCAAGTTCGCCCAGAAGACATGCGCGTAACTGGTTCGGTATTTGGTAATGCTCGTAACAAGTCTGAAATCGAGCAACTACAAATTAATGGTACTTACATCTTTGAAGAAGCCGGTAGCATTGACTTTGGTATTGCAGCAACTGACGTAAACAACCATTCGCAATCCGTAAACGTACAACGTAATGACTGGGGTGGCGTTGGCGCTGAAGGTGACTTTGACCCAGCTTGGTTCCCAGCAGGCAGCGTGCAAGATAAATTTGACGGTTCACAAGGTGACTTCTCAGATTATCAAGGTTCAGCATCTATTGACCCACAAGATGTGATTTTCTTATGGGACTTTGAAGCAGTTCGTGCCCGCGCTGCTGAATTATATGGTTCTACTGCTGTTGGTGATTGTGGTAATGGTTTCTGCCCATCAACAGATTACGCCAGCGATACCGACCGCTTTACTCAAGAAGAGTCTCAATCAGCTTATATCCAATATAACTACGAAGGCGATATCGGTGACATGCCATTTGATGTGCACGTGGGTGTACGTTATGAGCAAACAGATGTTGAATCAAAATCTGCAGTAACCGCTTACGATCAAGCGACTTGGATAGCAGAAACTGAAATTGCTTTAAAAAGTACTGCTGCAGATAGCCGCGTATTCCAAACCCAAACGGGTGAATATGATTATTTCTTACCCAGCTTTAACTTCAATATTGAAGTGGTAGAAGATGTCATGTTACGTGCGGCGTACAGTGAAACAATTGGTCGCCCTGATTATACCTCGATTCAAGGTGGTACCACAGTTGGTACACTTGCAAACCGTGGCGGTGGTAGCGGCTCTACAGGTAACCCAAGCTTATTACCGTTAGAGTCTGAAAATATCGATTTTTCTGCAGAATGGTACTACGACAATGCCAGTTATGTCTCGGTTGGTTACTTCAGAAAAGATGTGACTAACTTCATCGATAACAACGCGATTAACTCTGATATTTACAATATTCCTGATCCATCAAATGGGGTATACGTTCAAGAAGCGATTGCTGCAGGGGCAACAACAGCAATTGAACAACGTCAATGGATTTATGACAACTATGGCGCAACAGATCCAAACGTTACGATAAATCCTGATAACGGCAATATTGAAATCACCGGTAACCCTGGTGACCCAAGTGTGAACTTCGTTCTGACATCACCAACTAACAGCAGTGAAAGCTCTGTAATTGATGGTTGGGAATTTGCGGTTCAGCACTTCTTTGGTGAGTCAGGCTTTGGTTTACAAGCTAACTACACCTTAGTTAATGCCGGTGATGATTATGATAATACTAACTTAGGTCGCCCTGACAGTGTCTCTCGTGCAGCTGATGCGCCACAAAACGTATTAACGAATATCAGTGATACTGCCAACATTGTTGCTATGTATGAAGACTATGGTTTCTCAGCACGTTTAGCGTGGAACTGGCGTGATGAGTTCTTAAACTCTACCGGCAATGATACTGGTGCTAACCCCACTTATACTGAAGAATACTCACAACTTGATTTTAATATCGGTTATGACATTGCGGCAGTAGAAGGCTTAACCGTGTTCTTCGAAGGTCTTAATATTACCAACGAAAACACCCGTACCCATGGTCGTTCGTACACAGAAGTACTTAACTACACCCAAACAGGTGCACGTTATAGCTTAGGTGCGCGTTACACATTCTAATGTGTATGTAAATCTATCAAAAAGTAAGGTCGTTTGAGGTGACCCCATGGTCACCTCTTTTTTTAAGCTACATCCATTAGCAACAAGGACGTTGCACTTTTTTATCAAACTACTGAATACAGATTTCACTAACTATCCCTTGTAAGTGACTGAAAATTATTCGATGCTGTTTAAGTTAACAACTAAGCCTTAAAGATATTAATAAAAACAATAGGCCCTTTTATGGAACAAGCGATAAATCATATAGTCATTGTCGGTGGCGGCACTGCAGGTTGGATTACAGCAGGTATTCTGGCTGCTGAACATAATGCTGATAATGGCAAACTATCGCCCTCTCCCAAGCTCAACATTACCCTGATAGAATCCCCTGATGTTGCCACGATTGGCGTTGGCGAAGGCACTTGGCCTTCAATGCGCACCACCTTAAAAAAAATCGGTATCAGTGAAACAGAATTTTTAATCAGTTGCGATGCCAGCTTCAAGCAAGGTTCACGGTTTATTAATTGGACCCATTCGCTGACTGAAAACCACAGCAATAACCCAAGCAATAGTCCAAGCAATAAAAGCAGCGATCATTATCTACACCCGTTTAGCCTGCCGATGGGCACTAACGAAATTGATTTATGCCCCTATTGGTTACCCCATAGAGAACAGGTGAGTTTTGCTGATGCTGTCGGTCAGCAGAATCAACTGAGTCAGCTATTTTTAGCACCTAAGCAAATCACCACTGCTGAGTATCAATTTCAAAATAATTACGGTTACCATTTAAACGCAGGGAAATTTAGTCAACTGCTACAAAAGCATTGCACAGAAAAACTCGGCGTCAGCCATATACGCGATCACGTCACGGCTATTCATAAAAAAGACAACGGCGACATTGGCTATTTAGCCACTAAACACTCAGGTGAAATTGCAGCTGACTTATTTGTTGATTGCACTGGGGTGAAATCATTACTTTTGGGCGAGCAACTTGAAGTGCCATTCATTTGCCAAAAGGCAGTGTTATTTAATGACTCAGCCCTAGCGGTACAAGTCCCCTACCCAGAGCCAGAAACGGATATTGCTTCATGTACCCATTCAACCGCGCAAACTAATGGCTGGATTTGGGATATCGGCTTACCCACACGCCGCGGCGTTGGTCATGTGTACTCGTCGAGTCATACAACGCAATCTGAGGCGGAGCAACAATTGATCGATTATCTAAAACCGACCGCGGGGTTAGATGTTGATAATCTCAACATTAGAGCGCTTTCCATCGCCCCAGGTCATAGGCAGGTGTGCTGGAAAAACAACTGTATGGCTATTGGTATGGCTTCAGGCTTTATTGAGCCCTTAGAGGCATCGGCATTAGCCTTAGTTGAATGGAGCGCTAATACCCTTGCGCAGCAACTCCCTGCTAACCGTCAGGTGATGGATATTGTATCGGCTAGAGTGAATAAGCGTTTTCAGCAACATTGGCAACAAATTATCGAGTTTTTGAAATTGCATTATGTGCTGAGTAAACGCAGTGACAGTGACTATTGGCATGATCATCGTGAATCATCAACTATCCCAGACAACTTGCTAGAACAATTACAACTTTGGCAGACACAGCCTCCGAGCCGTCATGATATTCAGCATACCGATGTGCTGTTTCCGGCTGCGAGCTTTCAATTTGTGCTTTACGGAATGGGCTTTGAAACACAAATGCCAAACCAATTAAAACCTTCTTTACAAAATAGAGCTCAGCAATTATTTGCCGACAATATCAAACGTACCCAAGGTTTAAAGCAAGTATTACCGAGTAATCGAGAATTACTTAATAAAATCCAACAATATGGGTTATCTCGTATTTAGCACCCAACCCATTGATAAATTATAACGACAACATAAACAGCAATGACTGTACTTGATTAGGATGTCAGCATGAACAAACCAGTATTACTCAATAGCGTCGACCACAAAGATTTGAAAATCATCACTGAGCGCTCAGCAAAGTACGGTGATAATTTATGGTACACGGTAACTTTCCCGTTAGAATTTCGCAGTGTGCAGGCTAATTATCCGATCTTTTTTCAAAAAGACAGCCAAACGGGTCAATTCTATTCGGTGGCGTTATTTGGCTTCCAACACAAAGAAAACCTGTTCTTACAAGATGGTAAATGGAATGCATCATATATCCCACTAACCGTGCGTCGTCAGCCATTTCTAATTGGTCAACAAAAAGTGACTGAAGATGGCGTTGAGCAGGTGCAACGAGTGATCCACCTCGACCCTAACCACCCTCGGATCAATGAAACTGAAGGCGAAGCCTTATTTTTCCCTTATGGTGGTAATACCCCCTATTTAGATGAAGTAGGCGATATGCTTGAGGCGATTCACCATGGTTTAAGTGACAGTAAACAGTTCATCGATACCTTAATCAAATTAGAATTACTGGAGTCTTTCACCCTAGATGTGCAATTAGATAATGGTGAAAAACATCAAATGATTGGTTTTTATACCATTAATGAAGACACCTTAGCGGGGTTATCAGCAGAAGTGCTTGGCGAGTTGCATCAACATGGCTATCTCAATGCCATCTATATGGCGCTGGCATCACAATCTAATATCAGACAATTACTTAATTTCAAAAATGCCCAAAACAGCTAAATCTCATTAAATTGGATTTACAACAAAAATTAAGTTCTTGATAGGATGTAAGGTAATGAGCATGGCACTAAATCAGACAGCAAAGCAGACGGTAAAAGTCATAGATGATTGTCCATTAGAAGATATTCAAGCTGTGATTGAGGCAATGAATATTGAAAACACCGTTCAGCCCGTTATCTTTAAAGGTGCTTGCCGCCATTGGCCGCTGGTTCAGGCAGGTTTAGATTCTGCTAAATCAGCCGCTGACTACCTGTTGTCTTTTTATCAAGAAACGCCGGTTACTGCCTATTATGTTGCGCCTGAACATAAAGGCAGAGTTTTTTATAATGAGCAGGTCAATGGCTTTAATTACCAAGCCAGCCAACTCAACTTAAGACAAGTGATTGATAAGTTATTTGCCCACCAAGATGATCAATTGCCGCCAAGTATTTATATGGGCTCCACCGAGATAAACCATTTTTTGCCCGGACTTGCGGCTGAAAATAGCGTTAATATCGACCCCATAAAACCACTCACCAGTGTCTGGCTAGGTAATCAATCACGCATTGCTGCCCACTTTGATTTTCCACAAAACCTCGCTTGTAATGTTGTCGGAAAACGCACCTTTACTCTTTTCCCACCTGAACAGGTGGCCAATTTATATATTGGCCCGATGGAGTTTGCCCCCGGCGGACAAGAAATTAGCATGGTGGACTTCGATAATCCTGACTTTGAGCGTTTCCCTAAATTTACCCACGCATTAGCGGCCTCACAAACCGCTGAATTAGAAGCTGGTGACGTACTCTATGTTCCAAGTATGTGGTGGCACCATGTGGCGGGTAATCAAGCCTTTAATGTGCTTATTACCCACTGGTGGCGTGACAGTCCAGGTTATTTAGGTAGACCCAATAATGCCCTAGCCTTGGCGATGCTGAGTTTACGCTCATTACCAAAAGCGCAGCGCCAAGCATGGAAAGCCATGTTTGAGCATTATGTTTTTGACCATGATGACGACGATGTAGCGCACATCCCTAAAGAGGCTCAAGGGATGCAAACCAAACCGCTAGATGAGCTCAATGCACGTAAATTAAGAGCTGATTTAATCAATAAATTAAAACGCTAACCGCTTTTGCCAAGCAACTTATTTTAGCAAATACGTCTTTAATATCATGACATTAAAAGCAAATACAGTTTAAGGAATGCCAATGAACATACCAAATAAACCCATTAAAAAGGTCGTCATCGCCGGTGGCGGCACCGCAGGTTGGATGACAGCTGCGGCATTAACTAAGTTATTAGGTAAAAACCTTGAAGTAGTATTAGTTGAGTCTGATGAAATCGGTACTGTGGGTGTCGGTGAAGCAACCATCCCAACACTGCATATTTTTCATCGCTTATTAGGCATTAAAGAACAAGATGTCATGGCGGCCACCAATGCTACCTTTAAACTGGGCATTTCTTTTGAAAACTGGCATGACGTCGGCAAAGATTATATTCACTCATTTGGTTTTTTAGGCAAAGATTGCTGGGCTTGTGGCTTTCAACATTTTTGGCTTAAGGGTCAGCAACGTGGGCTAGTCAGTGAAATTGGTGATTATTGCACCGAACATTTGGCCGCCCGCGAAGGTCGATTTGCCGTGTTACCTAATCAAGATTACAACCATGCCTATCATATGGATGCCAGCTTATACGCCAAGTTCTTGCGGGTTATTGCAGAGCAGCACGGTATTAAGCGTATTGAAGGCAAAATATCAGCGGTACAGCAGCACCATGATAATGGCCATATCAGCGCGTTAACACTGATGTCAGGTGAAGTGATTGAAGGTGACTTATTTATTGATTGTACCGGCTTTAAGGCCTTATTAATCGAGCAAACCCTTAATGCAGGTTTTGATGACTGGAGCCATTGGTTACCTTGTGATAGCGCCATTGCGGTGCAAACAAAAACCACCAGCAAGCCCATTCCCTATACTCGTTCAATTGCCCGAGAATCCGGCTGGCAGTGGCGCATCCCGCTACAAAGCCGCACTGGCAACGGTATTGTGTTTTGCAGTAAATACATCAGTGATGATGAAGCTAAAGCCACCTTAATGGAAAACATTGAAGGTGAACCATTAACTGAACCACGAGTGATAAAGTTCCGCACCGGTAGTCGCCGTAAAACCTGGGATAAAAACTGTGTCGCCATTGGTCTTTCATCTGGTTTTTTAGAGCCATTAGAGTCCACCAGCATTCATTTAATTCAGCGCGGTATTGTACGTTTACTGCAAATGTTCCCTTCACAAGGCATTGTTGAAGAAGATATCAATGAGTTTAACCAACAGACTCGCACAGAAACCGAGAATATTCGTGACTTCATTATCTTGCATTATAAAGTCACTGACAGAGTCGATACACGTTTTTGGCGTCATTGTAAGAGCATGGACGTACCTGCCTCATTGCAACATCGTATCGATATGTTTGATGCTTCAGGTAAAGTCTACAAACACGGTAATGAGTTATTTGGTGAAAGCTCTTGGATACAAGTAATGATGGGCCAAGGTCTAGCGCCGAAACAATATCACCCGATTGTGGATATGATGGAAGATGCAGAACTTGAAAGCTTCTTAGGCAATATCAAAGCAAAAGTGAAACACAAAGTGGCTAATTTGCCTGATCATTATGAGTTTGTGCAGCATTACTGCAAATCAAAAATGCTTTAACTCATTCTAATCGCTTGATAGGTATAGATAACGGATCCGCATATTATGGTCGATGTAACATCAGCAGCACCTAAGTCAGATAAACATATGCCAGATAAACATAAGCCGGCTGGCAGCAATAACTTAAATGCTATGGTGCTGGTCAAAAAGCCCATCAAGCCGCAAGTGGTTTATATCGGTGAGTTAAAAACACCGGTGATTGTGATTGATGACTTTACTGCTGATGTATCTGAGCTTCAGGCCTGTGCCAGTCAAATCGATTTCAATCTCGATATGGGGTCTTACTACCCTGGTGTGCGGGCAAAATTACCTAAAGACTATGTTATTGAAGTGCTTAATCATATATTCCAGCTAATTTATGATGTGTACAAGGTGCCAACCAATTTACGAATTAAGCCTCAAGCGACCTATTTTTCGTTAATTAACCGTCAGCCAGAAAGCTTAACCACCTTGCAGCGGATCCCCCACTTTGATACCCCTGCGCCCTACTATTTTGCCATTTTACAATATTTGAACGACCAGCCCCACGGCGCCACGGCGTTTTTTAAACATAAACCCAGTGGTTTTGAACGTATTACTCAACAAAACATGCAGCAATATTTTAATGCTGCCGAGCCCTATTTACAGCAAATAGCCCCTAAACCTGCCAAGTATTTTGTTGAAAGTAACGCCTATTATCAGCAACATCATCAAATTGAATACAAGCAACACCGTTTGGTGATTTACCCCGGTAACCTATTACACTCGACCTTGGTAAACCTTGATACTGACATTGACAGTAATCCTGATACTGGTCGGCTAACCGCCAATATTTTTATCAATATTGAATAATATCTACAGTAATTATCCGCCAAGTCAGTGATTGAACAAGCCGTATGCCTTAATACCTAACAAACTAACATTGTACAAACGAGTACATGACTAAAACATTAATAGCAAAAGCCAATCCAGCAAGGAGCCTGTGATGACACCGAAAACACCAACAGCTATGAAAGGGCTTACAAAAAAGGTTCAGCTAGCGTTAACACTTACTGCGGCTGCAACAAGCCTTATCAGTGTTTCAACAAATGTTGTTGCATCTTCGGTGAATGCCTCATCACAGTCTCAAGCTTCATCACAAACTCATGCCTTATCGGTTTTATCAATAAGTGAACAACAACGCTTACAACATCGTTTGTCCAATGTAGAAGCTGAAATTGAGCGCCTTTTACCGCAGCTTACTTTAGAAGAAAAAGTTTCACTGGTGCACGCTGGCGGTAAATTTCATATCACTGCTATTGAGCGATTAAATATTCATGAAATGTGGATGTCAGATGGCCCCCATGGCGTCCGTTATGAAATCGACCGAAACTCATGGGCGCCTGCTGGCTGGACCAATGACTACTCCACTTACTTGCCGCCATTAACCGCTGTTGCAGCAAGTTGGGACCCGCACATGGCAAGCTTACACGGCAATGTTTTAGGCGCCGAAGCCCGTCATCGCAACAAAGATTTAATCCTCGGCCCTGGGGTTAATTTAGCCCGTTTACCTTTGTATGGGCGTAACTTTGAATACATGGGTGAAGACCCCTTTTTGGCAGCCGCACTAGTAGTGCCGACAATTAAAGCCATTCAAGCCAATGATGTAGGCGCCACTGCCAAGCATTATGCCCTTAACACGCAAGAGTTAAACCGCACAGGCGTTAACGCCATACCCGATGAGCGTACCTTACGAGAAGTGTATTTACCGGCATTTGAAGCCGCAGTAAAGCTCGCTAATGTGCACGCGATTATGGGCGCTTATAATGAATTTCGTGGTACTAATGCTAATCAAAGTAAGCATCTCATTAAAACCATTTTAAAAGGTGAATGGGGCTACGAAGGCGTGCTTCTCACAGATTGGAATGTTGATATCAATACCTATGACGCCGCCATGAATGGCCTTGATATCGAAATGGGTACTGACGTAGCCAGTTACGATGAATACTTTTTAGCAAAGCCGCTATTAGAGATGATCAAAGCGGGCAAAGTGCCTGAGGCTGAATTAGACGATAAGGTTCGCCGTATTCTAAGAGTTCAGCTCAGTATCGGGATGATGGATAAACAACGTTTATCAGGCGAGCGCAATACCCAGGCCCATCGTGATGATGCAAGAACCATTGCCACCAACGGTGTTGTCCTATTAAAGAATGATAATCGCGTATTGCCACTGGATAGCAACAAGGTAACAAACATTCTGGTTTTAGGCCCTAATGCCGATAAGCGTCATGGTTTCGGTGGCGGCTCATCAGAAGTCAAAGCCCTATATGAAATAAGCCCACTTGATGGTCTTAAAGCTAAGTTTGAGCAAGCAGGAAGCAAGGTAAAGATTGAACATATGCGCCCTGCCAGTAGTCAATTTATGCCCATTCCCAATGATTACCTCACCACACGACATTGGACTGGCACGCCGTCATGGCAGATTAATTACTTTACCGATACCAAGATGGAGCAATTAAGCAGTGAATCATGGATTGCAGACCCACAGTTTGATTCCAAGGGCAAAGCGCAAATCATCGAAATCAAAGCTAACATTAAGCCAATGGAAACGGGCAACCATACCTTAAAGATTAAAGGTAGCGGCACAGTATCGTTAACCATTAATGATAACCGTTTAGTCAGCAGTACTCAGGTCACTGATGCAAAAGTGTTAAGCCAAGATATCAAGCTAACCGCAGATGAAACCTATGCATTTAGCCTAACTTATCAAGGTGATGAAACCGTCACTTTAGGCTGGGAAACACCTAACAACTTATATAACACAGAAAAAGAATATCTCGCCGCAGCGAAAAACGCTGATGCAGTAGTTTATTTTGGTGGTTTGAGCCATGCTGATGATCGTGAATCTATTGATCGCCCTGATATGAAGTTGCCAGGTCAACAAGATGAAATTATCGCTAAGCTATTAACAGCTAACCCAAATACCGTGATATTTATGATTGGAGGCTCAGCGGTAGAAATGCCATGGGCAGATGATGCCAATGCTGTGTTATGGGGCTGGTATGGCGGTATGGAAGCTGGACATGCTTACGCTGACATCCTATTTGGTGATGAAAACCCCAGCGGAAAGATGCCGATAACATTACCGAAAAAACTCGCTGATACCGCGCCAATTGCCCTAAATGATTATAACGAAAAGGAATCACGTTATAGCGAAGGTGTATTTATTGGTTATCGCTGGTTCGAGCAACAAAATATCACCCCACAATTTCCTTTTGGCCACGGTCTATCCTATAGCGATTTCACCTACTCAGACATTCAACTTTCAACTGATAATATCAAAGCTGATGACACGATTACTGTTACTGCAACAATAACCAATAGCAGTAACATCGCTGGCGCTGAAGTGACTCAGTTATATTTGCATGATCTTAACGCCAGTGTCCCGCGACCTGCCAAAGAGTTAAAAGGCTTTAATAAAGTGTGGCTCAAAGCCGGTGAAAGCAAACAAGTGAGTTTCAACTTAACCACACGAGACTTATCTTTTTGGGATGTAAAATCCAATGATTGGCTCGCTGAAACCGGTGAATTTGAAGTGATGATTGGCGCGTCTGTCGCTGATATAAAGTTGCGTAAAAAGTTTACCTACACGCAGTAGCAAGCTGAATTAAATAACGACAACTGATAGATATAAAGGGTGAGCAAATAGCTCACCCTTTTATTATATTGTTGAGTTTACGCCTTGAGATTCAACTGCTGCAATAATAGCGCGGTAATTTCAGCGGCCAGCTCGTTTTCTCCAATCTCATTGAGTATTTCAATCGCGCACTCTGCAGTGCATAACCCCCCTTCTACTTGATTGCGCCTTAATTGATATAAAGATGCATGTTTCGGCGTTAAGCTGACTTTTTCAAGTGCCTGTAAATAAGGGCTGCGGTTATACATTTTGCGCGCTTCTTGCCAGGTGGCATCGATAATCACTAGCGCATCAAACTGAGCTAAAGCTGACGGTTTAGAAGTAGTAGATGAAGGGATAACTGCAGCCTTAGACGACTTTTCTGAAAAAGCCTCATCATCAACCTTTAACGGGTTTGTCTCCTCTTCAGATGGGAACACTAAAGCCACTTTTCCTGAGGCGATCATTTGCAATAACTCATCACTTGGGGATTTACGTTGCCAAGTGATCACCGGCGCAGCATCAGCCAAGACTTGCGTAACCCACTGGCCAGTATTGGTTGCTCTGGTTAGCTCTCGCTCATGGGTTAATAACACTATTTTCATATATAAGGTTTCACAGTTTTCAAAATATCGAATATCTGCCAAACAGTTCTGGCAGCTTAATTTTACTAGCTTACAGGATTGCATTTTGCAGGCCTACTGCTCTGCAGCCATTCGCTGCTTGTGCTAATCATTGACTAATTATCAATTAATACAAAAAATTAATCCTCAGGCTGCATCAATAATTTTTGTAACTAACTGGCTATCTTTGTGCCGCGAGGCTTGAGTGTTTTGTAACATTCAGTAAAAATTGCTTTTCTCAATACGTTAATTACACAATTGGCTGTTATCATAGCGCTAACAACTAATTTTTATCATTTGGTGAGTCATTTCACCCCAAAGAGCATTCAATGAAGTTAAAAATACTAGCAGGGATAGCACTATTTACTAGCTTTTCTACCCAAGCCGCTTGGTGGGTGGAACCTACAGACTTGCCGCTTAGAGCAGATATACAATTACTTTCTGATACTGGCGTTATTATTCAGCCTGTGACTACCTTTCCTTTGATGTGGTCTGGGATAAAAAAAGATTTAGATAATGCTGCTGACAGCCCAATGTCGGTGCATCAAAAAGATGCTTATCATCGTGTGATGCGCGCTTACAATAAAGATCATCAAGCTGTGACTTTAGGTGCCAGCTTAAGTGGCGCCAATGAAAAAGCTCGCTTTATTGGTTACGGTAATGACTATCGCGACAAAGCTGAAGTTGAATTTACAGCAGAAGTCACCCAAGACTGGTTTAGTGGCCGCTTAGCAGCGAGTTACCATTACGACTCAGCAGATGGCAATGAAACTCGCCTAGATAATAGCTTTGCAGCAGTCAAACTGGGTAACTGGATTGTCACTGGCGGCGCAGTGCAAAAATATTGGGGCCCAAGTTGGGACTCAGGTTTAATCCAAACCACCAATGCCAGACCTATGCCAGGCATTACCTTTTCTCGTAATGACAGTAATGCCTTTGAAACCCCTTGGTTAAACTGGGTTGGTCCGTGGACCTTTACCACCAGCTTTAGCCAAATGGAAAGTGATCGCTATGTGCCTGACACCCAGCATTGGGGCGCTCGTGGTACCCTAAGACCCATTTCAAAATTAGAAATTGGCTTTTCTTGGACCATGCAATGGGGCGGTGAAGGCTACGGCAACAGCTTGTCTGATTGGTGGGATGGCTTATTTAATGGCGGGATGTCTGAAGGTGAGCTTGAAAACGGTCAAGAAAACATGCTCGCAGGTTACGATTTTAGATGGTCTGATACCGCTTGGGGCGTACCTTATGGTATTTACTACGAGCGCATCCACGAAGACTATCACAATGGCAAACATAAGCTGATTAACGCCTCAAACATGGGTGGGGTTGATGTTTTTATTGCCTCACTTAACACCCGTTTTTTTGCTGAATACTCAGATACTGCAGCTGCCTGTGGCGAAGACTCTAACGTCTACAACTGCATGTATGAACACGGCTTTTATAAAAGTGGTTATCGTTACTATGGCCGCAGCTTAGGCAGCACCTATGATAATGATTCTCGCGTTGTGGTGTTAGGTGGTATTACTCAACTACAACATGGCCAAAGCTTATCGACTAAGTTTCGTTATGCCAAACTTAACTTTGATGGGGTAGACACTGGTAACCCAACTGGTGGAAATCCGGTATCCCCTGGCCGTTATGAGCGTTTGTTGCAGCTTGATGCCAGTTACCACCGACCATTTTATGAAGGTAAGTTAAAACTTGGCGGCACTGTTGGCTACAGTGAGTATCCTGAAGTTGATACCAGCAGCGATTGGGAAACCACCGTTTACGCTGGTTGGGAACGCGATTTTTAATTGCTAATCACAATAGCAAATTAACACACTGAAATATAATAAAGCCCATCATTTGATGGGCTTTTCTGTATTTCCTATGTAACTAAAACTAAAACAGACTCTTTAAACTACAAACCTTTATCTTCCCATTGCTGCTTTTTACGATAGATAGTCGAAGGGCTTACATCTAATAAACCCGCGGCTTTTGGAATATTACCGTCACATTGCTCAATAGCGGTTTCAATGGTCATTTTTTCGATTAACCACAATGGCTGTATATCATCATCAACGACCTGAGTTTGTTGATTAGGAGCTGTTTCTGTTGTTTTTTGTAGGGCCTGTTGAGCCGCATTTTCAAAGCCTGACTCGCTTGCATAATGCGCCTTTGCCTCTACTGGTGCGGCTGAGGTGTTTAAATCTGTCATCGACAATGACACTGCGGTGCTCATTTGCGCAGTCATTTGCGCAGTCATTTGCGCAGGTAACATGGCCAAAGACACTTCTTCGGCTGTGTTAAGCACTACAATTTGCCTGATCACATTCTGCAGTTGACGCACGTTACCTGGCCATGGGTAATTGACAAAGCAACGTTCAACTTCGGTAGAGAAACGTTTAAAAGATTTGCCCTCTTCTTTGCTGTATTGCTTCAACAGCTTTTTAGCAATAGACATCACGTCTTTGCCCCTTTGTCTTAAAGGCGGCAGTTCTATAGGGATAACATGTAAGCGATAATATAAATCTTCCCGAAAGCGTCCTTCTTGCACTTCTTTCCATGGGTCTCGGTTGGTGGCACTAATAAAACGCACATCAACTTTTTCTTCTTTAGTGCCGCCTACACGCTGAAATACCCCAGTTTGAATAAAGCGTAGCAATTTACTTTGCAACTCTAAATCCATTTCACACAGTTCATCAAGAAACAAAGTGCCACCATCAGCACGAGTTGCTGCGCCATCACGATTACTCACAGCGCCAGTAAACGCACCTTTGGTGTGACCAAAAATTTCGCTTTCAATTAAATCTTTCGGAATTGAGGCGCAGTTTAAAGCAATAAAAGCTTCTTGTGCTCGTGTTCCTGCTTGATGGATCGCTTGGGCGCAAACCTCTTTACCTGTGCCACTTTCGCCCATCACAAACACTGACGCTTTACTGTTGGCCACGCAATCAATGGTGTTATATACGGTTTGCATGGCTAAGGAGTCACCAATAAAGCCATGAAAATTGGTTTTTGGGAGGCTATTTTCATAATTGGTCACAAGTGCCAATAAGTCTTTTTGCTTCAGAGCATTACGCACAGTAATCGCCAACCTTTTACTATCAAAAGGCTTAACTAGAAAATCAAACGCACCGGCGCGCATGGCATCTACGGCTAAATCAATGGTGCCATAAGCAGTGATCATAATGACGGTGATCTGCGGGTAGTCTTGCTGCACTTTGGTCAAAATATCCATTCCCGACATATCCGGCAATTTAATATCTAACACTAATAAGTCTGGTTGTTTACGGGCAAGTTCTTTTAATGCATCTTCACCAAAATTAACCAAGGTGACTTCGGCGCCTTCGGCACAAAGGTATTCGCTGTACAATGCGCCTAATGACATACTATCTTCTACAAGAACGGCACTAAATCCCATGGGTAACTTCCTTATTTAATTATTTATGACCGATATCAAATCGTTGCTCAATTAACGTCAAGCTTTGCTCAGCAACCACAAATATCTGCTCAAATAATGCGGCTAAAGGTTCATCTTCGGTTCTGGCTGCGGCCTCAAGTAAAATGGCTACTTCAGATAACTTTTGCGCCCCAAAACTGCCTGCACTACTTTTAATGGTATGAACTTGATCTTCAATCTCTGCTCGGCTTCCATTGGCAGTGATGGTTTTTAAAATATCGATACGCATCTTAGTTTCATTATGAAATACCTTCATCATTTTAACTAAGCTTGCTTCACCTACCGCTTTTAGTAACTCATCAAACACCTGCTGATCCAACAACACATCATCAGCTATTGTTTCATTTATGGTTTCAGTTATAGTTTCATGTGTGGTTTCAGCTATTAAGCCATTTGAGGTGTCAGCTAATAGGATTTCATTTACCTCAGCTGTTGGCTTAATGTGAGTTTCTTTCTCTGCAGCAATATCACTAACCTCGTCACTAACCTCATGAGTTATTTCCATCGCGTCATTAGCATTGCCCTTCACCTGAGTTAACCAGTAATTTATCCCAGAGATCAAATCCTGCTTTTTAACCGGCTTACCAATAAACCCAAGCATGCCGGCGTCTTTACATGCTGCAACCTCTTCACTGAATACGTTGGCTGACATGGCCAAGATAATTTGATCAGGCTTACTGGCTAAAATTTTACGGCACGCTTCAAGGCCATCCATTTCAGGCATACGAATATCCATCAAAATTAAATCAAACTCTTGCTTTAACCCTATCTCTACCGCTTCTACACCGTTATTAGCATAGGTCATGACTGCGCCGCTATTGGTCAATATCGTACCTGCGACCATTTGGTTTACTGGGCTATCTTCTGCGAGTAATAATTTACAGCCATCAGGCAGGGTTAATTTACTTTCAATGATCTGCTTATCACTCTTTTCTACATTACTGGCATTACTGGCATTACTGGCATTACTGGCATTACTGATTAAGCTTAGTAATATCTCTCGGCTTAATGGCTTGCTGACAGACTCGACTATGCCTAAGTCAGTACTGCGCGCCTGCACTTGTGTATTCACCCCAGATAACAAAGCCGTGATATAGCCTGTCTTAGTCAAATAGCGATTTGATAAGCCCTCTACGCTTTGATGTTCACAGTCTAAAATACAGCTTTCATCGAGCATGATGACATCAAATTGGCCGTTGTTGCTTGATTGACTATCAAGCTCGCTGAGCTGATGCGCAAAGCATGTCTCGACGCCATATTGGCGGTATTGCTTTTCAATTAACTCACAAAGGGTCATATCGGGGTGAATCACTAACACCCGAGGCGCTGTTGATAAAGCAATATCAACAGTTGTTATTTCAGCAGGTTCATCAAGTACCACAGTTAATGTAAACTCACTTCCTTGGCCTAGTTGGCTTTGAACGCTGAGGTTGCCCCCCATCATTTTAGCCAGTTCAGAACATATGGCTAAGCCTAAGCCTGTACCTGCATAACTGGTGGTATGCGTGTCATGAACCTGAGAAAACTCTCTAAATAACTTCTGTTGTGATATTTCACTGATCCCAATGCCTTGATCTTTTACCTTACAGCTCAGTTGCACCTTGCCGTTATCGCGGTTGATAATCTCAATCTCAACAGCAATACACCCATCGGTTGAAAACTTAATCGCATTATCCACCAGGTTTTGCAGCACTTGCCTAATACGCTGCGCATCTCCGATTAAAATTTGCGGTACATCTCGGTCAATAACACTGCCAAGATGCACTCCTTTATCATGGGCTTTATGGGACAAAATCTGTAACACTTGCGCGACTAACTTATCAGGTTGAAACTCTTTAGCTTCCAGTTGCATTTGCCCAGCTTCAATCTTCGAGAAGTCCAAAATATCATTAATGGTACTTAACAAGACTGAGCCCGCTTCTTTAGCCGCGCGAGCATACATGCGCTGGCCCTTTTCAAGTTGAGAGTCTAAAAGCAAATCAACACTGCCAAGTACGGCATTCAGTGGTGAGCGAATTTCATGGCTCATAGTGGCTAAAAATCGTGACTTAGCTTCACTGCCCGCCTCTGCTTGCTCTTTGGCTAATCTTAATTCTTCTTCTCTGGATTTTTGCTCTGAAATATTGCGTAAAAAAGCGGTGAAGAACATTTCATCACCTAATTGAATGGGGATCACCCGCAATTCAACCGGAAACTCCTCGCCAGCTTTATTATGGGCAGGAACTTCGATGCGATTATTCAGCACAGGCCCTTCACCAGTGCGGCGGTGATGCTCCATGCCATTTTTATGGGCACTATGGAAACCTGCGGGAATAATTAAATCTTCCAGCCTTTCACCTAATGCCTCTTCGCGCTCATAGCCAAACAGTTTGACCGCTGCAGCATTAAACTCAACCACTCTGCCGCTAATATCAATAGAGATTAACGCATCATGGGTGGCTTCAATGGTTGCCACCAAAATAGATTGAGTTCTGGCAGCGGTTTGTTGCTCTTTTTTAAGTTCGGTTAAATCTTTGATAAAGCCTAAAAATAGAATCTCACCATCAATTTGCATTTTTGAAATGGTTAGCTCGATAGGAAATAAGCTGCCATCTTTATGCTGCGCTTTTAACTCACGACTGTTACCAATAATTTTTGCATCACCCGTTGTAAGATAATGCTTGATATAGCCATCATGCATAAAGCGATCTGCCATCGGCATTAAAATAGACACATTTTCATCAATAAGCTGTGCTTTTTCATAGCCAAATAACTTACTGACGGCATTATTCACTTCATTAATCACGCCGTTAACATCAATAATGACAAAGCCATCAGCCGCTGAATCTAATATGGTATTTAAGCGAACATTGGCACCTTGTAAATCACTGCGTTTTTCATCCAAGTTTTTAAGCATGGCATTAAAGGCGTTAGTCGTATCCGTGATATCTTGGGTGCCGGGCTCAACCACTTGCACCCCTGATTCCCCTTCAAGCACCCGCTTTGAGGCATGCTGAATATTAAAAATATGTCTGATGAGCTTAAGGCCCTGATACCAAGATAAAAATGAAATCAAAATGATCACTAAAATCATTAATGCGCTATATTTCAACGCCACTGCTTCAACGCTATTATCAAATTCATCGGTATTAACAAGTACGCTTATTTGAATGCCAGTGCCATTATTAGATACTGCCACCACCTCAACCGTATGCTCTTTTGGGGTCACAGCTTTAATGATCTCAAACATGCCTTGGCCATTACGCTGAGCCGAATACAATAGCTTATCTGCTTTGGATACTTCGATTGAATCAATATGGCTAATGTGGTGGGCTTCTAAAGATTGTTTAAGCAGTAAGATGGACTCGCGGGCCTTATCAGGGTTAATACTATTAGCCACCAGCTGCGCTGCAAGTTGAGCTTGCTGCCTTGCTTCTTGCTGATTGGTCTCTTTGATAACAGCTAAACTATTAACAATTAGCATCAGTAATAGTACGACTTGCATTAATCCAATGGCAATTATCGCTTTTAATCTAAATGACAAATTCTTTCTCCTGATGCATTTTGCAAACAGCGCTGTTTAACCCTGTCAAAAATCTATTCCAAAGCAAATGTTTACTACATTATTACTCACTATGAATTACCTGTTCGCATTTTGCAAAAAATTATTCCCAATCTGAAAATGCAAATAGTAAATCTTACTAGAAAGCTGCTTAACCACCTGATTTTATTATTTAAAAATTATGGAACAGCTTTTGCTTTAATAAGTTATTAAACAAACTTAATAGAGAATCGCCATGCAAAATGCTAATGCGTCAACGTCGACTATCTCCATCCTGTTAGTGGAAGACACATTCAGTGAACGCTATTACATTGCCAGTTTAATTCAAAGTTTTCAGCCGGAAAATGTACAGTTTGAGATGGTGCAATGTGAAGATGGCTTAACGGCACTGGAGAAGTGCCGTACCCAGCAGTTTGACTTAATTGTCAGCGACTGGCGCATGCCTAGGATGAACGGTGTTGAGCTGTGTAAAAGACTAAAGACCAAAACAGATCCCGGTTACTTCTTGCTTTTAACCGGTAACGATCAAACTCAAGACATGATTTATGCTATGGACTCAGGTGCTGATGATTACATTACCAAACCTTTTTTGGCCTCAGTATTAAAAGTCAAAATTCAAGCTGCAGTAAGGCTCATTCAAGCAAAAAAGTCGGTACTTGAAAGTAAGCAACAGCTGCAAAGTTTACTTTCTCAAAAACAGTCTGAACTGACCCAAGCTGCGATTTTGCAGCAATCCTTACTGCCAAAAAATAATTTAGCCTTCAATAATTGGACTATCCGACATTATTTTGAACCCGCAGAGGAACTTGCAGGCGATATTTTGCAATGCTTTGAAATTGATGAACAGTGGATAGGCTTCTATGTTATCGATGTATCGGGTCACGGTGCCAGTGCTGCTATGCTCAGTTTTACCCTCGCCCAAGGCTTATCACCCCAAAGGATGAACTGGCAGCAATCGCCAGAAAAGGTCATGAATGCCTTAAACAATCTCTTTGATGATCCTGGTAATTTGGGCCAGTTTGCCACTGTAATGATAGGTAAAATCAATATAAACACCCATGAATTACAACTGTGTAATGCAGGTCACCCATTACCATTAATCATTTCTAAACTCGATGTGCAAAGCATCGATGTGCCCACAGGTATGCCAATTGGTATTGATAAACACTGCCAATACCAAAGTGGTCAATACCAACTTTACCCGGGTGAGCAACTACTGCTGTTTTCAGATGGCGTGTATGAAGTTAATCATCCAAAGTTTGGCATGTTTGGCTTAGAGCGCTTAAAACAGCGCTGCTTATCAGCTAAAGCCATGCCAGCGGCGAATTTATTGAGTCACTTAAGTTACTTACTCAACCTTTGGCAGCAGTCGCAACCCCAAGATGATATGTCACTGCTACTATTTACCGCACCCGATTAAAAAGTTATAGCAATCATTGTGATGATAACTGTATGCCAATTATTGCTGATTATAGAGTTAGATTTAGAACGAAGATAAGCACTTAAATTAACAGCTTATATTTTTGAATTAACCCACAGTGACCCACAGCTTAAGGAGTTAATATGAATAACACTCAATTGAACATAAGCATCAATTCAATGACAGCAGATCAAGTTTATGACGAACTAGAACAGTTTTTGATCAGCAATAAGGTTGAGCCATTACAACGCTTCAAACTCATCAGTTGTGCACTCGAAGCCACCAATAATGTGCAACAGCACAGCGCTGATGACGCTGAAGATATTAAGCTGTTATTACAGAAAAACGATAACAAGTTGATTATTGATATATTAGATAACTCAAACTTTACCCCACTAGCCCCCCCTAGCACTTGTCCTAACAAACACAAAGCCAACGGCCGCGGCTTATGGATAATGCATCAATGGATGGATCAGGTGCAGCAACAGGCAACGGTATTAGGCACTCACTTGAGATTAAGTATAAACTTGGGCTAATGCTTTGGGCGGAATGTAAACCAATAGCGACACAACTTTTATAAGCATTAGCGATAACAACATAGTTAATCCAGCTTTGCATGGCTAAGGATGCCAATTCGCCGATTTCAACTTACTGAATAATGTTCAGTCCATTCGGGTAATAAAGGTTTGCTCGTCATCCACAAAAGCCACAAAGCCGCCGTGATAGATAAATACCCGACCACGCCCCTCAACTATGCAGGCAAGTTGTGGGTTCAAATCTTCTTCGTTATCCTGACGTTGAAAAGTGCCAGTATCTGTGATTACGCCGCTGAGTGCAGGCAAATATCCATAAGTGCGCTTGGCTTGATCAATCAGGTTCAATTCGCTGGCGGTTGAGAAGCAAAAGGGGATCGCACCAGCTTCTTCAATAAATAAAGTTTTAAGTTCTTCAAAAGCTGTAATCACCAGCCAGTCGATGCCGTTAACATGATGGATAAACATAGATTTTCTCGGTTATTCTAATGCGGATATTTTATCACTACTAGGAAAGAACCTAGTAGATATTTAGTTGCTAAAGTTATGTCCAGACATTCATAAACCAACTTGAAATACGTCTTTGCCCAAATACAAGTTAGCAAACACTCTATATCAAACAATCCATATCAAACCAAAGCCGTTTTATCGAAAATTCATATTATCTGTACTTAGGCTGACCCTTCCCTGCAATATAAACTAAATCAATACTGCGAATTGCAAATACTAGGTCGTGAAGTTGTAATCAGTGCTTTTGCATTCTGCAACGACATAGTTTTAAACCGCAATTAAAGCTTAGCAATAAGCAACACACAGCCAGACGACAGCAAAACAAAACCTCAAACCACTGATTAATAACAACTAAATAATTGGCACGCATCCTGCTAACTATAGATTAAGCAGAGGATAAATGATTAATCCACCCATTCAATTTTAGACGTCATTTATCTCATCACGATTTAGTTAATCAAAGTTAGCGCATCAATAGATGTTTAGGAGCAGGTTATGAAATTTGAAATCAAAGTAGCCCAACATGCAAGTGTAGTAACATTACCTATCAGAATGTTTATGGCTCATACCCCAACTTACCGAGCGGCACTGGTTGATTATATTGATAGAGGCCATACCCGCTTAGTTATCGACATGCAGCATTTAGAGTACATCGATTCAAGTGGCTTATCTGTGCTTATCTCCGCCCGTAATCAAGCGCTTAATTATCAAGGCAACATCGTATTACTGTCACCTAGTCCTGCGGTACGTTCATTAATTGAATTAACGCGCCTACACCATATTTTTGAGATTTTTGAAACTGAGGCGTTAGCGTTAGATTTTTTGCGTCATAGCAGCATTGCTGAACCCTCTGACTTTGATGAACAAATCATCTCAGAGTTAGCAAGCTAAGCAGGAACCACTAGATCACGGACGTAAAGGGGAACAGAAATGAACATATTCAAATCACTACTTTCTATCGCTATTATCGCAGGCTTAACCGCTTGCGTGACCCCTATGCAACCAGCTGAGCAAGATGTTTGTGATTTAGAGCAGCAACTCACTAGCTGCCATTACTTTGGCCAAAAAACGCCTTATAACAGAAAGGTCAGCGCTGTGACCTCAAACCATACGACTTTCCCTACTGCGCCAATTTTCGGTAATAAGTCGATGGTGGTTGATACCCAGCAAGCGTTGTCATTATCTGTAGGGGATAAAATTTCGGTAAAAATACTCAATGGTGATGAATTTAGTAAAGATGTGGAAGTAGATGCCGACGGCAATATCTATCTGCCTTATTTACCGCCAATTTCAGTTACAGGACTGACTCTTAATCAATTAAACAATCAAATCAGAAACATATTAATCGATGAAAATCTGATGTTGGCCCATGCGGTGCGTATCAGTATATTACCTATTAGCTGGGCACCTATTGAAATCACCACCTCTGGCGCAGTATTTGAGCCAGGTCAGCACATGATCAACAAAAAACTCCCCATTGAACTTAAAGATGATGGCAGTAACTTTGCTGGTGACCAAGCCATTCAGCGTAATGTAGCCGCCGCGGTGAAGTCTTCTGGTGGGGTGCGCCCAGATGCTGATATTTCAGCAATTAAGGTCATCCGTAATGGTCAGGTTTTCAATATGGATTTACGTGGTATGCTAACGGGAGAGAAAGTACCAAACATGACTTTAATGGCTGGCGATCATGTACATGTTCCTTCGACGCATTCATTTAATGATCAATTAGCCAGACCTTCTCAGTTGACAACACCAGGGATCAGGGTATTTATGTCAAACTTAACGCAACCTGCAAGTTCAAATAGTCAGTCAGCAGTAGACCGTGAAGCAACACGCTTTCCTTACGGCACCCGCTTGCTAAATGGCGCCATTGCGGCCAACTGTGTCGGTGGTGCCCAAACCACCAATGCCAGTCGTTACGTTATCCTAGTGACTAAAAATCCATTATCTAATCAAATAGATATTGTCGAACGCTCAATTGATGGCTTAATTCAAACGGCCTGGAATAATGAATCAAACCCAGTATTACTCCCCGGTGATGGACTTGCCTGTTATGACTCTCGCGTAACTAATATCCGTGAAATAGCCAGAACAGTAACTGAATTGGTCGTGCCAACAACCCTTATCGGATGGTTGTAAGGAGACAATAATGAGCCAAGGAAACTGCAAAAGCGGCAAAGGCGAACAGAGCCAGAAACAAGCAGACTCTGGGGTAGGGGCGCACACAAGCTCCAGTGCTGATACTGACGTTAAGCTTGAAAATGAAACCCAAAGCGCACAAAACACTGACATCGAAACAGAGCAAGATTACGCCAGCTTTTCAGAACTTGCCTATTTATATTGGATTAAACGCGCCACATTAGAAGGCAGCCACTTAACCCCTAAAGCCCGTAAACGCCTGTACATCAAAACAGCCTTGATATCACTGCTCATTGTCTGGCTGTTGGTGGCTGTTTTTATCGCGCTAACCCCCACCAAATACGAAAGTAAATGGGTGGTCATATTACCTGGGGTCGCAGCGGGGTCTTCCCTAAGCCTTGACAGCCTTGGTCAAGCAAGTAGCTCCAATAGCTCGCCTTATATGAGCTCGGCCATTGATCCAAGAGAGAATTTTAAAGCGATTTCCATGAGCAGCTTGCTGATGCAAACCGCTGCGTTTTATTTAAAAGTGCCTAGCAATGAAATACCAAAACCCAAACTTAAACTCCCCAGTCAAACGGGCTTAATGGAGTTTAGTATTAATGGCGCATCGCCAGAGCAAGCTCAAAAACGTGGCTGGGCTATGTATCGTTCTTTACAAGACATTCTTGATGATCTGCGTTTTGATGAAAATAGCCTGCGCGAGCGAGGTATTCAACGTAGCCTGAAAAGCTATAACGCCCGAGTAAAGCAAACACAAAAGCAATTACTGGATTTTCAATCTGAGCGAGGCCTAATAACCCTTGATCAGTTTAAAGAGTTAGCCATCACCATTGAGCGCTTACGCCATAGTAAAGTGACCCTTTCAGCGTCACTGCAAGGTTTAAATGCCAGCTATGAACTCTATGAAAAACACCTTGGCATTAATGACTCACAAGCTGCGATTTTACTCAAACTCAACAATGATAAGCTGTTTCAGCAGTTACTTGAAAAACACAACACCGCCAATACCACTTACATTGAAAATGCTGGGCGCTTGGGTCGTCGTCACCCGACATTAGTCACCCTAAAAGCAGAGTTAGACAGTATCTTCGATAGTATGAAGCAGCGCTTTAATACCATTATTGGATTTCAAGATGAGAAAATTTTAATGATGCTAACGGTGGATGATGTTGATGGCCGCGCAGTGATGATGCAAGAGTTCATTACCATAGCCTCAAAACGACAAGCGACGCAATCAGAAGTAGATTCACTGATCGCGCAAATTGATCAGTGGGAGCTACGCTTGCAGCACAGTAACGATGATGCCGCCAAGCTTGCAGATTTACAACGTGAACACCAGTTAGCCACTACGGTATTAACCTCTGCGATGGCAAAATTGGATGTGGGTAAATCAGATATCTACTCGGCTTACCCCATGTTGCAATTATTTTCGCCGCCGAGTTTAGCTCATTCTCCCAATAAATTAGCCAGCATACTAATTATCTTTGGTGGGTTAAGCGCTTCTTTCATGTTACTGCTAGGGTTGAGCATTTTATGGATCCGCAAACCATTGTTGCGCAAAATGTTGACGAAAAAATAATATACAACAGCATTGTTTATAGTTATTTATTTTGGCTGTTTGGTGCTTTATATGTCATTGCACCTGTGATTGCATGGGTGCTATTTGCACGCTTACTTTATAAAAAAATTTCAGGTCAGCAAACATATAGAATTAGCATCAGCCATTATGTATGGGTGTTTGGCATGTTGTTCATGCTTATTGCCTTAGTGGTCGGCCACCTCGATTTTGGCTTAGGTATTGGCAAATTAATTAAATCATCTATTGGCTGGGCCAAAGGCTGGGCCTTACTGGCAATATTTCCGCTTATTGGCTGCTTATCTATTCGGCCTGAAATTATTTATCGCGCCTGCTGCAGAGTCTGCAAACATACTATTTTGCTGTTCCCGCTGTTTTTAATTGCTTGGAAAGTTGGCTTGCCCAGCACCTTATATGTGTCGCCACTGAGCATTATTGGTGGCCCAGGGCCTGAGTTTTTCAGCGTCAGTTTATATGAAATCGACCCTGGCAGCGGCGTTCCCCGCTGGCGTCTGTTTACCCCATGGGCACCGGCATTAGGCATGCTAGGTAACTTATATTTTATTTTTGCCGTACAAGAAAAGGATTCACGTTGGAAAAAGTGGGGCATTGCAGGCAGTTTACTGATGGTATTAATGTCGCAATCCCGTCTTGGCTTGGTGTGTTATTTCGCCTTAATCGGCTTTTTCACCCTATTTAAACTTGTGCGCTCACCTTTACTGTACTTTTTACTTAGCCCGTTAATGTTACTTATTGGGGTTGTCGGTGAAGCCACTATCAACAAAATACAAATCAGTATTGCCGCCATAAAAGCTGCCCGCGCCGATTCAACTCGCGTTCGTCAAGCTTTGGCTGATATTGCCGTTGAAAGGTGGATGAATGAAGCGGTGATCTTTGGCCATGGTATCGTTGAGCGAGGGCCGCACATGGTGGAATACATGCCCATAGGCTCGCATCATACTTGGTATGGATTATTGTTTGTTAAAGGCGTTGTCGGCGCTGTAGCGTTAGCAATTCCGATGTTAGTCACCTTCTTGATATTATTGATCCGATTATTTAGTCAGCCTATGGCCAGAGTCGGCATGGCAATTTTACTGATGTTAAGTTTATATACCTTCGGCGAGAATTTAGAAATTCTAGCCTATTTATTTTGGCCGGGATTAATTGTATTAGGTATGACGCTGCGAGCTGAAGAGCCTGAAGCCGTACTCAAAAAAGCCGCTGCCTTGAAGGACTAATCATTGTGTTTTGTTACCTAAGTGGTAACAAAACACTGTCATCACAGCGGCTATGGCTTACGCCATTAAATAATTTTTATCACTTGATCAAATGCAAGACGCGACTTAGGTAAGCTGGCATTGTAATCTTCATCACTATGATGGTAACCGATAGCTAAACCAACATAGCATTCATAACCATCTAATTCTTCGGCAAAAATATCACCGATAAGTTTACTATCAACCCCTTCCATTGTGGTCGAGTCGATACCTAAACGGGCTAAAGTATGCAAGGTGTTACCCAGTGCAAGATAAGCTTGAGAGCGTGTCCACGCCTCGTTATTGCCCTGTGCATCGGTATTTAATTCAGCAAAAGAGTAACCACCAAAAGCTTGCTCGCGATTTTCAGGTTTTGTGCGACCATCTTCAATGCCCTTATCAACCACTTTGGCATAATCGTCACGGGTATAGTGAGGGTTATGGGCAAATAAAATAATATGAGAACAGGCTTTAGCATGGGGCTGATTGAACTGATATTTATTGGCGAAAGTGTCGTGCATTCTTTGTTTTGCTGCATCACTTTCAAGCACAATAAACTTCCAAGGCTGTGAATTAATTGAAGATGCTGAAAGTCGCATCGCCTCACAGATCACCGCTAAATCTTCTTTTGAAACACGCTTTGAAGGATCATAACGCTTTGCTGTATAGCGATTGTTTAAGTCTTCAATAATTGGATGTGTCATATTTACTGTCTCCACTTTCATTAATATTCCCGGCTTTCATCCACGGGAAATGCAACTGCCGAATGCCATAAGTTATAAAGTATTCAATAAAATCATTACTTTGCTTAGCTAAGCTAAATAAACTCAAAACAAATGCTTATTTAATAAGTTACTTTTAACTTTTTATGTAAAAAACTATTATTAATTAAGCACTTTATATGGTTATAAGCTTATTTAACCCCGCCATAGCAAACAGAATTAAAATAACTTCCTAACGACATAAGAACGTTGATAATAGTCGCTAGGTCCCTATGCTTAAAGGGGCTAATAGTTGTTACATTATCAACAATTTTTTGGTAATAGATGATTAAACCCCATAGCATGCACAGCTATCACCCCTCTTTAAGCGCTAACCGCTAAAGTGACGCAGAAGTCAGCCCTTGATAAGAGCTGATAAAAATGGATAACACTCACATAGATAATGGCAGCTGGTTACTGAGATAACTTCTGCTGCACATACGCGCACCAAGCCTTAGAGTGTCGATTTGGCACATCAGTGTCGCCCCTTACACCTAACTTAAATTCAATCACCGACTGCCATTCATCTGAGCCTAAGTCAGGCCCATGACCTTGACCATCGCCTGAAATCAGTTGTTGATCTACTTGCTTAAACCAAGCTTGAGTACACAAGCTACTTTCAACTGCTGCAGTTGATTGCGCACTTGATTGCGCACTTGATTGCATAGCCGATTGCTCAGTTTGCTGCTTTGGCACATCTTGGCTACAGCCTGATAAAGTTAATCCAGCTAACAAGGCTAAGCTCGCTGGCAGCAAACCCATGCTCATCAATAAAGAGGTCGATTTGTTCATTTGTCCATCCTGTTAGTTTTGCCTTTCACTCACTTGCCAATACACGCTGGCACCACTATTAGCTAGAGTGAATAGCTAAAGTGAATAGCTAAATCAATCCTAAACGGGTTAACGCCATACATCAAAGCAAACCAATGAAAAGCGCTTTGATGCTCTCAGTTAAAGTATTGCAAACTGCAACGGCCCTATCTCAATTTGCTAAAACACCTCAGCAGCACTTACCCCATAAAATAAGAAAACCCAATTAAAACATACATATAAAAGTTGGCACGATAAGTGTAACTCCCCTTGTAAGCAGTCAGCTAGTCCTAATTTGAATTTGCAAACAAGATCAAATTAGCTAACAAGATCAAGGGTACAAATAATGCAAACAACCACTAACTCACTAGGTCCTAAAACGACCGTCAATCAAATGCTGAATCAAGGCATTCGTACATTGGGTAAAAACCTAATGTGGTTGGCGAGTGCTCAGTTTAGTGGCCGTATTGTGAGATTAGCAGCTAGCGTGATAACCGCGAGATTACTGACACCAGAAATCTTCGGTCAAGTGGCCATTACCTTAACCCTATTTGAATTAATTTGTACTCCAACTCGCCGCATTACTTCAGCAGCACTTATTCGCATGAATGATACCGAGTTTAAAGACAACTTAGCCAGCGCCAATGTGATTAACTTCGGCGCCTGCCTTATTGCCTTTGCACTAATGAGTTTAATCAGCTTACCACTGGCTTATTACTACCAAGACAGCCAACTTGTTCTGCCTATCTTGTTTGTTGCCAGTAGTTATTTATTACTGCCATTTGGCATGTTGTACGCCACGGTGAACTTACGTAACAACAATATGCGTAAAGTGGCTAGCGCCAACCTTTGGCAAACCGTGGGCGATGGCATCTTAACTGCAATACTTGCACTGAGCGGCTTTGGCTTGTGGGCCATTATTATCCCTAAAGTGGTGATGGTATTGGTCTGGATTTACCTGCATAAAAATGGCAATCCGTTACCGACTTTTACCCAAAAAGCATCCGTTAAAAATGTTAAATCAATCCTTAGCTTTAGCATTCCGGTGAGCTCAAGCGATTTGATTAACACCCTAAGACAAAGCATTGATTATCTGGTCATTGGTTACTTCATGGGGGTTGAGGCTCTGGGGGTTTACTTCTTTGCTTACAACGTCAGCTTGGGGATCAGTTTAGGGCTAGTTCAAAGCTTTGGTACCGCGTTTTACTCGCACCTTTGTAGCGACGATAAAATCGCGAGCAATGTAGCAAATAGCCAACAAGTTGCTAAGCAGAAGTTTCGTCACAGTGTGATGGCCATTAGCGCGATTACCGCCCCTATCATCATCTTACAAACAACACTTGCGCCCCTTTACGTGCCATTTGTATACGGTGAGCAATGGTTAACAACCGATGCCATTTCAGTGTTCATCTTCTTATGTTTAAGCGGCCTTGTTCGCCCAATGGCAGAAGCCGCCAGTCAGTTATTACTTGCCCACGGCCATAGCCGTTTAAATTTCAAACTCAATTTAGCTATCACCGCTTTGTTAACCCTGGTGATCAGTGTTGCAAGTCAGTTCAGCTTAAGCACAGTCGCACTGAGTGTGATGGTGACTTACTTAATTATTATGCCTTGGCTTTGCTGGTACAGCAGCCGTATCTCATTTAATCAACCAACTGTTACAAACAGTTAAGGAAAACATTATGTCTCCTAGAATCTCAGTAGTAATGCCAGTTTATAACGTTGAACAGTTTGTTAAATCGGCTATTGAATCAGTATTAAAGCAAACCTATGACAACTTCGAGCTATTGATTGTTGATGATCGCGGTGATGATAATAGCATGCAAATATGTAAACAATTTATCGGCGATCCAAGAGTACATATCATCCGTCATCAAACCAACAAAGGTTTAGCAGCGGCAAGAAATACCGGCATCCGTCATTCATTAGGTGAGTTTGTGGCCTTTATTGATTCTGATGATTTATGGCACCCTGAAAAACTACAGCGCCATGTGGTGCATTTAGATAAGAACCCCAACGTTGGATTAAGTTTTTCACGCTCAAGCTTTATTGATTATCAAGGTAAGTTTATCGATTTTTATCAAATGCCAAAACTTTTTGACATTGATGCTGCCCATTTATTATGCCGTAACCCTGTAGGAAATGGCTCAGCGCCGGTTATTCGCCGCAGCACCTTAAACGACATACGCTTTCAGCCAGCAAGCAGTAAAAATCGCCACAGCTGCTACTTTGATGAGAACTTCCGCCAATCAGAAGATATTGAATGTTGGTTACGTATTGCTGCAACCACCTCTTGGGAAATTGAAGGGCTACCAGAGCCATTAACTTACTACCGCCTTAATCATGGTGGCTTATCAGCAAACCTTGAGAAGCAATATGCCTCATGGGAGAAAATGATTGAAAAAGCCCGTGGTTTTGCTCCTAAATTATTAAAGCAACATGAAGAGTCTGCTCGCGGGTTCCAATTACGGTACTTATCAAGACAAGCTATTCGAATCGGTGATGGCAGCGCTGCTGTAAAGCTGTTTAACCGCGCGATGAAAGCATCACCTAGCATTATAAGAAGTGAAACCTTTAAAACCGTCACCACCATGATTGCCGCATATGCGCAGTGGATAATACCTGCTTGGGGTTATATCGCTATCGAAGCTGTTGGGCAAAAATTTATCGGCATTTTACAAAAACTACGTATTTCACGTGACGGCGTTTCAAGTGAATTTATGCAACAAAGTAAATTGTAACCCGCAGCTCTTATCTCATCTTCCCTGTTCTGGCTTTGCAGTGCGATTCGCATTCTGCAAAGTCAGCTTTTTATTGCAAGCCCCTTGCTAAAAACCCACCGAAAAAAACAGTTAAAAAACAGTTAAAAAAACAATAATACACTATTAATTAGATACTTAACAAATATGGAACAGTTCGTGCTTTAACAAGGTATCGAACGATTAATCATTGCATTTTATGAGGTACGGTATGGACGCTCATCAATCAGTAAACACTCAAACCCAGTCGCAGGCATCAGACTCAACCTTATTGTCAGTCCGCGCTTTTGATTGCTTTATGGCGATAATATTACTGGTTTTAATGCTACCAATAATGGTGTTTAAAACCTTAATACTTGCCTGCTCAAAGCAAGCTATTTTTGATGCTATCTACATTCATGTATCAGATCGCCAAGTTGCGCTGTATCAATTTAGCCAAGGGCGCTTTTCAAGACTGCCGTTTTTATTGGGGATCATTAAAGGCGATATTGGTTTTTTAGGCAGTGCCTTTGAGTATTGCGTGTTTGAGCCAAGTTCAACCAATAGCCGCCCTGGTGTTTTTTCCATTGAAAAAATGCAGCGCAATATGGGGATTGAACATATCAATAATGCAGCCCCTGAATTTAGCAGCTTATTTCATTACCTAATTAACCTAAGTAAGTGCCTAATTTGCCGTTTAATTGTTGTCTCTACTGAGCTGAATTACCCTGAGCAATTCAACTTACTTGGAGTCAATATTGATAATAATAAAATGGCTGACAGTGTTGAAAAACTGGTTAAAGCAGCGCAGCACTCTGTGGGCGATGAAACCCAACATTTTTCCTTTGTAAATGCAGACTGCTTGAACATTGCCTCAACAGACAGCTCTTATAAAAATATTCTCAATCAATGCCAGCAAGTTTTTGCTGATGGTAGCGGTATTCGTATTGCTTGCCAGCTACACGGTATCGGCCTTAAAGACAATGTGAATGGTACTGATATGCTGCCGTTACTGTGTCAACGCGCCAGTGAGCAAGGGATAAAACTGTTTTTCCTGGGGGCAACTGCTGGCACCACTGAAGAGGCGGCAACCAACCTTAAACAGCAGTACCCTGATTTACAGATAGTGGGCTGTCATCATGGTTATTTAAATGAAAGCAACCAACAAGAGGTGATTGAGCAAATCAATCAATCAGGGGCGCAGCTACTACTCGTCGGCATGGGGGCGTCAAAGCAAGAACATTGGATTGAGCAACATAAATATCAATTAAAGGTGGGCGCAGCCGTTGGGGTTGGTGGACTGTTTGATTACTTCGCCAATAATGTTTCTCGTGCACCTATTGCTGTCAGACAAGTAGGAATGGAATGGATATGGCGCTTAGCACAAGAGCCACAACGCATGTGGAAACGCTACGTGGTGGGTAACCCGCTATTTTTAGCGCGAGTGTTAAAGCAAAAACAACAGCTAAATTTGGCCTCAGCCACCAGCCAAGCTAAGGCTCAGCCGCTATCAGCTATTTCAAATCACAACCGTCATTGGTACTTCTTTAAAATCAAATGTGGCCAATTTGCAAAACGCACATTCGATATTGTTGCTGCTAGCATTTTGCTAATTTTATTAGCGCCATTATTTGCGTTAACCGCATTAAGTATCCGAATTGAGTCGAAAGGGGCGATCTTTTTTTCACAAACACGCAGTGGCAAAAATAACCAAGCATTCACCATGTGGAAGTTTCGCTCAATGTATATTGATGCCGAGCAAAGGTTAGAAAAAATCAAAGAAAACAATGAAATGCAAGGTGGCGTCATTTTCAAAATGAAGCAAGATCCGCGTATTACCACCATAGGAAAACTTATCCGCAAAGCTTCAATCGATGAGTTACCACAACTTTGGAACGTGTTAATTGGTGATATGTCACTAGTTGGCCCAAGACCTGCACTACCTAATGAAGTAAGCCAATATCAGTTAAGCGACCGTCGCAGATTAGGGGTAAAACCTGGCATCACCTGCATTTGGCAAGTTAGCGGACGCTCAGATATTCCTTTTGATAAGCAAGTAGAACTGGACATTGATTACATCTACAAACAATCGCTTAAAGAAGATATCACACTGTTATTAAAAACTATTCCAGCTGTACTTTTGGCGCGTGGCGCCTACTAGGAGACCTTATGCAAGCTATCGTATTTGCCAACCGCAATGGAAATGAATTAGCGCCGCTAAACCAGCAATATTGCCCAGCGCTATTACCGCTAGCAAACAAGCCTCTAGTGGAGTACACCCTAGAAGATTTAGCGGATGCAGGCATAAGCCAAGTCAAAATGGTGATTTGCGCTGATGCAGAACAACTGGAAGCCCAAATTGGTAATGGCCAGCAATGGGGTTTGAATATTGAGTATTTTTTAAGTAAGCCACAAGAAGCAGTTAATAGCGTGCTTGCCAGAATGCATATCGATAACACCACCCAGGCATTAGTGGTTCGAGGCGATATATTAAGAAGCCCTTGCCTAGAGCGTTTTGTGGCATTTTCCAGCATGGTACCCACCAAATTTGTTCACGCAACAATGGAGCAGCGTAACCCTGGAATGATGATGCTACCCGCTGGCTGGAAACACAATCAATTGCTTAACTGGCCACTGCAAACCACAGCGGTAGATCATGATGATAGTATCGCCCAAGTGCTTCATGGTCAGTGCTTTTATTTAGACAGCTTATCAGGCTATGTGGCAGCCACTGAATTTGTGATTTGTAGCAAAATATTTAGCAGTAAAGGTCGCAAACACCAAACAGGCTCAAGCAACCAAAGCCTTATGGTTGAAGCCCAATGCGAGCTGCCGCAATTAGATAGCGCCGAGGTGTATGGCGCAATTGGTGAATACACCAAAGTGTCTCATAAAGCTCAATTAACTGATGCGGTGGTGGTGGGAAAATACTGCTTTATTGAAGATAGCCAGATCCAAAACAGTATTATTTTGCCTAATACCTATGTTGGGCCGCAATTATCGGTTAACAATAAAATCATTTCCCAAGACTTGATGATAGACCCACAAACCAGCAGTTGGAGCAAAATTGAAGATCAAAGTTTAATCGCCACATCGACCCAAAGCGCCAGTAATTACCACACGCTAATGCAGCGTGGACTAATGATGATGTTTTATATCTTACTGTCACCACTATTACTGACCTTATTTGTGGGCGCATTGATCATCAAGCCCAATAAACCACTGCTGACTGAAACCGTGATTAACAACCACAATAAAGCCGTTAAAGCGCACAAGTTTAATTTTAACAACAAGTTTTTTTCACTACTGCCACAACTTTGGTTAGCAGCCAAAGGCGATTTAGCCCTATTTGGCGCATCCAGTAAACATAAGCATTTGCATGACAGCAACACCACTTATGGCGTCTATGGTCCGGTGCAATTGAACTTTGACCAGCACACCCCTGATGAAGAAATACAAATGGTTGAAATGGAATTTGCCCAAGCGCAAAAGCCACTTTACCTAGCAAACATATTGCAGCAAAAGTTTCACAGCAAACAAGCTGACATCATCATTAAAAGCTAAATTGATTTTAAATTAGAGATTGCAGCTAATTACTGATTAAAAAGGATATTCATTATGAAAACCATCATTACATACGGTACATTTGATTTATTCCACTTTGGCCATGTGAGATTATTTCAGCGCCTAAGCAAAATGTGCGATCAACTGATTGTTGGGGTTTCTACCGATGAATTTAATGCCCTAAAAGGCAAGGCAGCTTTCTTTAGCTACCAGCAACGGGTAGAAATTGTGGCGGCTTGTAAATATGTATCAAAGGTCATTCCTGAGCATAACTGGCAGCAAAAATCAGCTGATGTTAGCCGTTTTGATGTTGATATTTTTGCCATCGGCGATGATTGGCAAGGTGAATTTGATTTCTTAAAAAGCCAGTGCGAAGTCATGTACCTCACCCGTACCGACGATATTTCAACCACTGAGATTAAAAATAACCTCGCGGTTAAATCTGTTAATGCGGCCTAAGCTTATTAGCAGTTTAGTGCTAAACTTTGTATTTAAAGGAATTTACAGTCAAGGAGACATTGCATGAGCCAATTTATTGCCAATAGCATCAAATATGTCATGACTCAAAGCGTATATTTTTTATCTGGCTTAACGCCAAGAACGCGCAAAGCAGTGATGGGGTGTTATAAAAATAAATTTGCCGATAATAGCAAATACCTGTTTTTACATTGGCAGCGCACAAAAACGATCCGCGCGATTTGGATAAGTGGCGATGGCGATGTTATCAGCGCATTAAACCAACAAGGCTATGAGGCGTATCACCGCTGGAGCGCCAAAGGGATTTATCATGCGTTAACCGCTGAGTTTTATTTCTATACTAGTTATATTGGTGATATTAATCAGTATTTTGCTAAAGGTGCCACCAAGGTTAATTTATGGCATGGCTCGCCGCTAAAACGTATTGAGTATGATATTAACAACGGCCCCTTATTAACGATTTATCACCCTAAAAGCCTGAGCGAAAAGCTTAACTCTGCAAGTTTATACCACCAGCAAAAAGTAAAGCCTGATCATATGATTGCCCCCAGTGATTTAGTGGCCAACCTTTTTGCCAGCGCCTTTAACATCAACCTTAACCAAATGCTCAATTGCGGTAATCCGCGCACTGATTATTACAGCCACTACCCCGAATCAAATTCCTTAGCTGATGAACTTAAGCAAATTAATCACGCTGACAGTATTATTCTTTATGCCCCGTCATGGCGTGACGCCTCTGCCCTTGCTGAAAAACAATCGAATCCTTATTTGCAAGCATTTGATTTTGAGTTGTTATCGGCTTATTTAGTTGCTAATAAGCAGCTATTTTTATTACGGCTTCACCCTAATGAAGCCCAACTTGGCAATGATATATCCAATTACCCTAACATTATTAATATCAGTGATTGGCAAGATACCTATGAAATTATTAATGAGGTTGATCTATTAATTACCGATTATTCGTCTTTGTATATCGATATGCTGCAAAGCCAAGCGGATATTGTGTTTTATCAATTTGATCAGCAGCAATATAGTACTGACAGCCGCCAATGCTATGACTATGCAGCGTCTATTCCTGCTGCGGGTAGGGTGATAACTGAATTTAGCCAACTTATGGCTTACCTTGCTACGTCGTTGGATAAAAACGATGCTAGTCAGCAAGCTGAGCATAAAAAAAATAGAGCTGAGTTATCTCAGCTCTATTGGCAATATCAACATATCAATGTGTTTGATTGTTTGGATGAATTTGTTAAGGCTAAATAAAACCCCATCAATGACTTACTAACAAGCGACTAGCGACTAGCGAAGCAGTGACAGTAAATCATCTGCATTACCTGTCCACTGGCTTTTAGCGCTGCCTGCAAGAATGCTATCAGCTAGGCTTTGTTTGTGCTGCTGCATCTCTTGAATTTTTTCTTCTACCGTCCCTTGGGCAATCAGTTTATACACAAATACAGGGTTGAGCTGACCGATACGGTGCGCCCTATCTGTGGCTTGCTTTTCGGCAGCCGGGTTCCACCATGGGTCAAAATGGATCACGGTATCGGCGGCGGTTAAATTAAGCCCTGTGCCGCCCGCTTTTAGGCTAATCAAAAACACCGGAATTTCACCTTCTTGGAAGGCGTCAATTTCAACCTGACGGTTACGGGTTTGCCCTGTAAGCTTGCTATAGCTTATACCTAAATCAATCAACTCTTGCTCAATTAGCGCCAACATACCGGTAAACTGGCTGAAAATAAGGATTTTACGGCCCTCTTCAACCATCTCGGGTACATTTTCAGTCAACCAAGTGAGTTTGGCGTTATCTTTGACGTACTGCGCTTGCTCTAGCTTCACTAAGCGTGGATCACAACAGGCTTGGCGTAGTTTAAGCAATGCATCTAAAAACTCAATGTGACTGCTTGATACACCTTGTTTAGCAAACAATTCACGTAATTTTTTCTCCATCACTAAACGGATACTTTCATATAAATTACGCTGATCTTTTTCTAACTCTAAGGTTTGAATGATTATGGTTTTTTCTGGTAGCTCCGACATTACTTCGCTTTTGGTGCGGCGCAGTAAAAACGGCGCAATACGATTGAGCAATATCGCCGATTTTTCAGTATCAGCTTGCTTTTCAATCGGGCCTCTAAATTCTTTATTAAAGTAATTATGCTGACCTAATAATCCCGGTAAACAAAAATCCATTAGTGATTTTAACTCGCCTAAATGGTTTTCAAGTGGCGTACCTGATAAGCATAATCTAAATTGGCCTTTGAAGGTTTTAAGCGCTTGAGTGACTTTTGCTTGGGCATTTTTAATCTGCTGTGCTTCATCTAAAATAATATGCTCAAAGCTGTATTCGCTATAGAACAATTCATCACGCAAGATCAAAGGATAAGTGGTCACAATCACATCGTAATCTGCAATCTGCTCAAGTAATGCCTGACGTTTACTGCCGTGTACCACCAGCACTTTTAAACTTGGGGTAAACTTTTGTGCTTCTTTAAACCAGTTGCCCACTAAACTGGTGGGACAAACAATTAAACTGGGCCTAAATGCCCGTGGATTAACTGCGCTGCTTTGTTGCTTTGATTGTTTCGCTTTAAGTAAAAAAGCGAGCGTTTGCAGGGTTTTACCTAGCCCCATATCATCTGCAAGAATACCGCCTAATTGGTATTCTTTTAAGAAACACAGCCAGTCATAACCTTGCTTTTGATAGTCACGTAAGGTGGCATTAAGCCCTTCTGGCAGCGGCGCTGACTCTATGCCTTTAAACTCGGTAAGTTTATTGGCTAACTGTCTAACGCGCTCACCATTAAGTAACCGAATATCGCTTTCTGATAACTCATTCAATAAGTCAGCCCGATTGCGAGGGACTTCTAGTTGGTCGCCACCACCACGCTGGAATAACTCTTGGATAACCGAAATAAGCGGTTTAATGGTTTTGGCTTTAATCTTCACAAAGCGGCCATTAGGCCCTGGCAGAATGAGCTCCTGCTCGTCATCTGGCTCGCCATTTTGCTGCAGCCAACGGGCAACTAAACTTAATAAAGGTACACTTTGGCCATCAATATCAGCATTAAGTGACAGTGAGAACCAGCCGCTGTCTTCATCATCGTCAAGGTCAACTTCAATGTCGGCTTCAACAATATTAAGGTCAAACTCTGGGGCAAACTCTACGTTATAGCCTAAGTCTTCTAAGGTCATCACCCCAAAGGTGGTGAGCTGGGCCCACTCATTCACCATATCAGGCATTAAGCCTAAACTGTAAAAGCTACTGGCATGATTATAAGTCAGCAGGCTGTTATCAATAAGTTGCAATTGCAAGCTTTGTAGTATCTGCACCACTTGCGCTTCTTGCTCAGGATCACGATGAATTTGATACTGGACTTTACCTTGCTTAATCAAGGTGATTTTTTCGCGAGCTAATTTGCCTGACAACAGCATATCGCCATAGCCAAACTGCAGCTGTAATACCGGCTGCATAACTGCGCTGTCGCTTAATTGCACCATGGTAAAAGTCAGCTTTGCGACTAATGGCTGCTCAATTTCATAAAATTCAATTTCACTGGGTACAGGGACACTTTTAGGGGAAAAGTGACGCAACATTTTATCGCTGATATCGTCGACTTTATCTAATGGCACTGGCGGCATTTGTTGCAATAGCTTTAATTTTTCAACGCTTAAGTCAGTATCCAAATGACCAATCTTTAGATAGTCTAAATCCATAAACATCGGTGGATTGGTGGCAATAAACTCCCAGTTTTCAAGCTCAGGCATGGTCATACTGATTTGCGTATGACGGGTATCAGTTTCTTGCCAAATAAAGTCTGGGGTTAATGCGCGGGTCATCTGAATTGGGGTGCGGCTTTCTTCCCAAAAGCAACTGCCAAGTTGGATCATCTTATTTAATGCCAGTGCGCAAATTTCACCTTCAAGATAGATTTTTGAGGCACTTTTTGAAGACGATAATAATAAGCTGATGATTTGGCTATCTTCAGCGTTAATCCACCATGGCAGATGATACTTCACATCATTTAACGCAACTTTACTGCCTTTGTTGTACTGCAGTTTTTTGTTTAATTTACTGCGTTTAAACTCAACAAAAATACCATGATGATCGCTTGATAACACAAAGATTATCCGTTCTTTATCTTCATCAACTTCGGTCTGTGTGAGGGTATCTTGCTTATCTAATTGTAAAATCCATTGGCTAAGACGCTGCTCTTCAACTGGCTTTTTATCCACTAACGCCAGTAACGCTGCGGCAACGTGCTTACAATTGCTAGCAACAGGGCAAGTACAATGAGATTTCATCACGATTTTATGATTGACATTGACCAAGCTGATGTCTTGACGATAAGGCTCGGTGGCGGTTCCTACCACATAGGATTCAACATTGTGGTTATCTTGACTGGCGTGAACGTCGAGTACCCGCCCTTCAATCAAATAATTCTGCGCCTTTTGCAGTTGAGTAGATGAAAATAGCTTAGCAACAAGTTCTAAGGTAATTTTTATTGGAAGATTAAACAATTTGGCAGACATGCATTATTCCATACGAGCAGTAGCAAAAGATGGCTACACAACAACGAGCGTAACCATCCATTCTATGGAAGATGCCTGTAAAATTCTACCGTGACATGCGCTTTAATTATTTTTTTTAAGGCTAATATCATAGAGTGCGTAAGCTAATTGATGCTAGCCTTGCAACTAGCCTTGTAATAAGTGCTCTTCAATGGCTTCAATTGCACGGGGTTTTCCTACCACCATCACAATGTCACGGCGCTCAAACACCCAATCATCCGGCGGTGGACTTATCTCCTCACCTTTACGTCTAACAGCTCGTGCTTCAACACTAAACTGCGACCAGTCAATATCGGTGAGTTTCTTGCCGATAGCATCTGCACCTGTATCTAACGCCACAGCATGCAGCAGTTCCAAGGTAAAGTCGGTTTCGGCGCCAGTGAAAAAACCATGTAAATATTGGTAGTGATTACGGCGCTCAGACTCTAAACGTTTAATAATTCTTGGTAGCGGCACGCCACATTTATACAGCACTTGCGACACCAGCATTAAACTGCCTTCGAGCTTTTCTGGAATAACTTGAGTGGCGCCAGCTTCTGTTAAATTTTCTAATTCAGCATCATCTGTAGTGCGAACAATAATTTTAGTTTCAGGGGCTAATTTACGTGATAATGCTAAGCAGTCTTCAACTTGCCTTGACTCACCAAAGGTGATCACCACCATGCTGGCTCGGCGAATACCAATTTGCTTTAACAAGCCCATTTTACAGGCATCACCAAAATAGACCGGCTCGCCTGCAGCGCGGGCTTCAGAAACACGTTTGGGATCTAAGTCCAGCACCACAAATGGCACCGCTTCGGTTTTTAAAAAACGCGCAATGGTTTGCCCTACACGGCCATAACCTAATATTAATACCAAGTCGCCATCATCAGGGCTGGGTAAAATGAATTCTTCATCCATTTGATCTTTACTATTGGTTTTACCCTCAATTTTTGCCGCAATATCAACACAATGCCTGACTAACCAAGGTGCGATGGACATGGATAACACCGCCACCATCACTAAAATGGTACTCATTTGAGTTTCTAATAGCTGATAATTAACCGCCAAGGCTAATACCACAAAACTGAATTCGCCCACTTGAGCCAAACTGATAGCCGTACTTAATGCCACTTTAAATTGCTCGCCCCCAAGCTTTAATAAACCAAACACCACTAAGATTTTGGTCATTAACACTGCAATGAGGATTAATAAAATTTGCCACCAAAACTCAACAACAATAGCAAAATTTAATAGCATACCGATGGAGATAAAAAACAGTCCCATCAGTAAATCTCTAAATGGTCTAATATCCGCTTCTAACTGACGTCGATACTGACTTTCCCCTAACAGCATCCCCGCTATAAAGGCACCTAACGCCATGGATAATCCCAGCCACTGGGTAAACGCCCCAGTAACTAACACCACCACTAAGGTTGATAATACAAACAATTCGTTAGAGCGAGAGCGGGCTACTTCATCAAAAATACGCGGTAAAATCCATTTACCAAATGACATCAATGCTAAAAAGGCCAAAATACCAGTGAACAGCCCCCAAGCGATTTCAACAGCGCCCATGGCTTCACTGCTAGGAGATAACAAAGGTAATACAATCAGTAGCGGTACCACGGCAATATCTTGAAATAACAGCACACTGACAGAGAGCTCGCCATGTCGGCGACGCATCCAGCCTTGATCATTAACCAGTTTTAGCACAATCGCCGTTGATGATAGCGCCACAGCAGAGCCAATCACCACCGCAGCAACCATATTTTGACCGAATAAGTAGGCGACTAAACCGGCAATTAATGCGGTGAATGTCACCTGAGCACTGCCTAAACCGAATACTGTGCGGCGCATAGACCAGAGCTTAGGAACCGAAAACTCTAACCCTAGGCTAAACATCAGCAGCACCACACCCAATTCTGCCACTGAATGCATTTGCGCTTGAGTAAACCAATGAAAGCCACTAGGCCCGCTGAAAACCCCGGTTAGCAGATAAGCTAAGATTGGCGGTAAACCAACTCGGCGTAACAAAGAAATTGCCACAATCGCAATGACTAGCATTGAGAGAATATGGATGAAAATACTGTGCTCCATAAAGGCATGTTCTCCGAGTCAATAAAATAACGATTAGATAAACAGTCTATTAACAAAGTGGCAAATTAACAATAACCTTATGAAAATGGTAAACAAAAAATAACAGGCATAGTTATTGCTTAATAAATTTATCAAACGAATAACAATTAGAAACTTGAAATCATCATTGGGATAATAGCTATGGACTACGCAGTAACGTCACAACCATACCCGAAGTTAACTATAAGTAAATCAGAAGCTTATTATAAAATAACCGATGAAGAACCTAGGCTTAATTTACTGGCAGTGTTACAGCAATTACACTCAAATTTAGACCCTGAAAGCGTTTTTGCCCGCTATGGCAAAAGCATCGGACAAGTTTTGCCGATCCGCGGCATCCAGCTTAATCACCAATTAAAACTTAATTGGGGTCGTTGCCAGGGACTAAGTATTCAGCGAGTGATCACCGGTTTTGGTGAGCCCTATAGCATTAAATATTACTTATCTACGCCACTGACACCAAGTCAAACAAGATTGTTAAACACCTTAGAAGAACTGTTCAATCAGCCATTACATAATGCCTACCAATATGCGCAGATGTCGAACCAAGCGATGTTTGATGCCCTGACTGGGCTAGGTAATCGCTATTATTATCGGCAAAGTATTAAGAGTGCACTGGCAAGAGCTAACCGAAAACAAGCTGATATTTCTCTGATTGTGCTGGACTTAGATAACTTTAAAAACCTCAATGATCAACATGGTCATAAACTGGGGGATACGGTATTAAAAGAGTTTGCTGATTTATTAAATGATGCTATCCGCAATACTGACCAAGCATTTCGAATTGGTGGTGATGAATTTATAATTATAGCCCAAGGAAAAGAACATACGATGACACCTTTGTGTGAACGTATTATTGCGGCAATAAATAGCCACCCATTAACCAGTGCATTTAAGGTGCAATGCAGTATTGGGGTGGCTGAGTTTTTACCACCACAAACCCAAGACAAACTTTATGAAACTGCAGATATGGCGTTGTATGCAGCAAAAGCCGCGGGTAAAAACGGCTTTAAATTAAGTATGCAAACAAACGCCTAACTCGTTATGGCTGGCAAGATAGCGTTTATCAACCCAAAAACCAATGGCGGCAACTAAGGTGTCATTGTAAAAAATAAGCGGTATTTTATGCCTTTGCCAAGGTGGCACGGCTAGCTCCTGCCAAACTTTTTTAAGCTCACGGCCTTTATCACGAAAATGCGGCTGACAGCGAATACTGCCTTTGGCGCCAAATGAGATAGTCACTTGCTCCGTTGTCGCTAACCTTAGTCTTACTCCCGTTTGCGTTAAACCAATAGCGCAGTCAGCTAGCTGATTCATCTGCACGGTTAAACTCAATTGCTTGCCAGTACACAATGACTGAATATTGCCAATCAACTCAACATCATCTGGCTTTTCATTACTAACAGGCACCACAAATGCCTTGCCAGCAAAACGCTTTATTGAGTAATCACCACAAAAAATATCCACCTTGGCATCATCAGCGGCATAGATCAGCTGCTGTAAAATTTGTTCCAGCTGCGATTGAGACGGCAAATTAAACCCTAAAGATTGAATAAAGCCCCGCAGCAACAGGGCTTGCCATTGAGGTGTTTGGTCTGACAATTGCTGTAATTTAAAAGCGGGCAACTCAAATGGTGTTGCTGTATCAAGCCATGCGGGTAAGCGCGTATCAACTTCATCTTCAATCACTTGCTGCTGCTCAGCGCATAATTTAGCACTGCGTGATGCGGTGGTGGCAATACTTGGCCAGCGAGCTTTTAATCTCGGAATGATGTCATGGCGCAGAAAGTTACGGTCAAATTGCTCATCTTGATTACTTTCATCTTCAATGTGCTTAAGTTGGTTATCACTGGCAAAAGCTTCAATTTGCTGGCGAGTAACATCAAGTAACGGCCTAACAATCCAACTTTGATGATTAAATGGCTGCATGGCGCCCATGGCCGCTAAGCCCTTGGGCCCTTGACCACGTTTGAGGGCTAACAGTAAGGTTTCCAGTTGATCATCTTGATGATGGGCGGTGAGTAATATATCGCCTTGGTTAAGGTATTTTTTGAAGACGTTATAGCGGGCATCTCTGGCGAGCGCCTCTAAACTTTGCCGCGCAGCTTTATTAATCGCTACACGTTCTATCTGAATGGGTAACTGATAGTGCTTAGCCTGAGTGAGACAATGATTGACCCAATGCTCTGCATTGTCACTAAGTCCATGATGAACATGGACTAATAAGCAAGGGATATTAGGGTGCTGCTGGGCAAACTGGCTTAAACCATAGGCAAGGCATTCAGAATCAACCCCGCCGCTGTAAGCTAATACTAACTTAGCCTGAGGCTGTGCGTTTAATAGCACTAGCGCATGCGCTTGTATCGCTTTGCAAATATCTACGCTCAATGGATGCCTCTATTGCCCAAATGGCTCAGCAATGTGAGCCCGAAACCAAAGCCAGTTTGCTAAATTAATTAAACACGATTTTGACGTTTTTAGAGCCCACTAGACTTTCAATTGCCAGCATCAGTTCATCGGTTGGATTCACCCGCCATTCATCACCAAGGCGTAATTGGCCTGCTGCTTGTTGCTGCTGATAATTAATGATAACCGGCACACTGCCGTTTTTCCATGGCGTTAATGCTTGCTCAAATTGCTCAAGCCAAGTTTGATTGATGTCATCAGCAGTAATGTTTATTTCCACTGCATTGGCAAAGTGGCTACGAGCCTCGCCAATTTCAATGATGTTGCGGGCAGTCATGCGATTGCCACCAGCAAAATCATCAAAGCTGACCTCACCTTCACAGATCAAAATTTTATCTTTTTCAAGCAAGTGATTAAACTTTTCAAACGCTTCAGTAAATAGCATCACTTCTAAGCGTGAGCTTTTATCATCTAACGTCACCAGCCCCATTTTTGAGCCACGTTTGGTTACCATCACTCGAGTGGCAATAACTAGCCCCGCGGCCTTCATGGTTTTACCGCGGTCAGTCGGATGGACGTCTTTTAAACGCCCTGAAGTGTACTGCTTCAGCTCTTTTAAGTATTGATTTATCGGATGACCTGTAAGGTATAAACCTAAAGTATCACGCTCACCTTCAAGCCAAACTTTATCAGGCCAAGGAGTACATTCAACAAAGTTTTGTTTATTGTCTTCTGGTTCAGAGTTAAGTAGGCCAAACATATCGTTTTGGCCAATAGCTTCAGCTTTGGCATGCTGGGCCGCGGCCAAAATCGCTTCTGGTAAGGTGGCAATCATCGCCGCGCGGTGCGGACCTAAACTGTCTAATGCACCGGCGCAAATCAGTTTTTCGATGACGCGTTTATTGAGCTTTTTAAGATCAATTCGGGCGCAGAAATCAAATAAATCAATAAATGGTCCGTCTTTTCGGGCATTGAGAATCGATTCCACTGGGCCATCACCAACCCCTTTAATCGCACCGATCCCGTAGACAATGTTAAGCTCGTCATCAACGGTAAATTTGAATAAGCCTTTATTCACATCCGGTGGAATAAGCGGTATGCCCATGCGTTCACATTCATCGACTAAGATAACGATTTTATCTGTGTTATCCATATCTGCTGACATTACCGCCGCCATAAACTCGGCAGGGTAATGGGTTTTAAGCCATAGGGTCTGATAGGAAACCAGTGCATAGGCAGCTGAGTGAGATTTGTTAAAACCATAACCGGCGAATTTTTCAACCAAGTCGAAGATCTTCATCGACAGGTCGCCATCAACACCGTTATTGATAGCCCCCTCTTTAAAGGTGCCGCGCTGCTTTGCCATCTCTTCTGGTTTTTTCTTACCCATTGCACGGCGTAACATATCCGCGCCACCTAGGGTATAACCGGCAAGAACCTGGGCAATTTGCATCACTTGTTCTTGATACAAAATAATGCCGTAGGTTGGTTCTAGTAGTTCTTTTAATGACTCATGTTGATATTTTTCATCTGGATAAGAGACCGCTTCACGGCCATGCTTACGCTCAATAAAGTTATCTACCATGCCTGATTGCAATGGGCCTGGGCGAAACAGTGCCACAAGTGCAATCATGTCTTCAAAACAATCGGGTTGCAGACGTTTAATCAAATCTTTCATACCACGGGATTCTAACTGGAATACCGCTGTGGTTTCATAGCGCTGAAGTAATCTAAACGACTTAGGATCGGTTAAGTCAATGGCCTCAATCCTGACGGGCTCTTTGCCCTGCTTTGCTAGGCGCGGGTTAATCATTTGCAGCGCCCAATCAATGATGGTCAGGGTTCTTAAGCCTAAGAAATCAAACTTAACTAGCCCTGCGGTTTCTACATCATTTTTATCGAATTGCGTTACTGGGTTTAAGCCTTCAGCATCACAATAAAGGGGCGAGAAATCAGTGATAACTGTCGGTGAGATAACCACGCCACCAGCATGCTTACCGGCATTACGAGTAACACCTTCAAGTCGTCGACACATGTCAATCAGCTCACGGACATCTTCATCAGCGTTATACGCTTCTGGTAATGATGGCTCCACTTCAAAGGCTTTGGTCAGAGTCATCCCGGGCTCTGCAGGGATCATTTTTGTTAACCGTTCAACAAAACCATAGGGGTGACCGAGTGCACGGCCAACGTCCCGTACCACAGCTTTTGCCGCCATGGTACCAAAGGTAATAATTTGTGATACCGCATCTCGGCCATACAATTCAGCAACGTGATCGATAACTTCATCACGTCTATCCATACAGAAATCGACATCGAAATCAGGCATAGAGACACGTTCTGGGTTTAAGAAACGTTCAAACAGTAAGTCGTACTCTAGTGGGTCAAGATCGGTAATTTTTAGTGCATATGCCACTAATGAGCCCGCACCAGATCCACGACCCGGTCCAACAGGAATATCGTTATCCTTACCCCATTGAATAAACTCCATTACAATAAGGAAGTAACCAGGGAAGCCCATTTGGTTAATCACTTTTAGCTCAATATCTAGGCGTTCATCATACTCGGGACGCTTTTCTAAACGTACCTGTTCATCAGGGAATAAAAATTCCAGCCGCTCTTCTAGGCCTTTTTCCGACACTTCGACGAGAAAGTCTTCAATGGTCAAATCGCCCGTTGGGAAGTTAGGCAAGAAATATTCGTGTAAACGTATAGTCACATTACAGCGTTTGGCGATTTCCACACTGTTTGCCAGTGCTGATGGAATATCAGCAAATAACTCACACATTTCTTCTTCTGTGCGTAAGTATTGTTCTTTACTGTATTTTTTCGGTCTGCGAGGATCAGCTAAAGTAAAACCGTCATGGATCGCCACCCGTATTTCATGGGATTCAAAATCATCGGCCTTTAAAAAGACCACCTGATTGGTCGCCACAACAGGTAGATTGCGATCAGAAGCTAATTTTACCGCCATGTGCAGATAGCGTTCTTCATCAGCTCTGCCAGTTCGCAAAAGCTCTAAAAAGTAACGATCTTCAAAATGGGTTTGATAGAAATTTATCAGCTGATCAACTTGGGTTTGGTTACCTTTTAATAATGCCTTACCAACATCGCCTTCTTTCGCCCCAGAAATAATCAAAATGCCTTTATTAAACTTAATCAGCCACTCTTGATCGATAACCACTCGCCCATCTATTTGGCCACGTAAATAGGCCTCACTGATGAGCTGGGTTAAATTTTGATAACCGTCGTTATCTAAGGCGATGATAGTTAAGGCGCAAAACTCTTTTTCAAAACCTGGGACTTTCATCCAAAAATCAGCGCCAACAATCGGCTTGATCCCTGCCCCATGACAGCCACCATAAAACTTTACCAGACCACAAAAGTTATTTTGATCTGTTATCGCTAGCGCCCCCATTCCAAGCTCTTCGGCTTTGGCAATAATAGGTTTAACTTTTGCCACGCCATCTGACATGGAAAAATCACTGTGAACGCGAAGATGAACAAAACGAGGATCGGACATAGATTATAGTATCTTTGAAATGCGTGATTAAAAGGAAAAAACTGCTAGCCAGATTAACAAACTAACCCCAAATTTAATAGAACAGATTAGGGCTATCATCGCTAAATAAGCCGATTAAACAGCGCCAATGCCGTAGGCAATACTTGGCAATGCTGTCTAATGCTATATTGTTATAACCAAAGCGGTTTAAGATTCAGATTTTGCCAGTACTGCCATGACTGGTTTAAAACTTTTGCGGTGTTCAGCTAATACCCCATGTTGTGCTAATGCTTCAAAATGGGCTTTAGTTGGGTAACCTTTATGATTGGCAAACCCATATTGTGGATATCTGGCATCAAGCTCAGCCATTTCCCTGTCGCGGGTTACCTTGGCAATAATCGATGCGGCGCTTATTGCTGCCACCAAGCCATCACCTTTGATAATGGCATGACTAACGATTCCAAACTCTGGACTACGATTCCCATCCACCAACACTCGCTCTGGGGTAATAGTTAAGCCTTGCACTGCCCGCTGCATAGCCAGCATGGTGGCATGGAGAATGTTAAGTTCATCAATCTCTAATGGGGATGCACGGCCGACACTAATGCATAAGGCTTTTTCACTGATTTCAGTAAATAGCAATTCACGGCGTTTTTCAGTTAATTTTTTTGAGTCATTTAAGCCTGATATCGGATTATTAGGGTCTAAAATAACTGCTGCGGTAACCACATCACCCACTAATGGGCCTCGGCCAACTTCATCAACACCCGCGACCACGCCGCGGCTAATGTATTCAACTTGTTCGGGGGTAATACCCTTTATTACTGCAGGAATACGACTCACAAATCACCTCTAAAATTGCCATAAAAAAACCTGCTTGAGCGAATAACATCACTCAATCAGGCTTTAAAAATTACTGAGATTAATCGAGTAAGTTAATTACCGCGTCAGCAGCTCTATCGCTGGCATTGCAGCGTAAACTGCGATGAATTTGCTCAAACTCTTGCTTAAGCGGCGTAAAATCTGCATTTAACTGCTCAATCACTGCAGCTGAAATATTCTCAGGATTACACTCATCTTGAACAATTTCAGGAATAAGCTTTTTGCCCGCGAGCAAGTTTGGCAAAGAGTAATGCTCAACTAACATCATGCGTTTAGCAATTTTGTAAGTCAGCGCATTAACCCGATAAGACATCACCATAGGCCTTTTAACCAGCATGGCTTCAAGTGCTGCAGTGCCTGATGCTAGTAAAATAGCGTCAGCTGCGGCCATGACTTCCCTTGATTGCCCTTCAATTAAATCGATAACCAAATCTGGTGCATACAGCTCAAGGGCGGCAATAAACTGCTCCTTACGGGCCTTATTAACCAGTGGCGTGACAAACTTAATATCTGGATAAGCTTGCTTAACAATCAGCGCCGCTTTAATAAAAGGTTCAGCTAACTGTTTTAGCTCACCACCGCGAGATCCAGGCAAAATGGCTAAATATTCTGCATTAGGGTCTAAACCCAGCAGTTTACGGGCAGCTAACTTATCGCTTTCAAGCGGAATATCATCCGCTAAAGTATGACCGACAAAGGTACATGGCACCTGATGTTTGTCATAAAACGCTTTTTCAAAAGGTAATAACGACAACACCATATTGGTGGCTTTTTCGATTTTGAAAATACGTTTTGGACGCCAAGCCCAGACCGACGGACTCACATAATGGACCGTTTTTATGCCTTTATTTTTTAACTTGAGTTCAACCCCAAGGTTAAAATCTGGCGCATCAATACCAATAAAGCAATCAGGTTTTACTGCACAAATTTGCTCAATCAAACTGGCGCGCACTTTAAGTAAACGCGGCAGCCTTGCTAACACTTCAACAATCCCCATAACGGCAAGCTCTTCAAACGAAAAAAAGCTCTCGAAACCAAGAGCCTCCATTTGAGGACCACCAATGCCAATAAAGCGCGCATCTGGGTAGTGTTTTTGTAGCGACTTAATTAAGCCTGCGCCTAAAATATCGCCGGAGATTTCTCCGGCGACCATAGCAAATATACGAGGGGTATTATTTGTCATTATCAATACTATCGAATGATCCCGCGAGATGAACCATTAATGAATTCAACCATGCCTTTAACGTATTCATCGGCTTCAGCGTCTTCAGTAATTTCAGCTAATGCTTCTTCAATCGTTAAATTTTTACGATATAGCGATTTATAGGTACGACGAATAGCATGTTGGGTTTCTTTAGTGAAACCTCGGCGCTTCAAACCTTCAACGTTCAGACCTCTTGGGATAGCTGGGCTACCGGCTGCCATCACAAATGGCGGCACATCTTGAAAGATGGTTGAAGAGCCTGCAGTAAACGCATGGGCACCAATATGTACAAACTGATGTACACCAGTCATGCCACCTAAAATAGCCCAATCACCAACATGTACATGGCCTGCAATAGAAGCATTATTTGCCATGATAATATTGTCACCTAACACACAGTCATGAGCGATATGCACATAAGCCATAAGTAGGTTATTTGAACCTATACGGGTTTCACTATTATCTTGAATGGTACCGCGGTGAATAGTCACGTTTTCACGAATGATATTATTATCACCCATGATTAAAGTTGTTGGCTCACCAGCATATTTCTTATCTTGGCATTCTTCGCCAATTGAAGAAAACTGGAAGAAACGATTGCCTTTACCAATGACACTTGGGCCTTTGATAACGACATGTGAACTAACCCAAGTATCGTCGCCAATTTCAACGTCAGCGCCAATATAACTCCAAGGGCCAATCGTGACATTGTTACCAATTTTTGCGTCTGGGTGAACGAATGCTAACTTATCAATCACTTGTTGATCTCTCTGCGTGCACACATGATTTCGGCTGAACAGGCTAGCTCGCCATCGACGAATGCTTGTCCTTCAAATACACCAATTCCTCGGCGCTCTTTAATCATTTTAACGTGGAAATGAATCTGATCACCTGGAGATACCACCCGCTTAAAACGTGCTTTATCAATACCAGCAAGTAAATATAAGACATCTGGTGATGGATCTGGACTCATGGTTTTAAATGCAAGCAAACCTGTTGCTTGGGCCATCGCTTCAATGATTAATACACCAGGCATTACTGGTTTAACTGGGAAGTGACCTTGGAAAAAAGGCTCATTAAAGGTGACATTTTTAATCGCATGTAAAGACTCACCTACGGTGTAATCTAGAACACGGTCAACTAACAAAAAAGGGTATCTATGAGGAAGATACTGAAGGATCTCTTCAATATCCATGGTATTTAATTGGTTTGACACGCTAATTCCTCGCAATGGCAATCATGCCATGACTTCTAATCTTGTATTTTCTTTTCAATCACTTTGACGCGATTAAATAATTCATCTAAATGACGGAAACGAACAGTATTGCGACGCCATGATTTGTTATCCATTGCAATTGTAGCAGATGAATACAAACCTGGTTTACGAATTTCGCTTGTCACATTGGTGCTGCCAGAGACATGGGTGCCGTCTGCAACCTTCAAATGGCCTGCGATACCGCTACCGCCACCAATAATACAGTACTTACCAAGAGTCGCACTACCGGCTAGGAATGAGGTTCCTGCAATAGCGGTATTTTGGCCGACAACACAATTATGGGCAATTTGAACTTGGTTATCGATGATAACGCCATCATGAATTTCTGTATGAGATAAAGCACCACGATCTACTGTGGTATTGGCGCCAATTTCTACATTATCGCCAATTCTTACACCACCAGTTTGTGGGATTTTGATCCAGTTACCGCGCTCGTTCGCATAGCCAAAGCCATCAGAACCAATCACGCAACCAGAATGAAAAATACATTGCTGACCAACAATCACATCATGATAAAAAGTCACATTGGCTTTTAAAATACAGCCAGAACCTATGATAGATTGCTCGCCAATAACACTACCTGCAGCAATTTGTACGTCATTACCAATAATGACATTGGCATCGATGACAACATTAGCCCCTATAGCGACATTCTCGCCCAGTTGCGCTGAGGCATCGATTTGTGCCGAGGGGTGGATACCTTTGGTAACTTTTGGGGTGGTATCTAAAAGTTGTGCTACCCGTGCAAAGCCCACGTATGGGTCTTTTAACACTAAAGCATTGCCGCTGTAATCTTCGGCATCTTTTTCACTCAATAACACCGCACCCGCTTGAGAGGTCTCAAGCTGGGCACGATATTTACTATTGGCTAAAAAAGAAAGTTGATCTGAGGCGGCATCTTCTAGGGTCGCAACACTGGTGATCACCAAAGTGTCGTCGCCTTTAACAGATGCGCCTAATAGCTGACCAAGCTCTTTTAAAGTCACGGTTTTCATTAGTTGCCTTTACTTAACGCTTGAACAACTTTATCACTGATATCAGCATCTGGCTTAACGTAGATAACTGCACCACGTTGCAATACGATGTCATAAGACTCTTTTGCAGCAATAGTATTAATCGCTTCTTGTACTTTAACTAAAAGCTTGTTTTGCTCTTCACCTTGACGACGACGCATATCTTCATCAAGTGCTTTGCCTTTTAATTGGAAATCAGACTTTAGTGATTCCATTTCACGTCCAAGCTCAGTTTTTTGACTTTCGCTCATTAACGCGCCATCACGTTGTTGCTTTTCAACTAATGTACGCATTTGTTCTTGCATTTTTTGTACGTCAGCAACTCGATCACCAAACTCAGTTTTTAGTGACTGTGAAATTTGTTCACGTTGAGGCAGTTGCTCAAATACTTCGCCCATATCAACCACAGCAATTTTTTCAGCATGTGCCATCATAGGTGCACTTAAAAATGCCATTGTTACTAACGCGCGATTTAACATCTTTTTCAAAATAGACTCCTTGTTATTATCAGCAAAACTTGCTGAGTGTATTTGTTTTAGAACGTTTTGCCAATGTTGAACGAAAATATCTCTGTTTCATCATCTTCGTACTCTTTAATCGGCCAAGCCAAGCTAAACACCATAGGTCCCATTGGTGATAACCATTGGACGCTCATACCCCAAGAGGCACGGATCCGACCTGGGTCGCTATAATCTTCCAGTTTGTCAAACTCATCCGCTGGAAGGTATCTATACGAGTCATAATCAAACTCGGTATCCCATACGTTACCAGCATCAACAAAGAAACTAGTACGTACTGAATTAGAATAAGCCTCATCCAAGAAAGGCGTTGGAACAATCATTTCCACACTGGCAGTCGCAATGGCATTACCACCAATAGAACGACCAGAACTCACTTGAATTCGGTTAGGATCACCTGGCAGTGTACAGCCGTCACCTGATGGATCTGGCGCACATGGCTCACTACCACGATATAAATAGAACGAACGAGGGCCGACAGAATTAGACTTAAAGCCACGTAATGAGCTACTACCACCTGAGTAATAGTTTTCCCAGAAAGGCAAAATTTGATCATTATCATTAAACTTACCATAACCATTGGCATAACCTAAGCGCGCTCGCGTTAGTAACACAAAGCTGTGGTTACGGGTTAATGGTAAGTAAAAGTTGGTATCAAAGTCAGTTTTAAAATACTGCAGATCCGACCCTGGAATGGTTGCTTTCGCACTTAGGCGCTGCGATGAACCATCTGTTGGGAAGGTGCCGCGGTTTAATGTACTGCGATACCAACCACCATTTATCTCAAAGTTATCAAAGGCTAAATCAGAATTCGGGTCATCAGACTCACGGTAAACATTATAGAAACGTAATGCTTGTTCGTAAGCAGAGATTTCTGAAATCGCGTTATGACGATAGCCGATACCACCATTTAAACGGTTATTTTCGTTTATCGGGAAGCCTGAGTTTACCGCGATGCCATAAGATTTATTCTTATAACGCTCAAGGTTAGCCTCGTTTGCATCAAACTCGTTCCAGAAGATACTGCCGCCTAAGCTCACACCATCTTTAGTAAAGTACGGGTCAGTGTAAGAGAAGTTAACGTTCTTAGAATACTTATTGGTATTTAAGTTAATACCCGCTTGGTTACCCGTACCTAAGAAGTTACTTTGCTGTACACCAAACTGCAGACTTAAGCCTGATTCAGTACCATAACCCACACCGGCGTTAAATGAACCAGATGGCTGTTCTTTCACATTGAAAGCCACATCCACTAAGTCATCACTGCCAGGTACTTGTACGGTTTCAGTATCAACTGTTTCAAAGTAACCTAAACGGTTTAACAATACTTTTGACTGCTCAACTTGAGCTGAGTTTAACCACGCACCTTCCATTTGACGTAGTTCACGACGCATTACTTCATCTTTAGTAACTGTGTTACCGCTGAAGTTAATTGAGCGCACGTAAACACGTTTACCAGGGTTAACATTAATGTTTAATGCAACCTCTTTGGTTTCGTCATTAATTTCTGGATATGTTTTAACTTCAGGATAAGCATAACCAAAACGGCCTAAATACTTGCTGTACATTTCTTCGGTGAAGGTAACATCACCACCGTTGTACATATCGCCTTCTTTGATCGGCAAGATAGCCTTCATCAACTCTTCACGGCCCATTAAATCACCGGTTAAGTTAACTTCAGAGACCTCGTACTTATCACCTTCATCAACATTGATGGTGATGTACAAGCCTTTTCTATCAGGGGTCATTGCCACTTGGGTTGATGTTACCGCAAAGCGAATATAACCTTGGTTGTGATAGTAGGTTTTTACCGTTTCTAAATCAGCTTCAAGCTTTTGCTTTTGATAACGGCGCTCACCAAATAAGTCCCACCAAGCAACGTAATCTTTAAGCTCAAGTAAACCAATTAATTCAGAATCTGAAAAAACGGTATTACCCACTACGTTAATTTGGCGAATTTCAGCCGCTAAGCCTTCAGTGAAGTTAAATTTAAGTTCAACACGGTTACGAGGTAAGTTAATGACTTCTGCTTCAACTTTCGCGCCGTATTTACCCACACCGTAATAGAAATCTTGCAGGCCTTTTTCGATGCCTGACAACATGGTTCTATCAAGTGACTCACCGATTTTAATACCTGAGCCGTCTAAGCTTTCTTGTAACTGCTCATCTTTAATATCTTTGTTACCTTCAAAGGTAACAGCACTGATAGTGGCACGCTCTTTAACGGAAACAAGCAATACGCCATCTTCATGGCTAACACTGATGGTTTCGAAGTTGGTTGAGGCATACAAGCTTTTAATGGCTTGCTGTAATTTTACTTGGTCTACCGTATCGCCCACTTTAACGGGCAGGTTTAGCAAGGCAGCACCAAGTGCGACTCGCTGTAAACCATCAATCTGGATGTCGGTCACTTCAAATGGTTGGAAAGTTTCCGCCATACCATTGCCTGAAAATGACGCGCCGACTAAAATCATCGAGGCAAAAAGTTTATTCAATCTCATAGAGCACTTCTAATTATTTGTGTTCCCTGCTCAGAGTCTGGAAAAATCATTAAAGAGTGCAACACTCATCAACAATAACAGCATCGCTGCGCCAAACCTGAATCCTATGTCCTGTACCTTCTCCGGTACAGGCTTACCCGTAATCACTTCGATAAAGTAATACAGCAAGTGTCCCCCATCGAGCACTGGCAAAGGCATTAAATTAATGATGCCTAAGTTCACACTGATGAGTGCGATAAACCCAAGAAAGTACACAAATCCATAGTCTGCACTGGTACCAGCACCTTGAGCTATAGAAATAGGACCACTTAAGTTTTTCACCGACACATCGCCGGTAAACAGTTTTCCAATCATCTTAAAGCTGACAACCACCAGTTGCCATGTTTTATCAGCGGCTGCTGTGAAGGAATCTACTATGCCATACTCAAGCTGGAAGCGCATACTTTCCGGCCAATCAATTTGAGTAGGACTTACCCCGACCATGCCAATCATTTGGCCTGCAGCATTGGTTTGTGCTTGCGGGGTGACATTAAGGGTTAATGCTTGATTATCACGTAATATTTTTAGCTGCACCGTTTTATCGGCAGACTTTTGTATCACATCTACAAACGCATTCCAATCGCGGTATGGTTTACCATTGATGGTAGTAATTTCATCGCCAACCTGCATACCAGCATATTCTGCCGCGCTACCTTTGGTGATCAAGGCTATTATAGGTTCAATGGCTGGGCGATAAATACCTAAACCAATTGCACTAATTGGCGATTCTTTATCGGGGTCAAATGTCCATTGGCTAATATCAAGCGTATGGGATTGACCAATCTGGGCATCTGTGACGGCCGCATTAAGCGGTGTTAGACTGATCTCTAACGAATCGCCGCCAATATGACTCACTAACGCTAAATTAACTTCTTCCCAGTTTCTGACTTTTTGACCAGATACCGATAAAATTTGCATTGGCTCTTTAATGCTTATCTGCGCCGCAGGAGTATTGGCTTTGGTGGTATCAATAACAGGCTTTAAAGAAGGTACGCCAATGATGTACATAAGGTATAAGGCAACAATGGCGAACAAAAAGTTGGCCATGGGCCCGGCTGCCACAACCGCAATACGCTGCCAAACGGTTTTTCGATTAAAAGCTTGGTCGAGTAATTCCTCTGGGACTTCTTCTACTCGCTCATCAAGCATTTTGACATAACCGCCAAGCGGGATCATCGCCACAACGTACTCAGTGCCGTCTTTACCAACCTTGCGCCAAATGGCTTTACCAAAGCCAATAGAAAAACGTTCGACTTTTATGCCGCAACGGCGTGCAACCCAAAAATGTCCGTATTCATGAACTGTAATCAAAATACCTAATGCGACAATAAATGACCCTAGGTTCCATAAAAAATCTAACATTGTTCTCCTAAGAACTAGTTAATTGATTTAATTGCTTCATGAGCAATAGCACGTGCTTGTGCATCTAACTGTACAATATCTTCAATCGTCGATAACGACGACTGCGGCACTTTTAATAAACACGCTTCATTAACTTTAGCGATGTCAGTGAACTTGATTTGTTCAGCTAAAAAGGCTGCTACGGCAATTTCGTTAGCGGCGTTAAGTACTGTTGTCGCCTCTTGCCCTTGCTCACAAGCCTGCATTGCTAAGCCTAAACATGGGAAACGATTGAAGTCAGGTTCACAGAAGCTCAATTCTCGGACTTTGAAAAAGTCCAAAGGTTCAACTCCAGCGTTAATTCTTTCAGGAAAAGACATACAATGGGCAATAGGTGTACGCATATCTGGGTTACCCATTTGTGCGAGCACTGAACCATCTCGATATTGCACCATAGAGTGAATCACACTTTGCGGGTGAATAACCACTTTCAATTGCTCAGCCTTAGTATTGAATAACCAGCGCGCTTCAATAAACTCAAGACCCTTGTTCATCATGGTGGCTGAATCGACTGAAATTTTAGGTCCCATTGACCAATTAGGGTGATTACACGCTTGTGCTGGCGTCATGGATTGAAGCGCGGCTAAATCGGCGGTTAAAAATGGGCCACCAGAGCCTGTCAGTAAAATATGCGAAATACCAGATGCGGTTAAATCACAGTGCCCAAGGTTGGCTTGAATATCGGCAGGTAAGCACTGAAAAATAGCATTATGCTCACTATCGACCGGCAGTAGGGTCGCGCCACTTTGCACTGTAGCCTGCATAAACAATTCGCCAGACATGACTAAGGCTTCTTTATTTGCCAGCAATACCCGTTTGCCCGCTTTAACTGCGGCAAAGGTTGAAACAAGACCTGCTGCGCCGACAATCGCGGCCATAACCGTATCAACTTCAGAAGCCGTGACAAGACCTAATAACGCATCCTCACCTGTTGTCACCTTAGTGGCAATATTAGCAGGTATACGCTGCTGCAGCGCCTTAGCTGCAGATTCATCGACCATATGTGCATATACTGGTTTATGCTCGATACATAATGACAACATTTTATCGACGCTGGCATTGGCAACGAGACCATAAACCGCATATTGCTGTGGGTTTTGGCTAATAACACTTAACGTACTTGACCCAATGGAGCCAGTAGCGCCTAAAATGACCATATTTTGCATTGTATTAAATCCAGAATGCGATGTAGATAAGAGTGAAGATCGGTAGTGCAGCCGTTAAACTGTCCATTCTATCGAGTACTCCACCATGGCCTGGTAAAATAGTACCTGAATCTTTTATATCAGCAGCACGTTTAAACATGCTTTCAGATAAATCACCAAAGGCTGAAGCTAAAGCGGTTATCAGCGTAACGGTAATCACTAAAGCTAATTCTTGTTCTGGTGAGTAATACATCACCCCACATGCGACGACCAAGGTTGCTAATAAGCCACCAATCAAACCTTCAAGGGTTTTATTAGGGCTAACATTGGGCATCAATTTATGCTTACCAAATGCGCGACCAGCAAAATAAGCACCTGTATCAGCGGCCCAAACAACTAACATGACTAAAAAGACTAAGGTGCCGCCAAAATAAGGGTCAACATTACTGCTGATTGATTTGAGCGTAATGAGGGCAACAAAACAGGGAATAAGTGTTAGCTGACCAAACATCGACTTCAGCATTGGGCTGTTTTTCCATATGCTGTCAGTTTTAGGAAATGAAATAACTAAAAGTGCGCTTAAAAACCACCAAAAAGCACCAATAGCAATAATAGAGACAAAAATAGGGTGTAATTGGCCTTTAAGCCACATTGCATCCACAGGTACGATAAAGTTTAACGCTAATAAAATAACGGTGACTGTGACGGTAAATGTCCACTGGGTCACTTTACACTCAGGGTCAATAAAGCTGCCCCACTCTTTTGCGCCGATCATGAATACCGGCACCAAAACCCAAGCAAAATACTCTGCAGGCAGAAAGAAAATGGCCCCTATAACGAGAGGAAGTAACCATAATACTGTTATAATTCTTTGTTTTAACAAAAGTTTAGCCTCTTAATTCTTTATATAGCGCGAATTTCTTCGATTTGACTGCCTGTCAAACCAAAGCGGCGCTGTCTACTGGCAAATACAGCAAGGGCATCTTTAAACGCTTGCTCATTGAAATCTGGCCATAAGGTGTCAGTAAAGACTAACTCCGCATATGCAGCCTGCCATAAAATAAAATTACTGATGCGGTAATCACCGCCTGTCCGGATCATCAAATCAACTTCATTTTGTCCGTGCATGCACAGTTGTTGATTTAATAAATCTTCAGTTAACTCATCGGATGCTAAATCACCTTGGGCGACTTTATCCGCTAACTTTTGTGTCGCTTGTAAAATATCCCAGCGGCCACCATAGTTAGCAGCAACATTAAGCACTAAACCAGTATTGCCTGCCGTTTTTTGTTGTGCTTCATGGATCTGTTTTTGTAAACGTGCAGAAAAGCGGCTGATATCACCGATAATATTTAAACGCACTTGATTATTATGCAGTAGTTTGATTTCGCGCTGTAATACAGTGAAAAACAATTCCATCAGCAAACTGACTTCTTTATCAGGACGACGCCAATTTTCACTGGAAAAAGCAAACAAGGTTAACGACTCGATTTGTAACTGGCTCGCCACACTGACAGCCCGACGCACGGCCTTTACACCGGCCTTGTGGCCGAACACTCTTGGTTTACCTTGTTGCTGAGCCCAGCGGCCATTGCCATCCATAATGATGGCAACATGTTTAGGCAACGACTGTTTAACCACATCAGATAATTGCCCAGGCAATTGCTCTGATGAATCAATATCGGTATCTAATTGTGTTTCTGGCTCAAATCCAACAGTGGATGACATCTATTACAACCCTTTCAAATAGACAAACGCCGTGTAGTATAACCTTACACGGCGCTTCAACTCTAGCTTTGCTATGAGGAGAATTAGACTTCCATCAATTCTTTTTCTTTAACAGCTAGAATTCCATCAATATTCTTGATGCTAGCATCGGTGAACTTCTGAATTTCATCTTCGCTACGGCGAACATCATCTTCAGTACACTCTTTTGCTTTCTCAAGCTTTTTAATTTCGCTGATAGCATCACGGCGAACGTTACGGACTGCAACACGGCCATTTTCAGCTTCACCACGAACCACTTTGATGAAATCTTTACGACGCTCTTCAGTCAATGCTGGTAATGGAATACGCATTGAGTTGCCGGCAGTCATTGGATTTAAGCCTAAATCAGAGCTCATAATCGCTTTTTCTACAGCTTGCACCATAGTAGCATCAAATACAGTTACATTTAGCGTACGTGAGTCTTCGATACCAATATTAGCAACTTGCTTAAGTGGTGTCATAGAACCGTAGTAAGAAACCTGAATTGAATCAAGTAAACTTGGGTGAGCACGGCCGGTACGCACTTTGGCCATTTGGTTTTTAGTTGCTTCAACACATTTGCTCATACGTTCTTGAGCATCTTCTTTAATTGTATTAATCACGTTAAATATCCTTTTGGTCACAAACACTTAATACCTGAACGGCACCTTGATAATGGTACACGGGTTGCCCTATGTCGATACCCGTTCAAGTTAAATTTCTAAGCCTGATTTAGCTTGATTTTTTAGCGCTAATATACGTGCCTTCTTCTTCACCCATGATAACACGGCGCAATGCACCTGGCTTATTCATGTTGAATACTAATATTGGCATGTTGTGGTCACGGGCTAGCGTAAATGCTGCTAAGTCCATTACCTTAAATTCGTTTTCTAACACTTCGTTGAAGCACAGGGTGTCGTATTTAACCGCTTCTGGATCCTTCATTGGATCAGCTGAATAAACACCATCAACTTTAGTGCCTTTAAGTACAACTTCAGCTTCAATTTCAATGCCGCGTAAGCAGGCTGCTGAATCGGTTGTACAGAATGGATTACCGGTACCCGCTGCAAAAATCACAACACGACCCGATTTTAATAAACTGATTGCTTCAGCCCAGTTGTAGTCATCACACACACCTTTTAAAGGAATGGCTGACATCAAACGTGCATTTACATAGGCACGGTGCAGTGCATCACGCATTGCAAGGCCGTTCATTACGGTTGCTAACATGCCCATATGATCGCCAACAACACGATTCATACCAGCTTGCGCTAAGCCTTCACCACGGAATAGATTACCACCACCAATTACAACCCCAACTTGAATACCTAACTCAACCAGTTCTTTGACTTCTTGAGCCATACGATCAAGTACTTTAGGGTCAATACCGAAGCCTTCTTCGCCCATCAAGGCTTCACCACTTAATTTTAAAAGAACGCGTCTAAATGCAGGTTTTGGATTGGTGCTCATAACTTTTTCCTAATTATAACAAAACCGCAGCGGTTGCTGCGGCTTTAGGGTATGAAGAGATGTTGAATTACGCTTTTTTAGTAGCGGCGATTTGTGCAGCAACTTCTGCAGCGAAATCTTCTTCTTTCTTCTCGATACCTTCACCCACTTCTAAACGAATGAAGTTAGATACTGTTGCGCCTTTCTCTTTAAGAATATCGCCAACAGTTTTCTTAGGCTCCATGATGTAAGCTTGACCAGTAAGAGAGATCTCACCAGTAAACTTCTTCATACGGCCAATAACCATCTTCTCAGCGATTTCTTGAGGCTTACCTTCGTTCATCGCGATTTCTACTTGAAGCGCTTGCTCACGAGCAACAACATCAGCAGGTACGTCAGTTGGATTAACGAATTCAGGCTTAGAAGCAGCAACATGCATTGCGATGTGCTTAAGTGTTTCAGCGTCAGCTTCACCCGTTACAACAACACCGATACGGTCGCCGTGACGGTAAGTCGCTTGAGTAGCGCCATCGATGTACTCGATACGACGAACGTTGATGTTTTCACCGATTTTAGCTACTAAAGCAACACGAGTTTCTTCAAACTGTGCTTTTAGCTCTTCGATTGTTACTTTAGATGCAGCAGCAACTTCAAGTACTTCGTTAGCAAATGCTAAGAAGTTACCGTCTTTAGCAACGAAATCTGTTTGGCAGTTAACTTCTAATAATGCTGTGTAGCCTTCAGCTTGCTTGATTAGAATTGTACCTTCAGCAGCAATGTTACCTGCTTTTTTAGCAGCTTTTGCAGCACCGCTCTTACGCATGTTATCAATCGCTAGCTCGATATCACCGTTAGTTTCAGTCAATGCTTTTTTACAGTCCATCATGCCAGCGCCAGTGCGGTCACGAAGTTCTTTAACTTGGGCAGCAGTAATTGCCATTGTTAAGTCCTCAAATTTGATTCGTTTAATATTTCATCTATAAAACAGGGGCCTAAAGGCCCCTGTTCACCAATTAATTATTGGCAAATAAGGGAGATGGTAACCATCAACCTTATTAAACAGTTTCTACGAAACCGTCTTGCTCAGCTTGAACAGCTAAATCTTGACCACGGCCTGAGTTAGCAGCTGCAGCAACAGAAGAAGTGTACAAACGGATAGAACGCATAGCATCATCGTTACCAGGAACGATGTAGTTAACGCCATCTGGAGCAGAGTTAGTATCAACAACAGCAACAACTGGGATACCTAAGTTGTTAGCTTCTTTAATAGCGATATGCTCGTGGTCAGCACCGATAACGAATAATACGTCAGGTAAGCCGCCCATGTTTTTGATACCACCAAGAGATTTTTCTAACTTCTCTAGCTCGCGAGTACGCATTAACGCTTCTTTCTTAGTAAGCTTGTCGAAAGTACCGTCAACAGACTGGCTTTCTAGCTCTTTAAGACGTTTGATTGACTGACGAACAGTTTTCCAGTTAGTCAACATACCGCCTAACCAGCGGTGATCAACGTAGTACTGGTCACAAGAGATTGCAGCTTCTTTGATAGCTTCGCCAGCAGCGCGCTTAGTACCAACAAAAAGAACTTTACCTTTCTTAGAAGCAACATTGCTAATGAAAGCTAAAGCTTCGTTGAACATTGGTACAGTGTGCTCAAGGTTGATGATATGAACACCATTACGTGCACCGAAGATGAAAGGTTTCATCTTAGGATTCCAGTAACGAGTTTGGTGACCGAAGTGAACACCAGCTTGAAGCATGTCGCGCATTGAAACAGTAGTCATTTTATATACCTTAATTTTGGGGGTTAGACCTCCACGGATCCCATACCTTCGACCCTTGCCTAAAATAGACTAAGAGCACCCCGAAGAATGTGTCGATACGTGTGTGATTTAGTATTTAGTTAAATTGCCATCTATAACATGTATAATGGCCGCCATATTTTACTCTTAGTGAAGCAATAAGTGAAGAAAGCTTTGATGCTTAGTTCACTTTTATGTTTCGTTAAGACTTATACATAACGGCGCGCTTTATATCATAACTGGGTAAAAAGTACAAATTTTGCCACATTTTAAATGCGCTTTTTTGACAGCGACAACGGTAAGAGAAAATTCATGAGCATAGTTATCAAGACAGCAGAACAAATCGAAAAAATGCGTGTAGCAGGTAAATTAGCCGCTGACGTGTTAGAAATGATAGCCCCACATGTAAAAGTGGGAGTAACGACAGATGAGTTGAATGAAATCTGTGCTAAATACACTGAAGAACATGGAGCTATCTCTGCACCGCTGAACTATCACGGCTTTCCAAAATCAATCTGTACTTCGGTAAATGAAGTCGTGTGTCATGGTATTCCTGGCCCTTACATATTAAAAGACGGTGACGTGCTCAATATCGATATCACAGTGATCAAAGATGGCTTTCATGGCGACACCTCTAAAATGTTTTTAATTGGTGATGTTAGCCCTAAAGACAAACGTCTAGTTCGTATTGCTCAAGAAAGCCTTTATTTAGCCATTAAGAAAGTCAAGCCGGGTGCTAAGTTAGGTGAAATTGGCACTGCTATCGAAAAGTTCATTAAAGCCAGTAAATCTGGTTTAGACAAATACTCAATCGTGCAAGATTATTGTGGTCACGGCATCGGTGAAGGCTTTCACGAAGAGCCACAAGTGGTCCATTATAAAAACAACGACAAAACGGTTTTAAAAGAAGGCATGTGTTTCACAATCGAGCCAATGATTAATGCTGGACGCTACACAACGGTTTTAGATAAAGAAGATAACTGGACAGTGACCACTTCAGATGGTAAAAAATCAGCACAATGGGAACACACATTGCTAGTGACTAAAACCGGAGTCGAAGTACTCACACTACGTAATGAAGAAGAATTCCCAAGAACGCTTTAATTTTTAGGTAAAAAGGACGTCAATGAACACTGCGCTGGTAGCTAAAAACACCCTAGTCGATCTAAACCAGCGCTTATTGGCGCAATTTGCTCAAAAGCAGCCAATAACTGAACTCGTCAAAGAGCGATGTGTATTTGTTGATGAGCTATTAAAACAAGCTTGGCAATCGTTTTATACTAATGATCAGACGATTGCGCTCATTGCGGTGGGTGGATACGGCCGCGGTGAATTACACCCCCACTCTGATATTGATTTACTGATCCTGACCCAAACCGAAGCCAAGAACCTGCAAGCCCAAGAGCTTATCAGCCAATTTATCACTTACCTTTGGGATTCTGGCTTAGAGATCGGTCACAGTGTGCGCACCATTGAGCAAACCCTTGAGCTTGGCCTTAGCGATATCAGCACTGCTACTAACCTGCTTGAAGCTAGATTGTTATCAGGTGACGAAAGCTTATTTGATCAATTATATGACGCGATTCGTGAACATGATTTTTGGCCTTCTGACACATTCTTTCTTGCAAAAAAACAAGAACAGCAATATCGACATGCTAAAGCCAATGCCTTTGATTTAGAACCCAATATCAAGTCATGTCCCGGTGGCTTACGCGATATTCAAACTATAGCATGGGTGGCTATGCGCCACTTTGACGCCGCGTCATTACAAGAATTAGTCGGCTACGACTTTCTTGAGCCCATTGAATTAACCGAGTTACTGGAATGTCAGGATTTTCTCTGGCAACTGCGTTTTTCACTGCACATGATTGCTGGCAGAGATGAAAATAGGCTGCTGTTTGACTTACAAAGACAAGTTGCCGCAGCAATGGGTTATGAGGATGGGACTCAGCTCGCGGTCGAGCAAATGATGAAACGCTATTACCGCACAGTAAGACGGGTAATGGAATTAAATGAGATGTTGCTGCAGTTATTTAAGCGTGCAACCTTGCATCAAACTGCGCCGTTAACCATTCAGCCAATCAATGAAAACTATCAGCGCCGTGGTCACTTCATTGAAGTGCTCGATAATCAACTGTTTGAGCAACAACCTGAACAAATTATTAATTTATTTTTGTTAGTGGCCAAAAATTCTAATATCCAACGCATTTATGCCCCAACGCTGCGGCTTTTACGTAAAGCACGACGTGGCCTTAAGGGGCCACTACAAGATAACCCAGAGTGCAGAAAATGCTTAATGAGTATTTTAAAGCACCCTCGTGGCATAACAGCTTTATCCTTGATGCATAAACACGGCATATTATCTTCATACTTACCCGCATGGCGTAACATCGAAGGTCAAATGCAGTTTGATTTATTTCATGCGTACACGGTTGATGAGCACACTCACCGCTTACTGCTCAACATTGACCGCTTTTCGCAAACTGAGCAGATAGATGAATTCCCCTTAGGCGCGATTTTAATTAATCAGTTGCCTAAAAAAGGCTTATTAGTTTTAGGCGCTATATTCCATGACATTGCTAAAGGACGAGGCGGCGATCATAGTAAGTTAGGCTCTAAAGACGCGCTGGATTTTTGTAAGCTTCATGGATTAAACGATCATGACGGCCGTTTAGTGGCTTGGTTGGTTGAAAACCATTTAGTGATGTCAGTCACCGCACAGCGCCGTGATATTTCAGATCCTGATGTGGTGGCCGTTTTTGCAGATAGAGTCCAAGATGCGGTGCATTTAAGTTATTTATATTGCTTAACTGTGGCCGATATTTGCGCGACAAACCACAAAGCATGGAATAATTGGAAAGGCTCGTTACTGCGGGATTTATATTTTTCAACTCAGCGCGTGTTAGCCAGAGGCAAAGAAAAGCCCATTGATGTGGCTGAGCGAGTCCAAGAAACCAAACAAAAAGCGCAAAAAGAGCTGCTACGACGTGGCGTAAAACAAAAAAATATTGATGCGTTATGGCTAAGGTTTAAAGACGATTACTTTTTACGTCATCAACCTAATCAGGTTTCATGGCATACAGAAGCCTTGCTGAAACACGACAAGCAAAAACCATTGGTGCTTATTTCAAAGCATACGACCCGTGGTGGCAGCGAGCTGTTTGTTTACGCCAAAGATAAACCCAAGTTATTTGCCACTGTTATGGCGGTGTTAGACAATAAAAACATTAATGTTCATGATGCTAACGTTATGACATCAAATGATGATTACGCCTTAGATACATTCGTTATCCTAGAGCAAGATGGCGAACCAATCAGCCAACTTTCCCGCATTCAGTCGATTAAAAAGTCACTTGAGAAGGCGTTAGCAGCACAAAAACCTAAACCGTCAAAATTTAGAAAGCTGTCACGGATCATGAAACCTTTTAATGTTCGTACCCAAGTAAGTTTCCTACCTGGGACTAACCATGATACAAGTATGATGGAACTAATCGCATTAGACTTCCCGGGCTTATTAGCCAGCGTCGGAGAAGTGCTGCATCGCTGCGATATCACCTTATTATCAGCTAAAATTACCACCATTGGAGAGCGCGCCGAAGATTTCTTTATCTTACAAAATAATGCCGGCAGCGAGCTCAATGAAACGCAACAAGCGCAACTATCTGAAGCCCTCTTAGGAGCGCTTTCAACACCTTTACCACAATAAACTAATCGGGAGAAAGTAATGGAGGCATTACGCCAACGCATAGAAGCTGCATTTGAGGCTCGTCAGGACATCACACCTAGCACGGTAGAGCCAAGTGTTCGTGCAGATATCGAAACTGTTATTAGCATGCTAGACAAAGGTCAGGCTCGCGTAGCAGAAAAGATTGATGGCGAATGGCATGTACACCAGTGGTTAAAGAAAGCGGTACTGCTTTCTTTCCGTATCTTTGATAATCAAGTTATCGACGGTGGTGATACCAAGTACTTTGATAAAGTGCCGCAGAAGTTTGCTGACTACACAGCTGAACGTTTCAAAGAAGAAGCAATTCGTGTTGTACCACCTGCAACGGTTCGTAAAGGCTCATTTATCGGTAAAAATACCGTATTAATGCCTTCTTATGTCAACTTAGGTGCATTCGTTGACGAAGGTACTATGGTCGATACATGGGCGACTGTGGGTTCTTGTGCACAAATTGGTAAGAACGTACATTTATCTGGCGGTGTGGGCATTGGTGGCGTTCTAGAGCCACTACAAGCAGGTCCTACTATCATTGAAGATAACTGTTTCATTGGCGCGCGCAGCGAAATCGTTGAAGGCGTAGTTGTTGAAGAAGGCAGTGTTATTTCAATGGGCGTATACATCGGCCAAAGCACACGTATTTTTGACCGTGAAACAGGTGAAGTACATTACGGACGTGTACCAGCAGGCTCTGTTGTTGTTTCTGGTAACTTACCTTCTAAGTGCGGCACTTACAGCTTATATGCTGCTATTATCGTTAAAAAGGTTGATGCGAAAACGCGCGGAAAAGTGGGTATTAACGAATTACTGCGTATCGTAGATTAATCGTTAGTCACCCAATTAAAAGGGCTTCTACTGAAGCCCTTTTTAATGGGTAAAATCTACCAACTGATTATAAATTAGCTCATTTAATGATTAATTTTTCCATTGGTATACAAGCAAGTTTAAGGCCTCTTGGGGAATGGTAAATTGAATGCTTGTCACCTTTAAAACCACAAGCCCGATAAAAATCAGCTGCATTTAAAGAAGCATCCAATATTAATTTTTTACAGCCTGCTTCAATTGCGACGGTTTCGAGTTGTTGTAACATCGCCCTGCCAACACCTTGACCAAAAGCACTGGGGTGCACAAACATCCCATCGACCATGCCAGTAGCAACCGCGAGTCTTTTGTCGGCATCATGGTTAACGTCAATCATGCCAACACCTACCACTGCATCATTGACCATAGCAACATAGCCGTGCTCAGAAAATGCATCGGCAAATGCTATTGGCAGCTCACCATCAGTCCAAACAGCTAGCATAGCCTCATCATAATGCCCTTTGCATTGGGTTAGTATCGCTTGATTACGAATTTCAAATGCCACCTTGGCATCATGGCGCTGCGCTTTTCTGATCTGCATCCTTGCTCCGTGTAAATATCATGCTTAATCATTACACATTATTGTTTTACTGATATAAAAACAACACATCAAGCTTGATAAATTGACCTTGATTAATTGACCTTGATTAATTGACCTTGATTAATTGACCTTGATTAATCGACGTTAAGTGCGGTTAACTCGCGGCTTTCAGTTTTTCGACATTATCGGCAATCTCCATAAAGCTGGGATTTAAATTCACATCAATGGGGAGTTTTAAGGTTCGTACAATATCATTAGCCGAAATTAAGCCACGAATAACGTGGGCTCGCTCGTCAACTACTAAACAGTGCTGATGCTGGGAATGCTTCAGCGTTTCAATGACATCAATAATTCGCGCTTTAACCAGTTCCACATAATCAATGGCTTTTAGCTTATTTTTTGGCAACATAAAGTCACTCAATAAAAGTTGATCTCGCGAAAAACCTGCGGCGACCTGCTTAAGCATTTCTTGGCTATGAAGCATTTGTAAACTCACCAGCCCCATAAAATGCCCTTGTTGATCAATGACAATTTTTAACCTGACATGGGATTGTTTCATTAAATGTTCAACGTCTACCGCAGCGGTATTCATTTCAATTACAAAAGGTTTTAGCAGGCTAAAATCAGTAAACACCGCAGCGGCGGCTGAATAAATATTGATATGCTCAGACACTTCAGGGCGGGCAAGCTCATCGACTTTGTCAACTGAATATAAATTTAGTGTTTTCATTAAAAACTTCCTTTTTTGACAAAACAACCGATATTTCTGGGTGTTATCGAGCCTAATTGAGGGAAGTTATCAAGCTTATTACAATTAAAGCTTCTAAATTATAATCACTTGCAATGACTTCATAGTTTAATTTGCCACTATCAGGTTTTGGCATAGGCAAACTTGATAGTGGTATACGACGGCTTAATTTAGACAGGTTAACCTGTAAATTATAGTGCAAAATGTATAATTTAAAGGTTTAAAACAATTATAAGCTCTTTGGTTGACCTTACTTTAAACGCTCAGGTTGAACCATCAGGCTATTGGCTTCATCAGACAACCAAATTTCGCCATCAGTAATACTCACCTGCAATTTCATGTTGCGGTTAACAAACACTTCCATTGCTGCAACACTTTCTTCAGCTATATTAAATACACTTAAGTTTTTATAGCGTTGCAGTGCTTGTTCATTTTGCTTCCACCAAATAGGCACACTGCGACCACTGTAGGTGATTAACTGAACCTGCTTTGACCGACCACAAGCTTTACGCAGCCACTTCTCATCAGCTTGGCCAAATTCAATCCATAAATTGATTTCATCAGATAAGCTTTTTTCCCATAGCTCAGGTTCATCTTCAACACAAAGCCCTTTGCTAAATTGCAGCGAGTCCGACGCATTCATAATAAACGCTAAAATTCTCACCATCATGCGGCTATCCGTTTCTGAAGGATGCTGGGCAATGGTAAGTTGATGATTGGCATAGTAATGTCTATCCATATCAGCGATTTGAATTGTTGCTTTATAGACGGTAGCTTTAGGCGCCATGGGAGTTCCATACAAATAAAAAAACCGAGTCTAACCTGTTTAGCACAAGTATGAAACTCGGTTTAGAATATGTTTTTAGCTCAGTCAATTTACCATTAAGCTAGGCAGTAAATATCCCCACAAAAATGGCTATAAAGCCCCAGGTTGAAGATGCTTCGCCATGGGGAAATGTGCTTTAAATTTTTTTAACTTTTCAGTGTCTAGCACCAATAGCATGCGCTCGCCATGGTGATATTTTGCTGCAATTTCACTGAAATTAGGGACAGCTTCGCGGCTAGCATCACGTCTTATAAGTTCATTAATATCGGTACTAACGCCATTTTCAGTCAGCGGACTGTCCCGATAAATTACTTCAATTTTCTGCAATAATGGCATAGCGGCAATAGGCAATAAGGCCGCGTTATCGTTTTCATCTAACAATAATATTTCGCCATCGGCAGCTAAACTGCTAAATGCATCTTGATAATGAGCTTCTGTCACACTATCAAAACGATCACTGTTTAGTTTAAAGAATCGCTCCCAAAATAAACGTCTATCTTTACCAGAACTGATTTTTTGCTGCACTTCAGTGCGCTTTGACGCAACAAAATCAAATAGAGGGCTCAATGACTGGGGCAATAGCGTTTCAAGTCGGGAACGAATAGTGCGAGCAAACACTGGCGCGGCGCCAGCGGTACTGATGGCAACGACTAAGCGACCTCTGTCGACGATAGAAGGTGTTATAAAGCGGCAAAAACTGGGATTATCAACCACATTGACCCAAATGCCTTTTTGGGTGGCTAAAACGGCATAGTCTTTATTGAGTTGTTCATTGGCTGTGGCCATGTAGATCACATCATAATCAGCAATATCAGCTGCTTCAATAACGCGCCTATGTAATCGAATTCGCCCTTTTTGATGATAGCTTTGAATTTCTTGAGCGATATCCGGGGCAATAACAGTAATGTCAGCTTCGGTGCGTGACAGCAAATCAAGCTTTCTAGTGGCCACTTCTCCGGCACCAACAACTAGTACCTGTAAATTTTTGGTATCCACAAATAATGGAAAATACTGCATCGATCACTCGCGAAATAATTAAGATAATCAACTATAACCAGTTAATAGTGCCATTGTCATCGTCTTATTTAGTATCAATAATAATGATTCAATCTTAAGACTTTTACAGCGGTAAAAGGTCAATGTTAGTTGTGGGTGGTACTTTGTGGCGAGCTGCATTGCCAGCACAGTTCAAAACTGCCTTCATTCATCTCATGACATTGAAGGCATTGCCATTGCGGACAGTCCATATTATGAGACTCTAACAGCGTTTTAGCTTGCTCGAGTTGATTTTGACAAACCCAGATATCCACAGTTTGCATTTCAGTGGGTAACTCACCAACACCACCGAGTAAAGCTTCACCGGTCAATTCTACCAATATGCCATTTGTTTCAAGCAGCCCTTTCCAAGTATGCGCTTGGAGTAAATTACCGCCCGTTAAGAGTACTTTTCTATTGTCCATTATTATTCCTACTGCATTGCTCTGATGGCAAATTTTTAATCATCGTACTTGTAAATGGTTCTTGCTGTCGAGCATTGATTAAACTTTATACTCATTATATGCTCTTGATAGCCTTTAAAGGAGAATCATATGAATCTGCAAATATCCGGTGTATTTCAAATTACAAATTGGGATGAAGCCACAGATATAGAACACCCTGATGGTGCTAAGCAAACCTCAGCAAGTATTAGCCAAATGTACTCAGGCGATCTTGAAGGTGTCAGCCAGCCCAAATATATCATGTGTTATACCGCAGATGGCAAAGCAGTGTTTTGTGGTTTTGAAAACGTGGAAGTCAGCATTAATGGCAAGTCCGGCAGCTTTGTATTGCAGCACAATGGTAAGTTTGAAAGTGGTGTCGCCAGCAGTGACTTCATTATCGTGCCAAATTCTGGCCAAGGCGAGTTGATTAACATTGCTGGTAAAGGCGCATTTACTTCTGGTGAAAAAGGCCAAGCTGAGTACCAAATGGAATTAAGCCAAATATGATGGGGTTTTCTATTAGCCGCTTACACTCTTCGGTTGGCATAATTAAAGCTACTGGGCAGTGGGATGCTGACACTATTTCAGGCACTAAATTTACTCAGTTAGAACAAATGTCCACTGATGGCTGGGTTGCATTGGATATTCATCACCCGACTAACAGCCAGTTCATTGCATCCATTAAAGCTGAAGTTTATAGGCACTTGTTATCCCAGCAAGTTATCCCTGCAAGCAGCTTAAACATCAGTAATTAAATTTAAGAAATACATTCCAATAATAAAGCCACTCGATTGAGTGGCTTTTTTGTGTTGCGGCTTAAGATTAAGGCATCATTGAAGGTTGATCAGCACCTTCTTTCTCAATCTCAACTGGCATCATATGCTCGCGACAAATACCCAATTTAATGGCTAAGTAACTTGCCACGTAAATAGATGAGTAAGTACCAACAAAAATACCACACAGTAGCGCCGTTGCGAAACCATGGATCATGCTACCGCCCTTAAGGAATAGCGCAATCACCACCACTAAGGTAGTACCTGTAGTAATAATAGTACGGCTCATTGTCTGCGTGATAGACGTATTAACCACTTCATCAGGACCGCCTTTACGCATCTTCAAGAAGTTCTCGCGGATACGGTCATAGACTACGATGGTATCGTTCAACGAGTAACCCACTACCGTAAGCAAACCTGCTAATACCGTTAAATCAAACTCTAATTGTAAAATAGAGAAAATGCCTAAGGTGACGATGACATCGTGAGCAAGTGCGGCAACAGAGCCCATTGCTAAACGCCATTCGAAGCGGAATGATACGTAAATGAGAATACAAATTAACGCCACAATCACGGCTAAGCCGCCTTGCTCTGCTAACTCTTTCCCCACTTGAGGGCCAACAAATTCAACACGCTTTTGAATAACGTTGGCATCAATAACTTGAGCACCGTGCACAATCGCAGCGACTTGATCATCACTTTTTAGATCATCACGAACAGGTAAACGTACTAAGATATCTCGGCTTGAACCGAAATTTTGCACTACTGCTCCGTCAGCGCCATCAGTACTGTATTCAGCACGTAGCTCTAATAAGTCTACTGGTTTTGAAAACTCTAACTCAACAACCGTACCACCAGTAAAATCAAGACCCCAGTTGATGCCTTTTGTGCCTAATGACACAAAAGAAGCCACCACCAAAATCATTGATAAAACACTGATTGGCATTGCATGTTTTAGAAAGTTGATCGTTTTCTTTACTGAAAATATTTGTAACATGGTCAACTCCTTAAATTGATAGTTTCTTAACGCGTTTACCACCCCACATGAGATTCACGATAACGCGCGTTCCCACGATAGAAGTAAACATTGACGTTGCAATACCAATCATCAGAGTAATTGCGAAACCTTTAACCGCGCCCGTACCCACAGCAAATAAAATTAATGCCGTCATAAAGGTGGTAATGTTTGCATCAGCAATGGTTGAAAATGCATTGGCGTAACCTTCATGAATCGCTTGTTGAACACTGCGTCCAGCAAGTAACTCTTCACGGATACGTTCGTAAATCAGCACGTTACCATCTACTGCCATACCAACGGTCAATACCATACCGGCAATACCAGGCAGGGTTAATACGGCACCTGGGATCATTGACATCACGCCAACAACCATCACTAAGTTAGCGGTAAGTGCTAAGTTTGCGATAACACCAAATGCACGGTAATAGATAAGCATAAAGACTAAAACAACTGCCAAGCCCCAAATCATTGCTTGGATACCATTTTCAACATTTTGTGCACCAAGACTTGGACCAATAGTACGTTCTTCTACAATCGTCACTGGCGCAATAAGCGCACCTGCACGAAGTAATAACGCTAAGCTTTGTGCTTCAGAATGATCAAGACCGTTAATAACGAAATTTCGGCCTAGACGAGCTTGAATGGTAGCAACTGAAATAACTTCTTCAATTTTAGTCATTTTCACTGAGCCATCAGGGTTGCGAATACCGCTATCCTTATACTCAATAAATAAAGTCGCCATTGGGTTACCAATGTTGTCTTTAGTGACGTTAGAGAAGATGTTGCCACCTTTAGCATCTAAGTTAATCGATACTTGTGGGCGACTATATTCATCAAAAGAAGGTTGGGCACCGGTAATATGATCACCAGTTAACATCACTTCTTTTTTCAGCACCGCAATGCCACCTGAACGACGAGGAAATACCTCTGAGGTCGCAGGTACGCGGCCATTTGCTGCTGCGCTTTGATCAGTGTTTTGATCAACCATGCGAAATTCAATTGATGCTGTAGCACCTAAAATTTCTTTTGCACGCGCAGTGTCTTGTACACCTGGCAGTTCAACAATAATACGTTCAGCGCCTTGACGCTGTACTACCGGCTCAGCAACACCCAGTTCGTTAACACGATTACGAATAGTCGTCATGTTTTGCTGTAGTGCTTCTTCCTTAATTTGACTAAGGTAGCTATCACTCATGGTGGCATACAGGGCAAAGTTTTCACCGCTGCTACCATCATTAAATACCATTTCATTATTATTGCGAGACTTTAAGAAGCGTTCTGCTTTGGCTAAGTTTTCAGCATCACGGAATTTAATCTCAAGGCCTTTTGCAGTTTTACGAACACCTGCGTAACGAATTTTCTCTTCACGCAATTGGCTTCTAAAATCAGCAATTTTGGCTTCTTCCATCTTACGAATAGCTTCGCCCATATCCACTTCCATTAAGAAGTGAACACCGCCGCGTAAATCCAAACCAAACTTCATTGGTGATCCACCAAGAGCTTCAAGCCACTCAGGTGTCGCCGGCGCTAGGTTTAATGCAACGGTATATTTATCACCTAATGAATCAGCAATGGCTTCTTTAGCAAGCAATTGCTGCTCAGAATTTTGAACACGGACAAGTAATTGCCCATCTTCGAGCTCAGAGCGCTTTACCGCAATGCCTTTACTTTCAAGTAATCCGTTTACTGTCGATAGAGTTGAAGTTGTCACTTCTGCACCACGAGTCGCTACGACTTGTACTGCATGATCCTCACCAAATAGGTTTGGAGTTGCGTAAAAAGCACCAATGGCGATGACTAGCATCACCATGATGTTCTTCCACATTGGGTATTTATTTAACACACCTGAGCCCTCTTGGCTTACAACGACTGGATAGAGCCTTTTGGCAATACCGCTGCAATATAGTCCTTTTTAATGGTGATCTGACTGGTTTCATTAATGCTTAATAAAACATAATCACTATCATCGCTGATTTTAGCAATCTTGCCTAAAATGCCACCGCTTGTAAGCACTTCATCACCTTTACTTAATGCAGACATTAAGTTTTTGTGCTCTTTTACACGCTTAGACTGCGGACGGAAGATCATGAAGTAGAAGATCAAGCCAAAAATAACTAGCATGAAAATCAGTTCCATGGTGCCGCCACCTTGAGGAGCGCCTGCTGCGTTTGCGTATGCATTTGAAATTAACATATTACTCTCTTCTTATTTTCTAAAAAAAATCAGTCAACTATAGTTCTGGTACTTCACGACCCAGTTTGGTGTAAAACTCTGTCACGAAGGCGTCTAATGTACCTGTCTGAATTGCGCCACGCAAACCTTCCATCAACATTTGATAGTAACGTAGGTTGTGAATGGTGTTTAAACGCGCACCTAAGATCTCATTGCAGCGATCTAAGTGATATAAATACGCGCGGGTGTAGTTTTTACAGGTATAACAATCACAATTTTCATCAAGGGTAGAAGTATCATCGCGATGACGAGCATTACGAATTTTAATCACGCCTTCAGAAGTAAATAAGTGACCATTACGTGCGTTACGGGTTGGCATAACACAATCAAACATATCCACACCACGACGGACGCCTTCAACTAAATCTTCTGGCTTACCAACGCCCATTAAGTAGCGAGGCTTATCTTCAGGGATCTGAGGACAAACATGCTCTAAAATACGGTGCATATCTTCTTTAGGCTCTCCAACAGCTAAACCACCTACGGCGTAGCCATCAAATCCGATTTCAGTTAAGCCCTTAATACTTTCATCACGCAAATCTTCGTACACACCGCCTTGGATAATACCGAATAACGAGTTCGGATTTTCTAAACGGTTAAATTCGTCACGTGAACGCTGTGCCCAACGTAATGACATTTGCATCGACTTACGCGCTTCATCATGTGTTGCAGGATATGGCGTACATTCGTCAAAAATCATCACCACATCGCTGCCTAATGAGTCTTGAATTTGCATCGACTTTTCAGGGTCTAAGAAAATCTTCTCACCATTGATAGGCGAACGGAAATGCACCCCTTCTTCAGTGATTTTACGAATATCACCCAAGCTAAATACCTGGAACCCGCCAGAGTCAGTCAAAATTGGACGCTGCCAATTCATAAAATCATGAAGATCGCCATGCTTACGCATGATTTCTTCACCTGGGCGAAGCCATAAATGGAAGGTGTTACCTAACAGAATATCAGCGCCTGTGGCTCTAACTTCTTCAGGCGTCATCCCTTTCACAGTACCGTAAGTACCTACTGGCATAAATGCTGGAGTTTCAACGGTGCCGCGCTCAAAAATCAGACGACCACGACGTGCGCGACCATCAGTTGTATCTAATTCAAATTTCATAAATCACCTTGCCAGATAAACAGTCTGACTCGCTGTTGTTTCATTAAGACATGAGGGCAAATGTTGCAACTTCAAGTGAGGCTACAAAATAAACCCAAAAAAATACCCACCTCTGTGGGCGGGTATTTTAGATCAAAATCAATCGTTACGGGGCTTTTTTCGTTAAAAACATGGCATCGCCATAGCTAAAAAAGCGGTATTTGTGCTCAATCGCATGCTGATAAGCCTTCATCACATTTTCATAACCCGAAAATGCGCTGATTAACATAATCAAGGTTGACTCTGGTAAATGAAAATTAGTCACCATGGCATCAATAACTTTGAACTGATATCCTGGATAAATAAAAATATCGGTATCGCCTTTAAATTCCGTCAACGGGTCATCACCACAGGCTTTCGCAGCGCTTTCTAATGAACGCACTGATGTAGTGCCTACAGCAACAACGCGTTTGCCCGTCGCTTTAGTTTGAGCAATTAAGTCGACAACCTCTTGGCTAACTTCAGCCCACTCAGAATGCATCACATGTTCATCGATGGTATCCACTCGCACTGGCTGAAAAGTACCCGCGCCTACATGCAAGGTTACAAAAGCGATATTAACGCCTTTGTTTTTTAGCGCCTCAAGCATGGCATCATCAAAGTGCAAACCTGCTGTAGGTGCTGCCACAGCGCCGGGGGTTTGGTTATAAACCGTTTGATAGCGCTCTTTATCAGCATCCTCATCGGGACGATCGATATACGGCGGCAAAGGCATATGACCAACTTCTTCAAGTACTTCTAAAATGGTTTTATCATCTTCAAGGGCTAACTCAAATAAAGCGTCATGACGGGCTAGCATTTTCATTTTGTAGCCACCGTCAACAATAATCATAGAGTCAACTTTAGGAGACTTAGAGCAACGAACATGGGCAAGAATACGCTTATCATCAAGCATTCTCTCCACCAACATTTCCAATTTACCACCGCTTGCTTTTTGACCAAACAAACGTGCTGGAATAACACGGGTATTATTAAATACCATCAAGTCACCGCTATTCACTTTCGACAGGACATCGGTAAATTGCTTATCGGCCAACTCACCTGAATTGCCATCTAAGGTCAATAAACGCGAAGCATTTCGCTCAGCCATTGGATATCGAGCAATAAGCTCATCTGGTAATTCAAAAGAAAAGTCTGCTACGCGCATTTTCGATACTCTTTTATAGACAATAAAAACCGCGCTAGTCTAGGACTAGTAACTGCTAATATCAAGCAAAGGGTATGAAATAGTGATCGATTAATGCACGCCAGCGGCTAATGGCTAACGCCAACATTAAAATCAGTTGGGGATCTGGCTTAAGCGCGGCGTTTAAAAAACCACGAAATAGGGTTATTTTGAATTCGCTGATTGTACATTTGCTAAATTATCATCAACTTCAGATACTGATGAAAACAAATTTTTATCGGCAGAATTACATAAACTGTCAGGTTTAAAAGAATGGCTTTCAATCTTGAGGTCTATGTCAACTTTTTTACGTTTTTTAGCAGACTGCTGCCTTAATACTGATTTTATCCAGTTTTTCATCATCCATGATCCCTACAGCCCAAATTTCAACAGGCATAAAATATCTTCCATAAGTACAAATTGTAAATAATAGCCATGACTTTTAAAGAGAAATCTATATGATGAATCTTACAGTCAGTTGTTACTATATTTCCAATTTTGTTGTTTAGTATCATACTGTAAATTTTCAAAAATAAAAGTACAAAATATGAACTTTCTAGCGCACCTACATTTAGCTGATATTAGCGACAGCCACTTAGCAGCCAATCTTGCTGGAGACTTTGCCAAGGGCGATATAAAACACTTCCCAAAGCATTTGCAACAAGGTTTATGGCTACATCGACAAATCGATCAAATTACTGACAGCCATGAATTAATCACCGATTTAATCAAATTATTTCCAAAAAGTTCACGCCGTGTGGCGCCAATTTTAATTGATTTAGTGTTTGATCATTACCTTGCGTTCTACTGGGATGAGTATCATCAGCAATCGTTATCTGAGTTTACTCAAAAGGCATACCATAGCCTGCAACATACCGCCGAACTGCCGGAAAAGCTGCAATTGATCATCCCAAAAGTCATCGAACAAGATTGGTTAATGAGCTACCAAACAAGAGCTGGGCTAAACAAAGCAATTGAAGGTGTGAGTCAACGTATTTCAAAACCTGAGCTTTTTAAGACGGCCATCAGCGACGTTGACAAGTTATATGTTGAAATTGAGATTGCTTTTCGTACTTTCTATCCACAGTTAATGGCCTATAGCCGTATCTATAGCCGTAAGACACCTGAACAATACCTGCCATAACTGATTTGCCGCAATCAAATAGCCGATTAATTGAGGCTATTTTACTTTAGCGGTTGATATCCATTACTGCAGCGCCGTTTATTTGCTAAAATAGTCACCTATTTTTGTAAACCGATGCGACTAAATGCAAATTTTTGACTACCAACCACCTAGTATTCCATGGCTTGATATCCGTTATAAAGACCGAGATATCATTGTTATTAATAAACCTGCCGGCTTATTAGCAAATCCTGGCAAAGCTGCCAATACCCATGATTGTGCTATTACTCGTTTACAAAAACTCTACCCTGAAGCCATTTTGGTACATCGCTTAGACTGCGACACCTCTGGCATCATGGTATTTGCCCGCAATAAAAAAGCCGAGTCTCATCTTAAAACTCAGTTTCAAGATAGAAAAACCAAGAAAGTTTATATCGCTGAAGTAGATGGTGTTATGGGCGCTGACAGTGGCACGATTGATTTATCGTTAGCTGGCGACAAAGAAAACCCACCATTTCAAGTGGTATCAGATCAAGGTAAATCAGCGATTACTCACTATGAAGTCATCGAGCGTTTTGCAAATCATACCTTGGTTAAGTTGATGCCAGAAACAGGCCGTACTCATCAGTTACGTGTTCATATGCTAGCACTTAACCATGTGATACTTGGTGATAACTTTTACGGTGATGACATTACAGCTAAAGCCAAAAAGCGCCTTAGCTTGCATGCGCAAATGCTGACAATTATTCACCCGTACACTCAAAAGCAACGCACTTTTTTTAGCAAACACCCTTTTTGCTAAAAACAATTTAACTGGCGCTAAAATAAGTATGCAGATACAAAAAAACCGACAAGTTGTCGGTTTTTTATTATCTCACATTAGAGGTTGAAGCTTTTTAAGCTTAACCCTTAACCGTTTGCTTTATTCTCAGCCGCTTCACAAGCTGCAGCGGTGAATACCACATCCGTTGAGCTATTTAGCGCAGTTTCCGCAGAATCTTGAATAACGCCAATAATAAAGCCTACAGCAACAACTTGCATCGCCACATCATTAGAGATCCCAAACAAGCTACACGCAAGCGGAATAAGCAGTAATGAGCCACCAGCAACGCCTGAAGCGCCACATGCCGATACTGCAGCAACCACACTTAATAACACTGCTGTTAAGAAGTCAACTTGAATACCTAAGGTATGAGCAGCTGCAAGAGTCAGTACGGTAATAGTAATTGCCGCGCCGCCCATATTAATGGTTGCGCCTAATGGGATTGACACTGAGTAAGTATCTTTATGCAGCTTTAACTCTTCACATAAAGCCATATTCACTGGAATGTTGGCAGCACTTGAACGGGTGAAAAACGCCGTTACGCCACTTTCACGTAAACACTTAAACACTAATGGATAAGGGTTACGTTTGATTTTTACGTAAACCATAATCGGGTTAACCACTAAAGCAATAAAGGCCATAGCGCCTACCAATACTACAAGTAATTGCGCATAGCCTGCTAATGCATCAAAGCCTGTTGCCGCAATGGTGCCCGACACTAAGCCAAAGATACCAATAGGCGCAAAGCGGATCACAAAGCGTACGATTGTGGTTACGCCATCGCTTAAGTCTGAAATAACTTTTTTTGTCGACTCATTGGCGTGGTGTAAAGCAATACCTAAACCAATACTCCAGGCTAAAATACCAATATAGTTACCGGTAAGCAGTGCATTCACTGGATTATCAACAATTTTAAATAACAAGGTATTTAACACTTCTGCGATACCTTGAGGAGGATTAGTCCCCTCAACGCCGCCAACAAGTACTAATGTTGTCGGAAAGGCAAAACTAAACAGTACTGCAGTTAACGCGGCAGCAAATGTGCCCGCTAAATACAAACCAATAATAGGACGCATATTGGTATGGGCATTTTTCTTTTGATTTGCAATTGATGATGCCACCAGTACAAACACTAAGATCGGTGCGACTGCTTTTAATGCTCCAACAAATAAATCACCAAGGAAGGAAACCTGCCCTGCTGCTGAAGTTGAAAATGTGGCGAGAAGAACACCCAGTACAATACCGGCGAGAATTTGTAACACTAAACTGCCATTAGCTAATCGCGCTAACAGTGATGGATTTTGATTCATTGCTTGACCTATATTTTTATATTTATGGCTTTTATTAAGCTCTAATATTTGTGACTTTTTAAAAATCGAATAACGGGATTTTAATAAGCTCTGATAGGTATATATCGGATGGGATGGCTAAAGTCTAGTTTCGCTGCAAAATGATGCACTAATATTACCGTACATTCCCAAACAAACCACATTTAGCCAACATGTGATGAAATTTAGCGCGTTTCATTATTGGCAAATTATTGTATTAGATGAAAATTGTTATTTTGCCCCTCGGAGAATAGCATCAATTAATTCATGGGCATCAAATTTTGTTAACGCTTCATCGGCGCCAACTTGTTTAGCCTGGCTGACACTAATTTCACTGGATAAAGAGGTATGTAAAATAATATAGGCATTGGCAAGTTGCGGGTTATTTTTGACTTCAAATGCAAGCTCATAACCATCAAGTCCTGGCATTTCAATATCACTAACTAACAAATCTATAGGTTTTTGGTTATCTGCAGCCCGCTGCATGATCTGTAGTGCATCATGGCCATCTGCGGTGACAGAATAAGGGATATTGATAGAATCGAGTGCATCTGAAAGTTGCTTTCGAGCGACTTTAGAATCATCCACTAATAAGATATTCAGTGGCTTTAATTTCTCTCGTTGAATATCTGTCAAAATAGCTCGATTAGCGGCGGGATCATAGGGGAATAATTTTGCCATTAATAACTCGACATCCAACAATTGCACTAATTTGCCATCAAGGCGAGCAACCCCAGTAAGAAAAACCTGATGGCCTAAGTTCGCTGCCGGCGCCTCAATATCTCGCCAGTTACACTCAATTATTTTGTCAATTCCTCTAACCAAAAAGCCTATCACCATTCGCTGGCAATCAGTGATGATAATATTGCATTTATCATAGTCGCTTGGATCTATCGGCTTAAAACCAATCGATGCAGCCATATCAATCACCGCAATGGTTTTACTGCGTATGGTTGCTGCACCTAATATTGACGGATGGGATTTCGGAATAACCGACAAACGCGTGTACGGGACAATTTCGCGAACTTTTAAGGTGCCCAAAGCAAACTGCTGAGTATGGGAAAGGTGAAACAGTAACAATCCTTGTGACTGGCTTGCTTTACTTTTCATAATATTGCCGATTAAAACTGATTATTTAAAGTTAACCACAGCCTTTTCGTCATATCAAATTCAAATCTGAATTTCGGGGGTTAAGTCGCTAATTTGCTTTATCAATTAGAAAACTACAGCTGGGACTCTATTGGCAACAATGCTAAAAAATCAGCTAAAAACTTACGCCAAAAGCCAGCACCGGGCTCTGCATAAATAATTTTATGATGCTGATGGTCAAGCCACACCAGCTCGCCATTTTTTAACACCACTTCATAAGCTTTATCATTTGCTGACAGCGCAAGCCCTGCAAGGATCTCTTTAGCCAGCATCTCATTATCAATAATTAAGCCCATTTCGGTGTTGATCAGTGCTGAGCGGGGATCAAAATTAAACGAACCAACAAAGAGTGTTTGCTCATCAATAATAAAGGTTTTGGCATGTAAACTCGTGCGACTGCTACCTTTCCAACTGGTTTTTTTAGATTTTTGGCCCTTGGCATTGCCTTTTACTTCATAAATCTTAACCCCGCCTTCAATGAGTTTTTGGCGGTACTGCTGATACCCTGCATGAACCGCTAATACATCCGTTGCAGCTAAACTGTTAGTCACTATGGTGACCTCTTTACCCCGTTTTACTTCATTGATTAATGCATGGGTTGCCGCATCGCCTGGGACAAAGTAAGGCGAGACAATCAGTAATTGATGCTGCGCTTGCTCAAAAAAATAACTTAAGTCATCTAATAAAATGCTGTCATTAGGGTTTCTTTCAAGTTTATTTGGCGGATCATACACCACTTGGGCTTCGCCCCAATACCACTGTAACCCTTGATTTTGCAGGCGATCTAATAAGGTATTTTTTTCTAAACGAGTAACATATTCATCGGTCATTAAGCTCTTCTCAAGAATGCTTGCTCTGGCATCCAGTTTCGCTAGCACGTTATCTTGCTCAGGATTTGTATTATTGCCTTGATATGGCTCAGCGGCCTTTACCAATTGCTCAATGCTATTAACTTGGGCCGAGTTCCAATAAGTATCAAATTGGGTTGATACCTTATCAACAGCGTCGCCAATGGCCAGTAAATCAAAATCACCAAAATCGACATTCTCATCTGCTGAAAAGTATTCAGCGCCAATATTTCTCCCCCCAACCACTGTCACTAAATTATCAATGGTCAGTGATTTGTTATGCATACGATGATTGAGGCGGCTAAAGTTCCATAAAAATGCCAGTCCACGATACTGACGTTCATAGGATGGATTAAACAAACGCACTGAAATATTAGGGTGAGTTGCAATGGCCATTAAGCCATCGTCGCCATTTGCTGTGGTTAAATCATCCAGCAACACCCTAACTCGCACCCCGCGCTGAGCGGCTTTATAGAGAAATAAACTGAGGATTTTCCCGGTTTCATCATTGCGATAAATGTAGTATTGCAAGTCGATGCTTTCAGTGGCTGCTTCAATCATGGCTAAACGAGCAATAAAAGCATCAATGCCATCACTAAGGGGGTTAACTCCCGTTAAACTTAACTCTGCTTGAGTATCATCATTGCTTTGGCTGCTAGTTTGAGAGTACTGAAGTGAAGAGTACTGAGGTGAGGACTGCTGCAGTTGAGATTGAATGTATTGTGCTAAAGGAGAGTCAGTGACAGGCGCGAGTTTATACTGCTGAGAAAGAGGCTTGAATTCAGCGCGATTGGCGCAGCCAATGAGAGTTAAACACAATACACAACAAACGAATATGACAGAATTGTTTTTGGGCATTGATGGCTTCCTTTCAATTTGACTCAGGTTTTACTGGGGCTCTATTATCAGGCAGCCTTTTACACTATGGTTTAAGCGTATTGCTAACATGACCGCTATCATAAGCCGTCACAGATGCGCTGTATAACTATGGTTTAATCTTGCAGCGCATACAAGACATCAAATACAAATTGATCCCAACCTTCAGCGCTAAAAGCAATGTCTCTTACACTGCGCACTTGACTCACAGCATGGACTGGCGCTGCGCCATTATCCATTAAGTAATACGCCATCATGATGCCCGTGCGGTCTTTACCGGAGCGGCAATGGATAAGTACCGCAATATTTTGCGCTTCACACTCTCTGATAAAGGCCAACGCTGTTGGCATTTGCGCAACGCAAATAGCCTCATCACCCTCTTGCGGTGGGATATTATTTGAAAAAGGAGTGCAGCAATATTTTAGCCCTAACGCTTCTATGGCGGCAGCAGCGACCTCCTCACCATCATTGACCGATAAAATAGCGCCAATACCTGCCGCTTTTAATTCCGCTAAATCCCAAGGGTGTTTATTAGGGCCACTGCGACCTGCAATGACCCCCTCTACTAACCAAAATAACTGCTTCATAAAAACGTTAATACTCTTGTTAACTATGAAATGGGGCGTTCTCTCGGGACTAAGGCTGAATTAGTCTTGTTCAGGTTTTTTAATATGAGCCCAAAAATCGACATTGACTTCGGCTTTCTTTTTACGCTTTTTCTTACCTGTGCCTTCAGGTTTTGCCATTGGCTTATCAAGCTCTAACAAGTCATCAGGCATTTGCTCATCGGCTTCAAAGCCAGCAACTTGCTCACGCTCTAAACGCAGGGCATTTTTTTTCTCAATCACTTTAAAATGATGGTAATCCGCATGGGCTAATAATGATATCGCTAAACCAACTTCACCGGCACGACCACTTCTGCCAATACGATGCATGTAATCAGCAGGACTTCTTGGTAAATCGAAATTGATAACCACTGGGAGCTTATCAATGTCTAAACCACGTGCGGCGATATCGGTGGCAATTAATACCTCAATCTCACCTGACTTAAATCCATCTAGCACACGATTACGGGCGCCTTGGGCTTTGTCGCCATGGAAAACTTCAGCGCTAATACCCCGTTTTGATAGTTTTTCAGCCAAGTGCTTACAGCTATTTTTAGCATTAACGAAAATCAATGCTTGGCGCCATTTATGCTCTTTGATCAAATGGGCTAATAATGCGGTTTTACTTTCACGGTTTACGGTAAATGCCCGTTGCACTAAGGTGCTTTCTTCGGCGCTTTGCAACTGAATGTCTACTGGCTCAACCAGTAAACTCGCCGTAAGGGTGCGAACTTCCTCTGGGAAAGTTGCTGAAAACAACAGTTTTTGCTTTTTCTCAGGCATTAATTTTAATATTGAAGCCAGCTCGTCAGTAAAACCAAGGCTTAACATACGATCGGCTTCATCAAGCACTAAGGTTTTTACCTTATCAAGCTTAATGGCGTTACTTGAGATTAAATCTAATAATCGCCCAGGAGTTGCCACAAGTACATCTGCGCCGCCGCGAAGGGCCAGCATTTGAGTATTCACTGACACGCCGCCAAACACGGCAACGGTTTTAATGGCGCCATTAAAATGCACCGCATAGGATTTAACGCTATCGGCGACTTGCTTTGCAAGCTCGCGGGTCGGCACTAAAATCAACGCTGAAACAAAGTTACCTTTATTTTTTGACGCCCCAGCAGACTGACTTAACTGCTGCAAAATCGGTAAAGCGAATGCTGCGGTTTTACCAGAGCCAGTATTAGCACCAGCCAGTAAATCTTTACCCGCTAATACGTGAGGAATGGCCTGCGCTTGGATCGGCGTTGGAGTGAGGTACTCAAGTTCAGTTAACCGCGCTAATAATGGCGAGATTAAGCCCATTTCGGTGAAACTAACGGTATTAGTTTCAGATTGCGTCGCTAAAAGGGTGTCAGCATTTAGGCTCGTTTGGGTATCATCTTTGCGATCAGTAGCAGAGGTCATTAATTTCAAGTGCTCAAAATAAGGTATAGCCAGCTATTTTAGCGTATTTATGCCGCTTAAGTTAGCGAAATAGATCAAGCAATGATGAATTACTGCTCATAGATGATGAAACAAGCCGCATTCGATTAATCAGCTGATTCTAATGACAACAAAGCTTGTTTCATTTTAAGGCCATAGGCATAACCGGTTAAGGTACCATTTTTACCAATCACTCGATGACACGGCACGATTATCGCTATGGGATTAGCACCATTGGCAGCGCCCACCGCCCTAACTGCTTTAGGTCGATTAATTTTATTGGCGATATCGCCATAACTGCATACCTGACCAAACGGCAGCTCTCGCAGCGCTTGCCAAACCTCATGCTGAAACACAGTACCAGTGGCTGCAAGCGTGACGTCAAATTCACTGCGCTTACCGGCAAAATATTCATTAAGTTCTGTGATGGCTTGCTGCACATGTTTTTGAGCTTGCTCAATTGAGTCAGCACTTGCATCGATAATATCGCCACTATCGACAGCGTCAGCCTCACTGACCACTTGCAAATGGGTAAGGCCTAATTCTGAGGCTCGCAGCTTCAAGTAACCCACAGGGCTTAGCTCAATTTGCAGGTAAATCGGCGGTTGATTATTAACTTTCATTACTATTCCATAATTGAAAAGTGACATAGCTGCCCCATGGGCTGACATCCTTGGCAATCTTGTCGCAAAATTGTCGATAGGCTTTACCGGTAAGCGCTTCTGTCTGCCCATCAACCTTCCCATGCTGGCAGCGCAGAACTTTCAAGCGGTTTTTTATCACTAAATCGCCACTTAAAAAGATATCCGGATCGCCTTGACCGCGCATTTTGGCATAGGCAATAGTCCATGGGCCAATACCTTTAACGCTGAGCCAATCATCAGGGCTTGCGTCTGGGTGCTCAGCGACAAACTGACCTAACAAATTAAGCGCGGCTTTGCGTGATGCTGGCATGTTAAATTCAGTTAAACTTGCCGCTGCTATCGCTTGCGGGGTTGGAAATAAGATAAGCTCACGATCTGAAATTACGAGCTTTTTACCATAACTCCTCACCAAGATATTCAGTAGCTTACTTGCCTGTACCACACTCACTTGCTGACCTAATACTGCCCGGCATCCGGCTTCAAACACCGAGGCTGTGGCAGGGATCCGTAAACCCTCTGTAGGGGTTAACCCCATGTCGACAAGTGACTTAAATGATTGATGGATAACCGCCATATCCGCATCTAAATCCAATAACTTACGCACAAACAGCACCACATGATGTAAATAGTCTAAGTCGTCAGCACGTTCAAATTTCACCGTAAGTGACAATTGGTGTTTATCTTTTAGCGGTAATACATCAATGGTGCCGCTAACCTGCCGATGATTAACATTTAAACAAAAACTGCGGCCATAAGCCTTTGATGCCTCATCAAGCCACTCCATGTTTTCAACGCTTCTTAACTGGTAAAACGACCACTGTTTCGACCAATTAAACGGCGGGCGGTAATCTAATAACAGGCTAATACCGTCAGCTTTGGTAGCAACATTTGCCTTGGCGCTATCACGCCTTAATTGGGATGGGGTCAATTGCAACTGCTCCTTAAAAACTTCATTAAAGCGTCTGATACTATTAAAACCTGCAGCTAATGCCACGTCCGTTATTGGCAAGCTGGTTTGATGTAACAGCTGTTTAGCAAACATCAGTTGTCGATAAATAGCATATTTTTTTGGCGAGGTGCCTAGCTGCTTATTAAAGAGTTGGCTTAAATAGCGGCTACTAATACCCAGCCGTTGTGATAATGATGCAAGTGTTTGACCCTGTTCGCCACTTAAACAACCGCCATCAATCAGGGCTATCGCTCGCTGCAAACTGGTTTGAGTGCCCTTCCATGCATTGGATTGTGGCGCACTATCAGGGCGGCAACGTAAACAAGGCCTAAGCCCCGCCTGAGCAGCTTTAATCGCAGAGTCAAAGTAACGCACGTTTTGCTCTTTAGGTGCCGTCGCAGGGCAAATTGAGCGGCAATAAATCCCTGTGGTTAAAACCCCAGTAAAAAAATGCCCATCAAAACGCGCATCACGGCTTAGCCTTGCTTGACGGCAAACATTAGCAGCTAAACTGCACGCCTGACTGCTGGCTATAGGTGCTAAAGACTTCTCGCTGTTTAGCACTGCTTTAGGAGACATGTTATCGTTACCCGTTTATGTAAGCTGGTTAATAGCAGCTTGAAGATTATTAGCGTCACTTTAGCGAATAATGACGCTAGTCACTAGCGGAAAACGGAACTCAACCACTGACCCCATTTAATGCTAGCCTACAAGTATCGAAACAATCTAACTAACACTTAGCTAACAAGTCAGCACCAAGTTAAGGTATCCTCTGTATATATTGCTGTTCCCGTTTCAAATATTGAGAAATAGATGTTTAAATTCTTTGAATCCCTTACCAACCCATTACCTTCAGAAGAACCCAGCCAAGCCCCAAAAGGCGTTTATGCCTTTTGCCGTCATTACACCCGCGGTTTTGAAAAACACTTAATCATCATGTCAATTTTGACAGCGACTTTGGCGATTTTAGAAGTGTCATTATTTGGCTTTATGGGCAAATTAGTTGACTGGTTAGTCACTAAAAACCCACAGACCTTAATGCAAGATGAAGGTAGCACCTTAATATTGATGTCTGTGGTAGTACTGGTGATTATTCCGTTATTAGTGGCTTTGCATGCGGCTATCGTGCATCAAACCTTGCTGGGTAATTACCCTATGGCCATCAGGTGGCAAGCACATCGATACTTACTAAAACAAAGCGTTTCATTTTATCAGGATGACTTTGCCGGCCGCATTGCCACTAAAGTAATGCAAACCTCATTAGCAGTGCGTGAAACCGTCATGAAACTGTTAGATGTATTGATGTATATCATCATCTATTTCACTTCAATGCTGGTGATGATCGCCAGTGCTGACGTGCGCTTAATGCTGCCAATGCTGGTGTGGCTATTTGCGTATATTGCTATTCAGTGGAAGTTAGTGCCAAAGCTAAAAGCCATTTCAGCCAAGCAAGCAGATGCCCGCTCGACCATGACTGGCAGGATCGTTGATAGTTATACCAATATTTCCACCGTGAAGCTGTTTTCTCATACCAAGCAAGAGGCTGAATACGCCCAAGACAGCATGATGGGCTTTCTTAAAACCGTCTACGGCCAAATGCGCCTTGTGACCATCATTAACGTTTTAGTGCAGATCATAAATTACCTTTTAGCATTTACCATTGCGGCGGTTTCAATTTGGCTTTGGGCAGATAATGCGATTACTGTGGGTGCGATTGCTATTGCTGTTAGTTTAGCACTGCGTTTAAACGGCATGTCTCAATGGATCATGTGGGAAATAAGCTCACTGTTTGAAAATATCGGTACTGTCACTGATGGGATGAATACCTTATCAAAACCCATTGAAATTGAAGATAAACCTGGCGCTAAAGATATTGTTGTTAGCAAAGGTAAAATTGACTTTAACGATGTTAGTTTTCATTACGGCGAAAAATCAGGGGTGATTAGCAATCTGAATTTAAACATTAAAGCCGGTGAAAAGGTCGGTTTAGTAGGTCGTTCTGGCGCTGGTAAATCAACGCTCGTTAACTTGCTAATGCGCTTTCACGATGTTGAAAAAGGTCAAGTGAGTATTGACGATCAACCGATTACCGATGTTACCCAAGATTCGCTGCGGGCTAAAATCGGCATGGTAACTCAAGATACCTCACTACTGCATCGCTCAATTCGAGAAAACATCCTCTATGGCGATCCTAATGCTTCGGAGCAACAGCTTCAAGCAGCCATTGCGCAGGCTCAAGCAGCCGAGTTTATTGATGATTTATCAGATCCCTTTGGTAATACAGGCTTAGATGCACAAGTGGGTGAACGTGGGGTAAAACTCTCTGGCGGTCAACGCCAACGTATTGCAATTGCCCGAGTATTATTGAAAAATGCCCCGATTTTACTACTAGATGAAGCCACTTCAGCATTAGATTCCGAAGTTGAGGCGGCAATTCAGGAAAGTTTATATGAATTAATGGAAGGTAAAACCGTGATTGCCATTGCTCACCGACTATCAACCATCGCGGCTATGGACAGACTAATTGTCATTGATAAAGGCCAGATCGTTGAGCAAGGAACTCACCAAGAGTTGATCAAGTCTGAGGGTATTTATGCCCAACTTTGGTCCCATCAAACTGGCGGCTTTTTAGGCGTTGATTAACATTCAACAATAAATAACACACTTTTATGACGCTCACTTTTGACTTCTATCGAAACTGGGCGTTTTTTATGTCATTAAGCGGCAAGAGTTACTTTATCTGCAGCGGTTAAGCTAAGAAAACACAAGAAATATTAAATAAATTTATAACTGATGAATGAGTGTTCATTGAGAGTAAAATATTATGACTTGAAGAGGATAAATCGAAGAAAATGGTGGTCGATACTGGGC
>NZ_MCVI01000002.1:0-88393 GCF_002873135.1 Shewanella sp. 10N.286.48.A6
GATTTAGCGCAAGGGCTTTTGGCATTTTTTATCTGCAACACAAACTGAATGCGCAAAAGCTAAACAATTCGTGGTTTTTATCACCTAAAACCACCCTATTTTGTTGTTGACTGCCAATTCTAGGCTGCTTGTTTACCTTCAATAGCTCAAGTATTGGAACTAAGTCTTCAATAAACTCGATAATAACTATTGGTTTTAAGGTTCAAATCGCCTATTTTATTTTTAATAAGGAAAGTTGGTATACACCATTTAGGAATATATATGCTTAGTTTACGTTTATTGTGTTTAATAGGCTGTTGTAGTTTGATACAAGTTGCCAATGCTACCGTGATTTATTCTTGGGTCGATGAGAAAGGGGTAAAGCATTATAGTCAACAGCCACCGAATGAAGTTAATTCTGAAAAACTCTATAGTGAAGACATTGAGCCTGCACAAGTGGGTTACTTACCTGTTATTGCTAATGCATCATCAAGTGCAAATAAACCATCGGATGCAGAAAAGAATGCCGAAACCATTAAGGCTAGAGATGCTGAACAAGCAGCGTCTATTTGTGAAAGCGCTAAACACAGCCTAAATGTATTAAATACTTATCAACGATTACACCGCAAAGATCCCACCACCGGTGAAGCCGTACAGGTAACCGAAGAAGAGAGACTTGCTCAAATTGAAACCAATGAAGAAAGAATAAAACTGTTTTGCCAGTAATATTGTATTAGCTACAATATTAAGCAATAGCATGACATTGTGATATTAAGGGGCCTATTGGCCCCTTTTGCTATAAGTTTTGTCGATTGGGCATGATTAATTGCCAACAGTGTACATTGATTTAAACTCGCCACCATTACAGGTTTGGGTACCTGAGCGCCAACCTTTTTCAAATGCATTTATCCCATTTAAGGTTTTATCTTTCATTCCGTCGAGTGATTCACTTGATGTGCTTTGCAATAGTGCACTTTGACAGCCACGGTTATAGCCATAATGATAAATACTGTCGTAATCAACATTACCAACCTTAATAACTGGGATTTCGCCATTGGTTTGGGGGGCAGAGCTACAGCCTGTTAGGGCTATTGCTATGAGTGCGCTACTTATTACAACTAATTTATTCATGCTATATCCTTTTGACTAAAATCACAGTGGTTGAGTTAAACAGTCTACTTTCAAGCTAGTTTATAAATTTGATACTCGCAAGATAGCTTGTCGACACTGGGTTTACGAATTCGTCAAAAGGGTTATTTATTTTGGATAGTTTCTATTGATCAGTCTCACCTCGCCAAAAACACAAAAGGGGCATAGTTAACTACTATGCCCCTTTAATTGCTTCACTCAATTGATTAGCCATGCACTAAGTTGATTAATGACGAAGTAGATTATTGGCTAAATGTTAGCAAACCATCTTTCACATCTACGTTGATTGCTTTACCTGGTAGTAAATCACCTTTTAGTAAGTGATTAGCTAATGGGTTTTCAACTTCCTGCTGCAAGGCACGCTTGAGTGGTCTTGCTCCATATATAGGATCAAATCCTGCTTCAGCAATTAATGCCAGTGCAGCTTTAGAGATCGTTAAGCTAAAGTCTTTTTCTGCTAAGCGCGCTTTTAAGTTCTCTAACTGGATTTCTGCGATATAGGCAATATGTTCAGCTGATAATGGATGAAACACCACAGTTTCATCGATACGGTTTAAAAACTCAGGCCTAAAGCTTTGGGTAACGACTTCCATTACCGATGCCTTCATCTGAGCATAATTTTGGGTTTCAAAACCTTGCTGGATAATGTCAGAGCCTAAATTTGAGGTCATGATAATAACGGTATTTCTAAAGTCGACCGTTCGGCCTTGGCCGTCAGTTAATCTACCATCGTCCAATACTTGCAGTAAGATATTGAATACATCAGGATGGGCTTTTTCAACTTCATCGAGCAAGATGACAGAATAAGGCTTACGACGAACGGCTTCTGTTAAGTAACCGCCCTCTTCATAGCCGACATAACCAGGAGGCGCACCCACCAGCCGTGACACGGTATGCTTTTCCATAAACTCTGACATATCGATACGCACCATGGAGGATTCAGTATCAAATAGGAATGTCGCTAATGATTTACATAGTTCGGTTTTACCCACACCAGTTGGGCCTAAAAAGAGGAAAGAACCTATAGGGCGGTTTGGATCAGCTAGACCTGCGCGGCTTCTACGAATCGCATTTGATACCGCTTCTATCGCTTCATTTTGACCAATCACTCTTTGATGTAGTGCGTCTTCCATTTGCAATAACTTGTCACGCTCACCTTCGAGCATTTTACTCACTGGTATACCGGTGGCTTTTGACAACACTTCTGCAATTTCAATATCGGTGACTTTATTGCGTAATAAGGTCATGTCTTGCATTTCAGCCTGAGAAGCTAAATCTAATTGCTTTTCAAGTTCAGGAATACGGCCATATTGCAGTTCAGACATTCGCGTTAAATCGCCTGCCCTTCTCGCCACGTCCATATCCATGCGCGATTGTTCTAAATCGGCTTTAATATGTTGAGTGCCAGCCAATGCGGCTTTTTCAGTGCGCCAAATTTCGTTTAGCTCGTTGGCTTTAATTTCAACTTGAGCAAGCTCAGCCTGTAAATCACTCAGACGTTTGCGACTGGCTTCATCTTCTTCTTTCGCTAGTGCTTGTTCTTCTAGCTTAAGTTGAATTGCGCGACGCTCTAACCTATCTAATGACTCTGGCTTTGAGTCAATTTGCATACGGATACTTGAGGCTGCTTCATCAATCAAATCGATAGCTTTATCAGGTAACTTTCTGTCAGAGACATAGCGGTGTGACATAGTGGCTGCGGCTACAATAGCAGGATCGGTAATTTCCACATGGTGATGCAGCTCATAGCGTTCTTTTAAACCCCGTAATATCGCAATGGTATCTATCACACTTGGCTCATCAACCAGCACTTTTTGGAAACGACGCTCAAGTGCGGCATCTTTTTCAATATACTGACGGTATTCATCAAGCGTGGTAGCGCCAACACAATGTAAATCGCCTCGAGCAAGAGCGGGTTTAAGCATATTACCTGCATCCATCGCCCCTTCGCCTTTACCTGCACCAACCATAGTGTGCAGCTCATCGATAAACAGGATGACTTGGCCTTCTTCTTGGGCTAACTCACTTAATACTGCTTTGAGGCGCTCTTCAAATTCACCGCGATATTTTGCGCCCGCAATTAACGAGCCCATATCAAGGGAAAGTACCCGTTTGTTTTTAATGCCTTCAGGTACTTCGCCATTGACAATCCGTTGAGCTAAGCCTTCAACGATGGCAGTTTTACCCACACCGGGCTCGCCAATCAATACTGGATTATTTTTACTACGGCGCTGCAGTACTTGGATGGTACGGCGAATTTCTTCGTCGCGGCCAATAACCGGATCTAATTTACCTTGCTCTGCTCGCTCGGTAAGATCGACGGTAAATTTCTTTAGCGCTTGGCGTTGATCTTCGGCATTGGGATCATCGACATTTTGTCCGCCACGGATTTGATCTATGGTCGACTCCAAGACTTCTTTGGTGGCACCCGCCGCTTTAAGGCTTTTAGCTAACGGGTCATTGCCTTCTAACGCCGCTAATACAAACAACTCTGACGAAATGTATTTGTCTTTTCGCTTTTGGGCTAATTTATCGCATAAGTTCAGCAAGCGGATCAGGGTTTGTGACAACTGAACATCACCACCGGTGCCTTGCACTTGCGATACTCGTTCCAGCTCTTGGCTAATTGACGAACGCAGCGCACTGACATTAATGCCCGCTTGGGTCAGTAATGGGTGAATTGAGCCTGAATCTTGATTTAACAAAGCCATCATCAAATGAATAGGTTCAATAAACTGATGATCTCGTCCTAACGCCAGTGACTGTGCATCTGAAATGGCGATTTGAAACTTATTGGTCATACGATCGAGTCTCATACGGCCTCCTAAACAATTAATTTAAAAACGGGAATGTTTTTGATAAGTAAAATATGGGGGTGTTTATGGATTTTTCAATCTAATGAGGCGAATTTAAAAATAAACCGTTAGGTTAAATGATGTAGATCAAATCTAAAAAACAGATTAGGACTTAAGCCAGATAAGCGACGCCATGCGGCCAGTTTGTTGTTCGCGGCGATAAGAAAAGTAATCACTATCGCTAAAAGTGCAGCGATTAGCGCAATATATTTGGGGAATACCTAATAACGCCAGCCTCATTTGAGCTAAGCCCGCTAAATCTGCTAAATACTTTTCAGCTTGCGGTTTAAAGTAGTCAGTCGCTTGAGGATGCTTTTCGGTAAAATATTGAAGTACTTCTGCGCCAACTTCAAACGCACCAGGGCCAATTGCAGGACCTAAATAAGCGATGAGTTCAGTCGTAGGAGAGGAAAATTTGCTAACTGCGGCTTCAATTATGCCATCACATAAGCCACGCCAGCCGGCATGGACTGCAGCAACTTCAGTGCCCGCATTATTACACAGTAATACAGGAAGGCAATCTGCGGTCATAATCGCCAGTGCAGTATTGGGGGAGTTGGTATAACTACCATCGCCAATGAGAGGAGATGCAATATCAGCTGTCGTCAGTCTAGAGCAATCAATGATGTCAGTGCCATGCACTTGCTCAAGCCAAACAAGTGGCGACTGGATTGAATGCGCTGTTTGTAATAAAGCCCGATTGGCCATGACATCTGCTACAACATCCCCCACATGCAAGCCTAAATTCAGGCTGTCATAAGGTGGTTTGCTGACACCGCCATGACGATTTGTCATGGTGATAGCAACATTATCAGGTAATGGCCAACTGGCTTTAAACACAATCAATCCTTATGCCATCGCTTACGCAAGACTAACGCCTATAGGTATTCTATTGGATTTAGTTCTGTGTCTTCGCGCAATGCTTTGGTTAGCATCTTCATATCCTCAGGGATAGGAGCATGCCAAGTCATAATTTCTTGGGTAAACGGATGTGCAAGCTCCAAACGCACCGCATGTAACGCCTGACGCTCAAAGCCTTTTAAGAGTTCAAAAAACGCTTTGCTTGCTTTTTTAGGCGGACGTGGACGACCACCATAAACAGGATCACCAACTAGCACGTGGCCAATATAAGCCATATGAACACGAATTTGGTGAGTACGACCTGTTTCAAGACGCAGTCTTAAACGAGTATGGGCTCTAAATTTTTCAGCAACGCGATAATGAGTGACTGAAGGACGGCCCCCCATAATCACTGCCATTTGAGTACGACGAGTTTCATGGCGTTCAATAGGTTCATCAACCGTGCCACCAGCTGTCATAGTACCAATCACAATTGCTTCGTATTCACGCACGATATCACGGGCTTGAAGCGCCGCAACAAGGTGAGTTTGTGCTTCAACCGTTTTAGCCACCACCATTAAACCTGTGGTGTCTTTATCTAAACGATGCACAATACCAGCACGTGGTACATGTTCGATTTCAGGACAATGATGTAATAACGCATTTAATAATGTGCCATCAGCATTACCTGCACCAGGATGCACAACCAAGCCCGCTTGCTTGTTTACCACTAAAATATGGTCATCTTCGTAGACGATATCTAGTGGGATTTTCTGCGCTTTATCTTTAACTTCTTCTTCAAGCGTTGCTTCTACAGCAATTAACTGCGACTCTAGTACCTTCTCACGAGGTATATCGACGACAGTATCATCAACTGAAACTGCACCAGATAAAATCCATTCTTTGATGCGTGTACGGGAATAATCAGGGAACAATTCAGCCAAAGCTTGGTCTAATCTTAGACCCGTTTGACTTGCTGTGATTTCGCTTTTTAGATTAATCTCTTGTGTCATAGGAACCGTACCCCTTTTTTGGGGTCCAAAGTGAATGAACTATCTGTTACAATCGGATTGTTTTCTATTTTACAGTGAAATGGAAAAATTCTTAACAATAACTTATAAAAGAATTGAATTTACATATGCATAATTTTGCCAAAGGCGCCGCCCTAGTATTGTTTTCATTGACTTTAACGGCTTGTAGCACCTCTAAAGGTTTTGAAGAAGAAGTTGTCAGTAACAAGTCGCCAGAAGCACTTTATGCTCAGGCACGAACCTCAATGGAACTTGGGAACTACTCAAAAGCCGTTAGAACCCTAGAAGCGTTAGACTCGCGTTACCCGTTCGGCCCCCACAAAACTCAAGTCCAATTGGACATGATTTTTGCCTATTATAAGATGGATGATGTCGCATCAGGTATTGCTAACATTGACCGCTTTTTACGCTTAAACCCAACCCATCCAGATATTGATTATGTCTATTATATGCGTGGTTTGACTAATATGCAGGCTGATAATTATCTTTTTCACGATATGATGAATATTGACCGCACCGATCGCGATCCTAAAAATGCCCAAGATGCTTTTAAAGATTTTGATCGTTTAATCAAAAGCTACCCAGATAGTAAGTATGCAGCAGATGCACAACATCGTATGCAATACCTAAAAAACCGTTTAGCAAAATACTCAATCAAAGTAGCTGAGTATTATATTAAAATGGGCGCTTGGAGCGCTGCAGCGGTAAGAGCACAAACTGTGATGGAGCAATTCCCAGGAACACCATCAACTGAACATGCCCTTGAAATCATGGCTCAGGCTTACGAAGAATTAGGTCAAGAGCAGCTAAAGCAAAACGTGGTAACCGTGATGGCGGCGAATTTCCCGAATAATGAGTTAGTCAGTAACTAATGTTTAGCCTTACTGCTTAACTACGCTAGAATGCCTTCAATTTGAAGGCATTTTTTATTTATACGCCATGTAGAATAAAACATCACAAAAGGTACAAAAGATATGCAGTTGACACATTTTCAGCTTAAATGCTAAAAAAACGGTTGACTCAAACGGCTTAAAACCTTAAATTGCATCCCGTCGCCCGAATAGCTCAGTCGGTAGAGCAGAGGATTGAAAATCCTCGTGTCCCTGGTTCGATTCCGGGTTCGGGCACCATATTTAGATTTGGTGGCTAACGCGACCAAATAACAAAAAAGCCTCGCAATGCGAGGCTTTTTTGTTTCTGTCATTTATCATTCATGCGGTAACCATTGCATCAATAAAGCGCCTTAACGACTTTGAGTCAGTACTCTGACTCATTTACTAGCTCCTTGTACTAGCCTCTTGAGCAAGCACACCTGAGTAATACCAGCTCATTAAAGCGCAACTTATTAGCGCCGCAGCTAACTAACACAAAGTCACCCTTGGCTTAAGTTAACCTCACAGACAATACCCATTAAGCTGGCTCAATGTAATCCACCAGCATTTGTACGGTTTGATTACCTCTAAACTCATTCACATCCAGTTTATAAGCCACACGAGCATGTTTTATGCTTGCATCAGGCCAAGTGGTTAAATCAACATTAAATGCAATCGCATCCATCATTACAGCGCCACACTGAGACTCTAACACCAGCTTTAGGTGCTTTTCACCGACAATGCGCTGTTGAATGACACTGAAATAACCATCAAATAATGGCTCTTCAAATGCTTGCCCCCATGGGCCTGCATCTCTTAACAAATAGGCAGTATCGAGGTTCATCAGCGCGACTGGCAATTCACCATCAGATAAAATCTCACCGGTAAGCTGCTCAGGTTTTAATATTTCACGCACCGCTTTGTCATAGGCTTGTTCAAACTCGCTAAAGGCATCAGCTTTTAGGGATAGTCCTGCTGCCATCGCATGTCCGCCAAACTTAAGGATCATCCCAGGGTGACGGCTATTAATTAGCTCCAATAAGTCACGCATGTGTAAGCCCTTAATCGAGCGAGCGGAGCCTTTAATCTCACCGTTACCCGCATCGGCAAAAGCAATCACGGGGCGATGATATTTATCTTTAATGCGTGATGCTAAAATACCAATCACGCCCTGATGCCAATCTTCTTGAAAAATGGCTAATCCCCAAGGTAATTTAGTTTCATCCAAGCTGAGTTTTTGTAAGCTTTTTAGGGCTTCTTGCTGCATACCGGTTTCTAATTCGCGGCGCTCAGCATTCAGACCATCAAGCTCACCTGCCATGCGTCTGGCGAGCATCATATCTTCACAAAGTAGGGTTTCGACCCCTAAGGCCATTTCATCTAAGCGTCCTGCGGCATTAAGTCTTGGGCCTACTGCAAAACCAAAATCTGATGCGACAATGCGCTGCGGGTTTCGCTTAGCGACTTCAAGCAGAGCTGTGATCCCAACACGGCAGCGACCACTACGTACTCTTTGTAAGCCAGCTTGCACTAAAATGCGGTTATTACTATCAAGGGAAACCACATCAGCCACAGTCCCCAGTGCAACAATGTCCAATAAACTGCCTAAGTTCGGCTCGGCTAATTGATTAAGCTGATACCAATCGCGGGCGCGTAATTCACTGCGCAGTACAGACATCAAATAAAATGCCACGCCCACACCTGCAATAGATTTACTGGCAAACTCACAGCCAGCTTGATTTGGATTAACAATGGCATCGGCTATGGGCAATGATTTACCCGGTAGATGGTGATCTGTCACCACTACGGTCATCCCCAGCGCTTTAGCCGCTGCTACGCCTTCTATGGATGAAATACCATTATCTACGGTAATTAATACCTCAGCGCCTTTTGACTGCGCCACAGCTACAATTTCTGGGCTTAAGCCATAGCCATAATCAAATCGATTAGGAATAAGATAATCCACATGCTGAGCACCCATCATCCGTAATGCCAACAAACACACACTGGTTGAGGTAGCGCCATCTGCGTCAAAGTCGCCCACAATCAAAATGGACTTTTTCGCCATAATAGCATCGGCAATAATACGCGCAGCTTCAGCCAAGCCCATCATAGAATCTGGGCGTAATAGCTTTGAAAGACTCAGATCACAGCCCAAAAGGTCGACGCCTCGACGGGCATACAATTGCTTTAAAATAGCAGGAATACTAGCTGGTAAATGACTATCGTCTACTAGAGGTCGGCGAACAATTTTATGGGCCACAAAAACACCTTAAGAAAATATCGAATTATGAAGTGGGAATGAATCATTGAAACTGAATTTACCATAACAAAAAAGGCGAGCTTTGGGCTCACCTTTTGTTATAAATTAACGTCTTTTAACGCGCTTTAGCGGCTAAATCCGTTAACTCACTGTAGATTAAAGATTGGTTTTAATGGTATTTAATAATGCTTCAGGCGGTTGATAGCCTGGTACTAATACGCCATTTTCTAACACAATTGCTGGGGTACCGTTAATACCAAATGAGCCACCTAAGCGGTATTGACCTTCGATATTAGCATCACATTTTGCCGCTTTTACATTACGACCAGTTTTGGCATCGGTCATCGCTTGTAGTGGATCTTTAGCACACCACACAGCTTCCATTTCATCGGCATTCGCTGACGGAATACCCGCACGAGGATAAGCTAAATATCTTACGGTAATTCCTAAATCGTTATAGCCATCCATTTGCTGATGCAACTTACGACAATAGCCACAATCAACATCGGTAAAAATAGTCACCACATGTTTTTCATTTTTGGCTTTATAAACCAACATATCCTTTTCAAAAGGTTTTAGCATATCAATGCGAGGGCCTGCTAGTGCTACCTCGGTTAAGTTTTTCATGCCCTTTTGTAAATCATACATATTACCGTGAAGTAACTTACTGCCATCTGGAGACACATATAGCAGACCACGGTCAGTAAGCGCTTGATAAAGACCATCAATTGGCGATGCCTCAATGCTCAAAACATTCACACCTAAGGTATCTGAAACTTGTTTTTTGAGTTCTGCTTCATTAGGGATATCAGAGGCAGAAGCGGCATGTAATAACGGGGCTACTGCAAGCGTTATCGCTAAAGAGAATGCTTTGGTTAACTTCATTTAAAATCCTATTTGGTCAATCTGTATTAGTCTACTCACTATATAGACCCGCTCATCAGCGCAAAAGTTACAGACAATATTTCATGAAAGCAACTACACAGCGCTCATTTTGTGTAAGCAATAATAAACATTCATTTTGCACTAACCTCTTGGATGGTGCTCACTATGCAACTGTTGCAGCCTCGCTTTAGCTACATGGGTGTAAATTTGCGTAGTCGATAAATCGCTGTGGCCCAGTAGCAGCTGCACTACCCGTAAGTCTGCGCCGTGATTTAATAAATGGGTCGCAAAAGCATGGCGCAAAGTGTGGGGCGACAAATGGCTGTGTATTCCTGCCCGTAACGCATATAGCTTAATTCGGTGCCAAAAGGTCTGCCTTGTCATCATTTGACCGCGCTTTGATGGAAACAGTACATCACTTTGCTTATTACCCAGTAGCTCAGCTCTTGCCGCAACAAGGTATTGATCTACTTCTGTCACCGCTAACTCACCTAAGGGAACTAAGCGCTCTTTACCGCCCTTACCGACAATTCTCACTAAGCCTTGGCGTAAGCTTATTTGCTCAAGGGTTAAGCTAACCAGTTCGGTTACCCGCAGCCCAGTGGCATAAAGTAACTCCAACATGGCTTTATCTCGGCACTCTAGCGGATCATCAACATTGGGCTCATCCAGTAAGCTGTTTATTTGGGCTTCACTGAGTGCCTCGGGTAATTGCCTAACTAATTGAGGGGACTCAACCAGCGCGGTGGGATCAACAGCTATCTGCTCATTAACCAACAAATAACCATACAAACGCCGCAAGCTACTCAATAACCGCGCAGTACTGCTTTTTGCAAAATTTTGTTCCACTCGAAAGGCTAAGTAATCGCGGATCAGCAACTGATCGACATTAATCAACTGGCGTTTTTTCGTTAGCACAAAACGTTCAAAATGGCGTAGATCAGTACGATAGGAAGCCAGTGTATTGTCACTAAGTCCTTTCGTAGACCAAAGGTCATCTAAAAATGCATCGATAATGGGATCGGCTTGATACTTATCTGTCACATGAATTCCTAAAAAAACGGCGTTATTTCAAGATGAAATAACGCCGTTAGTGTAACTAAAGTTAGCTTAGTTTGACAAAGGTTACCTAGCTTGCAGCTAAAGCTTGATCCTTGGCAGGAACAAATAAACAAGCAACAATCGCAAGCCCTACTGGTAATAACCATGCCATGCCTTCAGCATGAAGTGGCATAAAGCTTAGGAAACTTGTATCTACGCCAGCAACTTGAAGACCATCAAAAATACCAAAGAACAAAGCAACAGATAACACTAAACGATGTGAAAATTCAGGACGAGGGAAACGCTCAGTTAAGAAAGTAATCGCTACCAATGCAATTGCCACTGGGTAAATAGTCATTAACACAGGAATACTGATGTTAATTAACTGCGTTAAGCCCACATTGGCAACCGTGGCACAAACCAAACTGAAGAAAATCACAAACGCTTTGTATGAGATCTTAGGCAATAGCTCATTGAAAAACTCTGAACAGGCGGTAATTAACCCAACTGCAGTTGTTAAACAGGCAATGCTCACTACCGTTGCTAATAAGATAGTCCCCATAGTGCCAAACTCATGAGTCACATAGTTTGTTAGAATTTGGCCACCATTTTCAGCGCCCAAAGCAATATCACCAGCGGTAGCGCCTAAATAGAATAATGACACATAAACAAAAGCTAAACCCGATGCAGCAATGATAGCAGCGCGTACTAAATAGCGAGTTTGCGCTTTTGAATCAGTGATGCCTTTTTTACGCAAAATATCAATGATTAACATACCGAAAATCAATGATGCTAGCGTATCCATAGTGTTGTACCCCTCTAAAATACCTTTAGAAAGTGGACTATTAATGTAATCACCGCTTGCAGCTTGAATTGCAGCGCTAGGGGTAATGATCACAGATAATGCTAAACCGACTAATAGGAAAATAAGAATAGGGGTTAATACTTTACCAACGCTGTCTAATAATTTACCTGGGAATAACGACAACAACATCGCAATGGCAAAAAAGCCAATGGTATAAAACAATTGTGCTTTATTAAGTGACAGTGCACCAAGTTGGATGATTGCATCGGCATTATCTAAAAATGGACGAGCACCAATTTCAAAAGCCACCAAGCCTGTACGCGGAGCAGCAAAGGCTGGGCCGATAATAATATAGATAGAAATCGCTAAAGCAGTTGCCGCAAATGCCGGTAACATCGCCATGACCTTACCATTTGCTTTTGCAATCGCAATAAGTCCAGCAAGGGGTAAACCCACGGCAGTAATAAGAAAGCCTAACATTGCTAGTGTCATGTTCTCACCAGCTAACATACCTGCAAACGGTGGAAAAATTAGGTTACCAGCACCTAAGAAAAATGCGAACGTCATAAAGCCTAAGCCTATCGTATCGCCAATACTCATATTATTGTTTTGCACACATTGCCCCATCTTGTTGTTTTGTTTTTTTACAAACTTAAGGGAATAGTCACCAATTAGCTATCGCTAATCTAACCTCCCGACAAACCTGTAAACTTTAAATTACACTTAAGCTCACTAAAATCACTGCAATATTGCTGATAAATTCAGCGTATTTTCGTAATACCTATGCCGATTTGTGAAGCTGATTTCATTTTTCCCATTTAAACCGCAATAATGTGCTCAAACGGGTAGGAACTAATAGCAAATAGCACTTAGATACACAAGCGCAAAACCCGCATAAAGCAAAAACAACCATCATCTGAAAACAAGCTTAAAAACAGCCAAACATTAGCGCTACAATAACAACACAAGCACCGAAGCTGTCAGTATATTAGCAACAATAAATCAACCTACTATCCGTTTGGGAAAAATTGCAAAAACAGTTACCATAATCGGCCATTTCTCAATCTATAGTCCTATGCCTTTTAGTTTCAAACAATTTCATATTGATGATAGCCGCTGCGGTATGCCCGTCAGTACAGATGGGGTGATGTTAGGCGCTTGGGCTAATATCAAACAGAGCAACACCATTTTGGATATCGGTGCAGGTAGTGGATTACTGACCTTGATGGCAGCCCAGCGAGCCCATCAACAAGCAAGCTCAGCGATTAAAATTGTCGCTGTTGAGCTCGATGATTTAGCCGCTCAAGATTGTTTACACAATATCGCCAATTGCCCTTGGGCTGAGATGATTGAGTTACACCATGGGGCAATACAAGACTTTAGTGCCCAGCACTTAGTTCAGTATAAAGCTAAGCTAAGCCCATTATTTGATAGCATCATTTGTAACCCGCCCTACTTTGATAATGGGCCGCAATCAAAGCTGCAGCAGCGAGCAACCGCGAGACATACCGATAGCTTAAGCTTTAGCGAGTTACTGAAACATATTGAGTTATTATTGGCGCCACATGGCGCGGCGAGCTTGATTCTTCCAATTGAAAGTGAAACGCGCTTTACCGGCGCATTAACACAAACCTCTTTGGCCATATCTAAGCGCGTCAGCGTTTCAACGGTTAGCAAAAAGCCACCAAGACGATTACTGCTTGAGCTTAAGCATCAAGCAAAGATTGAAAGCACCGAGCACTCAAGTTTGGTGATAAGCGATCCCAGCGGTCAATATAGTCAGCAAATGATCGCCCTTTGTCGTGAGTTCTATCTAAAACTTTAAGCTTTGTATAGATATCGCTCTCGCTGAGTTGCGCTTCTTAGGTTATAATGCTCGGCTATCAATCAGTGAGACCTACAGCGCATGCTATTTGAAGATTTTGACCTAGATCCAATGCTTTTAGATTCATTAAAGGCCATGGGACATTTGAGCCCGACCACAGTTCAACAACAAACATTGCCAATGGCGATGGAACAACGGGATATTTTAGCTAAAGCGCCAACAGGTACCGGTAAAACGGCCAGCTTTTTGCTGCCGGCATTACAACACTTGATTGATTTCCCAAGACGATTCAATGGTCAAGCCCGTGTGTTAGTCCTAACCCCAACACGTGAGCTTGCTAGCCAAATTCATCGTTACGCTTGCCACCTTGCCACCGATTTAGATCTCGATATTGGTATTATCACCGGTGGTGTGCCATACGGCCCCCAAGAAGAACAACTTGAAGACAATGTCGATTTATTGATTGCCACTCCCGGTCGCCTAGTTGAATATCTTGATAAAGGCCAGTTTGAAGCAACAGAAGTTGAAATCCTGATCATTGATGAAGCTGACCGTATGTTAGATATGGGATTCTCGTCAGTGGTAGAAACTATCGCCATTGAGGCCCAAGGCCGTAAGCAGAATATGTTATTTTCTGCCACCCTTGAAGGCAGCGGTGTATCGCGCTTCGCGCAAGTGCTATTGAATGACCCGGTCACGATTGACGTTGACTCACCTCGCAGTGAAAAAGCCAAAATTCACCAATGGGCTCACCTTGCCGATAATCAAGCCCATAAGTTTGCCTTGCTATGCAACATTCTTCAGCAAGAGTCAGTTAAGCGCACTATCGTATTCGTAAAAACCCGTGAGATTGTAGCAAGCCTTGAAGGCCAGCTGCTTAAAGCCGGAATTCCTTGCGCTTTCTTACGTGGTGATATGGAGCAGAAAAAGCGCTTCCAAGCCTTAAGTAAATTCAGTAAAGGCGAAGTCAATATCTTGCTGGCAACCGATGTTGCAGCCCGTGGTATTGATATTGAAGGTATCACCCACGTGATTAACTTTGATATGCCTCGCTCAGCCGACGCCTATGTTCACCGTATTGGACGTACTGCACGCGCAGGCGCGAAAGGCACGGCAATTTCATTAATTGAAGCCCATGATATGCGCATCGTTAATAAAATTGAGCGCTATATTGAGCAGCCACTAAAACGTCGTTACATCGACGGTTTACGACCAACGCACAAAGAAGCGAAAGTGCCTGGCAAGAAAAAAGACAAAGTGAAAATCGCTGCGAAGAAAAAATCTAAAAAAGCAAAAGCGAAAAAGAAAAAGTAAGCCTTTCTCTCGCGATTAAAAAACTGTTTAAGCCCTGAATCAATATAATGCATCAGGGCTTTTTTTTATCTAAAAATCAGTTTTATAGTGTAAAACCCTAAATAAAGATGAAAAAATCTTATGAAACATTTAATTTACATCTATCGCTTTAGCTCGCTGACGAACTCTGCTAATTTAGCGGGTATAAGACTCTAAAAGTCATAAAAAAATAGAGTTACTCTCTGATGTAATATTTTGTATGGATACAGTTACCAATGAAACGAATCTTAAGAATCCTATCGCCTTTATTTATCCTGATCATTTTCGCAGGCTTAGCTTTTGTGCTGCTAAGTACCAAAGAAGCTCCTGAGCAAAAACAAGAACAAGCTAAAATTGCTATTGTTGATGTCATTGACGTCGAGCTACAAACAGTCTCGTTAAATCTGCCTTCGTATGGTGTTGTCAGCCCTAAATACAAAACCCAGTTAGTCACCGAAGTACAAGGCCGTTTAGTTAGCCTAGATCCAAGTTTTGTCGCCGGCGGTATAGTCAAACAAGGTCAAGCTTTAGCACAAATTGAACCTTCAGATTATGAAGCTGATTTTATCCAAGCAGAAGCTAGCCTTGCCCAAGCCTATGCAGCGCTTAATGAAGAAGTCGCCCGTGGTGAAGTCGCTAAAATTGAATTTAAAGATTTTGATGATGGCCTACCGCCAGAGTTAGGCCTGCGTATACCGCAACTGAAAAAAGAACAAGCCAATGTCAAATACGCTAAAGCCGCACTTGCCCGTGCTCAGCGAAATTTAGAGCGCACAGTGATAAGAGCCCCATTTGATGGCCTCATTAAAGCGCGTAACGTCGATTTAGGCCAATATGTCTCTTTAGGGACAAATTTAGGTGAGCTATACGATATCAGCATTGCTGAAGTTCGCTTACCGTTAAGCAACAATGATTTAGCTTACTTAGAGTCGGTGGATAACCCTGATACCTCAGTCACTTTAAGCGCTTCTTTGGCGGGTAATTCATTTACTTGGCAAGGTAATATTGTCCGCAGTGAAAACGTCATTGATGAGCAAAACCGTATGGTTTACTTAGTCGCAGAAGTTAAAGATCCTTACCTAAGACAGCAGCGCGGCGAAAATGAACTCCCACTTAAATATGGCAGCTTTGTGACTGCCGTTATCACCGGTCGCACTGTCGATGGCATAGTGAAGCTACCCCGCTATGTGGTAAGAGACAATCAAGTTGCCATTGTTAAAGACGACAATACCATTGAAATACGCCCAGTTAATATCGTGCGCACCGATATTGAACATGTCTATATTAAGGGTAGCCTGAAAAGTGGTGAGCGCGTATCGATCACCGATATCAATAATATGACCTCAGGCCAGAAAGTGAAATTGTTAGGTGAAGAAGCTGACGCACCAGATGAGGAACTAGAAGCGCCAGCAGGAAACAGTGATGAAATAACCATAGCAGGTGATCTGTAATGGATAACACTAATTCAAACTCAGCCTCCGATAACGATATCGATTACAACAAAGGCATTATTGCTTGGTTTGCTCGCAATAGTGTTGCCGCTAACTTACTTATGGCAGCCCTGCTCATTGGTGGTTTATTCAGCGCCAAATTAATTAATAAGGAAGTTTTCCCTAGCTTTGAACTTAATTTGCTGACGATCTCAGTAGCCTACCCTGGCGCTGCACCTCAAGAGATTGAGGAAGGGATTAATATTAAAATCGAAGAGGCCATTCAAGATATTAATGGTATTACCAAGGTCACCTCAATTGCCAGTGATAGCGTAGGAACAGTCACCATTGAGGTTGAAGACGGTTATGATGTTCAGCAAGTTTTAGATGAGGCTAAGCTGCGTATCGATGCGATTTCAACCTTTCCTGACAACATAGAAAAGCCGAATATTTTCCAAATAAAACCTGAAAACAATGTCATCTGGGTCTCTGTCTATGGCGACTTAAGTCTCCATGAGATGAAAGAAATGGCTAAAAGCATCCGTGATGATATTACCGATTTACCTGCTGTCACACGTGCCCAAGTTAATGGCGTGCTAGATTATGAAATAGGCATTGAGTTATCAGAAGATAAGCTGCGTGAATATGAAATAACCTTCACTCAAGTCGCACAAGCGGTACAAAACTCTTCGATAGATTTACCCGGTGGCTCAATTAGAGCCCAAGATGGTGATATCTTGCTGCGCACTAAAGGCCAGGCCTATACTGGAGCCGACTTTGCCAACATTGTGGTTTCCACCCGCCCAGATGGCAGCCGTATCATGCTACCCGATGTTGCCACCATTAAAGATGGTTTCGAAGAGCGCATTGAATACACCCGCTTTAATGGTAAACCTGCCGCGATTATTGAAATCACCAGCATTGACGATCAAAACGCGCTGACGATTTCAGAGCAAGTTAAAAGCTATATCGCCGATAAGAAAACCACCCTACCCGCCAATGTCGAGCTAGATACCTGGGGAGATTTAACCCATTACCTTGAAGGCCGCTTAAACATGATGTTATCAAACATGTTTTATGGTGCATTATTGGTGTTTATGATCTTAGCCTTGTTTCTCGACTTGAAACTGGCATTTTGGGTTATGGTCGGCTTACCCGTGTGTTTTCTTGGCACTTTATTATTGATGCCATTAGAGCCCTTTAACATGTCAATCAACATGTTAACCCTATTCGCCTTTATTCTGGTGTTGGGGATCGTGGTGGATGACGCCATTGTCATCGGCGAAAGTGCCTACACAGAAGTAGAAAACAACGGTCACTCCTTAGAGAATGTCATTAAAGGGGTGCAAAAGGTCGCCATGCCCGCAACCTTCGGCGTACTCACCACAATTGCCGCCTTTATACCGATGATCATGGTGTCAGGACCTATGGGGATAATTTGGAAGTCCATCGGTATGGTGGTGATCCTAGCGTTAGCGTTTTCACTTATCGAATCAAAATTGATTTTACCGGCGCATTTAGCTCATATGAAAGTGAAGAAAAAGCGCCCGCCAACTAACATATTCTCAAAATTTAAACTGTGGATTAATGAGAAGCTGCAATACTTTATTCACAACAATTATCGCAACTTTTTAGGTTCTTGTATTAAAAATCGCTACAACGTTGTGGCGGTGTTTGTCGGGGTACTGATTTTATCTATCGCACTGGTTGCCAGTGGCAAAGTTCGTTGGGTATTTTTCCCTGATATTCCGTCGGACTTTATTCAAGTCAACCTTGAGATGGAAGAAGGCAGCTCCGAGCTCAATACCTTATATGTGGTACAGCAAGTTGAAGAAGCGCTGTACGCCATGAATGAAAAGTTTGTCGAAGAGACTGGCTCTGACGTGTTAAAGCACAGCTTTATCGCGATAAATTCCAGTAGCTCTGGGTTTATCTTTGCTGAGCTGTCAAAAGGTGAAGATCGTGAAATTGACGGTGTCACAATAGCTGAAGAGTGGCGTAAACAGCTACCTGAATTATTATCAGTGAAAAAGCTTAATATTTCTGCCAGTACCAATGATGCCGGCGGCGATATTTCGTTTAGATTAACCTCAAGTAACTTAGAGCAACTAGCCCAAGCCTCAAAAGAGTTAAAAGCCAAACTTGCCACCTATGAAGGTGTGTTCGATATCTCGGATAACTTTTCATCTGGTAGCCAAGAGATCAGACTCAACATTCGCCCAGAAGCCGAAGCACTAGGGTTAACCCTGTCAAATCTAGCCCGTCAGGTGCGTTATGGCTTTTATGGTTATGAAGCCCAGCGAATTCTTCGTAACAAAGAAGAGATCAAAGTGATGGTGCGCTACCCATTAGAGCAGCGCCGCACCATTGGTCACCTTGAAAACATGTTAATTCGCACCCCACAAGGTGTTGCTGTGCCTTTTTCAACGGTGGCAGATATTGAGCTAGGTGAATCCTTTGCATCAATTACTCGTGTTGATGGTCGCCGAGCGATTACCATTAGCGCTAATGTGAACAAAAACACCGTTGAGCCATCAAAAGTGGTTGGTGAAATCCAAGAAGAATTTATACCGCAATTGACTGAGCGCTACAAAGAGGTCAACGCCGCATTAGATGGTGGCAGTCAAGATGAACAAGATGCCATGCTGGGCCTTTTGCAAGGGTTCTTTTTTGCCATGTTTACCATATATGCTTTGATGGCGATTCCATTAAAGTCATATAGCCAGCCATTAATCATTATGTCGGTGATCCCATTTGGCATGATTGGCGCTTTGGTGGGTCACTTCATTCTTGGGATATCCATGAGTGTATTAAGCCTTTGTGGCATTGTTGCCTTGGCTGGGGTTGTGGTCAATGACTCACTGATTTTGGTGGACTTTGTTAACCGCGCCCGCCGCAAAGGCTTCTCGTTAATGGAGTCAGCCATCGACTCGGGCTGTTATCGCTTCAGAGCAATAATCTTAACCTCAATGACGACCTTTGTTGGCTTAGTACCTATTTTGTTAGAAAAAAGCCTGCAAGCTAAAATCGTCATTCCGATGGCAACATCATTAGCCTTTGGTATTTTGTTTTCCACTGTAGTAACGCTGATTTTAGTGCCTGTGCTGTACATCATTTTAGATGATGTGAAGCAGTTAACGCGGCGGATATTTAACTGGTGGTGGCAGCCGAAAAAAGAAGACGATGAAGCTTATTATTAGCGCCTAGTCCAAGTACATTAACAAGGGAGCTTAGCTCCCTTTTTTATGCCTAAAGCTCATGAAATTGGCGCTTTAGCCAATAATGCGAACTCACAAACAGATATCAATATTGGCTTAGGTTAATATCATTTAATCACACTGCAATAATGATATTCAGATGAAGCCTGAAACCACAATGTCAAAAACGAATACCACAGCAACGGCGACAAATGATACCGCAGCCAACACCTTAGTCTATGATATTCGCGGCAGTCGCTACCTTAATATTACTGGTCGCTGCACCTTAAGATGCCAGTTTTGCCCCAAACATAATGGCTCAAAACAAGTTCATCAATATGAATTATCTCTTGATAGGCAAGTGAAGCCTGACGATATTATTCCTTTATTAAGCAATGCTGCTGACTTTGATGAGTATGTTTTTTGCGGTTATGGCGAGCCAACCTTAAACCTTGAGACCTTATTAGTGGTCGCTACGCAGCTTAAAAAATCAGGTGCGAAAGTGCGTTTAAATACCGATGGCTTAGCTAACCTTTTCCATCGGCGCAATATATTACCTGAGTTAGCATCTTGTATTGATAGCTTGTCAATATCGCTCAATGCCGATACTGAAGCCCTGTATATTCAGCATTGTCAGCCCAAATTGAAACACGCATTTGCTGCTGTACTCAGCTTTATCGAAATGGCGCCCACTTTTATAAGTGATGTACAGGTGTCGGCAATCAATGGCCTTGAAGGGGTTGATATTGCCCGTTGTAAAATATTAGTTGAGCAACGAGGCGCAACCTTTAAATGTCGTCAACTGGATATTGTTGGCTAACTAAACCAAGAGGCTTCTGGATTAAGCTTTATTATTGGCTCCACTTGCCCTTATGGTAACTTTTACCTTTGAACAAAAAATTACTGAAAAACTCAGTCTCTAAGGTCAACCTTATGGGGCATTCGTGCTAACATTCACTTACCGGGACTGTTAAAAATAAGTAAGTGAATGTTTAAGAGATATACTAATAAAAACGTCTCAAAGTCTGTTTTAATCTCCACCCAAGATATTCAATGGGCGCGACAACATGTATTAGCGCTGTCTAGTCAATTATTGGTTATGCTGTTAAGTATTGTCATTTTGACTGTGCTACTGCTTAAGTTAGGCGAAAGGCGCCTACAAGAAGATTGGGCAGATAAGCGTTATAGTGAAATACAAACAGTAGGCACCCTCGCATCGGATAAAATTAACTTCCTTCAATTTCGCACCCAAGCTTTCGCGAAAGCAGAGCTTGTGAAACAATATTTAGCCAATCCATCTGAGGCGCAACGTCATAAGCTAGAAGAAAACTGGGACATATTGCTTAACAATATTCCTGAGTTATTAGGTTTAACCCTGTTTGATCCCCAAGGTAATCCACGCATAAGCTCAACAGATGCTTTTAGTAACGTCACTATCCCTGAATTTATTCTAGAAGCTTCCAATACAATGGGAGGCAATGACACCTACTACTCCAATATTCAATTTGTGCCAATAAATGGCAAGTTAACCCCTTATGTTTACCAGTTGGCATGGATTGAAAATAACGACCAAAGTATTCGCGGTTACTTAGTGACCTACAACTCGGTTTCTGAAATACTCGAATCCATCAAACCGGCATTTTTTAACCATAACTCGCCATTACTGCTTATTGGCTCTAAAGGCGTGCTCTATGCGGGCGGTAATCAGCAGTTTCCCATGAAAAGACTACCTAATACATTGGGCAGCAGTATTATTCAGTCATACCCAGAATTATGGCAACACATGGCCAACACCCATTTTGGTCAATTTCATACTGACAGTGGCACTTTTGTGTTTTTAAAGGTTGAAGTAGCACCTCAAGATGCAGAGGTAAGAGAATACTATCTACTGTCTTATATTCGCCATGAGGATATCGCTGCAAAGTTTGATCACTGGCGCTATATGTTAATTTGCTTCTCTTTGATCATTACCGCGTTAGCCTCCAGTTTATTGGTGTTAAAGCATCGCTTCTATTTAGAAAGCACCGCCAATAGCAATAGTATTAATTTAGCCAGCGTATTATTTAACAGTAATCAAAATTGCTTAATAGTGAATACTAGCGGTCGCATCATCAAAGCCAATTTACAAGCAGCTAATACCCTATCAACCAGTATTGAATCACTGTTTGAGCGCAGTTTACAGCGCGTATTGTCATTAGAAGATGAGCAATATAAACAGCTCACTGAAGCCATGCGTGACAATGTCACTTGGAAGCAGGTGGTCAATTTAAATAATGACAACTGCACTATTTCACTATGTTGTCAGCCCAGCTATAAAAATAAACACAGTGAGCAATACTGGCTGGTGACCTTTGAAAACATCACCGAACTTACCCAAGCAAAGCATCAAGCATACCGTTACCAGTTATTATCTGAGAGCGCTGTAGCCACGGCATTAACGGATTCCAGCGGTCAATTACTCAAATATAACCTTAAATTTAAAAACTTAATGGCCCTCGCTGCTGACAGCAATGTCAATATCTTAAGCCTGTTAGGTAAAGACATCACCAAACAATGGGCCGATATCAATAGCCGCATCAGCTTGCAAGGGAAATGGAAGGGCCAAGTAATCGCCAGCAGTGAAACTCCTTTTGCCACTAGCTTAAAAGCCAATATTCGCTCGGAGCATTCTGTCGACGGTGAACACGAGTATTTTATCTGTACTTTTGAAAATCTATTGCCGCAAACAGCGCTAAAACAATTACCTAATCAACAAACACCACTGAGTTCAATGGTATTGCAGCTTTCAGAATTAGAACTACATTTTAATACCCTAACAGAGTCTAGCCGTGAACAAACCTGCTTATTGATCATGGACATTAACCCTGAGGGGCTCATAAGTCACATCAGTGATATAGACCATTTAGAGCAACGCCAAAAAGACATTGAAATGCAGTTACTCATCGATTTACCCACAGGCTTTCAAATCGCCCATTGGCGTCTAGGCTCTTTGGTGATATTGCTGCCACTAAGTGATTCCGTTCAAGCACACAAATACGCCATGAGCATTATGGATAGATTGGAGCAAAATGAATTAAATGAAGGGATTAATATCGGTATTTCTGGGTATCTAGAGCAGCAGTCTTTTGAACATTATCTCAGTAATGCAGAGGTAGCATTAAGGCGTGCAAAGCAAACCGGTAACCAAAATATTTGCCAAGCCTTTACCCGTAAGGCTCGCTAATCATAGCCAGCCTTATATCATCACTACAGCTAAAGTCTAATTGGCGAATAAGCAACTTATTCGCCAATTTCTAACAGCCCACCTGGCAGTTTGCTTTGAGTAATTTCAATGATACTAGAGCGGCTCATAATAACTTTGTAACGGGCATATTCAAGTGGGCCTTTGCCATCTTTTAGCACTGCAACAAGGTTGACTTGATAGCGCCTTTCTACTGATTCGTTACTGACTTTGCCATCTTGTTCACTATAGATTTTTGCCTTACCACGCTCTAAGTGACGGGCAAATGGCACCAAGCTAAAGTTTACTTGCTCTTGGATTTTGGAGTAGCCGGCTTCAAATTCTTTGTTGGTCACCTTTGAAGCAATACGGTAATGCAGCACCACGGCATCGACTTTATTTTGCCTATGCCGCTGTTTCATTATCTCAGCGACTGCAGCGGGAATATCCTGGGTGCGGATAAAATCCAGCCATACGAACTGCTTAGCAATCACGGCTTGGGTGGTGGTATCCCTTAAAATCTGACTCCAGCGTGGACGTCCTCGCTGAATATAACGCCACATCGCAACCCGTACATCTTCTTTAAAAATTTCACGAAAACCGTATATCACCGCTAAGGTAACCACCAAACTCATGGTTAAGCCGCTAAACACCCCTTGGGCCTTAATGATCAGTGCTGATACCACCATCATCACTAACCCCGTAGCTAATCCCGTCACGAACTTTTTCAAGCCTATGCCTAAAGGTTTTAGCTCCTCCTTTAATACCACACCTTGTTGTATTAAGCGCCTTAATAACAGCATCTTATTTGAAATACGATTAGCATCTTGCTTGGTGCCGGATGAGTTATACTTTCTTTCCTCTTCACGGTAATGATGCTCAGCGCGGCATAACGCCACCAGTTGATCTTTAACATCACTATATTCAGCACTACGCGGCCGATAAGCTAAGGTTTTTAACAGTTGTTGTTCACAAAACCAGGACAGGTAATTGTCAGCATTATTGAAGTAGGATTTGAGCTTTTCATCGCTGGGCTCGTTACGGCGAAACTTTTTAAGTAACTGAGTGACCGACTCACCTAATTCAGTTAATGCGGGATAAAAGTCGTCAGGGTCAGTGATAAGACGCAATTCTTTTGCATCAGTCTCAATGGCTACGGCAAATTGATAGGCAAATAAGTTGAGGTATAAACGGAACTCTTCTTTAGTGCGTTTATTAATACTGGCAAAACGGTTTTGTACTAATGGTAGGTGTAACCCTTGAGAGTAATAAGACCGCCGCCCAAGCATTGCGCTGTGGTAATACTCTTCTTCGTCTAGGGTTTTTTCGCCAACCCCCATTTCTGTGGGTAAGTAAAAATATAAATCAAAGCTGCGCTGCTGCCCAGCCTCCATTTGATGGCTGAATTTAATCGATAATGATTCTTCTTTCTTTACTTTGACTTTAGCCACTATGGAAGTATTTTATCTCAGAGTTTGCCTTGCCTTAACTATAACGAATTTCAGCAGATAAAGGAGGCGTAAATAACTAAAACTATACCATTATTCATGTAAACGGCATGCCCAAAGCATATTGTAGGGCTTAAATTTCATTAAGATATATTTATTATCAATATCCATTTCTAAGACTTGAACAGCTATATGCAGCTGTGTTTGAGTTTGCAACTGAGCCGCTGTGGTTTTAAGCTCTTTGGCGAGGTACTTTCTCAAATAGGAATTATTTTGGTTAAACTGAGCATCGGTTAACACTAAATCTAATTTATAGGTCATGTCACCAACCTCTAGTTCAGTCAAATCGCCATCGAATGTTGCATATTCATGGTTTTTTGAACCTTTGGCATTGTAATAATTCAACTGAATTTGCTTATTTTTAACTGTTAATGCTAAAAATAGTGGTCCATGATCAAGCTCGATTGTATGCTCTTTGTCAGCGCTAAATTCATATAAATCACTCTGGCAATCAAAGGCCCATATATCTCTTGTATCAGCAAACTGCTCTAACATTAACACCGAAATACAAGAGACTACGATGAAACAGACAGTAAAAACAACACGACCAATTCTAGTTAACAAAAAATCTGTTACTGCTTTAACCACAAATATTTACCTTTTTTAGCCACGCAGGCGTTACAAAGCTATGCTGAGCTTGATCCCTCAAAACCTTGATATTATAAAAACGCCAGCGATCGGGTAGGCGTTTTTTCATTACGATGCTGACGGCTTTATTATCTTCAGCCAAAGTGGCGGAAATAGCATCCCAAGGCATGATGGGGCAATTTCTTAACTGATTAGAGATACGGTCTGCAATACTGCTTAAATCTAAATCGATTTCACTGGCTTTAGAGGCATATAAATACAGGTTAGAAACATTGCCTTGTTGAGTTAAAAACTCTCGGCTAGCATCCGGCTTCACCGATTCTTGATTATTAAGGTGTGAATGAACAAAAAATAGTGCGATTAACGTTAGCAAAATAATCACAATATACTGACCATAAGAAATCACCTTATTAGGTGAATCAAATAGGCTATTCTTACCAGAAACGACTTTAGTATAAAGAATGACACCTTGATTGGGGATTAACTCTATTAGCCTGCTATGAGAAGCGCCTAAATAATCCTGAAACAACACAATTATTTGTTGTAAATCTTCTTCTGAAATTTGCTGCTGATGCTGGCCATCAGTGGGGAAAGAGAGGCTTTCGATAGGCACAACTTGTCCGCGATGTTTTGCTAATAAGCTCAACACCCAGAATTCGTTATTATTGAGCTGCCATGTGGTAGCTTTGGATTGGTTGCTAAGCACTTTTTGCTTATCATCAAACCAACAACACCCAATTTGCATGCCTAGTCCATCTCATATTGCTCTATATATCATTAGATTATAGCGGAGCAGTAAATAGTTATTTGTGATCCACACAACTGATAGTCAGACAAGATTAAAATTCGTGAACTACGCCGCGAAATTTCGACATAAATCAACTCCAACGGCCCGCAAAAGCATACAACTGTTAACCAAGTTGCATCAAAATCACACCGAAACCAACACAGATCAACATTAACCGATACTTAGTAACACCACCCACCACCCCTAGCGAACATAAAAATCATTTTCAATAGTTGGCGAATTTTTTTTGCGCTAATTTTGTATCAATAAAGCTGTATTATTAAGCAAAAAAAAACCGAGCATAGCTCGGTTTCTGATATGACGATTTTTTTAAGGGCGCTTGCCCCAAAAACTAATTAGAATGCATACAACAAAGTCATATTGGTTTCAGTATCAGTACTCTTTTTATCTTCAAGTGGTGCATCGTTATAACGCACAATAACAGCAAACTTCATTGCCAATGCACCAATGATATTAGCCGTTAGCGCAGTTTCAGAGCGGCCTTCTAAGTTGTCACCGTAATCGGCAACAAACAGTTGGCTAAAAGTTGAGCTATCGGTAATTTTATAGGTAAAGTTCATCATACCATGAGCAACAACACTGTCCTCAGTGTCATAACCTAATGCCAATGATTGCTCATCATCTAATTGCTTATAGATATAACCTGGACCGATTTCTGCACTCAAAAAAGCTCTTTCATTATCAATAAACTTGTAACCATAACCCGCTGAAGCAATCATTTTGTAATCAAAGCCAGTAAAAGGATCGGCTTCATAGTTTGCGGTGATATACATATAGCTTTTTTCGTCAAACTTATAGTTGCCTTGAGCGCCAGCATAATAACGTTTAGCAGTATTTTCACCTGAATCTTCGTTATATAAACCTTCTAGTAGGTATGCATTTTCCCAATCCCCTAACTCTTGCTTCAAACCTAAACGCGCTTTAACAGAAGCAGTATCGGTATTACCAGTGGTAAGTGTTGCACCTAATTCAGCTTCGCCAGCAAAAGTGTCATCACCTTCAACAAAATCTGCACCAGCGTGGGCAGCAAATGGCATTGCCATCGATATCGCAGCAGCAAGAAACAGCTTATTCATGTCATCAAATCCTTTCATTACAATAATTTCAAATTCACCCCAAAAACTGAACGGCATACTAACACTTTGGTAGCAAAATTGAAAAAACTACTGAACTTAAGAACAACTTGACACAAAAAAATTCATCTAAGCAAAACCTGAGTGCTTGCCTTACTGCTTGTAGATCTATCAGTGTTCTTAGCTAAAAACTCCAACACAAGATCAGAGTGTTAAGCAAGAATTAAGCTCTTTTGACGCCAGCGACCACTGCGCCAACGCCATAACATCAATAATCCCCGAACCCACTCATCAACCGCTAACGCACACCATATGCCAACCAAGCCTAGATCTAAATAGATCCCAAGAAAGTAAGCACCAGGTACCGCAATACACCACATTGAAACAATACCAATCAAGAAAGGGAAACGTGCATCACCACTAGCTCTTAAGGCATTTATCACCACTAAATTAAAGGTTCTTCCGGGCTCCATTATCAAGGTTAAGATAAACAATTTCCCCACCATAGTGAGAATATCTGCATCGTCGGTAAAAAAGGCCACTAAATGCTCACCAAAAGCTGCAGCTAATGCCGCCACTATGGTGGTTACGATTAACCCTATCTTGAGTGCTTTATACATCTGTGCTTCAGCAGCTTGATATTGTTTTCCTCCTATCATATGGCCAATAATAATCTCATTACCAATGCCTATAGATAAGCCGAACAATAAGATAAACATACAAATTTGGAAGTACAAAGCTTGTGCAGCAAGGGCTTTATCACCCATTAACCCCACAAAGGCGGTCACCACCATAAATTGCAGCATCCACGAAATATTTTCTCCCGCTGCAGGTAGCCCAATATGAAAAACCTTATCAAGAAGGTGCTTTTTAGGTTTGATAATTTCAAGCAGTTTCAATGGGATTTTAGTGTACTTAACAAATAAGTAAGCCATTAATGTCATACCAACTAAGCGTCCCACAACAGTACTAATAGCCACACCAGCAACGCCCATCTGCGGCAAACCAAACCAGCCATAAAGTAGCAGTAAGTTACCGCAAAATGTAATCACATTCATCAGTAAAGTGACCCACATAGCTTGTTGGGTAAATCCATGGGCGCGCATCCCAGCAGCAAGACACATCGCCATGGCTTCAGGTATTAAACATATACCCACAATCTGAAGATATAGTTTGCCATCTGGTATCAATTCAGCAGGTAAATTCATTAGATGTAGAATTAATCCCGCCCCACTAAATACCCCTAACGCCGCTACCACACCCACTAATAAATTAAACCCTATCGACGAGTAAACCACGTCTCTAGCAGTCGTCCTATTATTGGCTCCAAGATATTGAGTGATTACCACACTGGCGCCAATACTAACGAAGCTAAATAGCGTAATCGAGAGCTCAAACACCATATTGCCCACAGATAGTGCTGCGACCCCTTGATAGGACACTCGGCTAATCATTAATGTATTTAAAGCTGCGGTTAAAAAGTGCAGCGCAAAGTCAAAAAACAGTGGCCAGGTCAGTGAGAATAAGGATAAAGGGGCGTTGGGTTTAGCGTGCATAGTAATACTTCAATAATGGGTAAAGGCGGATACAATCATTTGGTTAGCATAACGAGTGTTCATGACACTTTTGTTTCGTATTTGCGCGAGTTTAAGTCCATTTTTAAGGGCGAGGATGATGCGCTATAAGCCTCACTGACACAAGCTCTTTTCCATTAAAAATCGATATGCTAGCAATAAAAATCCAATAAAAAAGCCCAGCGAAAAACGCTGAGCTTTTAGTACTATTATTAATCAATCAGTTACCGTAAAAAAACTGTATGAAGTTTCATTTTAGTTTCTTTGATAATTAATCCTTGGTAATTGATCGTTAATAGAAAATAACCAAATTAGTTAATCTGTGGATCTAACTCACCAGATTGATACGCTTTGTACATAGCTTGAAGTGACTTAGGCTTAATTTTAGAACCCATGCCGGCACAACCAAATGCTTCATAACGGGTAGTACAAATGTCAGCCATTGCTTCCATTGACGCTTTTAAGAATTTACGTGGATCAAATTCAGCTGGGTTTTCAGCTAAGAATTTACGTACAGCACCTGTTGATGCTAAACGTAAATCGGTATCGATATTCACTTTACGAACACCATGCTTAATCCCTTCAACGATTTCCTCTAAAGGGACACCGTAAGTTTCTGGGATTTCACCGCCGTACTGGTTAATGATCTGCAGCCACTCTTGTGGTACTGAAGATGAACCATGCATGACTAAGTGCGTGTTAGGAATACGGGCGTGGATCTCTTTAATACGGTCAATACGCAGCACATCACCCGTTGGACGTTGGCTGAACTTATAAGCACCATGGCTAGTACCAATCGCAATAGCTAAAGCATCTACATGAGTGTCAGATACAAAACGCGCCGCTTCTTCAGGGGTTGTTAGCATTTGCTCCATCGTTAGGATACCCGCAGCACCGATACCATCTTCTTCGCCTGCTTCGCCAGTTTCTAAACTGCCTAAGCAACCGATTTCACCTTCAACAGATACACCACAAGCATGTGCGAAAGCAACAGTGCGACGAGTTACATCAACATTGTATTCGTATGACGCTGGCGTTTTACCGTCAGCCATCAAAGAACCGTCCATCATCACAGATGACATACCTAATTGGATTGAACGCTGACAAATATCAGGATCAGTACCATGGTCTTGGTGAATACATACTGGAATATCTGGATACTGCTCAAGTGCGGCAGCCATCAAATACTTAAGGAACTGTGGACGAGCATATTTACGCGCACCCGCTGATGCTTGCACGATAACAGGGCTGTCAGTCGCTTCAGCTGCTTGCATAATTGCACGCATTTGTTCTAAGTTATTTACGTTAAATGCTGGAACACCGTAACCGTGTTCTGCAGCATGATCTAGCATTTGTCGTAGAGATATTAAGGCCATTTTTTACTCCAAAAATAGGGTGATTACTCACCTAGGTCGCTATCGCTTGGATTGATTTTTATACCCTTATGTCTTCAAAAACGTTATGAATAAATCATAAAATAACTGAAGTTATAAGAGCGGTTTTTTTCTAATAATTATAATTTTTGAACTAGAATCTTACTACTTTTAGCCCATTAATTACCTTGCTCACTCTTTGGCTTACAAGGTTAATAATGAATATCGGCTAAAAGTACATTGTCTTAATTTATGAGCCGCGTTTTTCTAACATCGCGACGGCTGGTAACTCTTTACCTTCAAGGAATTCCAAGAACGCGCCGCCACCTGTTGAGATATAAGAGACTTTGTCTGCTATATCGTATTTATCCACTGCCGCTAAAGTATCACCACCACCCGCAATTGAAAATGCACTTGAATCGGCAATCGCTTGAGCGATACGCTTAGTCCCTGCGCCAAACTGATCAAATTCAAATACGCCCACTGGGCCATTCCATACTACAGTGCCTGCAGCTTCAATGATTTTTGCTAATGCTTCAGCGCTATCGGGGCCGATATCAAAAATCATATCTGTGTCAGCAACATCCGCCACTGACTTTAAGGTTGCCGCTGCAGTCGGGCTAAACTCACTGGCAACAACAACATCTGTAGGGACAGGGATATCGCCGCCACGGCTTTGTGCATTGGCCACTAAACGCTTAGCCTCATCAACTAAGTCAGCTTCAAAGAGTGATTTACCCACTTGATGGCCTGCTGCCGCAACGAAAGTATTAGCAATACCACCGCCTACAACTAACTGATCAACTTTAGTTGATAAGCTTTCAAGTACCGTTAGCTTAGTTGATACTTTTGAGCCACCCACAATGGCCACCATTGGACGAGCTGGATTATCAAGTGCTTTACCTAATGCAGCTAGTTCACCTGCAAGTAGCGGGCCAGCACAAGCAATAGGCGCATGTAGACCAACGCCATGGGTTGATGCTTGTGCGCGATGAGCGGTGCCGAAGGCGTCCATTACGTATACATCACATAATGCAGCCAATTTTTTAGCTAATGCTTCATCGTTTTTCTTTTCGCCGATATTAAAGCGCACGTTCTCAAACACAACCACTTCGCCAACGTTCGCAGCAACACCATCAAGGTAATCAGCAGCTAAAGTCACAGGGCAGTCTAATGCCGCTTGTAAGTAGTTAACCACTGGCTGCATAGAAAATTCAGCGTTGAATTCGCCTTCAGTTGGGCGCCCAAGGTGAGACATCACCATCACTGCAGCGCCTTTTTCTAGCGCAAGCTTTATTGTCGGTAAAGCAGCGCGTAAACGTGCATCACTGGTCACAACACCGTCACTGACTGGAACGTTTAGATCTTCACGAATAAGCACACGCTTATTGGTCAAATCCAACTCACTCATATTAATTATAGCCATGGAGATATTTCCTTTTAATTTAAAAACAAAGTTGTTGTTACAATTGAGCGCTTTACCTCATAAGATAAAGCGCTCAATTGATATAAATTAATTACCGTTATTTTTAGCGCTAATCATCGCTAAACTGGTATCAAGCATTCGATTAGCAAAGCCCCATTCATTGTCACACCACAGTAATAGCTTCACTAAATGCCCTGCGCTGACGCGTGTTTGGGTACCATCGACGATACTGGAACGGGGATCGTGGTTAAAATCACACGATACTAATGGTTCATCAGTATAACCCAAAATAGCATTAAAACGACCGCTGGCGGCATGCTCTAGCACATGATTTACACTGGCAATATCAACCAGTTTATCAACGGTGACTGATAAGTCGATTGCGGTCACATTGATGGTTGGAACACGCACTGAGATCGCTTCAAACTTGTCTTTCATGTGCGGTAAAATCCGCTCGATGCCACGGGCAAGTTTAGTATCAACCGGTATAATTGACTGACCTGCTGCGCGGGTTCTACGTAAATCATCATGGTAGGCATCAATCACTTGCTGATCGTTCATCGCTGAATGAATTGTTGTAATTGCGCCGCTTTTTACTTCAAAGTGCTTATCCAGTACATCGATGATTGGCACGATGCAATTGGTGGTGCAAGATGCATTTGACACCACAGTATGATGCGGCTGAAGTAAGTGGTCATTAACCCCAAATACGATAGTGCCATCAACATCTGCAGAAGATGGGTGACTTATTAACACTTGTTTGGCCCCTGCATAGATGTGGGCTTCACAGGCTTGCCTTTCAATTAAGCTGCCACTGCACTCATACACTATATCGATGTCTAATTCGGCCCAAGGTAATTTACTGGCGTCAGCTTGGTGAAATAATTGGATGACATCATCACCAATATGTAATTGGTCTTCATGCAATTTAACGCTGTTTTGAAAGCGGCCATGGGTGGTGTCATATTGGGTTAAATGACTGATAGCAGCAGGTTTAGCAAGCTCGTTAATGGCAACAATTTGGATCTGTTGACGTTTACCCGATTCGTATAAGGCACGTAAGATTGAACGGCCTATTCGGCCATAACCATTGATAGCAACTCGGATCATTGAGGGTTAAGCTTCCTCTTAACAGTACTCAGCAGAATTTAGAAAAAAAACGGCCTGCAAGTGATTGCAGGCCGCCATTATACAGATTAAAAGGCTAAAAGTTTACCCTTTAATTGAGTCGCTTAGGGATTAACCTAATGAGTTAACCGTATTAACGACATTCTCAACAGTAAAGCCGAAGTGTTTAAGTAAGTCGCCACCTGGCGCTGATTCACCAAAGGTCGACATACCAACCACTGCGCCATTGAAACCAACATACTTATGCCAGAAATCAACGTGAGCTGCTTCAATCGCAACACGCTTAAGTACTGATGAAGGTAATACAGACTCTTTATACGCAGCATCTTGCTTATCAAATACATTCGTAGATGGCATAGACACTACGCGAACCTTTTGACCTTTTTCAGTCAATGCTGCTGCCGAGTCTAATGCAAGTTGTACTTCACTACCTGTGGCAATCAAGATAACGTCTGCTGTGCCTTCACAATCAGCAAGTACGTAACCACCTTTAGCAACATTGGCTAACTGCTCAGCTGTTCGCGCTTGTGCTTTTAGGCCTTGGCGGCTAAAGATTAATGAGGTTGGCGACTTGCGCGTTTCAATTGCAGACTTCCAAGATACCGCTGTTTCAGCAGCATCACATGGGCGCCAAACCGTCATGTTTGGCGTCATGCGTAAGTTAGCTAATTGCTCAACCGGTTGGTGAGTTGGACCATCTTCACCTTGACCAATTGAATCATGGGTGTAAACAAAGATGTTTTGAATGCCCATCAGTGCAGACATACGTACCGCATTACGCGCATATTCCATAAACATCATGAAAGTTGCACCATAATTGATAAAACCGCCATGTAATGATGCACCATTCATGATGCCGCTCATACCAAATTCACGTACACCGTAGTAGATGTAGTTACCGGCAGCGTCGTCTTGAATACCTTTTGAACCAGACCAAAGGGTTAAGTTTGAACCCGCTAAGTCAGCACTGCCGCCTAGTAATTCAGGAAGCATTTCGCCGAAGAAACCAATGGCATTTTGTGATGCTTTACGACTGGCAATGCCTTCTGCTTTATCTTGACACTCTTGGATAAATGCTTGAGCTTTAGCTTCAAAATCAGCTGGTAAGTCACCGTTTAATACACGGCGCTCAAATTCAGCAGCAAGTGCTGGCTCTGCCGCTTTATAAGCTGCAAATTTTTCATCCCATGCTTTTTCGTTAGCAATACCAACTTCTTTAGCATCCCAACCTTGGTAAACATCAGTAGGAATTTCAAATGGGGCATGTGGCCAACCAAGGAACTCACGAGCTGCTGCAATTTCAGCATCGCCAAGTGGCGCGCCGTGACAGTCATGGCTACCAGACTTGTTTGGCGAACCAAAACCAATGACAGTTTTACAACAAATCATTGTTGGTTTGTCTGTTACTGACTTAGCTTCTTCGATTGCAGCGCGAATAGCATCACTGTCGTGACCATCAACATCAGCAATAACATGCCAGCCGTATGATTCAAAACGCTTAGGCGTATCGTCAGTAAACCAACCTTCAACGTGACCATCGATAGAAATACCGTTGTCATCCCAGAATGCGATAAGTTTACCTAGACCTAAAGTACCCGCTAATGAACAAGCTTCATGGGAGATACCTTCCATTAAACAGCCATCACCTAAGAAACAGTAAGTGTTGTGATCAACAATATCGTGTCCAGGACGGTTAAATTGTGCTGCTAAGGTTTTTTCAGCAATCGCCATACCGACAGCGTTACTGATACCCGCGCCTAATGGACCGGTTGTGGTTTCAACACCTGGTGTGTAACCAAATTCCGGGTGACCCGGCGTTTTAGAATGCAGCTGACGGAACTGTTTAAGTTCTTCAATCGGAAGTTCGTAACCCGATAAATGCAGTAAAGAGTAGATAAGCATTGAGCCGTGACCATTTGATAAAATGAAGCGGTCGCGATCAGCCCAGTTAGGATTGGTTGGGTTATGCTTTAAAAAATCATTCCATAACACTTCTGCAATATCTGCCATACCCATTGGTGCACCTGGGTGTCCAGAATTTGCTTTTTGAACGGCATCCATACTTAACGCACGAATTGCGTTGGCGAGTTCTTTACGAGATGACATGCTCTCTCCTGCTTGTTGATGAGGTCTAGCGGGCAATTGTGGAGGCATATTTTCCCCTACTCAGCGATGGGACGCAAATTATAATTAAATATAAGTGACAATTATTTGCGCCCAATCATTATGCGCCTACTAGGCAATAACGTTAACTGACCAACCTTATGCCATATTAGCGATAACATTAATATAAATTTTTAGTGAAAGAACACTACATTTATCAAGGGGAATATCATCGCAGCCACTGAAACTTCGCTAAACACATTAACGCGTTATTTCTTTTAAGAAAAAGGCTGACACAAGTGTCAGCCTTAGAGGTTTTACATTAATAACGGCTTATGCGTTATTTTTTAACTATGTTCTGTTGTAAGATTTTTACGCTGGCGAATACATGCCATCATCAGCAACATCATCCAACCCAAACTCAAAGCACCACCACTGCTTTTAGTTGGTTCTTCGATTACCGGAGGTATAACCTCTGGCGCTGCGGCAACCGTGAGTGTGAACATGCTAAATGCTGATAACTCACCATCCGTTGCTGTCACTTTAATTTCAAATGTTCCCGCTTCAGTCAAGCTGCCAGATAAGCTCATGCCATCAATGCTTAATGTATCTAAGCCTGACACGCTATAAGTCAGAGCGTCATTTTCGGCATCAGCAAATACATCTGTTAAATCAACACTAAAAGCAACACTGCCTGAGTCAGTAAGCTCAGTTTCAACATCGCTAAGTGGATTAGCCACTGTTGGAGCGGTATTAACAGGTACTTCAACTGGAGCCAAACCTTCAACTTTAATCAGTGTGCCACCAATGTTACGCACTAAATTTGACGTTGTCCCCAGTTCTAGTAAGCCGTAGTAAACCTCACCTTCTTCTAGCGGAGTTAAGGTTTGACTGTCATCAAGATAGCCATTAACTGTCATGCTGACATCAAACTCTTCGTCTTGGGCAACAGTACTTGGCGCATCAATGTCGAAACTGGCTTGAGAAGAATAATTAACATGAGTCACTCGCACTGTAACGTCATCAGGCTCATCAGCGACTGTGCCTTCATAGTTATGCGCAAGTATCCAGTAATTACCTGTGGTAGGTGTTGGAATAATACACTGTTCGTTAGAGTCAATTTCACCACTGATACACACTAATGAGTAATACAGTTCGCTTGCATCCGCTTTACCATCATTGTTCTCATCAATACCCACATATAAGTCCATGTCAGGTGAAGTTGTATCTGTGATTTCAACCACTAAACGTTTGGTATAGGGTTTAACAACTGTCGTTGTGGTAAATAACACCTCTTGATTGTATGCAGGGCTGTTACGCTCAACATCATTAGATGCACCGATCGCTGTGCCGCTAAAGCTTTGTGATTTAAATAAACCAAAGCCGTTAACTTGCAGATCATTACTACCAGATGTAACGATGTCATTGATCTCGATTGTATTATCTAGGTTGTTTAACTTAGCTGAAACGCTATCTACGATTTGCCCCGCTTTAAAGCCAATAGTGGCCTGTAAGTGAGTATCACTCATGTCATCAGCTGAATTCTTTAGATTAATGTAGCCATGCACCCATTCATCAACTAACTCTGCATTAGCGATAGCCTTGATCGTCAATACTTGAGACTCACCAGCGTTAAGTGCAAATGATGAAGGTGACACTTCAAAAGTAAACCCATCATTTAAGTACTCATAACCCACTGTCCAGTTACTGCTTTTCGTCGCTGTGACTTTACGTGTCCAAGTACAATTTGAAATACACTCATTGTTAACCATCGAGCTTGTATTCAAATCACCTGGGTTACCGTCAATCGATGGGTTAGCTGCAAGATATTCTTCTTTAGTGATATCCATTAATAAACCCGCTTTTAGGGCATCATTAATACGGATACTACCGGCACCTTGAGTGAAGAAATCAGAGCGCTGTTTAACACCGTCATAGTCATCATCTTGGTAAGTCACCTGATAAGCTGTAGACATAATAGCCATTTGCGCTTGCGCAGGCGTCCATTGAGGATAAGCTGATTTGATCAAGGCAAGTGCGCCAGCAACATGTGGGCTTGCCATGGATGTCCCAGAGAATGACACATAAGGAATATGGCCAATCTCACCTTCAAATACTCTGTCCTCTGCATTTGCAGCATAGATATCCACACCCGGTCCAGCAATATCAGGAGCAAAAATATTCGGATATGGCAAGTTTGGTCCACGAGATGTAAATGCGCCGGCAATATCACCCAAACTATCATCAGTGCTGGTTACACTGGCAGCTATTGTTGCTTGGTGATCAGTCCCAGTTGCTAACCAGTCAGTCAATAATTGACCGTCAACATCATTTAAATGAATAGCTGGAAGTACGTGGTTATCATCATTTACCGTATCTGCACCACCTTCCAGGTTAATCAAAATCATGCCACCCGCACCGGCGTCTCTGACAATAATACCTTTACGTACACGAGCGTTAAGGCCACGTTCACAGACAACAATTTGATCGCTAGTAAATGTGTCTGCTTCAAAAGGCTCAGTACACATAGCATTGGCTTCATCATAATCTTTAGCCTGAACCACCTTACCGGTAAAGCCTTTGGTAACACCACGGCCCGATAAATCAGCCAGAGAAGTGCCACCAACAGAGGTGAAATCAGTCAAACCTTTCTCGTCAAAACTCAGGTTATGGCTATAAGCTGCTACGGTTGTTACCCAAGGCGCATTACCAGGAGAGCCAATTGTGCTCGCTGTAGGTCCTGCGTTACCAGCTGCTGTTGCCACATGAATACCAGCTTCACGAGCATTTAGGAATGCCTCAGCGCTTACTGAATCCCACGGGTCAGTTGCAGAGCCGCCAACTGAATAATTAAGTACTTGCACGCCATTTTCAATGGCATGCTCAAGAGCTTGAATCGTAAATTCAGGGTAACAAGAGCCTACATCGTCACATACTTGGTAAGAGACGATATTGGCATGGGGGGCCACGCCACTAATCTCAGGAAACTCAAAGGCACTTTTTTCGGCAATGATATTGCCATCTTCTTCTTCCACTTGAAGGTAATAATTAACGTTTTGAACGACGTTACCTGCTGCCGTAGATGCCACATGTGAGCCATGTCCGTGGAAGTCATAACCCACTTTAGCTTTATCCGCTAGGTCATCATAACTTGGGTCATCTAGGTTATATGCAACACTTGCCCGATAATCAACAAGCTCTGGATAACTCACAATACCAATCAGTTTGTTGTTACAAAATTTAGGGTATTGCTGACAATCGCCAAAGTATTGATTTTCGCCATTTGGATTAACAAATACATGGCCATCATCGCCCACTTCTTTGAATGAGGGATGCGTAGCGTTAATGCCGGTATCCATAATACCTACAATAATCCCTTCACCTTTGGTACCAGGGATATCATTGACACCTTGCCAAACTTTTTTGGCTCCGATAAATTCAGGTCCTGTAGAAGTCTGAATATAATGCATACCGACAGGTTCAACACTGTATACATCTTGATCTTTTTGGATGGTTTTAACTTCACTGGCATCAAGCTGCAGTGCAAATGCATTAGCAACTACTTGATACTGTTGTGTTGGCTTTAAAGTACGGTTAAGTTTACCGCTTAACCTTTGGGTAATTTGTGTCTGCTTTGACTCAAGGTAGCGTTTATAGCTCACACTGGCTTGAGATTTAAGATTTAATACGCCCGCTGTAGTTTTGTTACTTTGATTACTTTTGATGCTGGTTGCGGCATAGCCTGTAACCGAGCCATCGTAACTTGCTAGCGCGCTATCTTTTAAACGGACAAAGTACAGTCCGTCAGTACGCATTTTTCCGGCACGTTCTAGTTTTATTTTTTCTTGGCCAGGATTGATGCTGTTAAGCGGTTTGCCTGAATCAGCATGACTAGAAAATGCCAATACTGAACTCACAGCACTAAGAACCAAATATCTACTACTTAATTTCATTTGATAACCTATTATTCTTTTTATAAAGGGAAAGCCGAATTCGGCTTTCCCTACCAGGGTTAAACAAGCAAGTGTTTAGCCAGTTAGAAACGACGACGCAGTGCGATAAGACCTGCGAACAGCAGAGATAACATACCTAAGCTACCACCACTGTCTTTTTCATACGTTGACTCTACAGTTAACGTATGGCTCACTTCATTCACACCGTCAGAAGCCGTAACAGTTAGTTGATGACTACCTTCACTATCAAGTTCACCCGTGATTTGAGTGCCAGCGATAGCCAGTGCAGTAAAGCCTGAACCTTCAACTGTGTAGCTTAAGCTGTTACCTTCGACATCCATAAACAGTCCATCGATATCCATGGTAAAGCTTGCTGAATCGCCTTTTTTGAAGGTCAATTGAGGAGTCGGCATAGCAGCGGCAACGTCTTCATCAACTACTGGCGCAATATCATTCACGTCCGTGACCATCACCTTAATGCTTTCGGTTTCACCAACGGTGTTGCCTTTTTGAGCAAGGATTTTAAGTTCAAATTCTTGGTTATTCTCAAAATCAAGCGCTGATGGATTAACCACGTATAACTCATGAGTTTCTTGGTCAATCGCAAAAGGCGTACCTGTAACTGAATTAACGATATGCAATTCAAGCGGCTCAAAGTCTGTTGAACCGTAAGTAAAGAAGCCCTGAGTATCCAGCTCAATCTTTCCTAAAACAGTATTCATTTCAGCGCCTTCTGCAACGCTAAAGACTTGGTTAGCCTGTGCTCTTGCAACAATAGAACCATCATCATCTACCATTGCGTTATAGCCAATTTGCATAAAGTCATCATTGACGCTCATCACCATGAACTCAACTGGAGTAGGGGTTACACCAATACCACCTTGACTAACGGCAGCAACCGAAGCAATGTAAACTTCTTCACCAGGCTCTGCTGTATAGGTTTGTGTAAATGCAAGATCACCTACAGCTTGATCTTCTGACATAGCAGCAAAACCAACGTGAATCGTACGATCATTTGCTAAATCAGTACAAACGTCCTCATTGGTAAACCAATCAAAATAACAAGATTGCTCAACCGAGTACGTTCCACCTCTAATTGGGTTAAACTGTGCAATCGGTTCATATTGCTCTTTACCCGTGTGGCGGTCGGTTTGAATATGGAAACCAAAGTTTTGGTCAAAATCTTCTACGCTATCAAGCTCGTGGTGATATAGGTCTTCAAGACAAACCTGAGAAACGATATTTTTGCCATTATTGGTAAAATACGTTGGTAGGGTAGATTCTTTCATACGACCATTTGGGTTGGTGTAGTCATAAGCAACGCTGTAATCAATTACATATGTCGCTGGTTGACCTTTGGCATTTAACGCAATACGTGGTTGATTGACCTGCTGCGCTTCATCCCAAATGTAGCCATCTGCAAAACTCTCATTCCAGCCATTTTCTAAAACAACAGATTCAAAAAATAGGTCGTAAGCAAATAGCTGTGGGCCGCGTTCTTGAAAGTTAGCCAGTGCCACATCAGCGCGGTCAAATAAGCTCACCGCAATATTGAGTTTCTTACCTGAAACTGTACACATGGCATCATCAAAAATAGCGCCACCGACAGCTTTAATTTTATGACCTTTTACATTTTCTAAATCAGGGCTAACGGTACGGTTTTGTAAAATTAGCGGGTAAGCCTGAAAGGTCGTTGCTGTCTTTGAGTCATTCACAAATGAAGCAACATATGCTTGATAACCACCATTACCAAATTGGTCATCAGCATAAAGCTCACGGCCCCAAGCTAGGTGATTGTATTCAGTTTGATAGGTCTCAGGGTTCCAACCTAAATAAGATGGAAATTCGGTTGCGTTTGGGCGTTTAGTAATCGAGGTGCTGTGACGCGCTTTTACCATCCAACCAAGGTTAAGCTCAGGCTTTCCTTCAGACATTAAGCTAATGTAACCATTTAGCTCAGTTGCTTTTAAGTTAGCGTCAGTATGATCCGCAGTGCTCATCAACGGCCATTGTGGCAGTTTATTAGCATCAACTATCATAGAGACAGGTATAACCACACTTGAATTAGCAGGGATATTCACTGATTCAGGCAAGTTAAGTGTTAATGCTTCATGGGCAGCTTTATCACCGACCATTTTAAACGATAAGCTGTAGGTCTGAGCGGTATCTGAGACATTGCGAACAGTGATATTCTTATGAACTGTTTTAGTATCTGCAATTTCATGCATACCAAATTGAACGTAAGGTTGATTTGAAGCGCTTTCCCAAGCCACTAAAGGCGAGCTGATTGCAGCATCTAAATCTTCAACACCATGACCGATAGAATAGATTTCAGCAGGGGTAATTTCATCACTTTCTAAAATACTATCGATATTAGCAGTGTTAGCTAAAACAGCTTTAATTTCAGCAGGACCAAAACCTGGGAACTGACTTTTAATCACAGCTGCAGCGGCAGCAATTCTTGCAGCACCTGCCATAGAGCCAGAGCGCATACCGTACTTAGCTGCAGTTTCATCTGCATTGGAAATATGCACCACTGGCTGATTGTCAGTGAAAGTGACAATTTCAGGCTTTAACGTTTGTGAGCCACGCACTGGGCCCATTGCAGCCCATTCAGGTACAACAAGTGTTTCACCATCGTCAGCATAGTTTACTGCACCAACAGTAATTGCCGAAGTCGCACTACCTTCTGCAGAAATCCAGTTACGGTGTTTAGCTTCAGCGTCACCATAAAGTGAATACTCAGCTAAATCTCCAGCATGAGTGACGACAGTCATACCTTGAGCTGATACACGTTCAATCATCAATTGCACTAAGCTTACCGAGGCATTACCATCGATATCAAAAAATGCACCCGCGCCAGAAGCCTCTAGTAATGCAATATCGATACGGTCACTAATATCACCATCTTGGTTAGGGTCAAGAGCATGCTCAAAGGCTTGAACAAGTTTATCTAATGAAGGTCCTGACGCCGAAATATAAGTAGGGTCCCAACTTGCGCCCGATACGTTATAGACTTTATAAGCATGAAGTGATGCACCAGGTGCAAGTTGATGCACGATACTGGCAAGCTCTGTGCCCATACCTGTTGGATATTCCCAACCATTCCAATCCACATAGCTAAGATTTTGATCAATTGGGTTAGCGTCATTACCGTAGTTTTCGCTTGAAAAATCCCAACCACCTGCAACTACCGCTGTAGGGAAGCCGCTATATTCAATAGCGCCATTTTCTAAGGCTTCTAAATAACTGCCAGCCGGTGGAGGCGTTTCAGGGTCATTATTTTCGCCATAAACACCTGAACCACCAAATATTGGTAAAGTGTAATCAATACCGGTAGAAATGATTGCAACGCTAACACCAGCACCAGCCGATTCATTGCCAGTATATGGAGTCAGTAAGGCGACTTCTTCATCGGCCATTACCGTAGCATTTTGCTGAACAGACTGAGTCGCTTCAGTTTGCTTAACGCTGCTAGTATTGCTGGCACTGAAAATACGTTGCACTGCATCAAGCGCCTTAACTTGAGCAACTGAGCCGCTTTGCAGTTCAACATTGATTATATTCGCAACTAACCCTGAACGCGCTGTTAATATTGCCTGCGGATCAATGGCTTTAATTTGGTTGAATACTTGATCTTGTAATTTGCTAACTTCAGCAAGGCGTTGCGTGTAATCGCGTTTATCACCTTGGCGCTCGATAGCTGCGGCATTTGTTAAATATAGAGTATAGGTCGCGCGTTCTTGCTGCTGAGCGCTACCATATGCTGATACTGATTCGGTCTGAGCATTCGCATGTAGAGCACCCGACAGAATGGCGGTTGAGACGCATAATGCGAGCGTGCATTTATTAAATTTCATTTCCATTCCTTCACGTTATTTTTTGTTATTCGGCCTTTTTCAGGCTCTAACCAATTAATAACGTGCAAGGAACATTGTCACAACAACCTCAGATTCATTTAATACTCATATTTATATCTGCGCTTGTCTAGCTTATATCTTTTAATTATCTTTTTATTTAAATACAGACAGTTAACTACGCAAAACATAACACTAACAACACTAGTTAGAGGCGATAACCAACAACATCGGCCTCGTTAGCAACCTTTAATGTTAACAATAAAGACTGTTCATCAGCGCTTGATAAACCAAAAAACTTGCGCACTGTATTCGCTGGAAATGACATCACAGTTTGTATCTCGCCAGCAGCGTTGATTCGTTGGATCAGGTCTTGTTTTACTGTGCGTTCGACGAAATATACAAAGCCATCTTCATAGTAAAATGAGCCAAAATCATATTTAGCTAAACGATCGGTAATCTGGCTAACTTCATTAGTATTGGCATCAAAACGCCAAATACCATTTAAATTAAACTTCGACATATACAGTATATCTGGGGACTCACCTTCAACAGCATAATTCCCTTGGCCAAACTTAATTGGCTGTAATTTATCATCAAGTGAATAACGATAAATGCCACTACTCTCATTTTCAGTGCCTTTAAAATAGATAGCCTTGCCATCTTTAGACCAACTGATGTTTTCGGCTGCAAGATCGCCAATATCAACTCTTTCAAATAGTTCCGACTGAATATTACCTAAATATAAGGTTTGTTTATCATTACGGTTGATGGTGACGGCAAACATCTCACTGGTGGGCGATACCCCCACGACCCCTGCATTCCCCATGCTTTTAGTCAGGTTTTTACTAGTGACTTGGTTATTTTTCCAGGTGGACCACAATTTTGAACGATTTGACAAAAATAAAATATCACCAGTCTTTTTTGAATAACGGGCATACATGTCTCGTGAAGATGAGGAGATTTTTCGCAGTACTTTTTGGTTTTGATAGCTCAGTTGTGCAATATACTCTTTTGAAATGTGCTCGCTAATAAATAGCGTCTCGGTCACATCGGAATAAGTGACGCTACTGATTAAGCCAGTAAATGGAATGGTATGCTGAACATTACCTAACAGATCAATTTTAGAAATCACTAAATTTGATCCTTCAATATGATTCACATAAAAGCTGTCATTTTGATAACTAAAGTCATAGTCAATAATACTGACACTATTCGCTATTAAATCAACAACATCACTTTCACCACGTTTTAATAGCAGGCTCATTTGAAGTGATGAACTTTTTTCTCTGATAAACGCAATTTCATCATTATTGGTCAATTGATGAGGCGAAAAGTCTACCTCGTTTTTACCGGGCTTGGTTAATTGTGTACTTTGCTTTGTCGACATCGAATATGAAAACAAAGCCACTCTATCAGTTAATTGCTTCGCAAAAATAAGTGTATCTTCATCATTTTTTGACCAGCTCAGTACTCGTTTAAATGGCAAATAAAAGCAGCCCTCAGTCACAAGATCATCGGTATTTTGCTGTAAATGCCTTACTCTTACTTGGCAAACACCACTAGCTAAAACTCGCACGTAAGCCAGTTTTTGATCGGACGGCGACCAAGCGGGAGAAGCTTCTTCACTATCGACAAACGAAATTAATTTCAGTGGCGAGTCATTGTTATTAAGCTCTTTAATATAAATTTTGCCCGGTTGCTGACCATTACGCCATTGCATCGCAAGGTATTTGCCATCATTGGACACGGCAATATGCTCTTCAACCCCTTCAAAATTGGTCACTTTACTTTTTATTGGTGACGCCAAAGCGGCTGCGGCTTCAGGCTCTGTAAAAGATTTGATAAATTGATAAGCGGAATAACTGAGTAGTATCACAAATGCGAGCACAAAAACTGCCAACACGGTATGTTTACGGCCTGCCTTTTTGTGAGTGATATCTGAAAGACTCGTCTCCTCATTAGCTGAAGAAATTAATGAAATCGGTAACACTAATTGGTAACCAAGTTTTGGTAATGTCAGCAGTAAATCAGCTTCAATATGTAAATCTTTAAAGGATTTTCGTATTAGCCATACTGAATTAGTGAAACCTTTTTCACCAACAGCTTGGTTACCATCCCAGATGGTATCAATTGCTGTTTGGCGAGAAACAATATGATCTGGACTATCAATAAACAGTTTCAGCAACTCAAACACTTTAGCCGACAACTTAATTGTCTTATCACCACAGCTTAAGGTCATTATGCTGCAATCTAACGTACACGGCCCTATTTGATACTGAAGTAATGCCATCAAGTCTCACCTAGTAATTTGTTATTATTATTATTTTCACTAGTCATCATAAATATAAATCAAATAAAAACCATTCTACGCACAAGTTGTTTGATACAAAATTAATTAAGCCACTGTTAATATAGGAATTAACCAGTGTTACAACTTGTATCGAAATATAAACAGTCACTTTATATAAATAAATATTATGAGTTATAGCTTGGTAGTATACAAAATAGCGTACCAGCTAACAATTACGTTTACATTTATTTAACAAGCGATTTGTGTTGATATTAGCGCTTTTTTTAGTGATAAATGCTAAAGGCACAGCAGCATTATTTAAAATACAACTTACTTGTCTGATTTTATTCAATAAAGACACGAGGTTAACCACAGTATTTTTTCAGAGCTTAGCCTCTCTTAAGGCTTATCAAACTCTGTATAGGTACAATAAAGTGGAATCTTGCTGGTTTACATAAGGCTTAATGACCATATTTCTAGTAAGTCAATAAGGGGGCCTCTATTGATAAGCCCAAATCCACTGGCTAAATAAATTGTTTAATTTAGCATACAGCCTTAAAAAATATCACCACAAAAAACACATTAAACTAATACAATCATAAAGATAAGCACAACTAATTCCTAAACAAGCTTTTAGGTTGAATTTAATTATTTGCGGCATTGCACAATTTTTGACTTATTATCGTATTGGGGGGTGTTATCATTTTTAAATTCGACTAAAATAGACGTCTAGATGTAGATACCTCTACACGTTCAAATTCAAAAAGACGAGATTTCCCATTATGGCAAACCACTTGTTCACCTCTGAGTCGGTCTCAGAAGGTCATCCAGATAAAATCGCTGATCAGATTTCTGATGCAGTATTAGACGCAATTTTAGAGCAAGACCCTAAAGCGCGTGTTGCTTGTGAAACTTACGTAAAAACAGGCATGGTATTAGTCGGTGGTGAAGTCACAACTTCTGCATGGGTTGATATCGAAGAAATCACGCGTAAAACAGTGCGTGAAATTGGTTACACTCATTCTGATATGGGTTTTGATGCTGATTCTTGCGCCATTTTAAATGCCATTGGTAAGCAGTCTCCTGATATCAACCAAGGTGTTGACCGCAGTGATCCTGCAGAACAAGGCGCTGGTGACCAAGGTTTAATGTTTGGTTATGCCAGCAACGAAACTGACGTATTAATGCCTGCTCCTATTACTTACGCTCACAAACTTGTGAAACGTCAATCTGAAGTACGTAAAGATGGCACCTTACCTTGGCTTCGCCCAGATGCAAAAAGCCAAGTTACCTTTGCTTATGATGAAGGTAAAATTGTTGGTATCGATGCAATCGTTCTATCAACTCAACATCGTGAAGATGTTAGTCAGGAAGACTTAATCGAAGGCGTAATGGAAACCATCATTAAGCCAGTTTTACCATCACAGTGGTTAAACAAAGATACTAAGTACTTCATCAACCCAACTGGCCGTTTTGTTATTGGTGGCCCTGTAGGTGACTGTGGTTTAACCGGACGTAAAATCATCGTTGATACCTATGGCGGCATGGCGCGTCATGGTGGTGGTGCTTTCTCAGGTAAAGACCCATCAAAAGTTGACCGTAGTGCTGCATACGCAGCACGTTATGTAGCGAAGAACATCGTCGCTGCAGGGCTTGCAGATCGTTGTGAAATCCAAGTTTCTTATGCAATCGGTGTAGCAGAGCCTACCTCAATTAGCATCGAAACATTTGGTACCGGTAAAGTATCAGAAGACGTATTAATTAAGTTAGTTCGTCAACACTTCGAACTGCGCCCTTACGGCCTAACAGCGATGTTGGATTTGGCTCGCCCAATTTACCAACAAACTGCTGCTTATGGTCACTTCGGCCGTAACGAATTCCCATGGGAAGCGACTGATAAAGCTGAAATCTTACGTGCTGATGCCGGTCTATAATTAGCCCTCATTACAGTATGTAAAACTAAAAAAACCGTCAATTGACGGTTTTTTTATATCTATAATTTGCTGATTGATTCAACTTGGACTATTTCGCTATAGTTTTATTTCGCTATAGTTTTATTTCGCTATAGTTCTGCAGAGCACATAAACTGTCACTACTTACGAGTTAGCTTAACCTTCTCTCTGGTTAAGCAGTAATCACTGCCGGCCATTCTTCCTATGGCATCTAATTTGTCACTATCGATTCTAAAATCCTCAATGATGTCATCTTTAACATGAATAGCGACGACATTACCTAATATTAAATGGCCAGATAACGGTTCATTGCCCAAATCAATAATCTGATTAAGCTGGCACTCAAAGCTAATTAGCGCTTGCTTAACGAGACTCGGCTTAACTATAGATGCTGGGGCTTTTTCAATGTTGGCATACTCAAATTCATCTATATCCGCAGGAATATGATGGCAAGTTTCATTCATCACCGCTAAATCAGGATAGCTCACTGTATTGATGACAAATTCACCCTGTTGGCGAATATTAGTTAACGTATCCTTTTCCTGACCATCATCCATGCCCATAGGGTTGAAACACAGCACTGGCGGGTTAGCGCTGGCCACAGTAAAAAACGAAAAAGGTGCTAAATTGGCCACCCCATCAACAGAAATAGTGGAAACCCATGCGATGGGTCTAGGCGTTACTCCACCAATCAATAACTTATATATTTGTTGCTTACTTAACTGTTGTGGCGACAATAACATTAGGCTCTCGCAAATATTCTTAATAGGGTAAATCACATTCAACTTTAACAGTACTATGTCAGGTATGTACGCTGTATAGGTTTTAAAAATATGTTAACCCAACACATTTTGATCGGTTAAAGATGAAACTCCTTTGCAAGATATCAAACCGCTGTTCAGAATGACAATTGCTCAATTCTAACAAGGGAGTAATGAAGCGAGTCTTTTCTATCTAAGCCATCAATTAAACATTAAAATTGTGCCATCCAATAACAAAAGAATGAGCTTTCACCTTTCAGAACTTTATCGCTCTACATACTCAATAGGTAAAAATTTAATGCGTAAAACCCAATGGTTATTTGATGATGTCACTCAATTCAAAACGTCAATAGCACCAGCGATGACAGCCGGGCAACAAAAGTGCTGGTCAATGCTGAAACAGTTTTACAAACAACAGATGCCTTATTCAAAGCCAACAATGAAAGAAGATATAGCGGTGATCATGGCTCAAGATACTCAGTTACAGCAGTCGAATATTGATAAAGAAATGAATGAACCTGTTAATACAGTTTCTAGTGCCGCTATTGCTAAAGGAAAGAGTCGCAATAATCCTGACAATAGTATTATTGCGGTAGTAAGAATAAAGCCCATTGGCCAATATCAGTTGGTAACCGGCCTTGTCGTTGCTAGTGAGTATAGAGGCGGTGGACTTGCCCATACATTGCTAGCATTCATTGCTGAAAAACTAAAATGCGAGCAATGTTTTGTATTTTCCTTACCCCATTTAACCCAACTTTATCAAGAGCATGGCTTCAATGAGGTAAAACTGGCGACAAATGATATTCAACAACTTTATCTAAAACATCATTCACCACAAAAACCATTGGTGCTAATGCAGCTGCAAACTCAACTTTCTTCTAGAAAATAGTTTAAAAGCAACCGCTTGTTAAAAACTTCGCGTTAATAATCGTTTCGTTAACAGTGATCAAAATGCGCAGTTTCGACACACATAAAGGAAATCTGCTGTAATGATAAAACTGGTACATTCATCACTCGACCATTGTCAGTATCAAGTAGGTGATTGTCAGTACTCAGCACAATTTGCTCTTGATAACCATTTGAACGCCCGCATAAAATCCATTGGTCTTGCCATTTTACTGCATATATTGACTGAGCATTCCCGCTGGTTGTCGGCTGCTTATTAAGCTCAAATGCTTCACAATCCAAATCATTAGCCGCAAGCACACCCACTACAATTTTTAAATTCTCGAATGCTGATAGTCTTAACGACAAATAAGATGCAAATAACTCATTAAACAGCTGAGTTGTATTTTGTTTCATAGTGACCTCTTAAACCTCATCTTGATGTCTTTTTCGATGAGAGTACGATACTAATTAGCTAACACCAGTAAATAATAATCACGCTGCTGAAAGCCAAAATAATCGACCACTTCCATCGATGCCTTACGGGTATGTGCGGCAAAAGATAATGCATTATCTTCAGCAATGAAGGTGACCATATAAGGTAGCTTTTTGCCTACATGCCTTGCTAACTGACTAACCAGTTGTTCAAAAATACCTTGGCCGCGATGATTACTATGGATCCAAATAGGACCATATTGGCAACTGTTACTCTCAGATAAACGGCTATAACCCATTTCGATACTGGGTAAGCGCTTTAATATCGCTTGATAGATAGACCAAGATTTAAATAGGGACCAAGGGCCAGCAATAACATAACCAATAATCTTGCTATCGCAGCAAGCCAGCATTATCCAGCCTTGTTTAATTAAGCTGGTAATTTGCGACTCCGAAAAGTGTTGCCCTGCCATCCCCTGTCCATTTGACCCTAGCTCATCATGCATATGAGTTAGCTCAAGCTGAGCAATTTCAGCGGCATCATCTCGTTGGGCTAATCGATAACTAACTTTCATTTATCTTGCTCATCATCAGTTGAGTTTACGGCTTGTTTTTGCGCCCAACTAAAAACCAGGGCTACCGGATAAGGCGCCATGATGACAAACCCAAGCCCAATTAAACACGCCACGACTAACATGCCAGAGACTTGACTAGCCACTTCAGTGAATAAATACAAACCAGCGCCGACGGCGACAAAAATCAATCCAACGGCATGCAAAATTTTAAAAATGTTACTCATTAAACTCACTCTTTTTGGCTAATAGCCTTATTGTATCGCCTTATCGGGCAGATTCGGCTGATTTAACATTTATTGATTAAATAAGGCGGTAATAAAATCAGTAAATTATCATTAATTATTATTCAAGATGAAAAAAATCAATGTGACTCAGTATATACTATGGCTATTAACGACCCTATTTGGAAATGCCTCTCATGTTCAAACCTCTCCTCGGCGCGTGTTGTATTATTTTTGGACTCAGTGCTTGTCAAAGTGCGCCGCCTCCAGTTGAACAAGTCAATCTACTTGGCAGTTGGCATATTGAAACCGCGCTATCAAATCCTGTGATTGATAATAGCCCTGCACAAATTACCTTTGCTGAAGAAGGTAAATTATCTGGCAACAACAGCTGTAACCGCTTCTTTGGTGATTATAGCCAGCAACAAGATAAGCTAAGCTTAACGCCTGCAGGCACTACCAGAATGGCCTGTGTTGAAGTATTGATGCAGCAAGAGCAAAGTATTATGAAAGCAATGACGTTAGTCACCAATATCAAACAAGCGAAATCGGGTAAGCTATTACTAAAATCTCAAGATGGCGCCACCTTATTGGTATTGGCTAAACAAGATTAGCTTGCGATTAAACAAAAAAAGAGTGAAGCCATGGCTTCACTCTTTTTGTATCAATCGCTCACAGCATGATGCTAGCTAGGTATTTTTACCTGTGACTCAGTTTGTTGTAATTCAGTTTCTGCCTGCTGCACAATCATCGCAGACTGCTCCATATCCGCATTATAATGCTCAACATCAAGTTCATCTTCAGAGCGAGCAATCATAGTCGTTGCCACTAAGTCTCCTGAAACGTTAACCACTGTTCGCGCCATATCTAATATTCGGTCGATACCGGCAATAATTGCCACACCTTCAAGTGGTAAGCCTACCGTTGTTAACACCAAGGTCAACATCACTAAACCAGCGCCAGGCACACCCGCAGTGCCAATTGAGGCTAAAGTCGCGGTAAGAATAATCGTTATGTATTCAACCCAAGTTAAATCCACCCCAAATGCCTGAGCAACAAATAACGCAGTCACGCCCTGATAAAGCGCTGTGCCATCCATATTAATGGTGGTTCCCAGTGGCAATACAAAGCTTGAAATCTTTTTATTCACACCTAAGTTTTCACTGGCACACTTCATGCTGGCAGGCAGGGTTCCTGCTGAACTTGAAGTGGTAAATGCCACCGCCATCGCATTAGCAATGCCTTTAAAAAACTGCAGCGGATTGAGTTTGCCAAACACAGTTAATACTAAGCTGTAAAAACCAAGAATATGTAATGCACACCCCAAATAAACCGCTACAATGACTTTAATTAGCGGCAACAACATCTCTAAGCCATACTCACCTGCAACCCAAGCCATCAGGCCAAACACGCCATAAGGTGCTAACTTCATCACCATGTCAGTCAGCTTGTACATGGCTTCTGCTAAGCTTTCAAATAGCTTAATCGCAGGCTTGCCACGCTCGCCGATTAACACCAGTGAAATACCTAATGCCACAGCAAATACAATTACCTGCAGAATTTGACCACTGGCTAGTGCCGCGACAGGGTTAGTCGGCACAATATTAATCAAGGTATCCATTAAGCTTGGCGCTTGCTTTACATCGGCTGCAGCTGCAGCCCCTTTAAGACCAAGACCTGCACCAGGCTGCATGATATAACCGACAAGCAGGCCAATACTGATAGCAATCGAAGTGGTACCTAAATAAAAGGCAAAAGACTTAAAGCCAATTCGGCCCATTTTCGCCGTATCCTGCATCGAGGTCACACCAACAATGAGCGAGCAAAATACCAAAGGAATAATTAACATTTTGATGGTATTTACAAACAAAGTACCAATGGGTTTTAAATAGTTGGCATCTTCACCTAGGCTTACCCCAGTAATAATACCTAGCACCATACCTATGAGGATTTGTAACCACAAAGGAACTGACATCCAGCGAGACCAGGCCCGACCAAGAAGTGAAGGAGCATGTTTTGACATGATTTAAAACCCTGTAAAATTGATAGTTGAGTAATTAAGTACGCTGCTTATGATATGACTAACGAATGCACCGCTAAAGGTGGCATATATCACGATAAAAATCGGCGACGCATACTAGCATGACACCTCAACTACATTAGATGATCTAGGTCACCTTATAAGGTCTATACACTATAAATTACAGGGTTTAAGCGCATTAAGCTTCAAAAACAGTTTCAGCCTCATCAGTACCGACCTTTAGAGTATAAAGTGCTGCCGGAGGTCGCTCCCTTTCAATTAAGTAACTCCAGTAATCATCATCAAATCCCGCGAGAAAATTATTGCCCTCGCCACGTGATTTTAAGATTAACCACCACCAGACCATGCCCCAACAGCCAAAGGTGACTATGGTGAGCAAAAAATGCAACAAATGATTAATCGAAGGCTGTGTAAGCGATCTGACTGTAGTAGCATGAGCTAAGTGAATCCTATTAGGGTGGCTAAAATATCGCCTAACCCTAAATTGATAGCGTCGGTAAATCGATGAGCTGACAGCTTTATTAGCCTGAACCGTAGAATTTAATCCTGATTGACATTGAGCATGTGGCTTTGCCATAACTGCCCCCAAAAACAAAACAAGTATAATTATTAAGCATAGCAGCCTAGACTTTAGTCGAATAAAAATTAGCACTATTTTTATATCAAGGAGCCACAATGAAAATAAGAAAAGGCCAACTATCAGATTTATCAGCATTAGTTGAATTTAACCAAGCCATGGCAATGGAAACTGAGCAGCTTCACTTGGATAATGAACAGCTCACTAAAGGGGTGAGCACTATGCTAAGCAGCCCAGAAAAAGGCTTTTATTTAGTGGCTGAGATAGATGGTGACATCGTGGGTTCATTAATGGTCACCCTTGAATGGAGTGATTGGCGCGCAACTAACTATTGCTGGATCCAAAGTGTGTATATACGCCCGCAAAACCGCCGCCAAGGAATATATGGCAAACTTTATCAGCAAGTTAAAGCAATGGCTGAGGACATGGGCGGCGCGGCCAGTTTCAGATTATATGTAGAGCATGATAATCATGCCGCTCAGCAAACCTATAAGGCACTCGGCATGGAGCAAAGCCATTATTTGATGTTTGAACAGCTTCCAGAAGCTCACTAATCAGCGTCAACTATCAAAAAATCTCAATAAAAAAGGCTTTCAAATGAAAGCCTTTTTATTGAGTTCAAGCTGTTATCTCAAACTAAAAATTAAGCACAAAGGTTAGTCACTTTAATGGCTAAGCCACCCTGACTGGTTTCACGGTATTTAGAGTGCATGTCTTTGCCAGTCTCATACATAGTCGCGATCACTTTATCTAAGCTTACTCTAGGCTCTGAATTACGACGAAGCGCCATACGTGAGGCATTAATCGCTTTAACCGATGCTATGGCATTACGCTCAATACAAGGCACCTGCACTTGACCTGCGACTGGATCGCAAGTTAAGCCAAGGTTATGCTCCATGCCAATTTCAGCCGCCATACACACTTGTGAAGGTGAGCCGCCCATTAACTCAGCTAAGCCCGCCGCCGCCATAGAACACGCCACACCCACTTCACCCTGACAGCCCACTTCAGCACCAGAGATTGACGCATTACGTTTATAAAGCGAGCCGACTGCCGCTGCTGCTAAAAAATAACGACTGCATTCTTTAGGGCCAACCTTTTGAATAAACTTATTATAGTAAGCTAATACCGCAGGAATAATCCCAGCAGCGCCATTGGTTGGTGACGTCACCACGCGGCCACCAGCAGCATTTTCTTCGCTCACAGCTAAGGCAAATAAGTTAACCCAATCAATTATTTCCATTGGATCATTACTTAAACGCTCACAGCGTAATAACTCACGATGTAACGCTGGCGCTCGACGTGACACTTTTAGCGGCCCCGCTAACACCCCTTCAGTATGACAGCCCTTTTCAATGGCGTTTTGCATGGTTTTCCATACTAAACTAAAGCCAGTGTACATCTCTTCTTCAGTGCGAAAACACAGCTCATTTTGCTTCATCAAGCCACTGATGCTTAAACCTGACTCTTTGCAGTGCGCCATGAGTTCATCGGCAAAATTAAAGTGATAAGGTACTTTTACCCCATTAGAGTGAGTTTGATTAAACTCAGCTTCATCAACAATAAAGCCGCCACCGATTGAATAGTAGGTATTTGAGTAAACACGCTCATCGCCAATCCAAGCATGCAACTTCATCGCATTTTCATGTAATGGCAGCGTTTCAGGATGAAACACTAATGCATCAGTAGGGAACGCCACATGATGAATCGCATCACCAATGATAATTTCTTCGGTTTTAGCCACTTGAGCAATGAAATGTTCAATAGCTTTAATATCCACAGTTTCAGGCTCATTACCGGCTAAACCCATAATAATAGCGATATCAGTATGATGACCCTTTCCCGTTAGTGAAAGAGAACCATAAACATCCACGGTAAATTTAGTAATTTGTGTTAGCTGCCCTTGCTCAATTAAATCATCAACAAACCGATTAGCCGCTTTCATTGGGCCTACGGTATGCGAGCTTGATGGCCCAATACCAATCTTAAAGATTTCAAATGCACTAAACATAGATGTACCTCAACACTTTTGTATCTAAGCGCGCGGTTTTGGCTATCATGTCAAATCAACATCGATTGTAGTTAATCAGTTGAGTTAACTTAATTCACTTGGACCAAAACAACACACTAAAACAGCAAAGATAAAACAGAAAAGAGGAGCATCAAAGATACTCCTCTACTACAGCAAAACTTGAATTAATTTAGCTCATTAAGCCAAATAGAATCGCTGTCATAGCCAGTAAACCAGCAATAACCACAAACACATTACTAATGCGGCCACGGTAAGCTTTTAGCGCAGGTACTTTATGGACAGCATACATAGGCATTAGATAAAGGATTGCAGCAATAATCGGACCGCCCAACGCTTCAATCATGCCTAAAATGCTTGGGTTAATAACCGCAACAATCCAGATGCTGAAGAACATGAAAGCCAAAATGAATTTATTTAGCTTAGCCTCTGATACTTCTTTATTACTGCTACGTAATTGCTTAGTGATCATGCCTTTTAAACCTTCAGTCGCCCCTAAGTAGTGGCCAAAGAAAGAAGAAATAATCGCAATAAACGCAATAATAGGGCCAAAGTAGCTCACAAAACCACTTGAGTGAACATTGGCTAAGTAAGACAAAATAGCTAAGTTTTCACTCTTTGCTTCAGCAAGTTGCGCTGGGCTTAATGATAAAACACAAGAGAACACGAACAGCATCACGAAGCCTACAAGCATCATTGAGGTGTTACGTAAAATCACATCTGCTTTTTTAGCTGCATTGTTGCCATGCTCACGCTTAAGTGACACAGAGAATTGTGAAATTGCAGGAGAATGGTTAAAAGCAAAGATCAATACTGGAATAGTTAACCAAACAGTACCAAAAAACTCACCTGCCGATGGCACCACTTGCAAAGCATCCATTTTCCAGTCAGGAATTAAGTAAAATGACATAAATGCCAAAATCGCAACCAGTGGGTAGACTAAAAATTGCGTCACTTTCAGCATGAATTTTTCACCCGCAACCATCACTGACATCATGCCAATAATAAGTAATGCCGATAATAAAAAACGTGGCGGTGAGGCAAAGCCAAGCTGGTGAACAATAAAGCTATCAACTGTGTTAGTAATACCAACACCATAGATAAGCACAATAGGAAAAATAGCAAAGAAGTATAACAGCGTGATCGCTTTACCCGCTTTAACGCCAAAGTGCTCTTCTACCACTTGAGTAATATCACTACCCGGATTCTTAGAAGAGCACACAAAGCGAGATAAACCGCGATGAGCAAGGTAAGTCATAGGTCCAATAATAACGGCCATCATGACTAAAGGCCAAAAACCGCCCATACCCGCGTTAATAGGTAAAAACAAAATACCGGCGCCAACAGCGGTGCCAAATAGACTTAACATCCAAGTGGTATCTTGACGACTCCAGCCTTTAACTGGAGTTTGCTCACCTTGAGTTGCTACAGCAACATCCTGCGCACTGATTGAATCTCTTTGCATGGAATAACCTTTGAGGTAACTAATTTGGCGCGGAGAATACAGTGTTCTTATTTGAGAATAGTGACCTAGTTCATTTTTTTGATCCCACACAGCAATAAGAGAGGCGCAATGTGCGCATGATCAAATATTAACTTGGTTACTAATACAGCTTCATTAACAACAATTAATTTAATTGCCAACATTAGATACAAATGATCAACTGCGAATGTACTGCAAAGTCACAAGCCAAAGGGGTTTAAACACTAATAACCTAGTGAATACTTGACTATTTCAATCAAGTAACTCAAGGTTTTTCGATGATAAAATAGCCTTATCACTGTCGAAAGGGAAACGAGAAGGTTAGCTTGAAATAGAAGATTAACTTGAAATAGAAGATTAGCTTGAAAAAGAAAGTTAGCTGGAAATAGATAAGTAAGCTAAAAGCAAAGTTAATATTCACCCAGCAAAGCGTCGAATTTACATTTTTACAGCGGTAAATTCGACTCAACTGAAGTTATATACGATATAACAATATCGCTAGCCCGTTCTTAAACTTAATATGGCGGCGACATCCAGCGCCTTGTCATATTTGACAAACCCAGTCAGTTTTTGATCAATGGCATAAATCGACATACGGTCGGCCAATTCATTGCCTTCAATCCCCACATGAGCGGCAACGTGTTCAATCTCCATATCATCTTTAATGGCATCATAAAGTTCATGAGCCTGCTTAATGACTTCAAGATTGGCGATATCACCGGCAGTCTTGCGTTTCCAGCCTTTTGACTTCCAGCCATAAGCCCAATTAGTGATGCAATTAATCGAATATTGGGAGTCACTGAGTATTTTAACCGTTTGATTAGCCTTAATGGCCTTTTGTGCCACTAATATCGCTTGATAAAGCGCATTCAATTCGGCGCTATTATTGGTGCCATTGGGATTATATAAACCAAACCACAACTCAGCGACTGCGCCATTACGGTAAATCGCCATGCCTGAGCCCGCTTTACCAGGGTTGGGCTCACAGCCGCCATCAGTGAATATCATCACCTCATGAGTGGATAAATCAATCTTAGCTTTGCTGGTCGATGTTGTTTTAGTCGCAGTGCTAGCTTTACTTTTCGCGCTAAAAGCCGCTTTACCTATACTTTTACTTGCCGATGCGCCAAATGCCGCTTTAGCCTCTGCTTCAGTCGGGAAAGATTTGTATTTTGCTTGGGGAAATTTATCCACCTGCTTCTTGGTATAATCCCAACTGGTAAAAATGCCGGTCTCACGCCCTGCCCAAACCACATAAAACTTCTTCGCCATAATGACTTCTCTATAAAATCGCTTAAGATACTCAATGCGCACCAGTTTAGCGTATGACGTAGCAAAATCACCAACTGTTCAGTAAAACTTGGATACTAATTTATGCCTCAAGCACCATTAACGATTATTGTCGGCTCAAATAACCCCGTAAAAATCAATGCCGCCAAAGTGGCCATCAGTCAGTATTTTCCTGATCGTAAAATCAATTGCAGCGGCATGCATGCGCCCTCGTTAGTGGCCGATCAACCCATGACAGATGCAGAAACCAAATTAGGGGCCATTAATCGCGCCCAGTTTTGCCAGTCGCAATACCAATCAAATGCCCAAGAGGCTGACTTTTTTATCGCGATGGAAGGCGGTGTTGATAATTTTGACCATGGCCCTGCGACATTTGCTTATATGGCCATCATTCATAAGCAACAACTATCAGTTGGTCGCAGCGCGCTACTGCCATTACCCACTCAAGTTTACCAAGCGCTAGAGCAAGGTGAAGAGCTGGGCCATGTTATGGATAAACTCTTTAATACCCACAACATTAAGCAAAAAGGCGGCGCAATTGGATTACTCACTCACGGCTTAGCAACCCGCGAAAGCATTTACACCCAAGCGATTATTTTAGCGATGGCGCCTTTTATGAATGCTGAATTTTTCAACAATTAGTTTGCCCATAGGAATAAGTTACTTTGTTTTATGGATAAAGATTGCTAACTTCGAAGTAACTCGTTTCCATAGGAGAATTAAATGGAATATCAACGCATAGCGCATTCTAGCCTTGATGTTAGCAAGATTTGTCTTGGTACCATGACATGGGGCGAACAAAATACCCAAGCCCAAGCTTTTGCACAAATGGATTACGCCATTGGTCGTGGAATTAACTTTATTGATACCGCTGAAATGTATCCTGTGCCACCCAGTGCTGACACCCAAGGTGAAACTGAGCGCATTATTGGTCACTACCTTAAACAAAGAGGTAATCGCGATAATTTAGTCATTGCATCAAAAGTGTCAGCTGCAGGCCCTAAAAGTGATTTTGTTAGACCAAACATGGCCTTAGATTGGGTCAACATCCACCAAGCGGTTGATGCATCACTAGAGCGACTACAAGTCGATACCATTGATTTATATCAGCTGCACTGGCCTGATAGACACTGTAATTACTTCGGTGAGCTACTTTACGACCAACTGGATGATGAACATCAAACCCCTATTTTAGAAACCTTAGAAGCATTAGCTGAAGTCATCCGCCAAGGAAAAGTGCGCTATATCGGCGTGTCCAATGAAACCCCTTGGGGCTTAATGCAATACCTTCGATTAGCTGAAAAGCATGGCTTACCCCGCATCGTCAGTGTGCAAAATCCTTATAGTTTGCTTAATCGCAGCTTTGAGGTGGGCATGTCTGAAATCAGCCACCGTGAAGAATTGCCTTTGCTGGCCTACTCGCCTTTAGCTTTTGGCGCATTAACAGGTAAATATGAAAATAATCAGTGGCCTGAAAACGCCAGATTAACGTTATTTAAGCGCTTTGCCCGCTATAACAGCACAGCAATGGCAATTGAAGCTACTCAAGCTTATGTGGATTTAGCCCGTGAGTTTGGTTTGTCGCCAACCCAAATGGCCTTAGCCTTTGTTAATTCAAGACGCTTTGTCGCTTCAAACATTATTGGCGCTACCAATCTTGAACAGTTAAAAGAAAATATCGATAGCCTTGATGTTAGTTTGTCCGCAGAGCTTATTGGCCGCATCAACGAGCTGTCTAACCTTTATCGCTTGCCTTGCCCATAACAAGTGTGAATAACAGGGGTTAATAAGACCTTTTGCCAATCAGCATATTGATGCTTGCAATAAGCGCTACAATCTATGAAGATCGTAGCGCTTTTCTTATGCTGAAGCGATAACTTCAGCGATTCATCATTAACTTAACGAGCTTTCAATGACAGTGCCTGTGGATACCGTTTTAATTAATAATGCCTTTGATCACCAAGCTATTCGATCTCAGTTTCCAATATTGGATCAACAGCTAGATGATAATCCATTGTGTTATTTAGATACGGCAGCCACCAGCCAAAAGCCTGTTAGTGTCATTGAGGCAATGACTCAGTATTATCAGCATGATAACGCTAATGTGCATCGCGCCGCCCATCAGTTATCAGCCAGAGCCACAGCCAACTATGAACACGTTCGTCATCAAGTTAAGCAATTTATTAATGCTAGCCAAACTGAAGAAGTTATTTTCACTCACGGCACCACTGAATCGATCAACATGGTCGCTGCAGGCTTAAGCAAACAGCTTAAAGCTAATGATATTATTTTAGTTGATAGCGCCGCCCATCACGCCAACTTAGTACCATGGCAACAATTGGCCAAAAATACCGGCGCTGTGGTTAAACCCATTCCACTGAATGAGCATTTATCCATTGATATCAATGCCTATTCAGCACTGCTTAGTTTAAAACCTAAGCTTGTGGCCATAAGCCATGTGACCAATGCGCTGGGGTCGGTAAATGATGTCAGCCAATTAGTTGAGCTTGCCCAGCAAGTAGGTGCACTCACTCTTGTTGATGGCGCTCAGGCCATCGCCCATATCGATGTCGATGTACAACAAATTAACTGCGACTTTTATGTGTTTTCAGGCCATAAAATGTATGGCCCCACTGGCGTTGGGATCTTATACGGCCGTTATGCCGAGCTCGATAAGCTTGAACCGCTGCTAACAGGCGGCGAAATGATAAAGTCGGTGAGTTTTGAAGCTACCACCTTTGGGGAACTGCCCAATAAATTAGAAGCGGGCACCCCAGCGATTTCAGCGGTTATCGGTTTAGGCGCAGCAATTAGTTTTATCAATGGACTGCCAAAAGCTGAGTTACTGGCCCATGAGCAAAGCTTACTGAACTATTTGCAAAATGAACTCAGAAACTTAGGCGATATAACCCTTATTGGTGCAACGCCGCATAATATTGGCGTGGTTGCGTTTAACTTGGCACAAGAGCATCATCAAGATGTTGGGATACTACTTGATCAACAAGGCATAGCCGTTCGTTGTGGCCACCACTGCGCCATGCCATTAATGCAGCAGTTAAACATTAAAGGTTGTTGCCGAGCATCCATTGGCCTCTATACTAATAAGCAAGACATTGACCTGTTTATCGCGGCGCTGGGTAATGTTAAAGATCTACTGTTATAGCCTGATGTTTTAGCCAGGCTTTTTAACCTTAGCTTTATAGCTGCAAATACTCTCCACCACCTGATAGTAAATTGAGAAAATGACTAACCAATTACCACAACCCCAAGAGCACTGTTTTAAACCGCTAGATAATAAGGTCGCACAAGCCGTCAGCGCGATTGAGTCAGCAAGCAACTGGCAAGATAAATACCGTCAAATCATGCTGGTTGGTAAAGCCCTACCGACACTTGATGATGCCTTTAAGCTAGAGTCAGCCCAAGTAAAAGGCTGCGAAAGCCAAGCGTGGCTTTACCATAAAGCGATTGATGGCAAACATTTTTTTTGTGCCGACAGTGATTCACGTATAGTTAAGGGTCTAATTGCTATACTGTTATATGCAACTCATACAAAAACCAGTGCCGTCATTAGTGCATTTGACTTAACTGAGTATTTTGAACAATTAGGACTTAGCGGCCAATTAAGCCCCTCTCGTACCAATGGGCTTACCGCACTCGCCAATGCTATTAAGCAATACGCCGCAAACTAATCAATAATGATTACGAGCGTTAAAAGGAATAACAATGTCTGAAAGCGCTTGTAACCAAAACAGAAGAACCCTACTTAAAGGGATCGCTGCAACCAGCTTACTTTGCCCGCTGTATAGCACTTCTGTGTTTGCCGCCTCCAAAAAGCGCCTCTATATTGATGGTTTATCATTTCTGCCCGAAAACCTAGCAGATGTTCGCGAATCAAAACTTGATGCTTACATCTGTGATATCTCCGCTATCGAAACTATTACACAGCCCGATGGCACCACCAATTACAAACGCACCTACCAAGCCTGTATTGAAAGTATAAAACAAGCTAAAAAAGTGGTCGATGATAACCCTTCAGTTTTATTACAAGGGCTAACAGGCAACGACATTGCCAAAGCCCGAAATGAGCAGCGCACCGCGGTGTACTTTCAAATCCAAGGCGCTGACTGTGTTGAAGCCGATGCCGATAACGCTAACAGTGGCGATAAGCCTTGGCCACAACTAGACCAATTTCACAAACATGGTTTACGGGTGCTGCAATTAACCCACCACTACGGCAACCGCTTTGCCGGTGGCGCATTAGACAATGATGGCTTTCAAAGCCTCAATAAGCCACTGACCGCTGATGGTAAGGCATTAATCGCCGAGCTTAATCGTCACAATATTCTTATCGATGTCAGTCACTCAAGTCCGCAAACCGCACTGGATACCGCTAAAGTCTCCACTAAACCCATAGTGCAAAGCCATGGCGCTGTGCGCTCCATCGTCAATAATGCTCGCTGCTCACCCGATGAAGTGATCCGCGCTATTGCCGACACTGGCGGTGTGTTTGGTATTTTCATGATGAGCTTTTGGCTCACCAATAAGCCTGTGCCGACCATTGATGATTATATTCGCCAACTTGATAGGGTCGCTAGACTGGGCGGCATGGATGCAGTAGCCATTGCCAATGACTTTCCCCTGCGGGGACAAGAAAACTTACTGGCGTTAAATAACAATAACGCTGAAGGAGTTAAACAATACCTGGGTTGGTGGCAAAGTCTTGCTGATAAAAATGTATTAGGCTTTGACCATACCCCTGAGCATGTGGTTATCCCAGAACTTAACCATATCGACAGAATGAGTCGCATTGACGATGCACTGGCCAAAGCACGTTATAAGTCGAGCGATAGAGACCGCTTTTTAGGTGGTAACTGGCAAAGAGTGCTTAAACAAGTGTTGGTTTAAATTACATTAGATTTAGATCTCTTGGTTTCACTTTATTTCCAAACTCCGTTTGGATTAATATCGCAGGATTCCATCCTGCACCGGCCAAAAGGGTATCAACAGCAATACCCTCTTGGATCACCCCGCAGCCCCCGACGAAAAATGCTGAAAAACGCATGTTTTCAAGGGGGATTGATCCAGCTTTTAACTTCGTTTTTAATCGGCTTCGGCCATTGTCGAAAAGCCCTAACGCTTCCGATAGGCCATCCCTGGCCTAACGAAAGCTAGCTTGGCATCCATGCCAAGCTCACGGCCTTCTCTCGATGACCTCAATTCAAATTGTGCATTATTAGCAGATCAAAACACCTATACAACTTAAGCTTTCTAGCTCTTTAAGTTGTCACAAATACAGTCACATCGAAGAGATAATAAACCCAGTGTAGATGCGTTCAAGACCGTCGAAAACATGGACGTTTTCGCAGAGCCCACAGGGATGTGTTCACGGCGTGTCTTGGATGTATCTGCACATAAGCCTGCGGCAGGCAATTGGTTAAACTGAAGTAATGACCTTATATACCGTAGCCAATAAAACTTTTATTAAAACATTGAATTAAAGCTATAAACTAGATTAAAGTATCACCAATTAAGGACAGAGTTAGGTAACCTCGAAGCAAACTTCGAGCACGCCATTTAGGGAAGAAAAAGCCATTCAATAACATGTGCCTAGTATCAACCCTCCTATAAATTTTACTCTGACCCAACTAATTTCAAGGAATATCATGCAGTATCAATTATCAATCCGGAAAGTCAATGAATCAGACCTTAGTGTAAATCGACCGTTCATGCCTGAAGATGAGGATTATGAAATGTACTTATCAGCATTTATTGAAGATGTACAAAAATTAGAGTGTGTTACTGAATTAATAACTAATGGCAATGGCCTTGTAATTGCAATCAAAAATGAGTCTGACTTTGAGCAATTACATACAGCGGTTAAACACCTATTAAACAATTCGTTTCACGATAAGTTAGTATCTGATTCGGGTTTTAGTAAAGTGGCATAAGCACACCCAACCAGGAACTTAAACTAAAACAGTGATTTATACTATATTCGTGTAAATTTCAACTCACTATTTTAGTCCGCGTAGTGCGGCATTAAGTGCTAGGAGGTAAATTTGAATATCGAACAAGTTAAACAAAGAATCGATTTACTGGAGCACTTTGATTATTCACTAGCTTTATTTGAGTCAAACTACAAAGAATTAATGTCAGTCATTAATTTCATGTGTGATGAAAAGGTTGGTCTAGAGTTGTTTGCAATAGTGAACAATTATAAATCAAGCCAGCCATTATTAATCAATAACATAACGCTACAACCACCCGTTTTCAATTCATTGACAGTAGTATTCGCCGACAATTAACGGCTAAGTTATCTGATGCCTGTAATAAAGTGGTTTTACTGACATGTTATGTGAAAAACACGATTTTTAGGCAAGACTTGTTCTCTATTTGAAAAACAGAAAATGAGGTCATTAAAGCGGGTGAAACCAGTGTTCAGCTAGGTTCTAGGTATTGACAACTTTGCGAAAAGTGCCGTCGATGCTTATCTAAATGCGCACAGTCGAGCGTGAGCTCTTGCAGGGTGCCAACTGGGCCATGAAATAGCTTACCAAACTCGTCGGTGAGCTTAATCCAATTATCGACTGGAATATTTAATCGGGTTAATATCTTAGCTGAATTTGATGAGATACTTCCCCGCTTGCCATCACGAATTATTCGACCCGTTTCATCAACAAGTGCTAAGTAGCCTTTGAGGGAGAAATGTATGCCCTTAGGTTGATTTAGGCTCTCATCGCCGATAAATGGCAGTAGCTCTGTAAGTTGCTCACTTTACATGCGGCTTTGACTCTCAGCTGCAAGCTGGTGTAGTCAGACGTTTCTGGCGTGGTCGCCATCTTTGCGCGAATGGGGTTAAGCTCTACGTAAGCCATGCAGGTTAATACTGCTGCTTCGCCTAGTAAGGCTTGTGACTTGAACCGCCCCTCCCCAAAATGCCCTGTACATTTATCTTCTTGGTTGGCCTTTCTTGCAATGGGTTCATTTAAGCACCTCATAAACCAACTAATATCACAAAGTCTACTGCGGTATTCGGCGATGGAGTGTTTAAGCTGGGGCAGCTGTCGCGCCTCGACTAACTCATCTCTAGCAAAACGCTGTGTAAATTCTGTACCTTTAAATAGCTGATGCCACTGCTCAACAACCTCTCTGTCACTCCAGTTGTTGGCTAAATCGATATCTATTCGCAGCACCAGATGTAAATGATTACTCATCACGGCATAGGCTGCCACATCGATAGCGAAAATATCAGCAAGACTCAATATCTGAGTTTCTATCCATTCACGCCTATGTTCGTAAGATTTTCCTGTGTAATCATCAACTCCCGTTAAGAAGGCACGCCTAACGGTTCTGCTACTGCAATGGTAGAACGGTGTATCCTCAATGCTAACTTGCGTACTTCTTGGGCGAGCCATAACAAACTCCTACTTTAGCCAATCTCTATAGCTTAGTAAGAGATGAAAAAAATGCCATTAACAATGGCTGGCCAGATTTATTCTCCAACCTCTCTCGTATCAAACTATTAAGCTTTCCAACAGCCTAAACAAGAAAATTAGACAATGATCAAGTAAGCTTTAAAAGATCTTTATAAACTTCGAGAGTAGCATTCACCCCTTGCTCAACATTGAATTTTTCAATAGCACGCAGCTTCGCTTTTTTACCAAACTGTTTACACAGAATACGATCGTTATAAAGCTTGAGTATGGCATCAGCTAATTCTTTTGCGTTACCCGGGGCGACAACAATGCCCGTTTCACCATTCGCAACTAACTCGGCATTTCCCCCTGTATCAGAAACGATGGCAGGGATACCATAGGAGTTTGCTTCTAGTACAGCCCGACACAAACCTTCACGCTTAGTCGTTGGCAGAACCGTAAGATCAGAAGCAGCCGCGACTTCAGGAGCATCCTCTCGATACCCTAGTGCATGGACCCTATCAGGCCTTCCGCTTCGTGCTATCATTTCCTGTACTTTATCTGAGCTTGGATCTGCCCCCACTAGCAATACATCAATATTTAGATCCTCAGGTAAAAGGGGTATTGCATCCATTAAAACATGAAGTCCTTTTCTTGGGCGTAAATTAGCAACTAAAGATAACTTGAATGAATCATCATCCAAATTTAGCCCACTCAAATCAGCTGGTGATTTTTGGTACCATGACTGATCATGCCCTTTATAGACGGTGACTACCTTAGATTTTTTACCCCAAATATATTTTTTAAGGTCTTCTTCTACCGCTTTTGCAACACATATAATTTTATCTAAGCGCGGATGAAGCATAGTTAAGTAGCATGAAGGGTCCCACCGACTCATATTTCCTGTCTGCCCTCTATACGCAATGACTTTGACATCCACCCCTAAAGCAGCTGTAGCGCCATTACTACAAGCAATGTTATTGAATAAATGTAAAACTTGGATTTTTCGTGCAACTAACAGGCTTCTGATTTTTTTTATTGTGTGCCACGATAGCTTTTCATCTAAGGGGTTAGTTAATACTTCAATCCCCTCTTTTTCTAAAAAAGGGATCAAGGTTGAGTCCGGATTACAAAGCACTGTGACATCGACCTTCCCAGAGCGGTGTAAGCCAATTATTTGCGAAGCTTCTGGCCTGATAGGGTTAATATTTTTTCTGCTATGATGTGTCACAGCAAGTAATTTAATTTTTTCCAATTGTTTCACCATTTTTATTTTTTGCGAAGTTTGAATCGGTATTTTTCAAGAGAGTAGTCGCCTAATGTTTAAACATTATATCACCTTACTTTCTGTAATATCCAATATCATAAATAGGTAAAAACGTAATACTCAATGGTTAGACTCTGACTGACAAGCATTATTAAAAGGCTATCAAGATTAATTGCCTTATTCACTTTTACTATGAATAAGGCAGCATCCATTTTACACCATTAATAATTTGCTAACGGCTTATAATCGCCCTCTTTATAAGCAAGACTTCTCCATAATGCATTCGCATGAGTACGCTTAATAACCACGCTATCCACTTCATTTTTAATTAAAATATCCTGTTCAAAATCATATTTATAGGTTTGCACTGGTTGCTCAGGAAGAAACACCACAACTTGATTATCTTCACTCATCTAAGCTGACTCTACGTATATTGCTAAAATTCTTTCGGCTAATACTCTGAGTTCCTAAATAAGCAGTTTTCCAAAAAACACATTAAAACCTCTAATGCTTTTGCTCGCCAACAAAGAGTTTCAGCCTAAAAAGACGCAAATGTTATTATTCCCTTGAGCCTCGCTTACAAGGTAAACATCAAGGTTTTAGGCTCGACAAATTTCAGACAAAAAAAAGCTGAAATCTAGGTTTCAGCTTTTTTTGTTTTGAATGCTTACTGTGAGCTAGTTTAATTTGAACACTAGTAACTAAACACTAGCCACCAAAGTCATCTAGCAAGATATTTTCTTCTTCAACACCTAAGCTTTCTAGCATGCTGATCACAGAGGAGTTCATGATTGGAGGGCCACACATGTAGAACTCACAATCTTCTGGCGCTTTGTGATTCTTAAGATAGTTTTCCAATAATACCGTATGAATAAAGCCGGTATAGCCGGTCCAGTTATCTTCAGCTAAAGGCTCTGACAAAGCTACATGCCATTCAAAGTTGTCATTTTCAGCGGCTAAGGTATCAAAATCATCTTGGTAAAAAATCTCTCGCGCTGAACGCGCCCCATACCAAAAAGACATTTTACGTTTCGTTTGCTTACTCTTAAGTTGATCAAAAATATGCGAACGCATCGGCGCCATACCTGCACCACCACCAACAAACACCATTTCTGCGTCTGTTTCTTTGACAAAAAACTCACCGAAGGGCCCTGAAATAGTTACCTTGTCGCCAGTCTTTAGATTAAAGATATATGACGACATTTGCCCTGGTGGTAAATCATTGCTTGGCGGCGTAGCAATACGCACATTCAGCATGATGGTGCCTTTTTCGTCGGGGTAGTTCGCCATTGAATAAGCACGCAATACATCTTCATCAACGGTTGAAACTAGGCTGAATAAGTCGTACTTATCCCAGTCATCACGATACTGATCAGGAATATCAAAGTTAGCGTATTTCACCTCATGGGCTGGTGCTTCAATTTGAATATAACCACCGGCTTTGAAATGAACATCTTCCCCTTCAGGGACTTTCAGTAGCAGCTCTTTAATAAAGGTCGCCTGGTTATGATTTGATACAACCTCACATTGCCACTTTTTCACCCCAAAGATTTCTTCATCCACTTCCAGTTCCATGTCGGTGCGCACCGCAACCTGACACGCTAAACGGCAGCCTTCTTTGGCTTCTTTTTTGGTGATGTGGTCAAGCTCTGTGGCTAAGATATCACCGCCACCTGATTTAACAGTGACCCGACATTGACCACAGGTGCCGCCACCGCCGCAGGCCGATGGAATAAAAATACTATTGCTCGCCAGCGCGCCAAGCAGCTTATCACCAGCAGGTGTGCGGACATTTTTGTCTGCATCACCATTAATGCCGATGGTGACATCACCGGTATTCACCAATTTACTTTTGGCGAATAAAATTACCATTACCAGCAAGCTTACCACTATGGTAAACATGCCTATGCCAATTGCCATTTCCATTAAATGCACCTTCTCAACAGTTGCTGATAACAAGCAGTCTCATGGGTCTGTTTTACAAAAAACAGTGTATCCAACATGAGTGAGTCATCTATAAGCGAATTCAAATTTGTTTGCATTTTCACGCCTTACAAAGTGATGCCAGCAAATGACATAAAACCTAATGCCATTAAACCTGTAGTAATAAAGGTAATGCCAATTCCTTGCAGCCCTAGTGGGATAGCATGAAATTTCATCCGTTCACGCAGCCCGGCGAGTAAGACAATGGCCATCGCCCAGCCCACTGCACTACCTGCTGCAAACACCACAGATTCGCCTAAGTTATAATCACGGTTGGCCATGAAAATAACCCCAGCAAAAATGGCACAGTTCACCGTTAGTAGCGGTAAGAAAATACCTAAAGATTGATACAGAGTTGGAATGTATCTTTCTAAAAACATCTCCAAAATCTGCACTAAAGCGGCAATCACCCCAATAAAGGTAATTAACTGTAAGTAGCTTAAGTTAAGCTCAGGGAAGCCTGCCCATGCCAGTGCACCTGGCGCAAGGATATTCACGTAAATCAGCTGATTTACCGGTACGGCTAATACCATCACCACAATCACTGCAATGCCCAAACCAAATGAGGTTGAGACCTTTTTAGACACCGCGAGGAAGGTACACATGCCTAAGAAAAAAGACAGTGCCATGTTGTCGATAAAGGCCGCTTGAATAAATAAATTAATATAGTGTTCCATTGCCATTATCCTCTCTTACGCTGCACAACATTGATCGCCCAAATCATCACGCCGATCAAAAAGAATGCGCTTGGTGGCAAGGTGAACATTTCATTGGCAAGATACCAACCACCGTTTTCGATAGTGGTAAATATCTCTTTGCCAAATAAGGTTCCGCGTCCTAGTAGCTCACGCACAAAGGCGACACTTAATAAAATCACCCCGTAGCCCATGGCATTACCTAGCGCATCAACAAATGCCAAATGCGGTGGGTATTTCATCGCAAAGGCTTCTGCGCGGCCCATGATGATACAGTTGGTAATAATCAAACTGACAAATACAGATAACTGCTTTGAAAGCTCATAAGCCACGTCCTGCAACACCATATCAACGATAATTACCAAAGAGGCAATCACGGTCATTTGCGCAATAATACGCACGCTGCTAGGGATAAAATTGCGAATGCTCGAAATGATCACATTGGAGCACACTAAAACAAAGGTCACCGCCAGTGTCATTACCAATGCGGTTTGCATTGAATTACTCACAGCCAGTGCAGAGCAGACCCCTAGCACTTGCATCGCCACTGGGTTATTGGCAAAAATCGGTGAGGTCAGAATTTGTTTAGTTGAGATAGTCGTACTCATTATTTCGCCTCCGTAGTGGCAAACTGGTTAAGAAAGGTTTGATAACCTTCTACACCAAACCAAAATTCAACCGCACGTTGAATGCCCATGCCCGTTCGGGTTGCGCCACTAACGCCATCAACACCGTGAATATCGCCAGCTTTAGCACCGCCTTTGATAACCTTGATGGAAATTTTGCCTTTATCATCAAATAGCTGCTTACCTTTCCATAAGTCAGTCCACTGGGGATCTGTTACAAAATCAGCAATACCTGGGGTTTCGCCATGTTCGTAGAAAATAATATTCTCAACGGTATTTAAATCAGGCTTAAGGGCTAAATAACCATAAATCATCGACCACAGTCCTTTACCATAAATGGGCATCACCACACTGGATAATTTGCCATTAGTATCAAAGACTTCAAATACGCGGATATTATCCGCACGGCTTTTAATTTTGGCGGTATCTTTTTTAGGTTTTGATGATGTATCTGGGTTTATCGCTGCCATACGCTCATCAAAATCAAGTAGATTGTCATGATCAACAAACTCACCCGACTCTAGATTGACCATTTTAGGGCTTACTCTTTGTTCAAATAATTCCCTAAAATCGCCGCTGCTGATATCAATATTGGCGGCCCGTAATACAAACTGCTGCACTTCATCACGCTTTTTAACCAGCTTACGTTCTTTTAAAATTTCAGCGGTACCGGTGATCATAAACGAACAGACCAAACTCAGGCTGATGATAAAAATCATCGTGCCAGCTATGCTATCTTTCTTAAAGGCCATGGCGTTTTAGTCTCCGTTTAATGTTGGCACGAGCCACCAGATAATCGAATAATGGCGCCCATAGATTTGCGAACAATATCGCCAACATGATCCCTTCAGGCAATTTCACATTCAACACTCGAATGAGTATGGTCATAAAGCCAATTAACGCGCCATAGGCGTATCGACCACTGCGGGTATATGAGGCGGTCACAGGATCGGTTGCCATAAACATCATCCCCAGTGCAAAACCACCGGTAACTAAATGCCATGTCCACGGCATAGAAGCCATAGAGCTTTTCGCAGGTCCAACTAAGTTAAACAATATTGCTGTAGCGATCATGCCGAACATAACCCCTGCAACCACTCGCCAATCTGCCACTCGAGTTAGCAGCAATACACCGCCGCCAATCAAAATAGCTAAGGTGCTGGTTTCACCAATAGAGCCTGGAGTGAAGCCTAAAAATGCATCCATCCAAGCAGGATCTGATAAGGCGCTAATCCAGCTAACATCGGCAAACATATTCGCGCGACTGGCTGCAGCTTGGGTTAAGGTGGTGGCACCTGAAAAACCATCAGCAGCAACAAATTGGCTTAAGGCTGCGACTTCTGTGGGGTAGGCAAAATAGATAAAGGCATAACCGGCTAACGCTGGGTTTAAAAAGTTATAACCCATGCCGCCAAACATTTCTTTGGCTACGATAACCCCAAAGGTCACTCCTACAGCAATAATCCATAAGGGTGTCGATACCGGCACTATGATAGAAAACAGTAATGCTGTAATAAAGAAGCCTTCATGTAATTCTTGGCGCCGCACTTTGGCAAAAACCACTTCCCACACTAAACAGACAAACAAGGTCATTAGGTAAATTGGCACATAATAACTCGCACCATAAGCCATTAAGCTGACAAAACCTGATTGTTCGGTTAACTGGCCAAACAGCATTGAAAACAAGCCTGACTGCCAAGCCTCAGGTTGAGTTGCCCCAGCCATGATGGCAATTTGCGCTTGTAAGCCTAGGTTGTACATCCCAAAAAATATGGCGGGCAGTAAACACATACCCACAATATGCATGGTACGTTTTACATCAATGGCATCACGAACATGCACTTTACCTTTGGTACTGCGGCCACGAGCAATCCACAAGGATCGCAAGTAACTTTTCATCGAGTCGCCATGAGCATAATAGCGATCTTGATGATCCGGTTTCTTTTGTTGCTGACTCATTAACCTTCCCTCTCGATGATATCTAGGCAAGCACGTAACTCTTTACCAAAGTCATACTTTCCGGGACAAACAAAGGTACAAAGTGCTAAATCTTCTTCGTCTAATTCTAAAGCGCCTAATAGCTGTGCTTCATCGGTATCTCGCACCACCAGATCTCTCACCAACAAGGTTGGTAAAATATCCAAAGGCATAACGCGGGCAAGCTGACCAAAAGCCATCATCGCACGAGGAGAGCCACCTGCATGGGTGGTAAAATCAAACAGTTTTTTAGTACGGCTAAAACCTGACATCATGATACCTGTCAGTGAGAACTTTTCTTTATTACGGCGCACCCAAGGTAATAACTCGTGACGGGCGTTTTCAGTTAGTACACAAACTTGATTATGATAACGACCTAAATAGTTATAAACCCCAACGGCGGTATGGCCAGAAAGCACTGAGCCCGATACCACCCGTGAGTGAATATCTTCAATTTCATTTTCAACCAACTCGCCTAAGTCTGCCCCGAGTTGGGTACGCAGTAGCCTTGGCTTTAAAACATTGGGGCCAGCAAATGACACCACTCGTTCATTAAATAGCTCACCGGTTTGAAACAGCTTGCCAAAGGCAATCACATCTTGATAGCCAATATGCCAGACTACTCGCTCAACACTCACTGGATGCAGCAGATGAATATGAGTACCTACCAGCCCAGCTGGATGAACGCCGCCAAATTGATATGACTCAACTTGAGCTAAATCATGGCCAGGTAACGCCTCACCTTGATCATGACACAGCATCACTTTGCCATCGGTTAAACGGGTTAATGCCTGCATCCCCACTGTAAATGCTTGTGGCTGCTCAGCGATAATCACGCGAGGATCGGCCGCTAACGGATTACTGTCCATGGCGGTCACAAAGATTGCCGATGGCCTAGTATCTAACGCGGGAATTTTTGAGAAAGGGCGGGTTCTTAATGCCGTCCATAACCCACTGTTAACCAGATTGGTTTGCACCGCTTCGCGGGATAATGCCAAAACATCATCGCTAGTAGCAAAACTCACGGCTTCATCGCCTTCGCAACGGATCACCACTGATAATAGCACCCGTTTTTCGCCCCTGTTTATGGCAATCACTTCGCCACTCGCAGGGGCAGTAAAGGTCACTCCGGCAATCTTTTTATCTTGAAAAAGCGCTTGGCCTTTTTTAACGATATCACCTTCTTCAACCAACATAGTCGGCTTTAAACCAACATACTCTTCGCCTAATATGGCAACTCTGGTTGGCTTTGCTGTGACGTCGATTATTTGTTGCGGCTCACCCGCGATAGGCACATCGAGGCCCCGTTTAATTGTTATAACCTGATTTGAGGATCCAGCCATTACTTGTAACCTTTAAAATTCAGATACCACATAATAAATAGATTTGTGACCTAAATCCGCTATTGAGGTCACACCTTTTAGATAAATTGTGAAATAAATGTACTAATAACACCTAAATTCGACCAAAAACTTGAACCAAGACCGATATTCAATTTCAAAACAGGAACTAAAGCACAAAAAACAGCATCTAAAACGCTACCCAATGCTGAACTACCCCATGTATCACAATTTAACATAGACACAGTTCACATTAATCTCAATAAAAGCTGTATAAGAATTACAGAAATCAAAATTTGCTAGGTAAGCACTGAGATAATAATTAAGTTTGAAGCAATAAGAATGACAAATATGGGATAAGTATGAAATGAACATGTTAATGGCAAGCCTGAGCAGCTAAAAACAAAAAAATGGCCAAGACTGTCGTCTTCGCCATTTAAATTCATGCGGTCAAAATTATCGGTAAATATAGCTTAAGATCAAATCCGCTAAATACCCACTTGAGACTGAATTGGTGCAGCTGAGTACTCTTGAGGATTAAACCAATTGAGGCTGTCTGCCAATGACACCACCTCACCGATAATCATCAATGCTGGCATTTGCAAAGCAGGATCTGCAGCCAGCTGCGATAACTCACTTAACTTACCGATAAAGCGCTGTTGAGATGCGGTCGTCGCCTTAGAAACAATAGCCACAGGCGTATCACCATCACGGCCACTACTCATTAATCCATCACGGATAATCTCTGCGTTCAAAATGCCCATATAAACCACTAAGGTATTATTTGGATTTGCATAACCTTGCCAGTCCATCGGCCGACTTTGTAATTGGCAATGACCAGTAATAAACGTCACTCCTTGAGCAAAATCTCGGTGGGTTAATGGAATGCCAGCATAAGCAGCTGTGCCACTAGCAGCAGTAATACCGGGGACAACCTCAAAAGCAACCCCTGTTTCTGCTAAGGTTTGCAGCTCCTCACCGCCACGACCAAAAATAAACGGATCACCACCTTTAAGGCGTACCACGTTTTTGCGAGTGTAAGCTTTTGTCACCAGTAACTGATTTATTTCATCTTGCCCAGCACTATGCTTGCCAGCACGTTTACCCACAGCAATTTTTTCAGCGCTTTGTGGGATTAAATCTAAGATGTCTTGGCTAACGAGGGCATCGTACAGGACAGCATCGGCTTGCTTTAACACCCGATAAGCTTTGAGGGTGAGCAGCTCAACATCTCCAGGCCCTGCACCGACTATCCAGACTTTCCCTTTGGCCCCTTGATCCGGTATCGAAACCAATTCCATTTTTCAAAACCCCACAATGTTTACTTAGCATCAAATATAGCCCTTTATATATTCCATATATAATAGATAATACTTAGCTTTTATTCCATTTAGTTATATGAGACCTATTAAGTGGCATTTAAAAACCTTGGTAAACTAGCTGCACAGTTACCATACAAAGCACAAGCTCAAATCATCAGTACTTTTCATTTTTAACCATAGTGTTAGTCTAGAAAAATATAATTAAAGGGAGCTTTTAATGAAACCAACATGGATCCGATTATGGTTTAGCGCAGCCATTGGTTTAGGAGTAAGCCAAGTGGCTTTAGCTGAAGACTCACTCGTTGATGAAAGAGTAAAAGACGAGCTTAAAACTTCAGAGGAGCGCTTTGTCATTACCCCCCATAAAGTTAATTACATTTTGCCATACACCTATAATGACAACCCTAACACTGACCCATATACAAACTTTACAACCAATGACGACAATGAAGAAGTCATCGATAACGCTGAGGCTAAGTTTCAGATAAGCTTTAAATTCCCGCTGTGGTATAACGTTTTTGGCGACAATGGCCACCTCTATTTCGCCTATACCAACCAGTCTTACTGGCAAGTCTATAATAAAGAAATTTCCTCCCCTTTTAGAGAAACTAATCATGAACCGGAAATGTTCATGCTATTCAATAATGACTGGCAAGTGGCAGGGTTAACAAATTCGTTTTGGGGTGTAGGGGCTGTGCATCAATCTAATGGTCAATCTGGTTCACTTTCACGCAGTTGGAATCGAATTTACGGCACCATGGTATTTGATAGAGGCCCTTTTGCATTAGGTCTAAAGGCGTGGTGGCGGATCCCTGAAGATGAAAAAGCAACACCCAGCTCGCCTGAGGGTGATGACAACCCCGATATTGAAGACTATATGGGCAACTTTGAGTTAACAGCCGTCTATGGCCTTGATGAGCATATGTTTACCTTAATGGGGCGCAATAATTTACAACACCCAAATAAAGGCTCCATTGAGTTTACTTGGAGCTATCCGATATTAGGCAATTTACGCTTATATACCCAGTACTTTAATGGCTATGGCGAAAGTATGATTGACTATAATCATCATAATCAGCGCATTGGGATCGGGGTTTCGATTGGTGATATTCTTTAAAATAGGCCATCACAAACAATAAAAACAACCATAAAAACAACAATAAAAACAATAAAAAAGGTGAAGCTGCAGTTATATACAGTTCACCTTTTTTGTTATCAATACCCGACTAGCTTGTTAGCAACTTAGTAAGCTTTACTATCACCGCGAGTAGAGATTGAAATACCTTTATCGGTAATATCCAAGTTTACCTGCATGCGCATGTCATAATCTTTGAGCATTTCTAGTTCTTCTGGCACTTGCTCACCGCTTTCTTCAATGAGTGAAAATACCGGTTTCAGCACTTTTTGATAATCAATCGACATATTCGCTAAGCCATTAGCGACCAGCGGTTCTTTAGCCAGCTTATTAGCTAAATCCTCACCTTTATCACCACTATAAATCACAATGTGCTGATCTTTAATAGCCATTTGAGCGCTTACCCCCATTGAAGGTGGCAGCATTAGCAATGAAGACACATCGATGGGATCACCATTAGTCTCCAGTTGAACTTGGGCTAACTGAGGCACAAATGGCTTAACCATGTTCAATAGCATTTCTGGGTTTTCAGCCGATAAGCTAATCAGTGCATCTAGGTGCTTAAAGCCAGGCTCACCATTTTCGTCAGTTAACGAAAAGTCGACTATGGTGGCACTCATGCCCTTAACCCCATTGGCCATGCCTGTCATCATGCCAAGCATTGCCGGATTTTGGCCGCTGATTTCATATTGCATTTGCGCTAGTGCTTCACACTGATAACTGGGCGTTTGTAAATCTTGCCAAATTTCAGTTAATGCTGGTGCTAATTGCGCCGCATCAAGCCCCAGTGCTATGGACATGGCATTGTCAGTTAGGCTATTAGTGAAACTAGGAATAAAACCACGCATTTTATTAAATGCACCTAATATCACTTGGTTGTTAGATTCAACCACCATTTGGGCATCAAACTGCGCTTGTTTACGGCTAACATTAAATGCTTTTAAGCCCATAACCGTGCGCGGCCAATTTGTAGCGATAGCATCAAGCTCTGTTTGACACTCAGCCGTTTTAAACTCTGCAAAAGGATCACTGCCAGTGCCGTCTAACTCGCCTAATTTAGATAACTGTTTAGCCAGCATATTGCCATCAGTTGAGGTTAATCCTTTCACTAATTCCACATGGTTTATAAAGCTTATACTGTCGTTTAAAAAACCATGAGTCTTAATGATATCTTCAACAATGCCACTGTCACTAATTGGATTATCAACTTTGGATAATCCCAGCGCCGTTGCTAATAATTCTGGTTTATTGAAGGAGGTATTTAAGGTTACTGTTAACCAGCCATCTTGCTGGGCAACAACTAAATCAATCGATTCATCGTCATCAATAAGTGAATAAGCACGATACTCAAGGCCTTCAATGGTTGCCGTGGTGTGGGCTAAACCGCTTTCTTCTGACGCTTTGTCCAATACTTTCCAAATAGCCTGTTCATCAGTGACTTGCACCTTAAAAACAGGCAACGCGCCTAGCGTGTAGGTATATGACTCAATCTTGGCAGGCAAACCAAAGGTTGTTAAAAACAGTTCAGGGTCTTCAAGGCTAGTTAAATAACTTTTATATAAACTGACAAAAAATCCCTCTTGGGCACTTGAATATGGGCCAGCCTGCTCAATTTGCTCTAGTTGGGCAGCACCGTTTTGCCCCATAGGCATTGAATACAAATAATCTTCTAACGGAAACGGGGTGAGTTGTCCTGAAAAAAGTAAGGTATCTGCTGGGATATACGCGAGCATGTCGTTATCAGTTGTGGTGACACCATCGTTGTTCGATAGCATGTATGCGCCTGCACCAGCAGCGGCAATGGCAACTGCGATAGCCAGTTTTTTCATTTATTTGTGCTCCATAATTCACATGTAAGTAATAACAAGTCACTCTTCCTTGAGAGTAAATGCTTAGTTAATGCCGATAACTCAATTTGATCAAGCATAGCGATAACTTAGCACACTTTTAATTTGCAAATAAAATAATGCCTCGATAAAAGTGGCTTGGGGTTTGATAAGCAATAACCGAGTTAAGCAATTGTTTATAAGGTTTAAAAGTCTAATAAAAGGTTAAGCAGGTGCCAAAAAGATAGGATAAATAAACCATGAAGATAGCGATATCGATGAAAGGTTGGTTTCTCGGCTAGCCAATGATGGCTAACCGAGACAACCAAAAGATTATGCTTACGCTAGCAAGCCAATCACTACACACTCGTTTTACGAGCGAGGCTTTGGAGGTACGTGGCGTGCAAAAACATGCCTAAAGTGTCGACAAAACCATCTACGGGAACTTCTAAATTTAGACTATAGAATTAACAAATGCCTAATTGTTTTTGGCTAAATATCACGATATAAAGCAACAGAGGTAAATATCAGTCATTGGTTTTAATACTTTGGTCGAAAGCAATGTTAGCTATTAATAATAAGCGCTCGCATTAGCAGTAAATATTAACCTTAGCGACCCATATGTTGCGTTCAACATCCCTATTGACACTTTTATTGTATCCCAAAAATATTAAACTCAAAAAAATATCAGCCTCATTGGACTGATATTTTTTATAACCAAATGACTAACCTGCAATTGGCTAAATTTCGTAATGTAATCCACATTCACGCTTCAAGCCATTAAAACGGGTTTCTTCTTCGCTCATTCCTAGCTCTAGGGGTTTGCTTGAATGGGTATCGCCAACGGACACATAACCTTGCTCCCACAGCGGGTGATAAGGTAGTTGATGCTCACTAAGGTATTCATGGACATCTTTGTTACTCCAATCAATGATGGGCAGTAGCTTATATTTATCACCATGAATAGCTAAAATGGGCAGCGCTTCACGGCTACTGGCTTGTGAGCGACGCAGCCCGGCAAACCAAGTGCCGACATTTAGCTCAGCCAAAGCACGTTGCATAGGCTCCACTTTATTGATGCGATTATACTTTTCTAAGCCTTCGAGATCTTGCTCCCAAAGCTTACCGTAACGGGCTTCTTGCCATGCAGATGACTGCTGGGCGCGAAATACCTGTAGATTTAAATCTAGTCTTTGGGTTAACTCATCAATAAATTGATAGGTTTCAGCAAACAAGTATCCTGTATCCGTCAATATCACCGGAATATCTGTCTGCGCTTGGCTTACCATATGCAACATAACCGCAGCTTGAATACCAAAACTTGACGATAAAGCATGTTCGCCAGGCAAAAAAGCTAATCCCCAAGTGACTCGCTCTTGCGCGGTTAAATCGGCTAAAAAGCGATTCACTTTTTCTAGCACTATTTTTTGCTCAGACTTGGGAGCTGATAATAGTGCTTGCAACTCATTGTGATTAATCATCGTAATGACCTCTGTTGCTAACCCGTTAGCCATGAAAATCTACAGCGGCATCGTTCACGGCTTTAATTATGCCAAAGCGAACTGTAAAGTTACCGAAGGTTTCACCTGCATCACGCTCAAGTACATACAAGCCGAATAATCTGTCTAACTCAGCTAAAATTTCAGCTTCTTGAATATTCTCTTTGTACATTTTATTAAGGCGTGTGCCTTCAAAGCTTGCACCTAAATACAAGTTATAACGTCCCGGCGCTTTACCTACTAAACCAATTTCGGCTGCGAACGGTCTCGCACAGCCATTAGGGCAACCTGTCATTCTCACCACAATGGCTTGCTCGTTAATACCATGCTTAGCTTGCAGCGCATCAATATGGTCAATAAACTCTGGGAAATATCGCTCCGCTTCGGCCATGGCTAATGGACAGGTAGGCAGCGCCACGCAGGCAATTGAATGGCCGCGGGTTTGACTGATAACCTTGCCAAAAAAGCCATGCTTACGGGCTAAATCTTCAATCGCAGCTTTATCTTCTTCTGCAACCCCAGCAATAATCATGTTCTGGTTAGAGGTCATTCTAAAATCACCTTTATGGATTTTGGCGATTTCTCTTAAGCCTGTTTGCAGCGTCTGACCAGGTTCATCTTTAATACGACCACTTTCAATGAACAAGGTTAAATGCCAGTTGTTATCTAAGCCTTGAACCCAACCATAACGGTCACCGCGATCGCCAATCACTACCTCACGTTTAGGTTCAAAACTCACCCCTGCACGCTTTTCAACTTCTGCTTTAAATTCTGCAACGCCATGATCGACAATGGTGTACTTCAAACGTGAACGCTTACGATTGACACGGTTACCCCAGTCACGCTGAACTGTCATAACAGCTTCAGCGAATTTAATCACATCGTCAGTTTTAATAAAGCCAAAATCATCCGCTAGACGTGGAAAGGTTTCCACTTCACCATGAGTTGAGCCCATACCGCCACCAGCAACTAAATTAAATCCGACTAACTCACCCGCTTCAGCGATGGCAATAAAACCTAAGTCATTGGTATAAACATCAACATCATTGTCTGGGGGTACTGCTACAGCCATTTTAAATTTACGTGGCAAGTAGGTTTTACCGTACACAGGTTCGTTAGTTTCAGTATCAAGCAGCTTTTCTTTATCTAACCAAATTTCAGCATAGGCGTGAGTATGAGGCAATAAATGATCTGACAACTCTTTAGCCACTGCATAAGCCTGTTGATGTAACTTAGATTCAACAGGGTTTGGGTTACACATTACGTTACGGTTAACGTCACCACAGGCCGCAATAGAATCTAACGCCGCTCTATCAAGGCCTTGGATCAGCGTTTTTAAATTACGCTTTGGAATGCCGTGGTATTGAAACGTTTGACGGGTGGTTAAACGAATACTGTTTGATGTGGTTAGCGTTGATGAGATTTTATCCACATCCAACCATTGCTCAGGACTACAAATGCCACCAGGCACACGGGCACGCAACATGAAGCTGTATAAAGGCTCAAGTTTTTGCTCTTTACGCTCATTACGTAAATCACGATCGTCTTGCTGATAAAAGCCGTGGAATTTGATCAACTGCTGATCGCCATCACTAAACGAACCGGTAACTTGGGTGTCTAAGCCTTCTTTAATGGTGCCGCGCAGGTAATCACTGTCGGTTTTTAAATATTCATTTACTGCTAACTTTTGCTCACTCATCCTGTGGCCTCTATCGATGCTTTTATGACGCTGGTGATATCAAATCACCAGCGTGTATATTATTTTCGTTATGCTTATTTCGAACTCATGCGGTATTCATTTAGTAAACGTCTTTTTGATAACGTTTCGCACTGCGCAACCCTTCAAGGTAATCCTCAGCGCCCTGCACATCTAAACCACCATACTTAACTGCGACATCTAGTAAGGCTTGATGGACATCTTTTGCCATACGCTCTGCATCGCCACAGATATAAAAATGCGCGCCATTTTGTAGCCATGCCCAAATCGCTTCACCTTGCTCTGCAATCCGGTGTTGCACATAAATTTTATGTTGTTGATCACGTGAGAAAGCCACATCGAGGCGCGATAAATCACCCGCTTTTAGGTACTGTTGCCACTCAACTTGGTATAAAAAGTCTTGCTCAAAATGCGGATTACCGAAAAATAACCAGCTATCGCTGTTAACGCCGTCTGCTGCACGTTGTTGCATGAAGGCTCTAAAAGGCGCCACACCAGTGCCAGGGCCAACCATAATAACTGGAGTGTCGCTATTTTCTGGCAAACGAAAATGCTTATTCGGTTCAACGTAAACCTTAACTTGCTGACCTTCTTCTGCAGATGCTAAGAAGTGCGAAGCGCCGCCAAAACGCGCTTGACCCGCACGCTCATCTTCAACCAGTGCCACGGTTAAATGCACTTCGTTTTCCACTTCCGCTTGGCTAGAGGCAATTGAATATAAACGCGGTGTTAATGGGCGTAATAAACTTACTAAGGTTGCGGCATCGATTTTTACTGGATACAAACTGATTAAATCAGCTAATTGATGACCTAATACAAACTGGCGAGTTTGCTCTTTATCTGCAGCAATCGCGCTAAGCTCTGCATTCCCCGCAAGCTCTGCCCATGCCGTCACAAGACCCGGGTAAAGTTGGGTTAGCTCTTTTTTATCTGTTAATGCTTGTTGTAGCGATAAGGTATTTTTACTGACCACAACTTCAGTTGACGGGTCTAATCCTAAACCGCTAATCACTTCAGTGACTAAAGCCTCGTTATTGGTAAACCAAATACCTAAGGCGTCACCCACTTGATAACTGATACCAGATTCGCCTAAATCGATTTCCACGTGGCGAACATCACGATCAGAATCACGACCGGTAAGCTTTTGACTTAATAACACTTCTGCTTCATAAGGATTTTGCTTGGTAAATTCGCTTTCACCCGCCGCTTTGGCGCTATCAATTGACACTACGCTGGCACTGCTAGTTTCAACTAATGGCTCAACCGCTGTTATTACCGACTCAAGCCATTGCTCTGAAGCTTCTTCGTAATCAACATCACACTCAACTAACGGCAATAATTCTTTTGCCCCTAAAGCAGATAAGCGTTCGCTGAAGTCTTTACCGGTTTGACAATAAAACTCATAGCTTGAGTCACCTAAGGCCAAAATTGAAAAGTTAAGTTGATCTAACTTAGGCGCTCTTTTTGAAGCAAGGAACTTATGCAATTCAATGGCATCATCTGGCGCCTCACCCTCACCGTGGGTACTGACCACCGCAATCAAAATGGTTTCTTGCTTTAACTGACGCACATTGTAATCAGCCATCGAGCTTAAATTAACCGTAAAGCCTTTAGTCGATGCCTTTGCAGCTAACTCTTTAGCGATACCTTGACCATTACCCGTTTGACTACCAAATAAAATTGTCACAGTTTGCGCTGCACTAGCCTCTGGCGCACTTGCTGTTTGCCCTTGATTTGAAGATGCAGCCAAATAGCCACTAACCCAAGCTAATTGCACCGCAGATAATTCAGAAGTGAGCTGTTTTAGCTTGTCGACTTGTCCTTGAGACAATGGCGATGCGAATGAAGAAAGTTCTTTTAACAACATTGGAGAGCCCTATAACAGTTTAATATCATCAGATTACTCCGATTCTTTAAAACCAAAAAAGACTAAAAGTTGATTCTTTATTCCATTAAGGAATATGCAAAGCTGCATTTTTAAGCTACAAAAGTGTGGTCTAGTGCAAACTTTTGGGTCTGAACTCGGTAAAAATGTGATTTAGCGCATTATTTACTTGTTTCAAACCTAATAATTGCCAGAATGAAGCACCTAAAAAAATGTGCACCATAAAAAGGCACTTAGAAAAAATGAGTATTTAAAACAAAGTTGTATTAAATACTCACACGACCCGACCCTTCCCTATTTACACTAACTAAGAGGTTGTCCTTTTGAAATTAGGTCTACCGAAAGAGAGTCACCCAGGTGAGTTACGCGTTGCGTTAATCCCTGCCAATGTGACCGCATTATTAAAAAAACAGCTACAAGTGATCGTAGAATCAGGCGCTGGACAAAACGCAGGCTTTACCGACGACGATTATGTCAAGGTAGGCGCCACTATTGCTTCATCACGAGCAGCGCTACTGAATGAAGCTGACATCATTACCGTGGTGAACTGTAAGGGTGAGCAATTCGATGAAATTAAAGCGCTAATCAAGCCTCAGCAACTGCTGATTGGCATGATGGACCCGCTGATTAACCCGCAAAATGCCCAAGCAATTGCTGACACGGGTGCCAGCGCGATTGCCTTAGAACTTATTCCACGTATTACCCGTGCCCAAAGTATGGATGTGTTGTCATCAATGGCAACGATTTCAGGCTATAAAGCTGTGTTACTCGCCGCCCATAAAGCGCCGCGTTTATTCCCAATGATGATGACAGCTGCTGGGACATTAAAACCCACTCGCGCCTTTATTATGGGTGTGGGTGTTGCGGGACTTCAGGCCTGCGCCACAGCTAAGCGTCTTGGCGCCGTTGTCGAAGCCTATGATATTCGCCCTGCGGCGCGCGAGCAGATTATTTCTGTTGGTGCAAAACCGGTTGAGCTTGATATTGAAGCCGAAAACACTGAAACCAAAGGCGGTTATGCCACCGAGCAAAGTGATGACTTTTTAAAGCGTCAACAACAAGCGATGGCGAATGTGTTAGCACAACAAGATATTGTGATTACCACTGCAGCCATTCCAGGCCGTAAAGCCCCTGTGCTTATCACTAAAGAAATGGTTGATGGCATGAAAAATGGCACCATCATCGTTGATTTAGCGGCAGAATCAGGTGGTAACTGTGAATTAACCCGCGTTGATGAAGTTGTTATGCATAACGGCGTGATGATTTTAGGGCCGTCTAACGTACCTAGTACTGCGGCAAATCATGCCAGCCAAATGTATGGTAAAAATGTCGAGAACTTACTGAACTTAATCGTCAGTAAAGAAGGTGAACTGGTTCTTGATTTTGAAGACGAAATTGTAAGAGACACTGTTGTTGCTCATGGCAAAGAAGTGACCAGTGCTCGCCTGAGAGATTTATTGGGTCTTGCGCCTTTAGCAACGCCTGAAGCTGACACGACTGTAGAGGAAAAAGCATAATGGATATGACCTTGTTATTATTGCTGACGCTTTTTGTCGTCGCAGTATTTTTAGGTGTTGAGCTGATCACTAAAGTGCCACCGACACTGCACACGCCATTAATGTCTGGTTCGAATGCTATTTCAGGTATTTCACTGGTAGGCGCCCTACTGTCAGCAGGTTCTGGCGGTGGCATGATAGTGAATGTACTTGGCTTTATCGCCGTAGTGCTGGCTACCATCAATGTGGTCGGTGGTTACATGGTCACCAACCGTATGCTAGCTATGTTCAAGAGGAAATAGACTCAATGACAACAATTATTTATTTGGCTTACCTTGTTGCCGCAGTCCTGTTTATTCTTGGTATTAAAGGACTGACAAAACCTAAAACAGCGGTTCGTGGCAACCAATTATCAGCCATGGGTATGTTTATTGCTGTGGTGGTAACCCTATTTGACCAAAGCATTCTTAGCTATGAGTGGATCATTGCCGGCGTACTATTAGGTGGCACCATTGGTGCAGTGATGGCGACTAAAATTAAAGTCACCGACATGCCGCAAATGGTTGCACTGTTGAATGGTTTTGGTGGCGGTGCTTCACTGGCCATTGCTGCGGCAAGTTTCCTTGACCCGACTGCAGCTACTAGCATGGTGGCGTTAATTTCTATCGGAGCGACCATTATTATTGGTGCAGTTACCCTTTCGGGTTCATTTGTGGCTTTTGCTAAGCTGCAAGAGCTTATTTCAGGTAATCCAATCAAAGTCCCAGGTAATAAAATCCTTAACGCGCTGCTGCTGATCACTGCGTTTGGCTTAGCCATTGCGCTAGTCATTAACCCTGCTAACGTCAGCTTAATGTATGCTTTAGTGGCTGTGGCAGTGGTCTTGGGTGTGTTATTAGTGGTGCCAATTGGCGGCGCTGATATGCCGGTTGTTATTGCACTACTGAACTCCTATTCTGGTATCGCCGCGGCAACGACTGGTTTCATTACAGGTAATACGGTATTGATTATCTCAGGTTCACTGGTTGGTGCATCAGGAATTATCCTCACACAAATCATGTGTAAAGCCATGAACCGTTCATTATTTAACGTCTTATTCGGTGTGATGGCTGAAGGCGGCGAGAAAGTCGATGCAGATGAAATTTACGCAGGTAAAGTAAAATCAACTTCGCCAGATGAAATTGCCATGATGCTAGAAACCGCTGAACGTGTGGTTATTGTCCCAGGTTACGGTTTAGCCATGGCGCAAGCACAGCATGCAGTACGTGAGCTCGCTAACGTTTTACAAGAGCGTGGAGTCGATGTGAAGTACGCGATTCACCCTGTTGCTGGCCGTATGCCTGGCCACATGAACGTGCTACTTGCAGAAGCTGAAGTGCCTTATGAACAGTTAGTTGAAATGGATGAGATTAATCCACAATTTGCGCAAACGGATGTGGCGATTGTCATTGGTGCCAATGATGTCACCAACCCAATGGCACGTGAAGATAAAGGTAGCCCCATCTATGGTATGCCAATTCTAAACGTCGATAAAGCCCGCACCGTGGTGGTAATTAAGCGTTCATTAAGCCCAGGGTTTGCAGGTTTACCTAACCCATTATTTGCCATGGATAATGCACTTATGTTATTCGGTGATGGTAAAAAAGGCATTGTTGAGCTGACGCAAAGCTTAAAAGAAGCTGATTAATTTTCAACATGTTAGATATACCCCCTAAAAAGGCCGCTTAGCGGCCTTTTTATTAATAAGCGCTTCATTTCTATCATTGGGAGAATAAGTTATCAATAATCATACATTCTCATTCTTGACGAATTTATGAGTAAAATGTACAAAGGATATACCGATTGCTTTTCAAGCTTTAGCTCGTTTTAACACAAGGATGATTTTCTCAGATGGACCCATTGGCTTCACAAATTCAACAGCTCACAGCTCAGTTAAATCAACTCACCCAAGAGAATGATTTACTTAAGCAGAAACTAAAGCTGTGTGAAGAGAAGCTCTCAGCAACACTCGATGGCACAGGCTTGTGTCTGTGGGAGCAACATATCCCTTCTGGCGATCTGACCATTTTCAATCAAGAATGGGGCGCATTGCTGGGTTATACCCTCGAAGAGCGAGCGGCAAATATTTCTAGCTGGAAAAGCCATTTACATCCTGAAGATAAAGACTGGGTCATCAAAGCTTTTGAAGATCACCTCACAGGTAAAGAAGAGGTTTATCGCGCCGTTCATCGAATGATCCATAAAAATGGCACCACCAGCTGGGTTTCAGATCGGGGCCGTATCGTGGAATACACCTCAGATGGACACCCCTTAAGGATCATGGGCACCCATATCGATATTACCCAAGAAAAACGCTATGAACTCGACTTAGCCCGCCTTGCCCACCAAGACCCTCTCACTGACTTACTAAACCGCGCAGCTATTGAAAAAGCTTACTTGCAGATGCAGCAAGAGAAAGACTTTAACTCAGGTAGTTTATTATTTATCGATGTTGATAATTTTAAAGGCGTTAACGACAAATATGGTCATCATTTTGGTGATTTAGTCCTAGTCGAAATCAGTAATACTCTTAATCATTATTGCCAAACCTTAATCTCAAATAATAACGTCAGCATCGCTAGGCTCGGTGGTGATGAATTTGTGATTATTACCTCAACTGCTGATTTCGCGACTATCAGCCTGCTGGCCCAGCAATTAATCAAGCACTTTACCCGATTACAAACAATCGAAGAAAAATCAGTATCACTAGGGTTAAGCATTGGTATTAGAGGCTTTGATCAGCAAGACTCATTTACCCAAGTTTGTAAGCAAGCGGATAATGCCATGTACGGCATAAAACAATCGGGTAAACATAATTATTCATTTTCCCAGCCATGTTTAGAGCCAAAAGTTCAGCACATTGGCTAGGGGTTGTTGATGTGTCGAGATCAATGTGGAACACCAAAGTTCAGCTGCCGCTAAAGTTAAAAAATTGCTACAACAGCGACGATTTTCATTTTTGACAATATCTACATGCTATAATCCTGAAAATAAAAATTAGCGCTTACTTAGCTTTTTTACAGCCTCTTATCCTGCTAGGTATGAACAATTATTCTAATAATGATTAACGGTAAGCCCTCTATGCCTAAAACGTCCTCTTTACTTACCGCATTTGTTTGCTTAAGCACATGCTCTTTTTCTGTCATCGCTGACAATGACCAAACCAAAACGGTTAATCCACCAAGCAAAGCAGATACTCACACTGCTCCAGAGGTTGAATACTTCCCGTCAACTTGGGGAGTTGGCATCGGCGTGCGTAAAGCTGATATTCCTTATGCCACTGAAAATGATGATGTCTATGACGTCATGCCATTAATTGAATTTGAAAATGACTACTTTTACCTAAACGGCTTAGAAGGCGGGGTTCATTTATGGAAAAATGATGAACATCAAGTCAATATATACAGTCGTTTTCGGTTCGTTGACATCCCTAAAGAATATCAAAATCAAACCCAATCTGACGCCTTTGATTTTGGTTTTCAATACCGCTTTCAAAAAGACGGCCTAGAAGCTGATGTTGCCATCATGAGTGATGGTAACAAGCGCATGTATGGTTACACTCGTACTCAATACCACTGGCAAGGCGGTGATTGGCAATTAAATCCTTATGCCCAATTCCAATGGAAAAGCAACGATTTCAATGAACATTACTATGGCTTAGAGCTAGCCGATCCCGGTGCTGGATTGGCTTTTTCAGCAGGGGTTAATGCTCGCTATCACCTTGCCAGTAATTTATACCTATTGGGTAACTTTGGGGTAACCCGCCTTGAAGATGATATTTATCACTTGCCCACCATTGAAAATCAATATCAATTTGACTCCTTCTTAGGCTTTGGATTTTTCCCTGATAATAAAAGGCCCAATACCAATCCAGTCCCTAAAGAAAGTGGCGAATTTTTAAGAGTCGCACACGGCTGGGCAACGCCTTCAAACTTGAATGACATTTTAACCGGGAATGCCAAAGGCGATCGTTACAACAATCAAATGACCTCCCTTTTCTATGGTATCCCACTCAGTAATAGCTTATTCAACTTACCCATTGATTTATACTTAACAACAGGTGCTGTTTGGCATCATGACTCTGAAGTACAAGATAACTTAGCTGAAGGTGTACTTGCAGTTAAAGCCTTTTACACCATAGATTTAGGCTGGCGTTTTCGGATAGGGGTTGCTGAAGGGTTATCTTATGTCTCTGATGTCACCTACATTGAAGGTAGCGAACTTGACGAAAAAGATTATCGACCCTCAAAACTATTAAATTACTTAGACTTTTCATTTGATGTTAACTTGGGAGATGTGTTCAACCACGCCCCAATGAAAAACGCATGGCTAGGTTATAGTATTCATCATAGATCAGGGATTTTTGAAACCAGCTCAGCTTTTGGCCGCATCAAAGGTGGCAGCAATTACAACTCGGTTTATCTGCAGTGGCATTTTTAACTTAAAAACATTGCCATAAAAAACAGATTGTTAGTACATAAAAAAGCGACTTAATTAGTCGCTTTTTTATAACGTTTAAGCTCGAGGTTACAGTACTAATCAGAGTTATAACTTATTGTGCCCAGCCTCTTTGTTGACTAATTGCGCCGCCTCAGAGAATTGCTCAACCAACCACTTATGGGCCTTATCCTCGCCCATTAACATGACTAATGTCGGGGAAATAACCTCAATAAGTCGTTGTTGTCGCCAAAATATATATTTAGGTAGCGCCAGCGTTGCACCTCGGCCAAATGTGCGTTGCACTAGGCTGGAGATTTCAGCAATTTCAGTGTCATCAAATAGCGCTAGCTGCGGAAATATTGTGGCAATAAACTCACTGTAGTGGTCAAAGCCTTGTATGTCTTTAAATTGATATTGGCTCAATAACCAGTGTAACTGCGGTGAGCTCCAATGGCTCATATTATGTCTATTGTTAATCAAATCCATATTACGGCGATGAAACTGCTGCCAAGCTAAATTCAAATCGGGGTGCGTTTGGGCAATACGCCACACTAAATACATGTCCGCCAACCATTCATGCTGATAGGCAGAAAGCGTACTGGGAAGTACATCGCCGATCAAGGCAATATTCTCTAAATGCCCCACCTCATGCCATAGAGTTAATTTAAATTGTTCTAACAGCGCTAACTGATAGGTATGCCCATTGATTGAGGTTATCGTTTGGGTAAGGGGCTGCTTAGCGCTGACAATAATAATGCCGGCGATATCATGGTGATTAACCGCTAACACCATTGCGGTTTTACCCCCTAAATGAGAGCTGATTTGCGTGTCTTTCGGTAATTGGCTCACGACTTCAATAGGTAACGCATTCAAGCAACTCGGGTAACGACTTTCATCGCACACAATTGCCTGCTTGTTACTAATAGGCATCCAACTAAATGAGCTTGAATAATAGGGGGAGATGGTGGGGGCGAGTGCGGTTTTTATCTGAAAAGGCAAGTGAGTATCAGCCAGCAATGACTGACTGATCACTAGGGTACTGATTAGAAATGCTCTCTTTAAAACGGCACTGTC
>NZ_MCVI01000002.1:89199-118294 GCF_002873135.1 Shewanella sp. 10N.286.48.A6
AGCACGGATTAAAACGGCACGGATTAAAACGGCACTGTCTAAAATAGCACGGATTAAAATAGCACGGATTAAAACGGCACTCTTTAAAACAGCACTGGCCATTAAGTACAGTGCCCGCCTATTCACTACTTGTTAGCCATGATATTTTCAATAATAGCCGTAGTAGAGACGCCGTCTTCAAACCCAAGAATTTCGACACTACCACCAGCAGCCATCACCTCTTTACCGCCTGCAACTTCTTCGACTTTATAGTCCCCGCCTTTTACCAACAAATCCGGTAATAAGCGGCTAATGACGCGCTGCGGAGTATCTTCACTGAAAGGAATAACCCAATCAACTGACGCTAATCCCGCTAAAACAGCCATACGGCGATCAACTTGATTCACTGGGCGACCATCACCTTTTAAACGCTTCACTGAAGCATCATCATTAACGGCAACAATTAAACGATGGCCCAATTCTTTTGCTTGCTGCAGATAGCTTACGTGGCCTGCATGTAAAATATCAAAACAGCCATTGGTCATGACTACCTTTTCGCCGCGAAGACGCGCTTGCTCAATGGCGTAAGCTAATTGATCTTCAGTCACCACGCCAAAGCCTGACTCGCCTTGATTTAAAGCTAAGGCCCCAATGAGTTCAATTCGGGTTACTGTTGCGGTACCTAACTTAGCCACCACCACGCCTGCAGCAATATTAGCGATAGAACAAGCCTGTGCTAACGAGCTACCCGCTGCCAGCGAACTTGCTAATGCTGAAATAACCGTATCTCCAGCACCTGTCACGTCATAGACTTCACGGGCAACTGTTGGGATATGCAGTTCAGCATCATCATGACTAATCAGCGTCATGCCTTTTTCAGAGCGGGTCACCAAAATAGCAGTAAAATCGTTATCTTTAATCAGCTTTTTGGCTTTTTCGATTAAGTCAGCTTCACTGGTTACTGGGCCCACAACCGCTTCAAACTCGCTCATATTAGGGGTGATTAACGTCGCGCCGCGATAGCGTGAAAAATCACTGCCTTTAGGATCTACCAGCACCTTTACGCCTTTAGCGCGGGCTTTAGCAATAAAGTCGATTGGCGAGTCAATCGCACCTTTGGCATAATCAGATAACACCAATACATCGACGTTATCTAACAGCACTTCACTGCTATTTAATAAACTTTCGCTATCAGCTTTAGGGTATTTTTCTTCAAAATCTAAGCGGATAAGTTGTTGATTGCGAGAAAACACTCTTAATTTGGTAATCGTTGGTTTATCAGCAACGGTTAACCAGCGAGGTTCAACCCCTTGGGCTTGAACACCAAGGGTTAACGCTTTAGCATTTTCGTCATTACCGACAATACCAGCAAGCTCAACTTGACCGCCAAGGGCAGCAATATTTAATGCCACGTTAGCAGCGCCGCCGGGACGGTCTTCTATTTGATTGATGTTAACTACAGGTACTGGCGCTTCTGGTGAGATTCGACCAGTAGGGCCAACCCAATTACGGTCAAGCATGACATCGCCGACCACTAAAACACGGGCTTTTTCGAATGCAGGAAGAGATACCTTCATAGTAAACTTATTCTTTTGCTGATATTAAACCGTGATTGTACCTAATTTTGCTCTAAAATTAAGTTAGAATAGCAACTAATTTTGATTTTTGGATGAGTTCCTCGTGGTAGATAAAGCACAATTTTCCTCGCATTTATTGCACCCAAAGCATTGGCCATTATGGTTTGGTGTTGCTCTTATGAAGCTGACCCAGCTATTACCGCTTCGCTGGCAAATGACACTTGGCAAGGGTTTAGGCCGTTTGGTTTTAAAACTTGCTGCGAGTCGCAGACATACTGCAGAGCGCAATTTTCAGCTGTGTTTTCCTGATATGCCAGCACAAGAACGCGAGGCACTGCTTAAGAGAAACTTCGAAGAAACCGGTAAAGCCCTATTCGATACCATCAACGCTTGGTGGTGGTCTGATGAAAAAGTGCAGCAGCATATGACCATTAAAGGCGATGAGCATGTGCGCAATACCCTAGATAATGATCAAGGCGTCATACTGTTTGCAGTGCATTGCTTACCGTTAGAAATGGGCGCGAGAATGTTTGGCCAGTTCCAACCGGGGATAGGCGTTTACCGCCCTCACAACAATCCCGTGATGGAATACTTACAAGTCAAAGGCCGCCTGCGCTCGAATAAAGGCTTAGTACCAAAACGTGATTTACGTAAGATGGTAAAAAGTTTAAGAAACCCAGATGTGATCTGGTATACCGCCGACCAAGATTTTGGTCGCTCAAGTGCTGTATTTATCCCGCTATATGCCGTACCCGATGCAGCGACTATTACTGGCGCTACCACCTTAGCGAAATTAGGCCGCGCCAAAGTATTACCCTTTTTTGTCGAACGTAATGATGATGACACGGGTTACAATATGGAAATTTTAGCGCCGCTTGATAACTTCCCCGGTGAAAATGAGCTCGAAGATGCTATTCGTGGCAATAAGATCATTGAACAATTAATTGATCGTAACCGTAATCAATATATGTGGCTACATCGCCGCTTTAAAACTCGGCCAACCAAAGAAACCCCCTCTTTATACAAATAGCCAGCAGAGTTAATATTAACTGTAAAATATCACTGGATAACGACCATAGCTTGAAATAAGCGCAAAAATGATCAAGTATCCAGTGATAAAAATAGCGAAACTTTAGTTTAAGTTTTCATCAGATGTTGAGATTTATTCTGCAGGAGCACTAATAACACTCACCAAAGCCATTGTGATCATCACTCACATAGGAAAACATCCACCTTATGATTAAGTCTTTTTGCGCCAAATTGATTGTTGTTTCTACCATGCTGTTTAGCGTCCAAGTGGTGGCGGTAGAATATGCTTTACCCGCTAAAGACAGTCGTTTAATTGGTGAAAATCAATATTATGTTGTACCTGAAGGTAAATTAACCCTAGAAGCCATTGCAGATCAGTTCCAACTCGGACTGAGCAATATGCTTGAAGCCAACCCAGGCGTTGACCCATACTTACCTAAACCAGGTAGCACCTTAGTGATCCCCCATCAGTTGATCCTACCGGATGCACCGCGTAAAGGCATCGTGATTAACAGTGCTGAAATGCGCCTATATCACTATAAAAAAGGCACCAATATTGTTGAAGTACTCCCAATTGGTATTGGTCAAGTAGGCCGTGACACCCCTGAAAATTGGGTGACTCAGGTTTACCGTAAGCGGGCTAACCCAACCTGGACTCCCACTAAGCGTACCCGCGAAATTTATGCAGCCAGAGGCGAAACCCTTCCCGATGTGTGGCCAGCAGGTCCAGATAACCCAATGGGGTTGTTTGCCTTATATGTAGGTAATTTATTTGCGATACATGGCACGAATGCCTCTTTCGGTATTGGCCTGCGCGTCAGTCAAGGCTGCGTCAGGTTACGTGAAGATGATATTGAGCATCTATTTAACACAGTGCCAGTTGGCACCCGAGTGCAATTTGTTAATCAACCGATTAAAGCCACGGTTGAGCCCGATGGTAATCGTTATTTAGAAGTGCATCAGCCATTATCTGAGACCCAAGAGCAATTTGATTCATCTGAGCCACTTCCATTGACCTTAAATAAAAAAATTACTGCTGTTGTAGCTAATGCTGACACTGACTCATTTGTACTAAAGCGCTTACTAGAGCAGCGCACCGGTATACCTACTCGAATTAACAGCATGCAACAGGCAAAAAACCAAGACATGGTTAACCCTGTCGATTCAGAATAGCCGCTCAATAGCCAGCAGCGAATAACAATAAGTCATTTTGTTAAACACCTATATTCAAGCACTTACCATATGAATATTTCATTGATAAGTGCTTGAGCTCTTTATCAATACTCAGTAACCTAAATCAAGGGTTCACTTTATACACTGGGTAATAGATTGAAAGCCATCACTGCCATTTCTGCTTTACTATCAGTAACCTTGCTATCAATAACCTTGAGTGGCTTCATCAGCCCAGCTATTGCCAGTTCCCCCACATCACTATCTACATCACTATCTACATCTACATCTACATCTACATCTACATCTACATCAGCGTCATTGACCGAATCAAGATCAATAGCCCAGCAGTGTGACCTCACTGATGGCATAACTAAGCTTCAAATACTTGAACAGCAGATCGCCCTCAGTGAACTGGATAATGGTTTGATTATTCGCCAAGTGAATTTACCCAGTCTCAATACGGTGGCCATTGCCTCGCAATTTAATGTGGGCTCCCGTAATGAGCAAACAGGGCAAACGGGTTATGCGCATTTATTTGAGCATTTACTGTTTAAAGGCAGTAAAAATGCCCCCGATGAAAGCTACCCACAACAAATGAGCGCCCTTGGAGCACGTTTTAACGCCAGTACCCACTTCGACTACACCAATTATTATGTCACTATTCCAGCTCAAGCCTTAGAGCAGAGCCTGTTTTTAGAGTCCGACAGATTTATTCAACCGCAACTGTCAGAAACCACGGTCAAAAATCAGCAAGGCGCGGTGTTAGAAGAAATGGCCACCAGCATTGATAACCAACCCTACATTCGAAAGGCGATGGAGTTTTTATTATCGCAAGTCAAAGGCAGCCAATATGGTCATGCCATCATTGGCAGTAAGCAAGATGTTCAAGGCGCCAGTGCCGCTGAACTCATGGCATTTCATCAGCGCTATTACCGCCCAGATGCCATGCAAATATCCTTGGTTGGCCAACTCAATGACCGAAGTGCTGACTGGCTAACAAAGTACTTTGGCCACTGGCAAGCTCCCACTCATCCGCAAGATAAATTTAGCAAAATCGATCTAGGTACAAAGACTAACGCTATCCACGCTGAAATCATCGATACTCGCGGCCCATGGCCTGCATTATTGCTGGCTTGGCATACGGTAGGCAGACAAGATCGCGATTTTGAGGCAATTTCATTACTGCAAAGCTATCTTTTTCAAAATATCGCCAATGCATTAACCAAAGCAAGCCTTGCCAACCCGCCCCATATGCTCAGTTATTCAGTGCCATTAACCATGGACAATCACGGCGTCACTAATCTGGTATTGGTCCCCAGAGCCAACACCTCATTAGATGAACTTAATCAACTAGTCAGTACTATCCTTAAGCAAGTCGCCAGCCAAGGTATTGAGCCCAATGTATTGTGCCAACTTAAAAGTATTGCCCTTAATGACACGCTAATTAACTTTACTGATAGTCAACAATTGGCTATTCATTTATCAAATACCGCCAGTCGCGATAAATTCTTGCCGCTCACTCAGCCATGGCAGCGCATAAACCAAGTCACTAGCGATGATATTAAAACTGTCACCCAGCAATACTTTATCGGCAAACAAGTTCGCCTTGATTTACTGCCGCCTTGGTACATTCGCTGGGGCAAAACCTTACTTGAATGGTTACCCCAAGGGATGGCTGAATCTTTAGAAGAGTGGGCATTATGAAAAAGTCGCATTCAATTCTCTGGGCAAAAATAATCGGCTTAGCTGTCTTTATCTGCTCACAACAGGCTTGTCAGCATGCACCTATTAGTTTCACCCCTGCACAGCCGCCCAATTTAGCAAATTATAACGATTTGCCGGTATTCGGTAGTGAAAAAGTACAATTGCCATTAAGCGCAATAGTCTCGCCGCAAACCATGTCATTGACTACAAATAGTTTTTTACATCAATGGTCATTAACTGCTGACTCCTTTGCCCAGCAAGGACATCAGCTATACTTAGTCGGCATATCAACTCAGACTGCCATTGCTAACCCCGATATTATTATCGCAGCCTTCAAACAACGGCAAAAACACATGGCCAATACTCAAGTGCTAACCGCCGTGCAAGCAGCCTGTTATGACAGCATGCGCTTTAGGGCCAGCCTGCACAGTATCGGCATCAGTATTAATTGTATGGCAACCACAAAGCTTAAATCGGCACTACTGTGGCAGTTTTGGGATAACCAAGCGGTGAATGAGGTCAATATTGCCACTATCAAACGCAATCTTAAATTGAATAAGCACATAGGCGCTTTCACTGGTAGCGAAATAGATCTCGCCTTTAGAAAGCAATTACTGGGCAGCCAACACCCTTACAACCAAAACATCAATAATAACGCTGTGATTGATGAGTTAACCCATTCCAGCTTATCTGCATTGCACACTGAGCTGCGACAACAGCTGCAGTGGCACTTGTTTGCGCCACAATTTAGCCCGCAATTAACCAATACAAAAGCGCAGACCTTAAAAGCAAATACCTTAAAAACGAATAGCTTAAAAACAAATAGCTCAAAGACTCAAATAGCTCAGCACGTCACATCGCTGCCGAGTTGGCTATTAACAGAAAAGCCAGATTCAAGTCATTCAGCTTTCGATTCAAGCGCTCAAACAAGCGCTCAAACAAGTGCTAAAGCAAGTGCTAAAGCAAGTGCTAAAGCAAACACTATAAATTCAAGCACAGTTGAAACCAGCACTGCAAAGGATAAAATCCTTTATATCATTGATGCGCCAGACACTGTGCAGACCCAAGTCAGAATTGGACTCGTCACAGCTACAGCTACAGCTGATGCGACAGTGCAAGATGCCAATACTTGTCAGATGATTGCCGCGCTATTAGGTAGAGGTTATTCAGGGCGGTTATTTTATGATTTACGTGAAGTGCGCGGCTTAAGCTATGGGGTTTATGGCCGCTGCGTCAATGCGCCATTGAGTCAATATATGTATTTTTATGGCAGCACCGCATTAGAAAACTCAAGCGCTTTTATAAAAGGGATGCTGGATCATTTAAGTCTTATCACTGAGCAAACCGCCTCACAAAATGAAATCAATGCCACTGTGACCTACTTACAGGGTAAGCAACAACTTAGCCTTGATAGACCCTTTGGCAAAGAAAGCCTCTACATCCGTCAACTCTTAAGCGGCCAAACCACCGCGGAATTTAGCCAAGGGATGAGTCAACTGCAACAACTAACCCCGATGCAATTATTGCAACAGGCCAACACCTTGAGCCTAACCACGCCTATCGTAGTGCTGCGCGGTGATGCCGACAAAATCAGCGCAGACCTACAGCAAAAACTGCCCACATGGGAGCTTAGGCAGTTAGAGCCTGATTAACTGTATTTGAAGCGAAAATTAGCTGTATTTGAAGCAACAATGAACAGCAGCTGAAGTCGATCAAAATCAATCAACTGCTTCTTTCATATTGATAACGCTGACAATCGTCGACAATATTAAGCCAGCTGAGCTGATTTTGAGTATAAATGTGGTAGTTGGGCTTCACTAAATTTGGCTTATCAAGGGATGCTATAGTCAAAGTGTAATAATCAGGGTAACGGCGATCTCGATAACTCATGGTGCAACCACACTGAGCGCAAAAGCCCCTTAGTACATTGTCAGAAGAGGCATATTCAGTCACCGCGCCTGCTAGCCAACTCACCTGTGCTAACTTAAAGTCCATCCAAGCTTGAAACACCGCACCTGATGACTTTTGACACTGCACACAATGGCAATAATCTGCATCAAACGGCGCGGCACTGACTTGATAGCGAATTGCGCCGCACAAACAGCCACCCGTTAGCATCACAGCCTGTTCAGTTGATTTATCATCCATATAAACCTTCAATTGTTAAGCCTGTAAACCTTAATTAAAGCATAAATTTACCCCAATAAAAAAGCCCTCAAAAGAGGGCTTTTACAAGACATAATGACCTAAGCTCTAGTGCTAAGTTCTAGTGCTAAGTTCTAGTGCTAATTAATAAGTCGCTTCGCGCTTTTCAGCTTCAGCATCCCACTGTGGCACAAGATCTTTTAAGAACTTTTGCTTATCCGCATTCATCTTATCCATATCCATACCTAATGCTTGTTGTGCTTTTGCTTTAGTTGAGATATCAGGGATAGCGATAGGCATTTTAACGCCTTTAGCAGCAAGTAATTGAGCCAGCTTGATACGTGCATCAGCGGCTTTATCAACAGCGCCACCCAAAATACGTAATGCTTCTGCTGGCGCATGCGCTGCAACACCGTGAGATGCAGTTGCAAAGTCCCAACGCCACTGGCTGTGACGGATATCCATTAGGATAGGCTTCATTTCAGCTTCAGTTGCACCAGCGTCCCATGCAGCACCCGCTTCGAAGTGAGCGTGTACAAGTTGAGTTTCAGCTCTTAGCTTGATTTCTGTAACACTTTTTTGATTAGCATGTGTTACTTCCATCATGAACTCTTTAGTCTTGCCTTTATGACAAGTTGCACAAGTTTCTTCGAAGCGATCAAATGGGTTACCCACTTTATGATCGGTAAACTTACCTTTACCATTTGCTTTAGCAACACGTGGCATGTGACAGTCAGTACAACTTACGTTGTTCTTACCGTGCATACCTTGCATCCAAGTTTCATAACCAGGATGTTGAGCTTTTAGCATAGGTGTTTTAGAAATAGCGTGAGTCCAATCAGAGAAATTGATGGCATCGTAGTAAACTTCCATTTCTTCAACAGTTGTACCGTTATCCCAAGGGAATTTCACGAAACCTTTATTTTCTTCAGTTTTCTCGAAGTAGTACTCAACGTGACATTGACCACAAACCATAGATTGCTTGTCTTTACGAGAAGCTTTATCAAATGGCTTATCAATTGCTACTAGAGCGCGATCAACATATGGACGAGAAATACGTAGTTTTGGTGAACCTTTTTCATGACAATCGCCACAGCCAAGACTGTTAACGATTTCAGGACCGCCTTTAGCCCATTTACCTTTGAAGTAACCGTCTTCGCCTTGCTCTTCGATCATGCGAGGTACATCAGGGCTTTTACAGCTCCAACATGCCATAGGCATTGGGCCGTCATCAGGTCCTGTTGGTGCGCCAGTACGTAATGTATTACGTAAGTCAGTCACGGTATAATGGTGACCACGTGCTTTATTGTAATCCTTAGCAAAGCCGTAACCTGCCCATAACACAACAAGGTTTGGATCTTGAGCTAACACATCAACAATTTCATCACTTTCTGAGGTAGCATGCCAAGTTTCATATTGAAGCTTGTACTTATCTTTATATACTTCATTTCTAGGTTCTGTTTTATCACTAGCCATTGCACTAGTCATCATAAAACTGCTTGCTAATAGTGCACTTAGTGCAACAATCTTTCCTTTCATCTTCATCACCGTTCATCTCCGTGTTACATTTTATATATTAAATAATCACGACATCTCCATAAGCAAACTTATAGATTTAAGGTTCAATTAAGAATACCCCTTAATGAGTATTAAGCAATAAGCTTGCGCTAGATCAAAATGTTAATACGTTGTATGTCACACATTTACCAATCCGTTAACAAATACTGATAACCGAACAGTAAAATAGTGCGTACTTTATGTTCAAAATATGACTTAAGTTGGATATTTCATGGTCAAACGTGGCAGTCTCACATCAACAATATTAAGACTAATGTTAGTACTAATATTTATTTCTTCCAGCCTAGCTGTGTACTCAATTATTAATCTTTCATTTAGTATTGGCGATGCCCGAGCCATTAATGCTTCCGGCTCATTAAGGATGCAAAGTTACCGCTTAAAGTTATTTTTAGAGCGAGAACCACAGTTATTGAATGAAAAAATAAATCAGTTTGAAGAAACCTTGGGGTCTGAAGCACTACAGCGCTCCAATGCTTGGTATAGCCCGAAAGAACTTTCAGACCAATATTTATTGGTCATTGATAAATGGCAACAAATGCGTTATTTCATTGAAAATAATGAAAAACCACTCTATACCGCTGCCCTAAAAGACTTTGTTGATACTATTGATTTACTGGTGCTAGAAATGGAGCGATTTGCGGCATTTAAGCTCAGAGCATTAGTTATAAGCCAAATAATCGGTTTATTTTTAATGCTAATAGTGGCAAGTTTTGCGACCCGCTATACCCGCAAAAAGATGGTGCAACCGATACTGCAATTAATGGATGTGGCCAATTCAATATCTAAAGGAAAATTTAACGTTGAGGTGCCAGCCACAGACTATATAGAGCTGCACTCATTAGGGGTCGCTTTCAAAAAGACCGCCGCCGAGCTTGATAGGCTATATCAAGACTTAGAAGGCCAAGTAAATGAAAAAACCACTGCCTTAACTCGCGCCAATAATGAGTTGAGTTTTTTATATGACAACTTAATTATGCTTCATGCTGACAGACTGGATTACAAAGCATTGGGCTTAGCATTAAACCAGCTGCAGCAATTTGAAAGTCTTGATTTTTTACGCCTTGTTATCGAACATGATGACCATTCAATCGATACCATTGAGGCTGATACAGGCTGGCCATCACCTGAACATATCCTCAATAAAGAAAGCAAACTAATCCCTGTTAAGTTTGACCTTAAACTGGAAAATAAAACCTTAGGTTATCTGGAAGTTATTTCTCTAAAGCCGATCAATAACATGTTATTTGTCAATTTCGCTATGATGCTAACCCGCTCTATTGTGATCCATAATGCCACCGAAGAGCGCCAGCAATTAGCTTTAATGGAAGAGCGCGCCGTGATTGCCAGAGAGCTACACGACTCTCTAGGTCAGCTATTATCATATTTAAAAATTCAGGTGAGTTTATTAGGAAAACAAATTCAACCAGCACATAAAACTGAGAAAGTAGCATCACAATTAGCTGATATTAATGAAGGTGTTAGCGTAGCATACGGTCAATTACGAGAACTATTATCTACCTTCCGCTTAACCATTAAAGAGCCTAATTTAAACCAAGCCATTGAAGTGATGATTAGTGAGTTACGTAAGCAATCTGGCATTAACATTGAGCTTAAATATAGCCTTTCGCAGCACCTATTTGCCTCAAGCCAGCATATTCATGTGCTACATTTAATGCGTGAAGCAACCATTAATGCCATAAAACATGCCAAGCCAAATAAAATAGTTATTGATTGTTTTTTAGCAGACTCTGGTATGATACAAATCAACATAAAAGATGACGGCATTGGTGTCTCTCACTTAAAAGAGCGGGATCAACATTTTGGCATCGGCATCATGCATGAGCGTGCAACTAAATTGCACGGCACGGTAAAGTTTGACAATAATCCGCAGGGCGGCACAACTGTTTCCCTCGTATTTCCACCCCAGCAGGAGCCTTTAAATGGGTAAACCTTATTCTGTACTCGTAGTTGATGACCACCCTCTACTTCGGCGTGGCATCTGTCAGTTAATAACCTCAGATAGCGATTTTAAACTATTTGGTGAAGCCGGAACGGGGTTAGATGCATTAACCGCAATAGGTGAAGACGAACCTGATATTATTTTGCTCGACCTTAATATGAAAGGCATGTCAGGCTTAGATACCTTAAATGCTATGCGTCAAGAAGGAGTCACTGCTCGTATTGTGATCTTGACCGTGTCTGATGCTAAACAAGATGTGGTGCGGCTATTACGCGCTGGCGCTGACGGCTATTTACTTAAAGATACTGAGCCAGATTTATTATTAGAGCAGCTTAAAAAAGCCATGCTTGGCCATCGCGTTATTAGTGATGAGGTCGAAGAATACATTTATGAGCTGAAAAATGCTGATAATGATGAAACTTGGATAGCCTCGTTAACCCCACGTGAATTGCAAATTCTCAAAGAGCTTGCCGAAGGTAAAAGCAACCGCGTGGTCGCTGAAGATTTACATATCAGTGAAGGTACGGTAAAAGTTCACGTGAAAAACTTATTACGTAAAGCCAATGCTAAATCAAGAACTGAAATGGCGGTAAGATACTTAAACCACTAACTTCAGTCGCAGCTACTTGTGCCCATTGAAAGTGTTTAGGCCATAAAAAATGGATGACAGCCACTGGCTATCATCCATTTTTATCTCTAAAGCAATAATAAACAGCTATAAGGTCAAGATGCCTGACGAAACATCAACTAGGCTCTGGCGATAAACTCAACCCAACTCTTTAAGGCACTTTCAAAGTCTTCTAAACCACAAAAGGCTTCTGACTCTGCATCATACATATTCATTGACTCTTCCAAGTCAAAGTCTTCATCAAAATCAATGGCATTGGTATAAATCCGCACCTGCTCACTGTCAATCGCGATAGACAAATCGTTACTTTGCCACGACCAGCCTGCTTTTTTGCTGGCCCTAATTTGTTCAATTTGCTGCAAAATATCGTGGCATTGGGATTTATCAGTACCAAGTTGCTCAGCAAAAAATCGTCCGAGTATCGCATGCTCCATACTGAATTCTGCAAACACGGTGCCGTCTAGACTATTACGGCGAAATTCATATTCCATGGTAAAGCTCAATTAAATAAGGCATTAAGTCTATTTTAACTGATATTGATGCAAACTGCTTAATTACAGCCAGTAAATAATTAAAAATACCCCGAATGGTATTTAAACTTACAGCATCTAAAATGCCTTAATAAGGCATTAGCAAGTAGGTTAAATAGTTAGCGGTATATTTAATGCTAAGTGATAGGATAGGCATTACCAACAAGATAAATCCGCTTTTAAACCATACACCATACCGCCTAGGTATAAGGAATCATATGGAATCAGGTTTTATATATTGCTTATTGTTATCAGGTCCTAATGCTGGTCAAAGTTTAACACCTGAGCAAGTTAACCAATGGCAGCCTGCAGATGGTTTATTGTGGCTACATCTGCGTTATAGCGCAGCCGATGCCATAGCGTGGATTAACAACGCCCAATTACCCGCCACTGAAACAGACACCCTACTGGCAGAGCACACTCGCCCAAGGGCTCTTAGCACTGCAGATGGTATATTAATGGCTTTACGCGGAGTTAACCTTAACCCCAATTCAGCGCCAGAAGACATGGTGTCGATGCGCGTTTTCGCCCAGCCACAGCGGATAATCTCTACCTGTGAACGGCCACTACAATCGGTAAAAGATATTGCTCAACATATAATAAGCTCACCTGGTTCTATTGATTCTAGTGCTGATTTTCTTATCTCTTTATGTGAACGTTTAACCCACAGAAAAGTAGAACTCATCCATAATCTTGAAGATGAACTAGATAATCTTGATGAGCAGGTGTCTGAGCATAACAGCCAAACTTTACGCTCCGATATTGCTGAGCTGCGTAAGCAAACGGTTATTTTACGGCGATACTTTTCGCCCCAACGGGATGCTTTTTCGCGGCTACTCAATGACAGCCACTTGCTCTTTAATACTGAGCATAAGCTTCGCATTAGAGAAATTAATGAAGTGCTCATTCGGGTCATTGAGGATTTAGATGCGGTGCGTGATAGAGCCAGCGTCACTCAAGAGCAGCTGCAATCAGTGCAATCTGAGCAGCTTAATAAACGGCTTTATTTTCTGTCACTGATCTCAGCAATATTTTTACCATTGGGCTTTTTAACGGGCTTGCTTGGGGTCAATATTGGCGGCATACCTGGTACTGATAGCCATTTAGCGTTCAGCTTATTTTGTGCAGGACTGTTTGCCATTATTGCGCTGCAAATGTGGCTATTTTATCGCTTTAAATGGTTGTAGTGATTTTCAGACAATAAAAAAGGACGCTTGGCGTCCTTTTTTATTATTCGAAAAATTACTGCGCAGCTGGTGCCGCTTGTGCTTTTTCGATAGACAGCAATTCAACTTCAAATACTAAGGTTGAATTAGCTGGGATAGTACCAGTATCACGTTCGCCGTAAGCAAGTTCTGATGGGATAACGAACTTGTACTTAGCACCAACAGGCATTAATTGAACACCTTCAGTCCAACCAGGAATAACGCGGTTTAGTGGGAACTTAGCTGGCTCACCACGGCTGTATGAGCTATCAAACTCAGTACCGTCAATCAAAGTACCTTTATAGTGTACTTCAACCGTGTCTTCAGCAACTGGAGTGTCACCTGCACCCGCTTCAAGTACTTCGTACTGTAAACCAGATTCTGTGGTTACTACGCCTTCTTTAGCTTTGTTGGTTTCAAGGAACTTTTTACCTTCTTCAACCGCTTTGCTGGCTAATAATGCAGCTTGCTCAGTACGCTTTTCGTTTAATTTAGTGTCTAAACCTTGAAGAACCACTTGCATCTCTTCTTCAGTTAACTCTAGCGTATCAGCTAAACCATCGCTAAAACCTTGGATAACTAAAGTTCTATCAACTGCAAACCCTAACTCTTCTTGTTCAGTAATATGACCCGCCATGTAACGGCCAATAGAACCACCGACACTGTAAGCTTCTTTTTGTGCATCAGTTGTTAATTCAACTTTTTTAGCAACAACTTCTTGCTCTTGATTACACGCAGTCAGACCAACAACAGCCAATGCAACTAACGATAATTTGTAAATAGATTTCATTAAAGCTTCCTCAGCACTCTTAAGCGGTTACAATAACCTTTAGATGTAAAATTTGTATATATTTGGCCACTTTATACTAATTAAAGTGTTTTTAGCAATGGCCGTAAGTGATATCAACGCCATTGAGACAACATTTATTGGAGCAAGTTCATGATTAAGATCATTAGACTGATACTTTGCATTTGCTTACTCGCTGGATGCCATCCCTCAGCCAATAGTGTCTTTAGCGTCACTGATGATGCTAGTTACAGCGCCAGCTTATCTGAAAATGGCCAATATGCACTTGTCAGTACTGCTAATAATGGGGTTTTATGGTGGGATCTCAAGGCTAGTCAACTGAAATACCATTGGCAGCATGGTAATAAAGCCAGTAAAAATGATGATAATAGCGTCTTTGATACAGCGATCTCTGCCAATGCGCATTATGCCGCGACATTATCTAATAGCTCATTAGTGATTTGGAATATCCAAAGTGGTAAATCCATTGGCTGGTGGTCGTTGCCCGCATCGGCGCAATCTGTGGCCATTGCTAATAATGCCCAAACCCTAGTGGGATTGATTGATGGCTCAGTAATGTCATTGGCACCAGAGAAAAATCTGATTAAATTTTTGGGCCATAATGAGCGCGTTTCAAGCGTGTCAATTTCCGCTGATGGCCAGCGGGCACTAACAGGCTCCAATGATGGCTCTGTTATCTTGTGGCAAGCACAAACAGGCCAACCGATTCAGCAATGGCAACTTGAGTCACGCCTTAGTAAAGTACAATTGAATCAGCGCGGCAGCTTGAGTTTTGTCAGTGATATTAAAGGTCATGCCTATATCTATCACAATGACACTGGCGCACAGCAATCGCAATTGGCCATAAACCGACGCCAAATGACCTTTAGTAGTGCCAGGTTTATTCATCAAGATAAACAGCTAATAACAGGCTCACCTTCCAAAGAAATTATATTATGGGATACAAAAACTGGTAAAAAACAAACAACAAGGCAAATTCAGCTGACGAAAAACAGCCAAAATAGAGGTGCCGTTGTATACTCTATTGCAAGTGATGAAAATCAAAACATCATCAGTATCAGTAATCAAGGTTTAGTAGAAACATGGGGCAACTTAAAATAGTGCCATGTTTGGAGAAGATTAATGCAAGATGTACATCAAAAAATTGATGATTTAGAAATGAAAGTCGCTTTTCAAGAAGCAACCATTGAAGATCTCAATCAAGAAGTGATTAAATTAAATGACCTTGTTGCGTTTCAGCAACATCAATTGTCATTAATCGTCAATAAACTACAAGCGATTGAACCCAGTAATATGGCTTCTCAAGCAGATGAAACACCACCGCCACATTATTAATCTATGCTATATAAGCCATGATGAGCTAAGCCGCTATGAGCTAGCTTTTAGATTAAAGTGGTCGCTTTATTATTAACAGTTAAGAGTTTTAACTTCGCTTGATGCTATCAAGCTGAGTTTTCAGTAAGGGATTATATGCTAGAAAGTAACATTCTAACGATTGCTAAAACCGGTGCCGCTATTTTAACTCACCAAACTCAGCCCGTTGTTACTTTTGATCAAGCTCTGGTTCAGCTAACCGACGATATGATGGCTACTATGTTGGCAGCCAATGGAGTCGGGATCGCTGCGCCACAAGTGTTTAGTAATAAAGCGGTATTTATTATGCATTCAAGGCCAAATGCGCGCTATCCCTCAATACCCACAAGCCAAGCAACCATAGTTATCAACCCACAAATAATTAGCAGTTCGTTAGAGGTGGAAGCGGCTACAGAGGGATGCTTATCAATAGATAACCAGCGTGTTAGCGTCTATCGGCATAAACACATTAACGTGGAATACCAAACCTTAAGCGGTAAGTGGGTAACACAACAGTTGAGCGGCTTTGATGCCCGCATTTTTCAACATGAATTTGATCATTTACAAGGTATTACTTTGCTAGAAAGGATAAATATGCCAGATCAGCAACAGGCCTTCGACCAAGAAAAATCACGGTTGCAGGACGTATGCTAATGAAAGCACTGAGCAGTATTTTCCTATTGCCAATCCTGTTATCAGGCTGCGCTTATAATAGTGTGCTGATTAACTACCCTTCGCAAATTGCGCCGATTAAACAGCAACTCAGTGGCCCAACACCCAGCGCCAAACTTAATGAGTTGGCCGGTGAAATTGATACCAATGATGGCCTACTTTACGCCCAAGAAGCTGGCCGAGTAGCGCAAATATCGGGTGATTTTGATGCCAGTAAAAATTATTACCAACAAGCCATCAAAGCCTATCAAGCCTTTGATGACAGAGCCGTTATTAGCGCCTCAGACTTAACCGCCACCGCCAGTAGCCTAGTATTAAACGACAATGCCATTCCATATCGCGGCCCTGGCTATGAGCGCATTATGGTGCATCAATACCAAGCCTTTAACTATTTATTTGCCGGCGATCCCCAAGGGGCGTTAATTGAAGTGCGCCGCAGTAATGAGCTGCAAAGCAGTGAGCAGGCGCGCTACCAAAAATCGCAAAAATCAGTGCAAGCCATGGCTAATGGCACCATTGATAGCGAATTAAATAAATTAGGCTCAGCGGCTGGCACTGTCACCAGCTCCTTTTTAAATGCCTACAGCTATTACACCACCGGCTTACTACATGAGTTATTGGGCGAGCCCAATGATGCCTATATTGATTACCGTAAAGCGGCTCAAATAAGCCCGAATAATAAATACCTCCAACAAGATTTAGTCAGGTTAGCCAAGCAACTTTCAATGCCGCAATATGATGAATTCAAACGCCGTTGGGGAGATGCCATTTTACCTAAACAAGGCCAAGGTCAGGTGGTGATGGTAGTTGAACGTGGCTTTGTCCCCGAAAAACAAAGCCTGACCGTGCCGTTTACAATTCATGGCAACTGGCAAACGGTGTCTTTAGCCACTTACCAGCCCTATAACCAAGTGATCCCGCCCTCAATCATTCAAGGTTTTGGCACAGTGCTAAAAGCTGAGCCCATTGCCAATATCGATGCCTTAGCCATTAATGCCTTAAAAGAAGATTTACCCGGCGCATTGGTTCGACAAGCCGCGCGGGTCTATACTAAATCAGAGTTTACTCGCAGCGTCGAAAGTGGCAGTAAACGCCGTAATAATGAAGCCGATGCCGCCGCCATATTAATGCAAATTTTCAATGTAGTAACAGAGCAAGCCGACAGAAGAAGTTGGCTAACGCTGCCAAGGCAAGCGCAAATAGCGCGCCAATATATTGAGCCAGGCGCCTATCAAGTCAGCCTAGGTAACAGCCCAGCTGCGACCATTAATGTTCACGCTAATCGGGCCACCTTAATTTGGGTAATAGAAACTGGCAATCAAACCCGTTTTTATTCAATAATAATTTAATACGACTCCTATTTAACGCGACTTTTTAAAAACAACAACTTTACCTTTTATCTAACATGGAACTTACTATGAAACATTTTAAACTGATTTTTGTTTTAGCTGCGGTTATTGGGCTATCAGCGTGTCAATCTAAGGTTGAGTATGGCGATGCCACAGAAGTAGAAACCGTGAATGAAAACTTCGGTTCAACGGATCTACAAGTCATTGCCGCCAAAATGGTCGACAGCATGTTAACCTTCCCACCAGTGATCGTAATGACCCAAAACGATCGCCCAATTATTTTCGTTGATAAAATTAAAAATAAAACCTCAGAGCACATCGACACTGAATCAGTCACTGACACCATCAGTAACAAGCTATTACGCTCAGGTAAGTTCCGCTTTATTGACATGACCAAAGTCGATTCAGTGCGCAAGCAGCTTGATTACCAAAACAATGCTGGCATGGTCGACCCATCAACTGCGATTAAGTTTGGCCGCCAAGTGGGCGCGCAATACATGCTATACGGCAATCTTTCTAGCATAGTAAAACAAGATGGCAGCACTAAAGATGTTTACTATAAAATGACCATGCGTCTTATGGACCTTGAAACAGGCTTAATTGAATGGTCTGATGAAAAAGAAATCCGTAAAGTAAAATCGAAGTCTTTCTTAGGCATGTAAGCCTATTCGATTTACAATCATAAGCCGACGTCACGTCGGCTTTTTTATAGCAAAAATAACAATAATAAAAACATCAAATTAGGTTAGGGAAGAATTTGTGAACTCGTTTAAGTCTGCGCTTATTGCACTGGTCTGCTCCAGTTTATTTGCCTGTAATGCCACCGTGCCCAATATCAAACCCCGAGATGGCAGCGCGAACATCACTCAGGGCCAAGCTAAAGCTCGCTCAAATGTGGTGTCAGAGGTAGATTACCAACTCAGTTTTACCCTCACTGGTGAAACCCGTTTTGAGGCCATTAGCAAAATAGATTTTAGCCTTGCAAGCACAGCGGAAGCATTAACCATCGACTTAAACCAAGCCAATATCAGCAAATTATTGATTAATGGCAAAAGCCTTTACCCTAACTACAATGGCGCATACCTCACCATTAACCCGCTGCTTTTATCAAGTGGCAAAAACACCATTGAGATAAGCTACAGCCGCGAGCACAGTACCAATGGCGAGGGCTTGCATCGCTTTGAAGACCCCGTTGATGGCAAGGTATATTTGTATTCCCATTTTGAACCCGCTGCTGCCCAGCAAATGTTTGCCGTGTTTGACCAACCCGATTTAAAAGCCAGCTTTCAAATTACTGTTGAAGCGCCGCCAAGCTGGCAGGTGATAAGCACCATGGCTGAAACCCATATTGAAGATCTTGGCGACAGCAAAATTTGGACTTTCCCAGCGACGCCAAAACTGAGCCCTTATAACTTCTCAATGCATGCTGGGCCTTATCATGTGTGGCAAGATAACTCAGGCAAATACCCCATGCGTTTATTTGCCCGCCAATCTGTGGCTGAGCAAGTTAACTATCAAGATTGGTTTACTTACACCAAGCAAGGCCTCAGCTTCTTCGATGATTACTTTGGTATTGACTACCCTTTTAAAAAGTACGACCAATTATTAGTGCCTGATTTTCTCTATGGCGCGATGGAGAATGCTGGCGCCATTACCTACTCAGAAAGCCGCTTTATGGTAAAAGACACCATGACCGCCGCCCAAAGGCAGCGGTTAGCTGGGGTTATCATGCATGAAATGGCGCACCAGTGGTTTGGCAATTTAGTGACCATGAAATGGTGGAATGGCTTATGGCTCAACGAAAGCTTTGCCTCCTTTATGGGCACCTTGGCCACCAGCGAAGCCACCGAATTTAACCACGCTTGGCGCAGCTTTTACGCCAGTGGCAAGCTAAAGGCGTATCAGCAAGATAGCCTAGTGACCACTCACCCCATCGAAGTGCCTGTGGCCAGTAGCAATAATGCCTTTGATAATATTGATGCTATTACCTATTCAAAAGGGGCGTCGGTGTTAATGCAATTACGCCATTTACTGGGCGCTGAGACATTCCAACAAGGTGTGCAGCAATACCTTAAAACATACAGTTATCAAAATGCCCAGTTAGCGGATTTTATTAATAGCCTTGCCAAAGCCAGTAATCGCGACTTAAGCCAGTGGACACAAGAGTGGCTGTACCAAGCTGGGGTTAACACCTTAACAGCCCAATACCAATGTAAAGACCATCGCATCAGCAAGTTTTCATTGCTACAAAGCGCCCCAAGTGAAGACTTTGCCACCCTGCGAGAACAAAAAGTACAAGTGGCATTATTTAGAGCAGCGCGGCATTTTATTCACCATAGCACCACGGTAGCGGTCACTTATAAAGGCGCCATTACCGAGGTACCTGAACTTGTAGGCGAGTATTGCCCAGACTTGGTTTACCCAAATTTTGATGATTGGGGCTTTGTAAAGGTTGAGTTAGATCAGCGCTCGTTTAACACGGTAAAGCAGCAGTTAGCTAAGGTCAGTGACCCATTACTGCGGTCAATGTTATGGCAAAGCATGTGGGACAGTGTTAGCGATGGCCACACCTCATTAAAGCAGTTTATTAATGTCGCCTTAGTTAATGCCCCATTAGAAAAAGACTACACCATTTTAGGCCAAGTCATTGGCTACTTAACAGAGGTGCAAAAAAACCTTCATAGCATGGCGCCTAACCATAAATCTTATGCCACTAAAGTCAGCAAAGCGCTAACACAAATGAGTTTACGCATGACCATGGAGCACCACGACGATGCTGATTTTCAGCGCCGTTGGTTTGATGCTTATATTAGCTTAGCCAGCGACAATGCCGCCCTTGGGCACTTAGCCGATATCTTGGCTGGCATTGCGCCGATTAAAGGGTTAACAATCAGTCAGGATTTACGCTGGAAAATAATCATTCAATTAAATCGCTATGATTACCCTAATAGCGCGGCGTTGCTGGCAAACGAAAAACAACAAGATAACAGCGACAGTGGCCAAAAATCTGCCATTGCCGCAGAAGTGTCTCGCCCTCAAGCTAGCCTTAAACGTCAATGGCTACACAAGATACAAGATGACAGCCGACTGCCCTTTGCCAAAGCCCGTATCGCCATGGATCATCTTTACCCAAGCGAACAAAAATTACTGAGCGCCGCTACTGCGGAGCAGCGTTTAGATACGCTAAGTGAGATTGATAAAAAAGGCCCGGTATTTATGCGCGCTTACAACCGAGCATTAATCCCCATGGACTGCTCCAATGCCAATATTGAAGCGTTATCTGAAGTGTTAAATACCCAAACGGGATTATCGAAAATGACTCGGCGGGCACTGTTAGAAGCCCGCCAACAGGAACAAACCTGTGTCAGCATGAGTGAGGCCTTAGCAAGATAATAAGCGAGCGCTAGCTTTTTGAACTCACGTTAGCCTAGCGCCTAACGCTAAAGGTCATCATAATAGGCGCGTGATCAGTACTATCACTGTCACGCTCATATTCTGGCCTAACTAAGTGCCTATCGTAAGTTTGATAACCACTCACTTCCGCTAAATTGCGTGGGTGAGCGGCATCAAACTCACAGCTTGCCAAAATATAATCTAATACCGAGCCAGTATTGCCATAATAATGGGTTGCTGGCCTATCATGCTTATGTAAATCAGGCGCTGGTGCATCATCAATGTCGCTAGTCGATTCATCTGCATTAACACTAGATTCATATTCATCTTGGGCTAAGGTGGCATTGAGCTTTTGCCCTGCTTGAAACAATTCATAACTATCAAATAAACTAAAGCGTTCAAACTCAGCTTTAAGATTAACGTCATTCAATACTTTAAGGTTTGGATCGATAATATCGCTTCTAAACACTCGCTTGCTGTTAGCCCTAAAAGCCTCCAGTGCTGTGCTTTGCAATGAATCATTAAAATCACCCATTAATAACACCGGCAGCTGATTAGCCTGGCGGCGTTTGGCAATTTCATAAAATAGTAATGCCGCTTCACTGCCCCTTTGCATATTCGATGCCCATGTACCAAGGGCTTGTCTGGCCATAATATCAGCGCCGCCAGTCATGCCAGTATCGGCTAAAGTGTCGATACCCATGCCACTGCGTTTAGACTTTAAATGCACCACGTAACACTCGCACTCACCAAAGTTGGGAATGTTAACCCTTGCCAGTAACGGTTGGCGGCTAAAGCTAAAATCACTGGCAATGCCCATCAGTGGCAATAGTGATTTATCAACGCTGATTAAGGCAGTTTCGGTTATCGGAAATTTAGAAGCCAGCGCCACTACAGGGCTTTGATAAACATAGTCACTGACTAAGGTGGGCTCATCTAATACCGCAAAATAGTCATAGCCTAAAGTAAGCAATAACGCTTTTAAAGCATCGGGGCTAAAGACTTCTTGAAAGCCAATAATGTCAGGTTGCTGCTCAGTGACATAGTCAGTTAACCAGCGACACTTTTTTTGCCATTGCTGATGGGAATAGATGTTTTCAAAATCATAATAAGCCGCAGGCGGCTCGATGAAGTTGAATAAATTAAACGAGGCCACCCGAAACTGGCGCTCAGTTTTTTGTTCAATTTTAGCGGCAACGCTAGGAGCAATTTCAGGTTCGACTTTAGATTTGATTTCAGCAGCGACATCTGCCGCTATTGGCAGTAACAGATCATTATTTTGATCCTTTTGCAGATCTTTTTCTAGACTATTTTTAAGAGCTTTATTCAGAGTATTTTGACGGCTTTTTAAACTCACACGCGACACCTTACAACACCGATTAAGACTACAGATTATCCCCTATTCACCCCTATGTCGATGTTTGTCATACCGACTAAAAACCCCCCTATTAGAATCTCTAAAACCAACAATTGTGTTTAAAGATTAAATAAAAACATGATCCTAAATTAGCAAGTGCCGTATTACCCATCGACATGACAATACGACAAAATGAATTTGAGGATATAAAGATGAAACGGAAATACTCCCTTGGTCTGTGCTTTTCACTAATCGCCCTAACCGCTTGTTCAGATGATGACGATGACAAAATTGTTATTGAAGAAACCCCCAATATTGAATATGCCCAAGTACGAGTTATTCACGCATCAAGCGATGCGCCTATGGTTAATGTCACTGCCGATGGCGCTCAGTTATTAGCCGATGTCGATTACGCCGTTTCAAGTGGTTTGTTAGAAGTTGAAGCCTCAACCTACGCCATTACCGTAGATGCAAAGCTTGCAGATGGCACCACTACAACGGTATTGTCAGCCGACTTAGCCGCCGCTGCTGATATGGAATATACCGCCGTTGCTTTAGGTAACGTCAGCGATGAAAACTTGATGCTCAAGTTGGTTGCCAATGAAAAAGCCGACATCACCGCAGACAATGCCCGAGTGCAAGTATTACATGCTGCTCCTGATGTGGGTTTAGTGGATATTTACGTCACCGAGCCAATGGCAGACATCGCCATGATGGAGCCAACCTTATCGGCCAATTACATGGATAACAGTGATCAGCTTGAAGTGCCGACCGCTGATTATCAAATTCGAATTACCCCAAATGGTGACAAAACCGTGGTGTTTGATTCAGGCACAGTCAATTTAGCCGCAGGTAATGATTACTTCATTTCGGCAATCCCAAATGAATGGTCAGGAGACTCACCTGTCGCGCTGTTAGTGGCATTACCAGATGCACAAGTACTTTTAAATGATGTGAGCAGTGGTGGCGACATCCGTGTAGTCCATGCCGTAGCAGACGCACCTGCTGTTGATGTGTTTCTTGATGGCAGCATGACTCCCGCCATTGACATGCTATCGTTTGGCCAATTTGCAGGTTACGTCAACATCCCAGAAGGCATGCACACAGTCACTGTGGCAGCTGATGCTGATAACTCAGTTGAAGTGATTAAAGATGCCGAAGTCGATTTAATGCTAGGTGCCAGCTACTCAGTGCTCGCAGTCGGCTCTTTATCTGACAACGACATTAGCCCTTGGGCCTTTGCCGAGCACACTCGCCGCATTGCAACTGAAGCTAGATTAAACGTCATCCACGCTTCGTACTCAGCGGGTAATGTCGATGTTTACCTCACCCCTACAGCCGACATCAGTGCATCAGAGCCTGCGCTAACAGATGTACCATTTAAAGCAGCGTCAGGTAGTTTAAGTGTTGCCCCAGGTGATTACACCGTAAGCGTCACTGTAACAGGTACTAAAACTGTTGCCATTGGTCCACTGCCAGTGAGCTTAGCTGCAAATGGGCTATACAGCGTTGCTGCAGTGGATGCAGAAAATGACACTTCTATGTTTTCAGTTATTCTAATGGATGACTTTGTTGCCGAAGAAGAGTAACAACCAATTCAATACTGATATCTACCCAGTATGAGTATTGATTAAACACGATTTACCCGTCCCTGCGTTACCTTTTGCGACTTATCCCTCACCCAGATAAGTCGCTTTTTTTACTAAAATCATCAATCAAAACCATAACTCAACTTAAATGCCAGCTAAACAACCTTGAGGCACAGCATTATGCTAAAGTTATTTCCGCTTTATATTGTCACTTTGGTGTTATTTCATTTACTCAGCATAAAGGCTTTCGCCATGGAAATTCAGTTTGATAACCCCAATCATGTCAAAGAGGGCAGAATAAGTAATGACACGGTAATGGGCGGATTATCGGCAAGTCAGCTTGACTCTCAACAAGGCCAAAATGCCGTATTTAGCGGTAATGTCTCGCTAGATAATAATGGCGGCTTTGCCTCGATAGAGTTTCAATTACGTCAAACAGCCCCTTATAGTGACCGTATTACCCTTAGGGTCTTTGGTGACGGTAAACGCTATCAATTACGCCTAAAAACCGCCAAACTGAGTTTTGGTGAAGCCTATGCCGCCGACTTTGATACGCAAGCGGGGCAATGGAGTGAACACACATTTACCGTGACAGATTTTCTGCCACGTTTTCGGGGTAGAAATATCAGCGCGCCAGCGTTAAAATTTGCTGATATCAGCCGTATTGGGTTACTGATCGCCGCCAAACAGCAAGGCCCATTTAGTATTACCTTAGATACGCTTATATTTGATAGCCACATATAAGCTCAAGCTAAGCATAAGCTGAGTAGAATCAGAGCGTGAGCGCGAACGGCTATCGCACCTCATCACCCTATTTTTGACTGCAAGGATTAGCAATGAAAAGTTTGGCCGGCATTAAAGGCGTCATTTTTGATTTAGATGGCACCTTGGTTGAATCAGCACTGGATTTTAGCCAAATAAAAAAGGAATTAGGTTGCCCATGCGATGTTGACCTACTGGATTTTGTCGCCGATATTACCCATCCGCCTTTGCAAGATAGAGCCAACCAAATTATCTTGGCCCATGAAACACAAGATGCCACGAATGCCAAAGCCTTGCCGCATATGCATGAATTACTCAGCAGCATTGAACAGTTAAGTTTGCCCAGCGCCATTGTTACCCGCAACAGTAAAGCGGCCACGGCCACCAAGCTTAGGCAAAATAATATCAATCTCGAACTGGTATTAACCCGCGAATGTTATCCCGCCAAACCCGCCCCAGATGCACTGCTGGCCATCGCCACCACTTGGGATTTAGACCCTGCGTCACTGATTTATGTGGGCGATTATTTATATGATATTCAAGCGGCGAAAAATGCGGGGATGAAGTCGGTTTTTATTAATCATAATAAGCAGCCTGATTATCAATCTCAGGCAGATTTTATCGTGAATGATTTACTGCAATTACAACACGCGATTATGGCGTCTAATAGCTAGTTAACTCGCTACTTTAGGGGCGTAGTTGGGATTGGTTTGTAACTCGTTTTTGGAAAAATGAGTTTACGTTCATTTACAATACATCGGCTAATATATCCGCCTTGTTAAGAAAACTAATTCAACTCATTGCTCTACATAAATTAAAAACTACACTTAAGATTCATACTTATTACTGGATTTTCATCTATGATTACTGCAAATAATCGAGTTTTCGCCCTTTCATCAATCGCCTTATTGTTGGCTGGTTGCTCCCCAACAGCCGACCTAACTGTTAGCGAAAGCATCAGCGATTACAGCGGTTCAGCCAGTATTACCCAAGGTCTTGCAAACACAATAGAGGCTAATCTTTTTGAGTGTAAGAATGGCAGAAGCCGTGTTGCTGGCATTGGTGAAGTAATTGATGTTGACGGTAAGGTTTGGATTGTTCCTGCCGAAAATCATTTTACTACCGCAACAAAAGCAATCGACCTATATGAAGAGTGTAACAACATAACTCCTCAAGGCATTGCGGACGTGGATGAGGACTCAGTACCTGTTGCAGTTATTGATGCAGACGGAGAAGAGATCACCGGTTACATTTTTGCTGACAATTACTTTGAGTTATACATTAATGGTCAGCTTGTAGCAGTAGACACCGTACCATTCACGCCATTTAACTCTAGCATCGTAAAGTTCAAGGTTAACAAACCTTATACGATTGCTGTAAAGGTCATTGATTGGGAAGAGAACTTAGGCTTGGGTACTGAAGACAACCGTGGCAAAGCATACCACCCTGGAGATGGTGGCTTTATCGCAAGCTTTAGCGATGGCACTGTGACAGGGGCAAACTGGCAAGCACAAACGTTTTATACCGCTCCTATCTATGATTTATCCTGTTTAAGCGAAGCTGATGGAAAACGCTTATCAGCCACCTGTACAACGGAAGGTACAGATAATGGTGAGAATGCTTATGCCGCCCACTGGGAAACCCCAAGTAGCTGGATGGAACAAGAGTTTGACGCAACCTCATGGCCTCAAGCAACACAATATTCAGAAGATGAAATCGGTGTAAACAACAAAAAGTCTTACATGAACTTCATTGATAAATTCAGTGGTGCTGGAGCAAGCTTCATCTGGTCAACCAACGTTGTATTGGATAATGAAGTCCTACTTAGATATGAAGTGAAATAACTTTAAAACCTCGGTTACTCGCCCTATTCAGCAAACAGTTATGCTTTGACACTCCATAAGCATAACTGTTTGTGTAGATTACCTGCCAACAACAAGCTTTCAGCCTTGCTAACTCATTTGGGGTGCAGTGGCTAATAAAGTCTGGCCACTACATAAAACATTAACAATGGGTGGCACCTTTTTCCTGCTGAAGAAACCACTATAGCCAGTAATGAAACAAGACTACTTATAATTTCGTATTTGCTCATTTATTTAAACCCCTTGAACGCTTTCTTTAACATATTTTCAATTTCTTTTTTAGCTTCTGGAATAATGACTTCCTTAGCTTGCTCAATACCTACCTCTTTAAGGTCTGCCAGCATCATTTCAAATTTACAATGATTACATTTAACAAAGTCATCATCTTGTACATTATCAGGTTGTTCAAATTCAGTTTCACCACACTGTGGACATTGAATCTGTATGCTTTCAGTTTTGATCATGGCAACTCCGAATGTACGTGTAACGCCGCAATAATCGGACTAAAATTGCGGGTTAACATGTGTAGCAAAGCGAAGCGTAACCCACTGTTTTAGTTCCGTTATAACTACCTTGCTATACGTTTAACTAAAAAAGCAATCGTACTCATTTTGACCAACAACATTCAAGAAATCTTCTAGATGTTTGACTGTTGCTACAGGTTCATATACATGCCATTTAAGATCAGATTTTTGCCAATAGATCTTCCACACTTTTTGCGTTTTCACATATGTAGCTTTCGCAATCGGAATATCTAATTTTTCCGATGGATTTCTAAAGTTAGCTCTAATTTCAAATAGCACAACGCTTTGATTTTCAATTTGATAACTAATATCAAGCTGGTCTCTTACATGAACAGGAGGCCGATGCTCATCAATAAACTTATCTAACTCTTTCTCACAACGCTTTATTTCAAACTCACTGATTGCCATGATAAAACTCATCTCTCTGAATGACGTATAACGCCGCCATAAATGGCTAAAAATAGTTGGTTAAAACTTGTGAGGTACGAACAATTACCAACTGTTTTTTGTCCGATTTAATGGCTTTGTTAGAACCCTTGAATACATTCCCTTGAACCATTCACAACCCAATTTTCAATGGTTTTTCCCATATCACGCGTAACGCTAGTATTTAAATAGTGATATACGCTCAATTTAGATTTGTTTTTATCTGCGGCTTCTACTTCGATATGCATATAATAATGATTTGCATTTTTATTTTTTAAATCAATTGTCGACATACCAATACTATTTAAATCATTATGCTCCACATCAAATATCCCAGAACCACAATAAGTACTCATATCAGCTACTATCCCGGCGGCTTTTTCATGTGGTAATTCGGCGTAAAATATATTTATAAGATTATGTTCTTTTACTGCTTTTCCTGAAGAAGCACATCCAACAACCATGAGTGGAAATAATGCAGCACAAACAATTTTTCTCATTCTATTTTTCCTTTTTCTATTTAAAAATAATACTAATGAACAGTTCTAACAGCTTATTATCCAGCGTCTCGGATAAATCCCTGCTTATAATTAATTTTAAATTCAATTTATCATGTAACTTACTGATGTAAAAGAACTAATACCTAATTTATTGGCCACATTAAGGTTAATCACTCCGCAAAGTTGAGCCTGAACATTTATCGGGTCCATTGTTACTCAATATGAATAACATAAACCCATGAAATATATAAGTTAAACTTTCAACCTCAAATTTATCGATGCCAATTGACCTGATTTTGGCTTCGATAATAATGAAAAATTCTTAGAGGATTAATATAACTGCGTTAATACACAGTGATATTAAGCTTTAAACTTCATTTATATTGGCCCCGTTACAGCAGGCCATTACTTCAATCTAACCAATTGCCTACCGCAGGTGATGTATAGGATATACAAATGTCGCGATCACATGGTCAATGATGTTCCCGACATCATCATGACATTTCCCAAATCCCTATGGGTCAGATGTGAAAGAGCGACCTTATGTGCAAGCACTACTGTGACACGCTGCATTCTTTATATAAATCAAAAGGTCCCTGAAAGCTCTGCCAAAACAAATAACATCCTTGTTAAACGGCCAGTTCGGCATCCATGCCTCTCGCTCAGAACGTTTCACACTGTGAAACTTCGCCATGTCATGGACGGTCACAGCTGCGCTTACACCGGAATTTTCATATCTTCGATTTAGCCTCATATATTGCGGCAAGTAAAAGCTAAAGAGTTGAAGATCTATTTGCCTCCGACTCAATTTGAATTGAGGACGCAGAGAAAATAGCGTGATGCTCACATGAATGTGAGCATAGCTTTCGCGGTGCAGGGTCACTCCTTAGCATCCATGCCACCGTGACATTTGTAAATCCATTTACTTCAGACTCACCATCGGAAGCGTTAGCATTTTCACTCTTTATAATAAACAGGGGCCGAAGTTAGCA
>NZ_MCVI01000003.1 GCF_002873135.1 Shewanella sp. 10N.286.48.A6
CGGCCTATCCTTATCTGTTATGTTTCTGCTTTGTCCCCTCTTTGCTACACTGATCTAATAATCTGGTCACAAACCCCGCCCTTTAAGTAACTTATATAAACCATCAATTTTAGCCTGGGACTTTATTGTCTAAAATTGGTTTTTTTAGACAGTTTAACCCCGCTCATTGCTGAGATTTAAAAGCTGAGTTGTTAACAAGTAAAGCGCAGCACATGACAGGTAATTCAGTTCACTATTGTGTGGTTTATTAGCAAATAGCTAAATTAGGTTCGGACAAGCCTATCCCTAGATATCCCCTTGTTCTGCTCATCTATAGCGCAGAAAACTGTAAAGCACCAACATTTAATGCGCATAAAAATGTAAAAGCTTGCTTTTTTATGCGCATTAAAGTGTAATGTGATTATATGTAAGTGCTGGAGTTCGTCATGCAAAGGTCATTACTGAATAAACTACTAGAGTGGAAAACGCGATCCGAACGTAAACCTCTGCTGATCGATGGTGCTCGTCAAACAGGCAAAACCTATCTGCTTCAAAGATTACTGGGTAGTAAGTTTAATCGCACCTTACGGATCGACTTTCTTGAATCTCCCGAGATGGCTGATGCTTTTTCAGGTTCTCTTACACCCACAGATCTCATCTCTAATATTGAGCTACTGACAGGTGAAGAATTCGAGCCGACAACGGATCTGCTTTTATTGGATGAGATAGGAGAATGCCCCCGCGCAGTCACGTCGCTTAAGTACTTCGCTGAAAAAGCACCTCACATGTATATTGCAGCAAGTGGCTCTAATATCGGCTTGTTAGACAGCTTCCCTGTTGGCAAAGTCGAGCAGCACAACCTTCGCCCCCTCTCCTTTCATGAGTTTCTACTTGCATCTAATGAAGCCCCACTCATTAAAGCATTTGAAGGGCAGGTAAACAACGCAGCAGCACATACAAAATTATTCGACAAGCTTACTGACTACTACTTCACTGGCGGTATGCCTGAAGCGGTAAACAGTTGGTTTGCGCCAGCTAATGACAGTATTCTTGAGCGAATAGCGGCTGTGTCTCGTGTTCAAGCCGACCTAATATCCGGCTATCAGCGTGACTTTGGTAAGTACTCAGGCAAAGTCGATACTGGCTTGATTGAAGCTGTATTTAATAATGTTCCTTCTCAGCTCTCAGCGGTCATAGACGAGTCAGTCAAGCGCTTTAAGTTTAAGGGAGTACATGAGCGAAAATCTCGTTACGGTGAGCTAGAAAGCGCAATTACTTGGTTAGAAAGATGCCGATTAGTATTAAAGAATTTCCCCATTGATGGCATGCCTAAAAGTCCACTCGCTGCCTATAAGAAAAATAATATGGTCAAGCTATTCCTGTTTGACGTTGGCCTTCTTAACCATATGCTAGGGATCAGCTACAAAGAGGTTAAGCAACAGGGCTTTGACTACAAGGGCTATGTTGCAGAAAACTTCGTGCAACAGGAATTAGCTGCACAAGGTATCGACCCAACGTATTCATGGGGTGATGCACGAGCTGAAATTGAATTTATTATTACTGATGAGCAAGGTAGGGTTGTTCCGATTGAAGTGAAAAGCGGTAAGCGCACTAGAGCCAAGTCTTTAGTGTCATATATCACTAAGTGCCAGCCCCATAAAACAATAAAACTGACAGGTACTCAGGGCTCTCCAGCAACAGAAACAAAGAACCTCGTTGTCCCACTTTATTTCACTGAGTTTGCCGTGAAGGAATATTTAAAAAGATGAAGAAAGGTACCTATTTAGAAGCTTGGATAATGACTAATTGATTTACAGCCTTACATCATATTTACCCAATTATCTCGCATTGTAGTGGACAATGAATTCTGGCCACTACATCTATTCTCTTGGACCAAAGCAGCCAGTTCCTTGGCGCTTGTAAGACCATATTAAAGTTTAATCAGTTTCTAGCTCACTTTGGGACATGTCCGAGTTACTAATTAATGTAATTTTGAAAAATTTACGATAAGTTTTCTATTATAAGAGTGCGTTCAACTGCAAATCAGTGGCCAGATTCACTATGCCATACAGCTAGAATTGCTGACGAAGTCACCAACTGAACTCGTTAGCTTATGCCATGGAATGTTAAGCTAAGCTAGACGAGTTCAGCGGGTGTTCACGTAATAGGCTAAATCAATCTCATTCATGCATCGTTTGCCTACTGCGAAACATAAAATATCGAAATCGACTACAGCTCTTTATAATCATGACACTTACTTGTCAGGAGCTTACGACCATTCGCCATTAAAACTAAAATTGCATTAGTATCGACTCTAACGACTTCAACTTCGTGTTGTCCACCCCAAAGTAACTTCTGACCGATGAAAAAGCTTTCAGGAACAGTACCTTTTGCGTTATTTTCTATTTCAGTTTTCTCTCGGAATTTTGGCTTAACTTTGTTGGTATATTTTGCTGCTCTGCCCTGCTTATGAATCAGTAATGCATCCTGACGTTGTAACCTTTTATCATAAGAGAGTTGCGGTAAACCGTAATTTCTGGAATAAGTTTTATAAAACTGATCTTCTTGCCTATCTGCATCTTTAATCAAGAAACGACGTAAGTTTTCATCAGGCAGTATCTGAAACTCCGTTCTTAGCATTTCTTCACAAGAATTCTGCCAATATATCAAATGATCATGTTCTTTAATAAATTCAATTTGGCTCAAGTCATCGATTCTAATTTTATCAGTTGCCAGTAGTGACCTAATCTTAGTATCAGACTTACTATAAATTTTTACTGCGCTAGACCCACCCCGTAGGTACTCGACTACAATATGCTCATCAAACTCCAAAAGACACAATTCTGTTTCAAATCTTGAATGATTAAACCCTTCAACAATCGAGTGTTCTGGTAGATGTAAACCAAAACTTTTAATAGTATGCGAAGTTTTTAACGGTAAAAACACCTTAAAACTATGAAATCGGCTCTGATAGTTTGACCAAAAGGTTACTCGGCTTTTTAGCTGAGTTATATCTCTATCAGTAAGATCCAAAGCGTCAGCTAATTTTGGAGAGGTCAGCTGAAATATAAACTTCTTAAAATCCGCAAACCAAGCTGCACCAAATACATTTCGTAATATATTCTGAGTTACTAAGCTAAGGTGATTCCACCTAGAGTTAATCACTGTCGGTGAGTAGCAATTTTTCAAATATTGTACAAGCTGGGTAGACTCAGCTAACAGCTCCTTTGTTGATACTGTTACTAAGCGTGTCACAGCATTGTCTCGCTCAATATCATCGAGTGATTGAATAATTTTTAAGTAATGACCAGCATATTGTTCAAACCCTTTGGTTACCAATACCACTTCAAGCTTCGATAATGCTGAGTTCAATAGTTGAATAGTATTGGGTAAGCCTCGTCGAAAAAACATTGGCTTAGGAGGCGTTGATGCTTGTAAGGCATAAAACGCAATCGCATTTGCCTTATTTTCAGCCAAAGCAATTAGCAATAGACAGCGATCCTTATCGACATTTTTAATGGCTTTGATACTTTCACGAAAGTTAACTATCAACGCCGTAGGGATCATATTTTTCTGGCCATCAAAAAACAGACTCATACGCCATAAAGCAATTTGCCTAACCTTTGCTTGCTTAGCAATCTCTTGCCAAACTAACCGTTTACACATAGCCTGCTCATCATGACTCAGGGAATTAAAATACTCTTCTGACTCAAATACCGTGATCCACTCCAATAGCGAGATCAAGTCAGCTTTCCCTAACTCCAGTAAAGATAAAATGGCATCAATAGAGCGAGGAGGAACTTCAGGTAACGTTAACCCATCAAATAGTTCGCTATCAACATTACTTGCTTGATACCGTGCAGCATTAATCATTCTCATTGGCCTGATCTTTTTAGGCGTAGCAATACTAATTAGTGCTGACATTACTTATTAACCCTTAATACCTCATTAAAAGCATCTTCAGACTTAAACTGCATCCTAAAGATAACCTTTCGAGCTAACTGTACACTGTCAGTTGATATCGCATCCATCGGGCCCCGCCCTGCAACCTGAATCTTCTTCAAAAACTCTTTTGTGTTAGCCCCTTGAGGCATTGTATTAATAAACTGGTAAACACTATTTGCCCTTCCTAGGCTTAATTGCATGTTGTAACCTAAGGCGCCATCAGCACTGGTATGGCCCTCAATAATCACACGGGTGATCTCCTCACTGATGTTGGCATCCGAAAAAATCACATCGCTGTAAACAGGAATAAACTGGGCCAAAAACTGTTTACCTTCAGGCTTTAACTCTCTTTCATTAAACCCAAACAAAACAGAGTCCAATAAGGTAATATCCCCTGTTTCTTGATTTATTTCTGCATTAATGCCGCTGGCATTAAACTGCTCTTGAAGTGCTTGAATAACCACAATGCGCTTATTCTGGGTTTCTTCTTGTGTCGTTTTTAATTGAAGCAAGGTAACAACCACCAAGAGTGCGAAAATCAGTAGTAACCCAGACATAAGATCACTGATAGATAACCACTCAGTGCCTTCCTCTTGGTCATCCATCGTCTGCTTACCTGTCATTGACTGATGAATATTCATCTAGGTAACCTCTTCTTGCTCATTCATCATTCTACGCTGTGTTTCAGAAGAGATTAGATACTCGGCTGACTGTAATAAACGAGTGTGAATTTGAGCTGACGCCTTATCCATTTCTGTGAAAAACTCTTCGTTAGACTTGTTAGCCCGCTCAAAGTAAGTATTTAACTCAGTTGGGATCTGAGTAAGCAATTCACCAAACAGCTCTGACGATGAAGAGTAAGACTTTTCTAACTTACCTACTTGTAAACCGATGGTTTTTGCTGTTTGCTCTATCTGATTAATATGTGAGGACTCTACCAATTTTACTGCCTGCACAAGACTATTAACAATATTAGTTGCTTGCTGCATGTCACTGATGTTTTTCCCTAAATCAGCAGACAGCTCTTTTCTGCGAGTGTACTCCTCCTTAAAGGTATCCCTACAGTCTTCAACCACACGGGCTAAACCATCACGTTGCTCACCTAAGGTACTTTCAAGCAGGTTATTTTGCTCTTTAAAGAAGGCATCTAAACTCTGTTGATAGGTTAACCTGAAATTATCTAACTGCTCAGTCACTGTCTCTTTGGTCTCAAGCAACACCTTATCGACACTTGATAATGTCTGACCTAGGTTTTCACGGGCACTGTCCATAAGACCAGTAGCAGTTGCACCAACTTGTTTAATCGCTTCAACCTGCTCAGTATGCGACTTTTGGCTTTGCGCTAATATATTGCTAACACGCTGCTCTGTATTATCCAGCATCTCTTTTTGTACACTTGCTTGTGACTCAAGTGATTGCTCCAGCTCAACCTTAATCCCACTGAACGTGGTGGCTGCTTGCTCTGCACTGGCTTTAAACGCCACTTTTTGGTCGTCCATAGCTGCAACACTGGCTTTTACAGCCATGTCTAATTGATCCGCCACCCCCTCTAAAATCACTTTAGTGTCAGTTTGGAAGCTAGATAAGATAGTACGTAGATCAGCAGAGAACTCACCCAGTTGCTTAACGGTTTCCGCCTGGAAAGTTTGAATGGTTGAAACAGCATCAGCCAACTTAGCTGCAATATCACCTAACTCATCGTGCAGCTTTGTTACTGCAAGCGTTGACTCTTTTACTAAAGATGAAGTTTCAGATATCTGCCCAGATAGTGGCTCAATAACTTCAGCACGCAGTTGAGTCATGATAGCTTGAATGATCTTCTCACCGTTATCTTGCTTAATTTCTCGCAGTGACTTTAGCTCCGCACTAATATCAGTAAATACAGGCACCATCTCATTGGTAAAAATTCTATCTAAGCTAGTCGATAAATGCTTACCAATCTTATCAGCATCAAAGTTCTCAGCAGCACGCTCTAATGAACTCCCCATCGTTAATAGCGCTTGTGAGGCCTCTGCACTCTTTTGTGCTGCAGCTAGCTGCTTGGCTATCACTTCATCTTGATCGCCACCTGCCAACTTATCTAAATAATCAGCCATAGTTTCAAGACGAAAAAGGCTATTAAACTTATTTAAGGCTGCTGAATATTTACGTTTAAAAATACTGCTAGTGAGCTTCAAAAAGAAGATCAAACAGATAGACAACACCAAGCCCACCAATGAGGTGATAAATGCGGTAGACATACTCCCCAATAAGGTTTTTGCACCTTCAAACATTTCAACTGAGTCGCCATTGAGTTTTCCCTCAATACCCGCGAGGCCAAGCACAATGCCAAAAAACGTCCCAATAACCCCCACACTAGTGAGAATACTCGCCATATAGCGTAGACCACTTTGGTCACTACTATTAGCCAAAATGGGCGGGTAGCTGGTCAAGAGTATTTTTTCATCTGCCGTTTTGAGCTTAGAGAAGTATTGCGCTTTTAAGCTTTGTTCTTGCTCATTAAGCGCGTCATTACCGTTCACTTTTTGGGCCATACCACCAAAGGTATCTAATACTTTATCGAGCTTAGATGACCGACTAAGCAAACTTTTTATCTCCAGCAGCATGGCAACTGCAAACAAGAGAAAAATAATGTAAACAATTAACTGAGTAAGCTCATTTTTTACAGTTAAGTCATACAGGCTATCTAATGTCTCTAACATCTTTATTCTCTAATTAATACTGACAGTTCTTTTTTCGACAGTAGCTTTTCAGCTATACGCACAGGCAAGTGCTCTGCATCTGTTCTGTAACCTAATGAATCGATAGGAATAGCAGTTTCTAACTGCACGCTATACAAAGGCTCTTCGGTTTCAGAGTCTTTATCTAGTACTAAATAAACACCAGAGTGTTCACGCAGCAGTTGCGCTTGCAAACAAGCCTTTTGGTCCCGCAAAGAAAGAGTAATAGGCGAGCTATCACCATACTGCTTCTGTGCCAGCTTCCAGGCGTGATTAAAGCGGATGATCCTATTGATTAACTCAACACCACTATTTTCCATAATTCATAAAACCCTTTTCTAAGAGAGATTTAAACATTTGATACCTTTTGTTTTAAAGTAACGATCCTAGGGTGGCAGAATTGAGTATTACGCTAGAACTAAACTATTTTAAGGGGGGGATTGGATTTTACTCTACAACTGTTCTAAATTAATTTTCAATTTCAATTATGAGACCACCATCAATTTATAATTTTTTTTTTGAAAAAAAATGTTGTTACAAATCACAAGAAGTTGAAATGACTCTGCAAAACCGTTATTAAATTGTACTTATGGCCTATTCTGCTCGGTATTTTTGAAGGTTGTTGGCACTCTTTACTTAAATTTTAAGCTGCATTTTTTGTTTCTGTTTCAGGCGGCTTATCTGGTTTCAGTGTGACTTCACCTACAGCGTCACAATTCCTTATACTGTAGTTGTAACCCTCTCTTAAAATATGATCGATATAAGGGAGGGTTACACCCACGGGCAATGGCAGTGAATGCTGCTCAGTACTGGAAAGATATCATGGATGAGCAGCGCGACAGCCTAGCAAGTATTGTCTTAGCTTTTAGCTACAAGTAACCTGTAGTGATGTGATGGACGCCTCAGCAACCGAGTTTGGCTCTATGTGCCAAACTTTATGTTGATAGTAAAATTAAGAGGCTTTCATTATGGAAATTAAAGTTATTGGTATCGATTTAGCCAAAAATGTTTTTCAAGTTTGTGTTTGTCTTATGGATAACTCAATTATGAGCAACAAAAAAGTTAACAGAAGCAAGCTGCTCGATAAAATAAGACAGTTCCCCGAAGGTAGCCTTATAGCAATGGAAGCCTGTGGGACCTCGCATTATTGGGGGAGACAATTCCAAGCGATTGTTAAAAATTTCCTAAATTTAAAACATGGTTCATAACAGCTTCAAAGTCACTATGCTCCCCTTCCAATAAAAGCGAAAGTGGTGTTTGACCGTTAAATAATGAGTGCTGATTTTTCATTGTCATGAAGCCGTAAACATTATTTGGATTTGAAAAAACCTGTCTTAACCCGCCATGGATATTCAAAATGTAGCTTATACGTTTGACTTGATCTTGAGTTAAGTCATTTTGATTAGCGGCGCTGATGTCGTCTTTATTCTTAAAGCAGAGCAAGACTGATATTTGTTTTTCATTACAACCCCAATGATCAAGTATCTTTAATACGGCCTTAAGTCCAACTTTAAAATTTTTCTGTGTAAGCTCCATAAAAATCTCCCAATAACAATAAGTATTTAAAACCAACAACTTAAAGGTCAACGTAATCACTAACATATAAAGTCATACTTGCTAAAAAACCGAAGAGAAGAAAAAACAACCATTACAGTTGATTTATACAGCAATTAACTGTACAAATAAACAGTAGTACAAATTAATGACTAAATACACGCATCTATAAATAGGGAAATGGGATGATTTAGGAAGTACCATTATGCCAAAGACAAAAAAGTTGCTGCTAAACTCGCTTCAATGGCACCAGCATCCAAAGCTCACTACTTTGTTGTCTGGCGATTGCCATCAGCTATCGACGCTTCACGATCTTCGGTTTTAGGCTGGCTCCCAACCTGTATACCTTCCATGTATGAACTCCACTTTTGAACCTTAGAAAAAAGTAATCAGTTCAGTCGCTACAAATCAATTCGCAACAAAATAATGACCTTTGACTAAAACCTAAAATGAACAAAAAAACGCATTTATAGCAAAAACAGAAAAAATCGCATTTTAAAACGCAAATTAGGCCCCTCTATTTCACTTTTCTTCATTTAAACCACTTTAAAATAGCTTTATAGAAAAATTTTTTTACATTCTTAGTTAGATAACTGAATTGATTTAAGTGGCTACTTAACTTTTTTGCACTTAAGAGAGAGACAAAATGAAGAGCAGATTAAAATCTGTTTTATTGAATTCAATAAAACTAGAGCAGCATCCTTTACTTAACACATTAATATCAGAAAACCGGTTTTCATTGAATCAATCACCAAGTATTCAATTTCTTTCAGTGGAGCACCTACAGTGCTTGCTACATTCATTTCCTATTCCGGTATTAAAACAAGAAAAAGAAGGACATTATTTTATATTAGCAACGATGCCTATTCTGGATATGATTCGCAGTCATAAGGCATCAATAAAGCTAAAGGTTTCACTCATTATTTATGATGAGCCAGAACTGATCATTTCTACTCTGACACTCATCAAGCCTGCATTACTTTTACCTGAATTCAGATGTTTACCACAGCAATTGCACAGTCGACTAGAGAAAGCAAAATTACTTAAATTAGCCATGCCTAGCAAAAAACAGCTTAGTCACTTAGCTCAAATATCCCCTTCTTGCATTAGAGAGTAAATAAACCTTGAGCAAAACTTAATTCAATAAACTGACCTTATTGATTAAATATTATTCACATTTCAAAAAATGATGATTAGTGGGCCCAAATTAGCCTCCTTATTTAACTTTTAAGTTGAATTACTTTGATATCGTAAAAAAAAAGCTGGAGCAAGTGAGTGAATGATGAACAATGAAAGCATAAAGTCAAAAGAGCGATACAAAAATAGTGGGGCGCCATTTCCTGATGCTCAACTTTACGGGTTTAAGCTAATAGCAGCATTATTAAGGTTGAAAAATCGATACCCTCCATTACACATAGAAACTGTAACGACATTTGACCGAGCACTTTTTAACTTCTTATATCTATGGTTAACAGGATCATTAGTGTCATGTAAATCAATCAATGATATTCCAGATATCACCATAGTAAGTGGTAGCCAACCCTGTCAGCCAAATAGCCTAAGAAGCATCCGTAAGAGTGCTCCTTCTTGGATCGAATACACTATCGCCGTTCCAACTAAACATGGCGTTAATTGGCAATGGCAACCAATCCCAAACGGGTTAAACCATTGGTTCTCTAACGCAATAACAAAAACAAAGCAAACTGAGAAATGCTGGATATTGGATAAAAAAGAGAAAGAAAAATTTCTATCCTTTATCAATGACAAATGGCGTACTCCTACAGCATTAAAAGGGAAATATCTGATTCGAAAGGATGTACTGTTTAATTACTTTAATAAAATGGCTCAATGTGATCCTAATCTGCCAACACCGGCAAAAGCTGTACTGCTTGGGGTCAATAAGTTACATCACTTTAGCGCTTTAAATTATCAACGACGAGATAGCGAACAAATAAGATATGATATTTTCAAAGCCCAAACACATTACTTAGACCGACTACGTCAAGCCATCACAGAACCAGCATTAATAACATTATTGAGTGCCCCAAAACCGATTACTCATACAGAATCTCAGATCATTCACTATACAGCTAAACAGCAAGATTACTTATGCACCCCAGGAAGGATCCCTTCCTTACACTATGATGTATCAACAGCTTTACGAACCTACAATCAAGCCCCACCGATTTATCTAGGTTCACTACGACAAGTCAAAGTTGACTCTGTACGTCGTTTTTTTCACGAACTTCATCTTCAGGGTCAAAAGCTTGAGCAAAGTAAACATACTCAAGAAACCTTGCGAGAGCTCTATAACTTTAGAGTATTTGAACTCGCACTGTTGTTTATTGTGTTAACAAGTACACGCCCCACACACGAAATCACATTTCTGAAAGAGTATTGCTTTGATAATCATTCTGTCATCGTCTTTGATAAAGGGCGCTATCGCTCTATTTGGTTATGTGAATATTTTCGTCATGCATTATCGCGCTACGAATTTTTGCAGCAAAACTTGCGTCGTCATACATCAACCACATTTGATACTCCTTTGATGTGGTTTTTAGTTGATAACCAACTGACGGTAAAACCATTATCAGCAAAAACATTGCGTCAATTTATGGCGAAATGGTGGGCTAAAGCTAACTCAGGAGACATTGCAGTGCCCTATCAATTACGCCACTTTTTTGCTCAGCACGCCTTAACATCGTCATCGCCTACACTCACCTCACAAGATATCGACAGACTGATGGGGCATGCTAATTGGGGCGAGCAACTGGGCAGTGACATGCTATTTCCTGTCGCACAAAACAAACTGACTTCCTTTTTAAATAAAATCCCTGAGTTTTTAAATTTACCCAAAATAGAAGGGGTTCATCATGGCTAAGGGAACACTAACAGCTCAGATTATTGTCAACTACCGTGTAGATCAGGGTATGGATTGTGAACAAAGCAAAGATATTCAGTGGGTATGCGATATGCTTAACTCATTAAATATTAAGGAACGAGCATTATCTCCACAGCAGCTTTTCGAGATCAATAAACACATTAAAAGCATTCCTACTGGTCGACAAAAAACATTATTCAAAGCACTTAATCAAGTCTTGTTTTACTTAAAAGAAATATGTAATTGGAGTTTACCGGAAGCCAAAGAGCAAGTCTTTCGTGATGAATCGATGATGTGGCTACTTGGTATTTCAAAAAATAATCAACTGGCAGGTCAATGTTTTGCCAAATATAAGTCGCAGCGTGAATCTTTTATGAATGAACGATGGCATAACTTAGGTTGGACATTACTCGTTCTGAACTTTGAAGTCGCCCCGCTACACTTATCATACTGGCAAAAGATATTATCAACGCCAACTTCTATCGAGTTTTTCGAAGGACAATTTACACTCAAAGTGCCCCACTCTAAGCCTATTGCCTCATATGCTAATGAGAAAACGATGAGCTTTACCCGTTATCCACTGCCAGCTTTTCCATTGAGGGTTTTGCAGGATTTTTACAAATCAACCACTGAAAATGGGTTAACCATTAAGTCATTATTGGATGCGATGAATCAGTGGGTAGATAATAAACCCTATTACTTCGCACCAATGACATCATCAGAGTGGCTGCGTACATTTCAATCTTTTTGGCATCATTACTATGTTGTGCCGCCAGTATTATTGCGAGACTTGAGTGATCCTATGCGTCATGTCGCAACACTTGAACCCACAAAATCGAGCTTTGTTGATGCCATAAAGAAAAAGTCATTATTCATACCACCATTGAAGCAAACAAATTTCGTTGTTGAAAATAAAGAACTCGACACTAGAGACGTACAATGGCCCCATAAAGCGCTCATAAAATTTCATAAACAATCGCCTAACAAGCAACATCTAAGGCCAGCAACACCTGCTTGGGAGCCCAAAAATGTACTTCCAAAACTGTTCTACCTTTTTACGGATGAACTCTTTAATGAGGGTGGGGTTCAAAAGAAAATCCTGCCGCCACAAAGTATCGACCGCTACACAAACTTTTATAAGAGTTTAAGTCCATTGAGTTTTGATGATGCCTGCGACTCAGAGAAGTTGCATCTTTGGGCACATACTGAATTTGAGCGTTTAGATGATAAAACCACACCTTGGCATTTATATAATTTTCTGCGCAGTGCAGCGCATCAAGAGCTCACTGACCAGTTAGATTTAAGTCAATTTGAGCGCCCAGAACTCCCTTCTCTTGTTGATCCATTTTGTCTTAATGTTTCTCAAGTCCATAGTGCTGTAACACTATTACTCTCGTCACAAAATGGTGACGCCATGCAACGGCTATTTGCCAGTATAGCAGTCATTCTTGGTTACTATGGGGCAATGCGAAGAGGTGAAGTGTTAAGGCTGCTCCTTGGCCACATAATGGTAAGCCCTCAAAAAAAGCAGCTTTTCAACATCGTGATAACAAATACTCCAGAGGAACGCACCAAAAACGGTAAGACAAGAATCGTCAGTGCGTTTATGCCTGAATCAGCAGCTAAGCTTATTAGAATATTACTAAAAATCAAAGCTGGCAGCGATGAAACTAAGCCTTTTCTTGGCTTTCAACACGAATCTATACATGTCCGTTCCAGTCATTACATTTACCCTGCAACTCAGGCACTAAAAGCCCTTTTCGGCCCCCAAATACGTTTCCATCATTTACGACATGGCGGAGCAGAGTTACTTTACTTACAGGGATTGCACCTTGCGTATCAGCGTCAAGGTAGTCACCTATCCAGCATCCTTCAAGATGAAGCAACAGAAGCAATGCTATGTTACGAAAGTTGCTTAGCGCGATTTGATTTTTGGTTAGAAGGCCGCCCACTTAACGAACTTAATGTAGGGTTACTATTCGACATTATTTCAAAACAATTAGGCCACTCCAGTTATTCAACGACTCGCCGCCACTACCTTCATGGCATGGAAAAAACAATTACATTACTTAAGCCTGCTCATCGTCAATACTCAAGAGCAGAACTTCGCTATTTAGTCGATATTCCCGTCGCTTCAAATGATATATCACGTATTTTAAGCTCACTTTCCCCTGAGTATTCATTATTGAGCAACAAGGATAAAAAGCAGTTTCAACCCCAATTGGCAGAAAGCCAAATTCTAAAAAAAATGAAACTGAGTCACTTTATGGGGGCAAAAAGTATTACGAGCGATAAACAGCCTCACACACATGGCAATGATGATTTTGCATCTCTTTGGATAAATTCTTTACCTAAGGACTTTGTCGAAAAACATACATCTTCATTTCATTACTTTTGCAAAACGTCATTTATAGCACTGAATAGTGGAACCTTAGACTTCAACACCGTCAGTCATCAATGGCTGCAATTGGCACAAGGGCAATATTTCAACTTTACCAATAAAGAACTAACCGCACTTAAAACACTAGGGCCTCCAAAAATTATTCAGCATAAACCAGAGACTAAAGCAAAGGCAGAAACACTTAATCTTCGTTTTAAATGTCAGTGCAACCAAAAAATATTGCACGCTGTAAAGACCCTGTGTCACGAAGGTGCGTTAAAGCGTTATAAAGCCATTTTTTTACTTGAACAAAACAGAAAAAACCTTAAAAGCAATAAGTTGAATATGGTTAAACATCAATTTTTGCGAAAAGGTAATGAGGTTCGCCGACACATCATCCCTACGGGAAATACTCAATTAACCATCACGTTAGAGACCCTCATTCCGTCCACGCTGCTACAGCACCCCCTAGAACAATATTTCACACATTTAACCTCACAAAAGGATAACTCACTATGCCAAAATTAATTTTTAACCCAGAGCACCAACTTTCAATGAGCCATCTTTTGGAAAAAGTCATCAAGTCAGATGCTAAAGCCCGGATCTCATTCATCATCAATGATGAAACATGTAAAATAATTAACGGAACAGGTGATGACATTCAGATCATCAGCCTTCATTTAGAAAAATCTTGGCGATTAAAAAAGGGAGAATGGAGCCTATCTGCAAGCAGTTTCAAACAATGTTGGGGGAATAAGCGCGAGCCCACCCACCTGAAAGAAGACTTTGAAATCGTTCTCGAATATGCCTCCAAAAAAGCTTTGCCATATGTTGATACCTTGGTTCATGGCGAGTCACGTATTTATATTTATGCCCAAGAAGCCATATCAGAACACCTTGATTTTCTGAAGCTTACTGAACAAGCAAAACAGCACATAGTATCGACGACCTCAATAAAATTGATTATCAAAGCAGCGGAAACACACACGCCTTTTGATGCTTTCGAAATTAATAAAGCACAATCAAAAATTCGTATTGAGCGTGACAATGAAATTATTCCATACGCGCTTCCTAAAACGTTAATCCCAGAATTCGACTTGCTATTAAATAAAGAAAGCGTCGAAAACTTAAGTCGTCTATGCTATTCAACTCACTCTGACACACTGTCTATTTATACCGATGATGAACGGGCGATATTTAGTGATGGCAATCGCGTCGTATCAAGCTCATTACTTTCTTTACGAGATTATGCTCATAAGAAGGAAACGTCTTATACCGTTGAGCAAAAACTGGTGATCCATACCTATACCTTAGAAGAAGATATTGAAATTTATCGCAATATGGCCATCGTAAAAAAAGCAAACGAAGCACTGCTATACATCGATAATACTAACGTGATGCTAGCCGGATTAACTAAGGAAACCGGTGGTAATCGATTTTTGTCAGCGGAGCACATCAGTGAAACACAACCTGCGGTTTACCGCATTAACTTAAGTGCATTGGCAAAGGTAAGAGTTAAAGACGTCACAACAGCCAATCAAATCAAGGTGCAATTGCTACTTGGTCAAGATGGTAAGCGAAAGTTGGGTTTCTATAACGATAAAGATTCAACGCATCCTTATGAAAGTGTTTATGATATTGAGCTCGCACCAGAGAAAATGGCCGAGGTGCTAGAAGCTAAAAAAGCACTCGAATCCAAAATGAAAAATAAGGGCCGAGGTAGTGAGCAACAGGGCGACATGTTAGGGTTTGATGACATTTAAACGAGCCGCGACAGGGTTAGTGATAAGCCCGTAGTATTGTTCTGCATAGTTAGTGAAACTTTTAAAGTCGAAAGCTTAACAACAAAAACACTGGACAAATAAACAGTGTTGGTTATAGTGATAGATGTCTTTTTAACCAATAGTGCTCAATTGAATGCTATTGGGACAAAATACAAAATCAGAAGAGCAGAGAATTTAAGAGGTAGGAAGTAAAAGCAGAAGCAGTAAGCAATGGGCTAACTTGCGCGTTTTAAAAGCCCTGTTAACCTAAAGTAACTTTAAATGAAGCAGTTGGGGCAGAGTGGCGGCAACCACTCTACCCCGTACCGGCTGCGACGACTTTTAATCCAGACCCAGCCGATGAGTAAATTCTAACGAATTCCATTGGTAAGGGACAGATCTATTTAACGATCTGTAATCAATGGAGGCCACTATGGCTCATATTCGCATACGTCCAAACGGGCGCATTCAGTTCGACATGCATCTTTATGGCTGCCGTTTTCGTGAAGGCAGTAAATTGATGGCAACCCCTAAAAACCTCACCCAAGCTAAAGCCATGCTCAAAAAAATGAATGCTGAGATTGATTTAGGCAGCTTTCAATATCGAGACTATTTTCCGAAAAGTAAAAAAGTCGCTAAATTTGAGCAATTACAGCGCGACAAACACCCTGACCGTGAATACCCATTTTTCAATGACTTTGCCCATCAGTGGTTTGAGCGCAAAAAAGGCACCTGGAAAAACAGTTATAAAAGCACCATGCGCAGCACGCTTGATAAATACCTTATACCCGAATTCGGTAATACCTTGGTAAATGAAATCACCCTGTCTCAAATAGATTATTTTCGACAAGAATTAATGGAAATAATGAAAGACTGTGATACACGCCAATTATCGAATCGCCGGATTAATTTCTTACTTTGGCCTGTAATTGCCATCATTAGCTTGGCCGCTGAAGAATGTAAATTTGAATATCCCTTAAGACGCTACAAAGCGCTCAAGGAAGAAAAAGCAGAGTCGCACCCAATGACGATTGAAGAGGTGCGCAAGTTTTTAGACAAGGTGCCACAAGAGTGGAAGGATTACTTTATTATCCGATTTTGGACTGGGATACGTAGCTGCGAGATACACGGCCTTGAATGGCAGCATATTGATTTTGAACACCGTTTAATTCGTATCCGTCAGAACTGGGTAAATGGTGAGGTCTGTGATGTAAAAACGCCTAAATCACGCCGAGACTTAAAGATGTGCGATACCATCTATGAAGCCTTTAAACGAATTAAAGATTCAAGTGAGGCTGGATATGCCCCCTATTCTGATTTTGTGTTTACCGGAAAATCTGGTGCCCCACTGGATACACATTATGTCAGTAAAGCTTTATGGTATCCCACATTAATCAAAGCAGGACTTAAACGCAGACGCGCTTACGAGACGCGCCATACAGCAGCGGTGCTTCATATCGCAGCCCTTGAGAATCCCTTGTACATCTCACAAATGCTGGGTCACAGCGATACCCGCTTATTGTTTGACGTATATGCCCCTTATGTAGCTAATGCATCACGTACTGATGGAAATGCATTTGATACGCTGATGCGCAGTGAAGGCTTTTCGTAAATAGCTTTGGGTTTAAAATCCCCATTTTAAAATTTTGCCTCTAAAAGCAAAAAACCAACTCATTGTGAGTTGGTTTTGTTGGTAATTCAAAAGTAATCTAATCTAGAGCAGTGTTTTAATTACTTTAGCAAAATCATCACCGAGCTTTTTGTCGCGCAGGCCATATTCAACAAAGGCTTTCATGTAACCCAGTTTGTCGCCGCAATCATGTGATTTACCGGTCATATTGAACGCTTCAACAGTATCTTGTTCAATTAGCATATCAATCGCATCTGTTAACTGAATTTCGTCACCCGCGCCCGCTGGTGTTTTAGCTAATAGATTCCAGATTTTTTCTGATAGCACATAACGACCAACAACAGCTAAGTTTGATGGAGCAGTCCCAATGGCAGGTTTTTCTACCATAGCTTTGATTTTAGCTGAATCACCTGGGGCGATTTCTTCACCATTACAATCTGCAATACCGTATTTGTTCACTTCATTATCTGGTACTGGCGCAACCATAATCTGACTAGCAAAGCTGGTTTGATAACGTGCCATCATCGCAGCTAAGTTTTCAGTTTTTTGGTTTGCTGTATATTCATCTAAAATAACATCAGGTAGTACCACAGCAAAAGGTTCATTACCGATACAAGGTTTAGCACACAACACTGCATGCCCTAGGCCTTTAGCCTCACCTTGACGCACATGCATGATGGTTACATCTTTAGGGCAGATAGACTGAACTTCTTCTAAAAGCTGACGTTTAACTCGTTTTTCAAGCGTTGATTCAAGCTCGTAAGATTTATCAAAGTGGTTTTCAATGGCATTTTTACTGGCATGGGTAACCAGTACAATTTCTTTAACACCAGCAGCAACACACTCATTAACGATATATTGAATAAGCGGCTTGTCCACGATAGGAAGCATTTCTTTTGGAATCGCTTTAGTTGCAGGAAGCATACGTGTGCCAAGACCTGCAACGGGAATAACAACTTTCATGAAGTACCTTTAATAAAATTTGAATGACTAATTATAACCTTAAGCATTGAGAACTAATTACGTTTCAACCACGTAATAATTTTCCAAACGTGAGCTAAAGCCCAGTTATAACCTAAAAATAATAAAATAAAACCAACAAACATGATCCATTCAGGAACATAATACACCTCCCCAACTAAGCCCATGACGGCTAATAAAGCAGAAAGAGCTGTTATACGGACAAGCGTTTGCTTACGAGTGTAGCCAGCACGTTCGAAAATATGATGTAAATGGTCTCTATCTGGTTTGAAAGGCGAGAAACCTTTTCGAACACGGCGATACATTATTGCAGCCATGTCCATTAATGGGATGGCAATTAAATATAATGCTGTAACAGGTGAGAAAACTTGAATGTTTACCATGTCTAAATTATTTGGCAAGGCTGACGCTTGAGTGCCTAATACCAAAAGCCAAACAACAGTTAAACCTATGAGCATGCTGCCTGCATCACCCATAAAAATTTTGTTAACGCTAGAGAAAGGCCAGCGTAAATTAAAAAACAGATAAGCTAAAATGGCAGCGTTAAACAGTAACGGTAGTAAAAACCACGGACTATCAGCTCGATAAAAAAGAAAACTTAGTGTGGTAAACGTCACTAAACTTAACATACCGGCTAAACCATCTATCCCATCGACCATGTTAAAGGCATTAATAGAACCAATTACAGCTAATACCGTGACGATTATCCCGACAACCCCTAATTTGAATTCAAAAAAATATAAAATATTGCCAAGAGAAGTAAGATAAAAACCCGCACCAAAGATTAATATTGATGCCACAATCACCTGAGAAACTAAACGTATTTTAACCGACAAATCATAGCGGTCATCCAAAACACCTAAAAATAAAATTAAAGCTGAAGAAATGAGGTATAAGTTAAGCGTTTGACTATGTTCAAGAAAAATTGATGATGCCATTAAAACACTGAAAAATATTCCGATCCCACCAATCAATGGGATCGCACCATCATGACACTTTCTATCATTTGGTAAATCGAGCAATCCAATTTTTATGGCTATAGGGTTAACAACGAGTATCGTTGCAAAACAGAGGAAGAAAGCACTAGCAAAAGGAAATAAAAATTCCATACCCAATCCTTAGGTCTAAAAATTACTAAGTTTAACAAGTCTAAAACTATAGCAGAAAGTTAACTAGTTTTACCAAGGCTTCCCCCATAAAAAATTAAAATTTAATGTTGTGTTGGCAGTGTAAAACTAAAATGTTTATGCATGAATGCAGTTATGCGCCAGATGTGATTGATTACATAAAAATAAACACAAAAGACCAGCAAGAAAGCAAAAAACATCACTGATTCGTTAATTTCATTGATTTCGGACCAAATGCCAATTATTGCCATAAGAGCCGACATGAAACAGATGCTGAATAATGAAACACGTGACGACATTCCTAGTCGTTGACAAATATGGTGTAGATGTTCGCGATCAGGTTTAAAAGGCGATTGACCCTTTTTAATACGACGGATCATAATACAGACCATATCCATCAATGGAAGTGCAATAAACCACAATGCGGTAACAGGGCGAATGACCACTTCGTTGACCTCTTGGCTAGCTTCTATCAATAACCAGATTACAGTGAAGCCGATAAACATACTGCCCGCATCGCCCATAAAAACTTTAAAACGACGACCAAAAGGTATCCCAAGGTTCAGCATAATGTAAGGTAATAGCGCTACGACCAATAGCAGGCAAAAGAGTGCAAGCTGCATATTACTAGATAAATAAAACATCACGCCAAGAGCTGAGAAAGTGACCGAAGATAATCCACCCAATAAACCATCAATACCATCGACCATATTAAATGCATTAATAGCCCCAATCACAGCAAAAATAGTCACAATATAGCTGATATAAGTAGGGATAATTAAGGCATTATCACTAAACATAAAACCAAGATAATGCAAACTTTTATAACCGATTAAGATCATGGCTAACGAAATACCCGCTTGCACTATAAGGCGTGACTTAAAACTTAAGTCATAGCGATCGTCAAGCGCACCCAAAACAATTAAAATGGTTGAGCAGGCAACATAGAGTAAAAGTGAATCTGTAATCGGAAAGGTGATAAATAACGTTATCATTAATGAAAAGTATACAGAAATCCCGCCGATAAGTGGGATCTGACCGACATGGTGCTTACGCTCATTAGGTTTGTCGACTAAACCCACCTTTTTCGCTAGTTTTCTAAATGCAAATAGACTGATTAAAGAACAACAAAATACAAATAATACCGCTAGGCTCGTTGACATAAATGACTCTGATTAAGATAAATAAAGACAGGAAATAGGTACATTCGATTTTACTGAACGTATATATTATTCGCAAAAAGTACTAACAAAACGGACACCATAATAAAATTAATAAGTTATAAAAAATTGAGACGGTAAGTGTCAGATTTACCTAGGTAAACCCCTTCCCTTTCCCAATAGTTAATAGGCGCTATAGTATCAAAAAAAGAGCTGTTTAAATAAAAACTTAACGGGGATAGGCAAAAAAAGTGAGACAAAATTTGAAATGTGTCTCAAATTTGTCTCACCCTTTTTACAAGCTGTTGATCATTCGATTAATTAAAAAATAGTCCTAATACAAATGACTATTTGCTATAAAACTCTTTATACCAAGAAACAAATTCTGCAACGCCCTCTTTTACGGTTACTTTTGGTTTGTATCCAGTAGCCGCAAATAGGTCATCGGTATCCGCATAAGTTTGATAAACATCGCCCGGTTGCATTTCGCGAAAGTTTTTCTTTGCTTCAATACCTAGTTCATCTTCAATGGCTTTCACAAAATCCATCAAATTAATTGGCGAGCCATGACCGATGTTATACACGGCGTATGGTGCAGAGCTGCTCGCAGGAGTTCCAGTTTCAACTGTCCAGTTTTTGTTGCGAACTGGTACAACATCAGCAATCCGTACTACGCCTTCTACGATATCGTCTACATGAGTAAAATCACGCCACATGTCACCTTTATTATTGATGTCAATAATTTCGCCATCAAGGATCTTTTTAGTAAAGATAAACGGGGCCATATCAGGTCGCCCCCAGCTACCATATACAGTAAAAAATCTAAGACCTGTCGTTGGAATATCGTAAAGGTGAGAATAGCTATGCGCCATCAACTCATTAGACTTTTTGGTTGCTGCGTACAATGACACAGGATGGTCTACTGAGTCTGACGTAGAGAAAGGCGTTTTCGCATTAAGGCCATAAACAGAGCTTGAAGAGGCGTACACAAGGTGTTGTACCTTGTGATGGCGACACCCTTCTAGGATATTCAAATGCCCCACTAAGTTGGAATCGGCGTAAGCGTGTGGGTTTTCAATCGAATAACGAACCCCAGCTTGCGCAGCCAAGTGAATCACTTGTTCAAATTGCTCGACTTCAAACAAATTAGCCACGCCGTCACGATCGGCAATGTCTAGTTCCACGAGTGTAAAATTCGCATGTTGAATGCGCGCTAAGCGAGCTTCTTTAAGAGACACATCATAGTAATCATTCAGGTTATCAACACCAACAACTTGATGGCCTTTCGCGGTGAGTTGCTCTACAACCGCACTACCAATAAAGCCTGCAGCGCCTGTCACTAAATATTTCATTGTTCTCTTCCTTAATCTGAGCCAAACAAATCGCGCGTGTACACTTTATCTTCTACATCGCGTATTTCATCTACCATTCGGTTTGACACAATTACATCACAAGACAATTTAAACTCTTCTAAACTCTTAATCACTTTTGAATGGAAGAATTCATCTTGATTAAGCACTGGTTCATACACCACGACTTCGATGCCTTTGGCTTTTAATCGCTTCATAATACCCTGAATACTTGATGCTCGGAAGTTGTCAGAACCAGACTTCATAATCAAACGATAAACACCTACACACTTGGGGTTACGTTTTAAGATACTGTTAGCAATAAAATCTTTACGGGTGGTATTAGCATCAACAATTGCACCAATAATACTGTTAGGTACGTCAGCATAATTTGCACGTAGTTGTTTAGTATCTTTGGGTAGACAGTATCCACCATAACCAAATGAAGGGTTATTGTAATGAGAACCGATACGAGGGTCTAAACCAACACCCTCTATAATTTGACGAGCATCTAAACCATGGCTTTCAGCATAAGTGTCTAACTCATTGAAATAAGCAACACGGAGGGCAAGATAAGTATTTGAAAACAACTTTACAGCCTCCGCTTCAGTCGAATCGGTAAACAAAACATCTATATTTTCTTTTACTGCACCTTCCACTAATAGCTTCGCAAACACTTGAGCTCGTTCTGAACGCTCACCTACAATAATACGGGATGGGTGCAAGTTGTCATATAAAGCTCGGCCTTCACGCAAAAATTCTGGTGAAAATATTAAGTTATCACAACCCAACTCTTCTTTAATACCCGCTGTATAACCAACTGGGACTGTGGATTTAATAACCATAATCGCATTAGGATTAATTTCCATGACATCTTTTATTACTGCCTCAACAGATGATGTGTTGAAATAATTTGTTTCAACATCATAATCTGTTGGTGTAGCAATGATCACATATTCAGCATCTTTATAAGCAAAATGTTTATCTAATGTAGCTTTAAAATTAAGTGCTTTGTTAGCTAAAAAATCTTGAATTTCAACATCAAAAATTGGAGATTGTTTATTATTCAGCAACTCCACTTTTTCAGGAATAATATCGACAGCAATAACCTCATGGTTTTGTGCCAGAAGCATTGCATTTGAGAGACCAACATAACCTGTACCAGCGATACCTATTTTCATTTTAATTCTCTTTTTAACATACTTTCAATTACTGAAAGATATTTGTTTATTACAATTTTTTCGTCAAACTCTCGCTCAACTTTTGCACGACTAGCTTTGCCCATGGTCAAACGCTCTTCATGTGATAAATTTATCATCATATCTAGTGATTTAGTGAGGCTTTCAGTAGAACGAACATCACATAGAAATCCATTGACCGCATGATCAACAGTTTCACGACAACCAATATTATCAGTAGTAACAATCGGCTTACCCATTGCCGCAGCTTCCAATAAAGACTTAGGAACTCCTTCACGATAAAATGAAGGTAGTACCATACAATCGATTTCGGCAATTTCAACTTCAACCTGATCAGATACTCCTAAATAATTTATAATACCTTCAGCAACCCACGATTGCATTTCAGTATTTGAAACAGCTGATGGATTGTTTACATCTAGAAAGCCAAGCAACCTAAATTCAACCTTACTACCATATTGTCTTTTAAGTAGACGAGCAGACTCTACGTAATGAAGAATACCTTTGTCATAAAGCATACGCGCAACAAGCAAGAAGCGCACAACTCCGTCATTTTTTGGGGGAGTAAGAATAAATCGAGATAAATCTACACCAGAACCAGGAAGACGCTCTGTATTTTTTAAATTAACAAAATTATTATTTATAAACAGGTTACGGTCGTCTTCATTTTGAAAAAATACTTTGTCTGCTTTACGTTGGCTAAATTTGTATAACAATTTAGCGATTCTAGACGTTAATGATTCATTTATAAACAAAACACCTAACCCTGCAATGTTATTTATAACTTTGACATTAGAGAATTTAGCTGCCAATGTACTGTATACATTATTCTTTGGCGTAAAATTTAAAACTAAATCAATAGAGCTTTTATTATATATCTTATAAAAATCAAAAAAAGTCTTAATATCTAAAAGAGGATTCGTCCCTCCCTGGTCTATATTGATATGGATAAATTGGGCACCAATAGAAATTAATTTTTTTGAATAGTTATCATTTGGCGCAATTGCTATAACTTTAAAGCCAGCTTTCAACAAAGCGATAATTGTGTTCTTACGAAAATTATACAAATACCAACTAGTATTGGCTGAAACTACAATTGTATGCATACATAACCCATAATAAAAAAATACTACAAAACTACAAAACTACAAAACTACAAAACTACAAAACTACAAAACTACAAAACTACAAAACTACAAAACATTTAAATATTTATTAGAAATAATCTCAAGATCAAGATTTTTTAAAAACTTGAGCCTTGCGACATCATCTACTTCATAACCTAAACCCAATACCTGAGTAATGTCATTTGCAATATCATTATAACTTAAATTATTTATTAGAAAACCAAGCTCAAATAATTTACCACTTTCGTATTCTATATTTAAAATTTTACTAGAAGATAAAATTTCTTTAGGACCAGTTTCACAATTGTAAAAAAAGGGGACCGTAGAAAGAGCTATACTCTCTACCAAGAAATTAGGAAAACCTTCTGACAAAGATAATGAAATAGAAAAATCACAAAGATTAATAATAGGATAAGGGTTAGTAACTTCTCCAAGAAAAAAAACACGATTAGTCAACCCTAAACTCAATACTAACTTATCAAAAAAAACCTTATCATTAACTTTACCAACAAAAAAAATGCGGTAATTATCTGGTAATTTTTTTAAAAGGTTCAATACTGAAGATTGATTTTTAGTAGGATGGAATCGACCAACACAAACCCCATTTATATAATTACTATCCAACAAGTCAATATCATGCATATCAACATCAAGTAAAGACTTCGAGTAAACACTAGCTAAATCAATAGGGTTGTAAATTACGGATGAATTTTTAAAGTTAAACAAACTTAAATACTCTTCACACATATCTAATGATTTAAACGTGTGCGAACAAGACCTAACTAACAAATATTTAGACAAAAAATAATGTACACTTTTTATAAATGAACGATTTTTAAACTTAGACTTAAAACTTACACAGTGTGTGCAAATACTTCTATGCCTCGAAAAAAAACTTGCAAAAACGTTAATATAATTTGCCCAAAAAAGATGGCTATTTAAAGATTTTATTTTCTCGCTTTTGACTAACAAAACTAACTTAAAAAAAGCAAAAAACAAATCAAAGAAAATAAATTTACTTTTTTTACTTAGTAAAGAACTGTAATTAACATCTTCATTTAATGTATAAAATTTATTAGGCCAAATGGTAACCAACCGGATACCGTCACCAATTTCGTTAGCTAAATTGACAACTACTCTTTCAGCGCCACCAGACTCTAAAGAATTAATAAAGAATGCGAAATCATTTTTTGACATTAAGTAGAAACTCCAAGTATTTGGCGCCTATTATAGAGGTTGTGAATTTATTTGCTTTTTGTTTTCGTAATATTATTTTTTCTTTTGAATCAGAATCAACTTCATGAACTATAGCACTTCCAATACAAATTTCATTGAAATCAGTAATGGCCCCATAACTAGAATTATTAATTAACTCAGGGACTCCGCCTCTAGAATTCGTAGCGACCACAGGTAAACCCGCAGATAAAGCTTCAACAATTACATTACCAAAGCCTTCCCACTTAGAGGTAATTAAAAATACATTATAATCCTTGTATATGGATAAAATATCATCAGAGTAACCCTTAAAATTTACGCAATCTTCAATTTCAAGTTCTTTTGTAAGTTGCATGAGTTCTTGTAATAAATCACCTACTCCATAAATATCAAAAATAACATTAGTTCCTTGTGACTTTAAATAAGAGACAGTTTTCAGCGATAGTAAATAATTTTTTTGCTCAGACAATCTACCAACAGAAATAATACTCAAACTATTTGACTTACCTTCAAAAACACTCTTCTCAACATCTACCAACTCTGAAATAACAGGGTTAGATATAATAGCATAATCGTATTTAACAATATTAGGGAAAACATGTTTTATAGATTCAAACGTATCATCAGAGTTAAAAACAAAGCCGTCAGAGAAACGATATAAGAAATAAGACAACTTATTCCTGAAGATCATTTTCAACGAGTTGCCATTTACTATATTTGCCTCCCTTCCAATAAACTTTGAATAGCCATTATTTAATAATACCTTAACTAAGAAAGATACAGCATTACATGAAACTGTATTAGAAAAAACCACGTCGGGCTTCTCTTCTTTTATGAGTTTCCTATGCTTAAAAGTAGTCTTCCAAACAGAATTGCAATCGTAACTAATTACTTTTATGGATCGATTTACTCTTTTAAGGTTTGGCCCCTCATTTTGACTGACAGCCAAAATTACTTGATGTGTTGATGAGAAGTAATTGGCTAAATTCACAAAAACTTTTTCAGCTCCACCACCTCTAAAACTGGGCATAAATAATAAAATTTTCATTTTTTAGTCTTCTTAATGTTTTTGCTTGAGTACCTTGATGAGATAACAAACATAGATGTAACCAGAAAGGGGAGAAAATTAACTCGATAACGTAAAGCTGAACCTGGATTAAAAATACCAAAAGGATAATGTACAAAAAGCAACCAAAAAATCAATAGTAAAATGATCGCTAAATGATTGACATTTATTTTTAATACTAAGAACCTACCAGCTTGATGCAAGAAAATAGGGAGTAAAATTACAACTAGAATTAAACTTTCAGCAAAAGCTAAAAATTTAGGTGGTGACGTTACACTTTCAGATATTGTCGGACCAATAAAAGCTACCAGTAATCCAGATGGAGCATTCTTATAAAAGTCCCAATCGTTTAAAAAAATATTTTCCCTCGTGGACTTTGCCATTGCGCTATCAAAATGAGCATGCATTTGCAGAGCATACATATCCACCAAAGGTTGAAAGTAATACAAAAGATATAGTTGTATTGTTAATCCTAGAAATAAAACACAAAATGCCCAAATATAACTAAATCGTCTAGAAAGTAAAAAGTAAAGTAAAATAGAAAAAAGAGAGATAAAGTATTGCGGTTTAAATGTGAGTAACAAATAACCAGAAAATAAAACAATCAGAACATAAAACTTATCAAAATTAAACTTCTCTCTACTAGAAAACTTTATTATTAAGGTTGATAATACTGAAGCAAAGAAAACACCTACAGCTTCCTTACTATGTATTGATGACCAAACAGCAACACTGGGTAACGAAAAAACAATATAAAATTTAATCCTATCAGTTTCTCTATAAACGATCCCATTTATAGATAATTGCTTATAAAGAAAAACTAAACCATACCATGACAATAAACAAAGAGGAACATGATACAAAGGGGCAGGTAGATAACCTAATATACCACCGGTTGTTTTCATTAATTGAGTCGATGAATATAAAGCACGCAAGTTCACTTCAATTGAAGATGATAAATATTTCGGAGTATCACCTAAGCGAGTGAGCATAGAATAAATATATTCAGCAAAAAAAATATAAAACAACTTAGTTAGTAACAACAAATTAAACATTGCTACATCACTTTTAAAACCAAGCTTAACTCTCATGATTATTAACTATTTCTAATATTTTATCTTTATAATTTTTTGAATTTAGATCTGGTATCGTGTAAAAATTAGCCTTTGCCTTTTCTTGAAAAGCATCAAAACTAGAAACTTTTCTTGCTGGATTTCCAGCATATATTGAATTTGGAGGTATCGATTTAGTTACAACTGAGTGAGCTCCAACTATTGAATTTGAACCAATAGATACTCCTGGCATAATGACAGAGTTAATACCTACGAAAACATTATTTCCAATAATAACTTTTTGGTACTTATAAAACCTATTGCCATTATTATCTTTTATCAACCTCAAAGAGCCATCATGGGTTAATATTCGAACTCCTGACGTGATTGTTACATTATCACCCAGAGTAATCAAAAATGGTTCAGTCCCCCAATTTGTAGTTAGTAGTGAACAATTTTTACCAAATATAACTCCACACTTTCTTGCCCAAGCATTATTACCTTTTAAAAGTACATACAAAATCTTTAAAAATAATTTCATTTAAACTTCCCCTTAAGATAATTGAGCAAAACCCTTAAAAACCCTTTAAAAGTTAGATACTTAAAAGCACTAATAATAGTCAAAAAAACTTTAAATTCATATGAAGTAGATTTCTCTTTGATATCTTCTAACATTTGCGCTTGAACTAGCAATGAATGCATAGACTCATAAAATTTATAGCTAGCATTTTGTTGCGACCAAATACCACCAGAATGGACTCTGTATATTGCAACAACTTTACTGTCAATAAAAGCGCCGCCACTTTGTGACACTAATAATTGAATCAACTTATCGCCAGTGATACATTTGTTGTAATATCTTTTAAATTCTATTTGCTCAGGTTTCCTATACATAGTTGTTAAAGGTAGCATACAAAATTTTTGTTCAAGTCTATCTCTGTCCATAAAGCCGGGGGGTACACCAGCTATACTTAATTTTGAACTATAAACCGAATCACCAAATTCATTTTCTGCAGAAGCATCAAATATATGGGCTGAGATAGTTTTATTTTTCTCTAAAAAATCATGTTGTTCCTGTAGTTTTGTTGATAATGACCAATAATCATCACCTTCACAAAATGCGATATATTTACCCCTACACTTTAACAAAGCGTTAAAGTAAGGAGTTAAAGTTAAACCTTGTTGAAAAATATTATTATCTAATAATATGGTTTGAATTAATTCAGGATATTCTTTTTCAAAATCTTTGATTAATTCAGCTGTACCATCTGTAGATGCATCGTCATGAATGATTATTTCATATTTAAAGTTTGTATCTTGCTCAATAATCGATCGCAGCATTTTACTAACATATTCAGCATGGTTATATGTCAAACATACTACACTTACGGAAATTTCAGACATTTAAAACCTTTTGATTTTTTTGAAAATTGAATATTTCACAAACACTAATAGAAGCAGAGTCATGCCGCTTAAAACCAATGTATAGATCGGATAAAAATATAAAGAAGAGTAATAGTTAACCCCATATAATATAGGAAAACTTGTAACCACGAATAATAACACCCAAAAAATTTGGGTCCAGAAGCCCACACCAATTAGCCTTTTTGTATAATAAGTATTTACAGCAAAGGATAAAACACTAGATATTAATACGCTGAAACATAATGCTAATACAGTATCATATAAGAAAACAGCTAAGACTATCAACACGATAAAAAAATCTTTTTAAAGACCTCTAGTTTTAAAAACAAATCTGAACGGCCTTTCACTTGTAAAATATTGAGATTGAGGGATTGCAATGGTAACAAAATATAGCCGCAAATAAGAATACTCAAAAAAATGGAAACACTAGACCAAGCTTCACCTAATAACAATTTAACAATTTCTCTCGAGTTTACAAATATAAATGTGCATAATGGCACGAACACCAATGAACTTATAATAACTGTATCTAAAAACTTTTTAGATATTTCTGACTCTGAAGCTTGACTTAAAATTGGAAAATTGGCATTTTTCAAGGCTGAAGTAAATGTAATTGCTGGCAACTCAGAAAGTTTCTGTACCTGAGAGTAATACCCTACATCAGCAGGAGAATATAGCTTACCAATAATTAAAACTATACCATTTCGAAAAATCACATCAATTAAACTAGAAACCAACAACTTCCAACTGTATTCAAGCATCTGAAGTAGTCGAAACTGATCAAATGATTCAATCGGCCTCCATGCAATTCTATACCATAGAAGCACAACAGTAACAATAGCTGTAATAACAGTTTGGGACACTATAGCCCAGGTGGTCATCCATTTCGGCATTAAGAGCGGCTTCGACCGTTATCTTTTTGAGCATCTGACTGAATTGATTTAAGTCTTCTGGTGTTTTAATGCTTTTAGCAGCTTCTTTAGCAAAAGCTTCAATATCTTTTTTGTTCATGAGTATCTGCCTATCCTTGACTCTCTATAGAGTACGTGTTGATAAGCAGTTACACAAAATTAGTTACAGTCTCATAAGAACCTGATTACCCATCAAGCTCAACCATACTTAAATATTTTCGTCCAATGGGTGCCGTTTTCAATGCAGCAGACATAAACCGTTGTTCTTCTGTTCCATAATTAGAAAAATCAGGTAAACTATAACCACTTTGGTCCTGAATTTCATTTTTACTCATAACGATTATCTTCAAACAAGTACACTATAAATATAGTGTACTTTCATCGGAATGTTTGCCTGAGCAATGTGGGTAATCAGGAATAAGATTATTCACAATTTGATATACAGTTCACGAAATACAGATTGGATTTGTATATCATTCCCACCATTTGCAACGTTATATGTTGCCAAGGATGCTGTATCCTCCTTGTCCACAATATGGATAAACTGACTGTCGAATGAATTATCTACAAAAACAACTTTGCTCTTTACTTTATTTTTCAGACTCATAGCTTTAAACCACACATCATCAGCAAAAGGTGATAACTTGCTTGCCAGCTCATAATCCACACATTTATCATTTAATGAACCAACTGGATAAAAAACACCACCTACCCCTGTAGGAAAAATCAACATTGAAGCTACTTGGTCATTAGTATCCAACTCCCAATCCTTATATTTTTTAATATTATCATTACTATCAAGTAGAATCTTATGGCACCTAAATCCTAATACTGTACGGTTATGTATTCTAGCCTCTTTTAAAAACCGTTCTACCAGATAATCAGGGTAAATAATATCGTCATCAATTGTAATTATATTAAAATCTGGATAAAGCTTAAATGTAGGTATTAATTTTTTATATGACTTATAGTTTGGGCAAAAGTTAATATCTAACCCTCGCTCTATTAAAGCCTTCAAACTTGAAGGTAAGTTATCTTTACTAAATTCGTCCTCATCCAACCAAAGTATTACTTTATTTGGTTTTACACTTTGCCTTGCAATAGATTCCACAACCAAATGAACATTATTTATTCTAGTTGAATAAGTTGTGAGACTGACGATAACATTATTAAAACTAGAAGTGTCAACAATAGGTTCTTTTAACCTAGCTGTTCTAACCAGCTTCCTAGCCTCGAACTGGTATCTCATTATTCGTTTTAAATTCATGAGAGTTAAGATGCTTTTTTTAATACCTGTAAAAAATGTGTTCATCAATAGATACTCTTGGGATAGTTAAAATAAAAGAAGTCATTATTGTATAACTCAGCTATTTTAGAAATAACATCCTCACGGTTATAGTAACTTTCATAAGAATTTCTATTGATATTATTATGCTTTGGTAAACTCATTTTCAACTTCAACCTTTTTGCTACCACTTTGTAATCTTCATTGATATTTTCAAATTTTCCTACAAAATCTACCATACATTCATTACGTTCATTATATATAAACAAATACTGAGGTTTCATTAAAACATGTTCTTGAATGGATTCAGAGTTTAAATAATTGAAAACAAAACTTTCAAAATCAGGAAACTTATCAGACAACAACTCCTTAAAATACATATCGGTAGTTTGATTGCCTCCTTTCTTTAAATACTCATAAACTGATACTATTCGATCGAAAGGGTTTCTGACAAAACAAAATTTATAGTAACGACTAAATAAAAATGTATCCGCTTGTTTGTATTCTCTATAAGTAAGATGATCCCGATTAATATTCATACCCATTAATACGTTTAACATACTTGTACCAGCCACTTTAGGTATATGTATAAAGATACATTTCTTTTTATGAGTGTAGGCTCTATATGGGTAATTTGTTTTTGTATAAACAAGTAATATTTTTTTTAAATTCAACTGTAAATTTAATGGCAGTTTTTTTAGCAACTTTATTATCATTATTTTATCCAACATTTTAACCCTGTCAATTTATACACACTTCTTGCCATTAACACATTCCAACAGACTAAACTCACCGATACAGCAATTGCGGCACCAATACGGCCATATAAAGGTACAAGAGTAGCAAGAAGTAATAAATTCACTATCAATGTCATAGATAGTGATTTTAAAGCACTATTTTCATTTCCCGTCATATTTAATACTACCCCAACAGAGCCCATTAGGACGTTAATCAATTGACCAAAGCACAAAATCACTAAAATGGGGTAGGCTTCTAAGTAGCCTTTACCAAACAATAAACTAATCGTTAACTCACCGAATACTATTAGAAAAAATATTATGGGTAACGAAACAAACGAGCTTAATCGTACACTTTTTGTTAATAATTCTTGAGTCCCTTTTAAATCACCTTTTTTATATAAGCGCGCAACATTAGGCATAATAACAGTGTTAACAGCAGTTAACCCCAATGCAATTAGAGCAACCGCTTGCATCGCGACTTTAAAGTATGCAACAGATTCATTATCAGCCAACCAACCGAGTAAGACACTTGCCAGTTCAGTGTTTAATGTGCCAATAAAAGCCATTATTGTGAATGGTAATAAAGAAGCATGCCAAGTTTTTATGCTGTACTGAGGTGCGAATTTCTTAGCTTTAGACTTGATTGTTTTGTGTAATAAAATTGCACTGACAAAAAAAGCTAATAAAGAAGCTAATATCGAAATATAAATTAGTTTCTTGCCTGTTAAATCAACACCCGAAAAAATATAAAAACACAAAATAATGAGTGTAATAGTGGGTGCAAATATTTGGACTGGAAATTGTGCCAGAATGGGCTGTCTAAAACCATTTAACAATGCGCCCTGCTGAGTTAATAAACCCCTCAAAGGAATTAATAAAACAGCAACCCACAACAGATTAGTTACTGAAGCCTTGAATAAATTAAAGTACAAACCAAAGTACATGCACATCATAATAATGAACGAAAGCACAAGCACATAAACACGAGACCAGTTAATAACACCGGCTAAAAAATCCCATTTATTTTCTAACTGAAAATTGGCGACTTCTCTTATAAGCAAGTTAGGTAAACCAGCTATAACAGGTAAGGTGGCCATAGTAATAATTGCCAATGCAAAGCTATATAAACCAAACTGTTCAGGACCTAAATAACGAGCAAATATAACACCCGTCACCATAGCCAAACCACGGCTGATTATCATTACCCCAGCGGTTCCAGTGAACTTACGATAAAGTGAAATTGATTGACTCATTTAAGCATCAACCTAGCGTTGTATTTAGTATTAAACATGCTTACAACCCCACTCAGGGAAATGTTTACAAATATAAGCATTCAGTTCTTTTTCTGCTTGAGAGTATGTTCTTGAATCATCGTTCTGGTTATTATTACTAATTACTTCAATCATACCCGCGCCAACTGTCACATTACTAAAGCGATCAATAATAATAAAGGCGCCGGTTTGGGCGAACTTTTGATACATATCAACAGCAACTTTTTCGGAAAGATTCACGTTTATTGATGCTATCTCATTAAGCGATAAGGTGTCGATATCAGCATCATTTTTAGCCATAGTATTAACATTAATCTTATGGGCAATAGCTGACACTTTACCAGTACAAGATTTAGTGGCGAACTTAAACAGATACTCCTTGTGGGCACGAAGTGGTGTTTCATCCATCCATACCACATGAGCAGCAAACTTGTTGGTCACTGTAGCATTATTGGTTGAATGCACCAGCATATCACCGCGTGAAATATCAATTTCATCGTTTAAGGTTAAAGTGATTGCCATACCTGGCTGTGCTTGTGATTTTTCACCATCTGGAGTATGTATCGCCTTGATGGTAGAGGTTTTACCGGATGGTAATACCTGTACTTCATCACCTACAGCAACAATGCCAGACGCTAAAGTGCCACAAAATCCACGGAAATTTAGATTAGGACGGTTTACGTATTGAACAGGGAAGCGCATCTGCTCGAGGTTTTTATCTTGGTCAACTTTCACTGTTTCCAGCAACTTCATTAATGTAGCACCTGGGTACCAGTCCATGGCTTCACTTGGTGTAACTACGTTATCCCCCTTAAGTGCTGAAATAGGCACAAAACGGATATCTGGAATAGTAAAATCTTTGGCCATTTCACGATAATCAGCCTTAATTTGTTGATACACTTCTTGGCTATATTCCATTAAATCCATTTTGTTAATCGCTACAATAATATGCTTAATACCTAGCAGACTACAGATAAAGCTATGACGACGGGTTTGAGTTTGAATACCGTGTCGCGCATCAACCATTACAATGGCTAAGTCGCAAGTTGATGCTCCTGTGACCATGTTACGAGTGTATTGCTCATGACCAGGTGTGTCAGCAATAATAAACTTACGCTTATCTGTTGAAAAATATCGATAAGCTACATCAATAGTAATTCCCTGCTCTCTTTCAGATTGTAGACCATCAACTAATAATGCTAAATCAAATGATTCATCTGTGGTATTAAACTTTTGAGAATCTTTTTCGATCGCTGCCATCTGATCTTCATAAATCAACTTACTATCAAATAACAAGCGGCCAATTAAGGTCGATTTACCATCATCTACACTTCCACAAGTGATGAAACGCAATAAGTCTTTATTTTCATGTACATTTAGGTAGGCTTCAATATCTGTTGCTATTAATTCTGAAGAGTGTGACATTGTTAAATCCTTTAAGATTAAAAAGTGCTTAATTAAGACTCTTTATTTATTAATTTATTAAACGTTTAGCCATAAAAGCTAGAAAGGGTATCGATGAATTTGCTTTTACTGCTAATTGAAAGTTGATTTATGCCCGCTGCGGCTTTGCGGCCACCACCTGTAGGGAACAGTGTGCAGACTTCATCTGCGCCAGTTCGATTATTGAGCGGCGCCCGCACGCTAACTGTATAATCTTGGCCATTGGCATTTAAAGTGAGTACCGCATGAGCTTTATCAGGTGATTGATTGGCTAATTCGTTTCCAAATACACCACTTATACGACGCGCCCAAGCTTCACAAGGCAGTTCATACACACAGGTATTATTGTTATTACTAATTGGCGCTAACAACCTAATGTTTTCATAATCAGTTGCATAACCTGTTTTTAAAATATAATAAGGTGAGCTTTTATCTGTTTTAAGCTGATGTGGACATGGGTAGTCAAGTAACATGCGATAAAGCTTAGCGGGTTCAATATGCAGATCATTCAAGCTACTACCGTAGCCATTGTAATTGATTAACGTACCTAACTCTTTTAGAAACAGTGTGTCCGTTTCATTTAGCCCTATTTCTTGAGCAAGCTTTTCTGCACTAGTATATAAATTGTCGCCAAAAGCCGCAGCAACCGCCCATTTAGCAGACTGGCCGTTGAGTTTATTGTTAATGAGCAAGCTGGTACAAGTTTCAGCATCTAAATCTATTAACGAATCTAGCTTATCTGATGTTGGAATGACACCTGTCCGATGGTGGTCACAATAAAAAACAGGAATTTGCTTATCAAGTAAATTATTAAGTGCTGATAAGTTTTTCTCCATAGAGATGTCTAATGCCGTAACGGAGCTGACATTATTCAATTCAATAACTTGGTTTAATAAATTGATATCTCGCTTAACGCCAGTGATTAAAACAGACTCCCTTGGCTCTGCTAAACGAAGTTGTAGCAGTGCAATGATACCATCTGCATCACCGTTAAAAATATCATAATGCATGATTACTATCCTGTAATTTCATTGCGTTGATTTAACGGTAAGTAGCCTTGTCTGGCCAGTTCAGCTACAACGAAATCTGCACACTCCTCAATTGAACGGTTTTCGGTTTGCACATGAATTTCAGCATTAATAGGCGCTTCATAGTCTGAGTCTATTCCAGTAAAGTGTTTAATCTCCCCTGCCCGTGCTTTTTTGTATAAACCTTTTGGATCTCGCTGCTCGCAAATTGAAAGTGGCGTATCAACGAAAACCTCAAGGAAGTCACCTTGGATAAACAGTGCTCTAGCTTGCGCTCTATCACCGATAAATGGAGAGATAAATGCTGTTAATACAATTGTACCTGAATCAACAAACAATTTAGCGACTTCACCGATACGGCGGATATTCTCAACACGGTCGGCATCATTAAAACCCAAATCCATATTAAGCCCATGACGAACATTATCACCATCAAGTAAGTAACTGTGTTTACCCAAACTTAACAGCTTACTTTCTACTGCATTAGCCACGGTCGATTTACCGGATCCGCTAAGCCCAGTAAACCAAAGTACGACCGGTTTTTGTTGCTTTAGCTCCACTCTATCTTTATGGGTTACTGTACTGTTATGCCATACTACATTGTTACTTACAGAATCATTTTGTTTTGTTTCGTAAGGTGAGCTCATGTTTTAAATAACCTTAAAATGGAAAGACTATCGGTATTAACAAGTAAGAAATTGCTACATATGAAAGCGTCATTAACCAACCGACTTTTAAGAAATCTGCCATACGATAACCTGCAGCATTCATCACCATTAAATTGGTTTGATATCCAAAGGGACTAATAAAAGAGGCGCTAGCTCCATAGGCAACCGCCATGACAAAAGGCATATATGAAACACCTAAATGCGTCGAAATACTCAAGGCTAGCGGTAGCATAATAGCCGCGGCTGCCGTATTGGTCATAATCTCGGTCATTACTAAGGTTAATAAGATAATAACCAGTAAAGCTTGATGGTGACTTAAACTTTCGAGCATTGAACTAGATTGGGTTACCAGCTCTGATGCTAAACCACTACTACTAAAAGCTGAAGCAATAGAGAGTGCACAAACTAAAATGGTGAGAAGCTCAAATGGAAAACGGCGGCGAAGCTTTGAACCATCAATAAGGCCATAGGTTAACGCTATTAATAGGTATGCAGCTAACGTTTCAATTAAGCTGATATTACTTGCACTGGCTAAGAAAATAGCCCCCACAAAACCAAGAATTCCAACTAAATTCTGTTTAAAAGTGAGTGGCTGCTTGATTTTCTGCTCTTCTAAAAAAAAGAAGTTTCTTTCTAAGTTAGGGCGCTTTTCGAAATCATTACCCGTTGCGAGCAGTAACTTATCACCAGCTAGTATTTTAAGCTCACCTAGTTTACCTGATATTGCTTGCCCCTTTCTTGATATAGCAACCACAGCGGCATCAAAGCGGGAACGAAATTCAACCTCTTTGATGGTTTTGCCAATCAGAATAGATTCAGGGCTTACCAAGACTTCTTGTAAGTTTTTATCTAAATCAAAATCATTAGCACTATATATTTCTAGGCCATTTAACTTTGATATTTGGCTGACTTCACGTACATCACCCACAAATATCAGCTTATCTGCAGATTGTATCTCCTCTGAAGGTGAAACAGGTGAGATTAATTTGTTGTTTCTAACAATTTCTACAAGAAATAATGAATTCAGTGAACGTAGACCATTTTTTAGCACGGTTTGCCCGATGAGCGTGCTTCCAGGCAAAATCTCAGCTTCAATAAAGTAAGCTTGTTTATTTTTAGTCGATGCCTTGCCACCATTCGGTAGCCACTTAGCAATAAAAAAAATCACTAAACCACATCCCAAAAGTAGTGCAATTCCTACTGGTAGAAAGTCAAATATCGCTAATCCATCATAGCCTTGTTCTTCCAGTAAACCACTCACCACTAAGTTAGTTGCAGTACCCACTAACGTTAGCGTTCCGCCCAAAATAGAAAAATATGACAGCGGAATTAATAGTTTTTTGGCCGAGTGAAAAGGATTATTGAGCAAGGTTCCCATCAACGTTGCCACCACAGCAGTGTTATTTAAAAATGCTGAACTTACTGACGTTGATGCCCCCAGCTTTAATAAAGTGCGATAATAACTTTCATCGGCGATTTTAGTCGCCAACCAACTCAATATAGATGTGCGCTCTAACACCAAGGCTGATAGCATTAGCATTATCAAGGTTACAACTGAGGGATTAATAGTATTACCCAGAACAACTTGTAAATCGATTACCCCAACGACATATAAAGCTGCGGTTACCACTATAAAGCTATAAACGGCTCTTAATTTGGCTGAAATTAATGAGACCATTAGTGCTAATAGAGCTAATGCTGTGAACCATTGCTCAAAAGGAAGTGCTATCATTTGTTATTAAAAATAACCTTCTCGCTTTTTCTTCTCCATTGACCCAGAGCTATCATGGTCAATAGCACGGCCCTGGCGCTCTGAGGTGGTCGTTAATAGCATCTCTTGAATAATCTCAGGTAATGTGGTTGCTTCAGATTCAACGGCACCTGTTAATGGGTAACAACCAAGTGTACGGAAACGTACCATTTTCTCTTCAATGACTTCACCCTCTTTTAGTTTCATGCGCTCGTCATCAACCATGATCAACATGCCATCACGTTCAACAACAGGACGTTTAGCTGAAAAGTAAAGAGATGGAATTTCAATGCTTTCAAGATAAATGTATTGCCAAATATCTAACTCTGTCCAGTTTGACAAAGGGAATACACGGATGCTTTCACCTTTATTGACTTTACCGTTATAGATATTCCAAAGTTCAGGACGCTGGTTTTTAGGATCCCAACGATGATGTTCATCACGAAAAGAATACACTCGCTCTTTAGCTCGAGATTTTTCTTCGTCACGACGCGCACCACCAAAAGCAGCATCAAAACCATATTTGTCTAATGCTTGCTTAAGCCCTTGTGTTTTCATGATATCTGTATGTTTTGAGCTACCATGTACAAATGGGCTGATATTCATTTCAAGCCCTTCTGGGTTTTGGTGAACAATTAAGTTCATACCGACCTTTTTTGCCATATAATCACGAAATTCAATCATTTCTTTGAATTTCCATGTTGTATCAACATGCATTAATGAAAAAGGTGGTGTTCCTGGCGCAAATGCTTTTTTGGCAAGGTGTAACATAACAGACGAGTCTTTACCTACAGAATAAAGCATGACAGGATTATCGAACTCAGCGACTACTTCACGCATAATATGAATAGACTCTGCTTCAAGTTGCTTTAAGTGAGTCATTTTTTCTTGGGTAATTTTAGTCATAATGCTTTATTTATACTCATCTAAAATTGATTAAATACATTTTTACATCTCAGCTCTACAAACCAATCTGAGACACATTTTATCCATTTTGAGACAGTCGAATCTTCGCTATCCCTTGCAGAGCCTAGGTTCCATGCTTTCTCTTAAAACTGTCCCAATAGGCTCATTTTTTTCTTTTTTCTTTTCTTTGTTTAATCTTCTTTGCTAACGAAATGCCTGATTAAAACAATCATTACCGCTAACATGCCGCCTAGCATTGTGCCTAATACACAAATCAAGGCTCGTTTAGGACCTGCTTTTTCTTCTGGGACTAATGCTGGGTCAATGGTTTTAAATACGTATTCTTCACGTACTTCAGCAAACATAATAGTTTTAGTTTGCTCTTCAATTAGCTGGTAAAGTATCGTGCGAATATCTGCAACATTAGTTTGGGCTATCTGAGTTTCTAGAAATGCGGTACTGCGCTGAGCTTCTGCCACATCGCGCTGTTTCATTTCTAAGTTGATATCTTCTACTAACCATTTAACCCACTGTTGGGCAACTGATGGTGATAAATGCTCTACCGACACTTTCACCATGCCGGTTTCTTTATCACTATTAATAGCGATAGCTTTATTAAATTCTTTGTAGGCTTCCTGCATTGAAGGTTCAGGCTTAAATGGGGCTTTAACCTCACGAATCCATTTGTTGTTTTTAGCATCAAACATTTCAGCATCATACACTAGTGTATCTGATGCCATGTCCCATTTTTCAGCCGCCATGAGGTCGGTAAGAATATTATGCTTTTGAATAAACTCACTGGTAAATTGACGTGATTTAACCACTTCTATCGCCATTTGAGTTTTGTCAACACCACCGCCACCACCAAGGTTGATGCCAGCCATACTTGCAAGACCGCCAAACTGTCCAGCAAGTGCGGCTAAACCACCGCCACCTTGTTCCCCGTCTGCCGGTGAAAGTAGCGCTTCTGATTTATAAGTATTTGGTTGACTAAGTGCAAACAAAACAGAACCAACAGCGAAGACAGCAGTTACTGCAATGATCAACCATTTGCCTTTCCAAATTACTGAAAATAGCTCTCGTAAATCGATTTCATCATCTGCAACAACTTGCGGAGTCGAAGTAAAATTAGCATCTGTGTAATTTTTTGGTATTTGGTTTTTCATGTTTGTGATTAATAGATTTACAGCGATGCTTACTTTGTATTAGCTTAGGCTGTAAATCTAGTTTTTATCCCTGTAATTAATTGGTTGACGCGGTTTAGGATTTTAAAACAAAATTTTACAAGCCTGAAATCGTTGCCAATGCAACCGCAGAGTTATAGACAATTTGTGTCACTTGAGTCCAAAGGGTTAAGTTATCTTTGTACTCAGTATCAAGCGGTACAATAACAGTATCTCCGGCACTTAAAGCGGCCTTGCTGCTAAACCAGAAGCTTTGTTTTGGCATCATTACCGAGCCGTCTGCTTTAATGATATAGGTTCTACCGTCATCAGCACGTTCTCTTGGGCCACCTGACATAGATAAGTATTGGTCTAAAGTCGTGCCTTCTTTAAATCTATGAGTTGACGGGTGCTGTACTTCGCCCATAACAGACACGATTTGTTTCGTGGTAGGCACATACAAAATATCTTTATCTTCAAGTTGTATATCTGCTTGCTCTATTCCCACTTGAATTGCATTTAGATCTACAACTAAACGGCCAACTGCTTGAATATTTTCTAAGTCCGTAAGCATTAGCTGTGCTTCAGAGTAATTAACTACCGTGCCGTCTTTCGACACACCACGGGTTGCAATATCACGACGTAATTGGTCAGCAAGCTTCTTAATTTCAAGTTGCTCTTGTTGCTTTACTGATTCTCTAACAAAAACCGCAGCAGTAGGGAAAGCGAAGTCAGTAAAACCACCTGCGCGTTGCATAACATCGGCAAGCGTTTCGCCTCTACGAATGTTATACATCCCAGGAAATTTCACTTCACCTCGGATTTCAATCGATTTACGCTCTTGCCATTCTGGAGTTGTTAGTACGACCAACATATCACGGCCTTCTAATAACAAATCATCAGATGGAAGGTGATTTATGGCATTATTAATATTGACGTGTATATGGTTGATGTCTGAAAGCGAATCAGAATTTTCAGTTCGGGTTAATTCAGCTCTATTTGTATAAGCACCTTCAACTAAACCACCTGCAGCAACAAGTAAATCACTGACTTTTGCATTAGTTGCTAATGGGTATATACCGCCATTTTTAACTTTGCCAGAAATGGCAACTACTTGAGCTTTTTCTAAAGGGCTACTTTGCTGTGATAACTTGCTAATAATAGGAAATAACAACTCTTCACGGCTCATTGAGCCACTTAATTTAATTAAGTCTCTGTCATCAAATAAATTAGATATCATTTTACTGACTTCATCACCGATAAGTTGTTCTTGCTCATTTAGTTCCTTATCAGAACCAGGAATAACTATTCCACCGATTGAAGCTTTATGCATCATTGAACCAGCAGCATCAATATTCATTGACTTAAAACCAGCTTTAAATAAGTCGTTGCCAATAAGTGAGTCACTGCTTAATGATTTTATTTTTTTTGCTCTATTTTGAACTAATTTATTTAATTCATAACGATTTATCGATGAATCATCATAATTAAACAAAATGACTTTATCTCTTGGACTTAAAGCAATATTTTCTGACTGAACCTGCTGCGAAATGGCTTTACCTGGTGAAAATTGTAGTACTTCAATTTTACCAAACTTGTTCACTTCACGAATGATTAATGCGTAGTTCAAATCGGCAGATATGGCTAAATCCCCCCAAATGGTAGGTAACAGATCGTTAACCTTCTGTCCCTGATACCACTGGTACTTACCAGGTCGTACAACCGCACCAACAAGGGTTACTGCATCTTCATATTGCATAGAAGCACTTTTTACACGAATAAAATCACCCGCTTTCGCTAGCTTGCTAGCTGCTTTTGCTGATGTTAAGTCAACATTGACGATGGTTTTTAAACCGTTGTGATTATATCGCTCAATGCTGCTTCGCTTGGGATATGCACCGGGGTTAACACCTGCAGCCATTTTGACCACATCATCAATAGTTTCATTGCTCTTAATTTCATAAATGGCCGGACGTCTAATTTCACCGGTAATACTTACTCGTCCACCGACTGATGGAATGAAAACTACATCACCAGAACGTAAATTAATATCTTTTGATGCATCACCTTTTAGCAGCAGATCATATAAATCAAAGCTACCAACTAACTGCCCCTGACGTTTTACTTGAATATTACGTAAACTACCTATTTCATTTACGCCACCAGCTGCAAACAGAGCTTGTGTAATGGTAGATAAACTAGAGACAGTATACGAACCAGATTTATAGGCATCACCAGCGATAAAAATGCGAATAGAACGTAATTCACCTAGGGTAATATTTGATTCAATACCGATCATTTGTTTTTGAATTCGCTCGCCTAGATACTCGCGTAATTCAGAAAACGTTAGCCCCACAACCGATATAGGCCCCAATTCTGGGAATTGAATATTGCCATCACGACCGATTGTTAAACTGTATTCTCGGTTGTCTTTACCATAAAGCTGTACATTTAGTGTATCGCCAGGACCAACCATATAATCACTGGGGACCGGAATATCTGAAATAGGCGAAAATGTCATTGGCTCGCCAGCAAACATGTCATAACCAAAAAAGTTTAATTCTGCTTTTTCGCTTTCTTGTTCAAAATCGAGATTATTAGTTTGCTGTTCTTTTGCTTGTACTTGCCTTGCAGGAATTGGCGTGGCTTCAGCGATTTGACTTGATTGACCGCTTTGCCCCGATAACACTGAAGGGCTAATACCATACTGCTTAGCAAGTCTTTGCTGTTCAGAAGCTGGCAAGGATTTAAACTGCTCTATCATTTGAGGAGAGGGAGTTACAGCTTGAATAGGTGCGCTGATAACTAAAGTCGCACTCAGTGCCGCTATTGCGAATATTTTAATCTTCTGTAACACCATGTATCTCCAAGTAAATAATAGCAAATGAATATTTGAGCTAAAAATTAATTATAAAAAAATAATCTTATATGTGTTATTTGTTTTGATGTTTGCATTTTTTGCTAATTAGACTGATTGCAATCATGCTTAATTCTAATTCGGGCACGCTACCGATCCGCGTGGCGGGCATTGCCCTGATTCAGTACATCCTGTACTTCACCCTTCGGGCCAGCTGAAGCTGTTAATCATTGTTCCCGACAATGATTTTCGGCTTATAGCTAAACAAATGAAACTGTTCATCGGATGCCCTTCGGGCACGCTACCGCCCATAGATTACGGCTTCTAACGTGCCCTTCAATAAATGAAATTCTAATTTTGATTGAACCTAAAAGTCAGTGCTAACCTATATACTGACTTCTTACTTATACGAACTTATACGAACTTATTTTTACTAAATGCAGCTGTGGTTAAATAGCAACCTTTAGTAAAAACACGTCATTCTATCCCATTATTTCAATCACTGAATGAGTCAATTTTAAAAACTGAATCTCCTGCACACAAAAATCGGCTATTAAAACAAAACATCAACACTATTACTTAAAAAATTAACGCTTAGCGTTCATTAAATTTTCTTAATGCTACTACTATCTACACACATTCTTTTTTGTTGCCCCATGATATTAAACAATACAAAGCATCGTTTTTGGGCATTCTTTTCTTCAAAGATGGCTTCTAAGTCTACAAATGGCCCGTCAGTAAATTGGACTTTGTCTCCTGCGATTAAATCACTTTCAACATCAGGCTTGTGAACTGAAACTCTGTTTTTTATTGCTTGTATAATTCGATCATCAATGGGAGTCATGGTTTCGCTACAGCCAATGATACGACTGGCACCTCGAGTTGAATGTATGCGGCTGACACTGACTTCTAAGGGATCAAAATAGATAAACAAATAACATGGGAATAGCGGGACATCGACGAGTTTGGTCTTTCCGTTTGAGGTTTTCTCTTCTTGAATGATAGGTAAGTAACTTTCGACTTGTTGTAATGCTAAGTTTTGTTGCGCTCTAACTTCACCGCGCGGCTTACAATATAACAAATACCATGACTTCATTTTCTACTCACTTAATATCATTCAAGGTAACGTCCATTATCACCAAGCGCAGTATTTTATCAAAGCCAGTAAGCTAAGTGAAAGCTTTTTGATATTTAATATTTCAAATGCTGCAAATTGATACGAAAGTGTTCAATTGTATTACTTATGTGGCGTCGTAAGAGGGCTTTCAATGAACAATAATAAAAAACCGTATCAAGATTAGATACGGTTTAATCATAAAGAGTAACTTAACTAATACAACTAATAATAAAACCTATTTTGTTTCAGGCTGTGGCGGATAGTTCAACATCACTTGTGAAATCGCCGAGTTGATGATTTGTACTCGCTCTTCTGGGGTGTTTTTATTGCGGATAGTATCTGCAACACTGCCGCGCCATACTAAATTGCCGGTTTTGTTATCGATTAAATCAACAATTAAGGTGCCGACTTCGTATTCACGTACTGTGGTTTGGGTGTTCATCCCTGCTCCGCCCCAGCCACGACGACCATAATATGGGTAGTAACCAAAACTGGTATTGAAGGTGTCGACATTAATTTTTTTATCGACTTTAGTTAAGTAGTTAACCAGTAAGTCAGCTTCAGTAATGTCTGCTTTTGTTAAGCCTTTTTGCCCAAGTTCGTTGTTAACAGCATCGCGAACACGTTGGTCCATTAAGCCATCCAGATGATAACTTGCATCTTGGTTTTTCTTTTCGACCCAAGAGTAGGTTTTATATTGGTCAAATGAAACGGCTGGATCAAAATCGGTATTGGTTTTTAAGGTACTACATGCACTTAATGCTAAAACCGCTGCAGCAACAAATAACTTTTTCATAATAACTCCGAATAACAACCCAAACTGGCTGTTTCTGTATTAAATACATTTTAATGAGGCTAATAAATAGCTTACCTAGCTAAACTATAATCATCAACTGATAATATTAACAATAGTCGCTTTAGCCAGTTTTCTAAATGTTTAACAGCAAGCTTTATCCTTAACCACAGCGAAAATGATTCTTACCTAGTGGATGGGCTTAGTTAATGAGCTTAGTTAATGAGCTTAGTGCTCGCCAATAAGATAACAGCTAGATTATCCGCTAGAGGGGTCGTTTGCTGCTTTAGCCAACTCAGTTAGTTTGTTAAACTGTGTGTATTGATTATTTATTGTAAAGTACAAGTGAACCTATGCGTATTGATCCTAATGTTTCTTTAGTTTATAGCACCGATGGCGGTAAAATTGCTCAAGAAAAACCAACAGAGCAAATTCCAGTAGGTGACGGCATTGTCCGCATCCATAAAGACAGTAAAGGCCGTAAAGGAAAAGGCGTTAGTATCATTAAAGGGCTTGGGCTTGATGCTAAAGCGTTAAAAGCCTTAGCGCAAAAACTTAAAAAACAATGTGGTTGTGGGGGTACGGTAAAAGAGTTCAATATTGAAGTGCAAACTGATGACCGTGAAAAAATCAAAACCTTGCTAGAGAAAATGAACTATACGGTCAAACTTGCTGGTGGTTAAGCCTACGCTAATACTTACATTTAATATTAGTATTTGCCTAAGTCTAAGTATTAGCAATCGCCAATCAAGCTTAAATCACAACCTCGGGTTTAAGGGCATTTAAGTATGTATGTTAAATTGACACCTAGTTTTTCAAAAGGATAAATAATGGACAGTTTACAAGGTCATCTGTTAATTGCTATGCCCTCTTTAGATGAGTCTTTTTTTGAGCGTGCTGTCATTTATATTTGCGAGCATAACGATAAAGGCGCCATGGGCGTAATGATCAATCGGCCAACCAATATCGTTATTGATGAGCTGCTAGAGCAAATTGGCTTAGCTAAAAAAGTGCAATTAAGCCTACCCCTTGAAGAATCGGTAGTTTTAGGCGGCCCAGTTGATACCGACAGAGGCTTTGTATTGCATACGCCACAAACTGATTGGGTCAATAGTGAGCCCGTAAGTGAATTTTGCATGCTAACCACATCACGAGATGTGCTTAATGCCCTAGGCACTGAAGAGTCGCCAAAACAATTTATTGTCGCTCTAGGCTATGCTGGTTGGAGCAAAAACCAGTTAGAAGAAGAGTTAGCTGAAAACACCTGGTTAACTATTGAAGCTACACCCGAACTCGTTTTTAACCAAGACTATAATCAGCTTTGGACTCAAGCCACCAAACAATTAGGCTTTGATATTTGGCAAATATCATCACAAGTTGGTCACTCTTAAGCTTTTAAAACTCGCTAATACACCAATTAATGTTTATAAACGCCAAGTATTCATCTTCAATTGCTGTCAGTTAATCAATTGGCTTTGCAACTGTCGATACTCATTATTACGATTATCCAGAGAACAGCATGCAATCTAAAACAGTATTAGGCTTTGATTTTGGCACCAAAAGTATCGGTGTTGCGGTTGGCCAGGAAATCACGTCAAGTGCGGCACCAATTTCGGCCATAAAAGCCAATGATGGCATCCCTAATTGGGATGAAATTGAAGCGGTACTAAAAGAGTGGCAACCTGATTTAGTCGTTGTTGGTTTACCGCTTAATATGGACGGTACCGAACAAGAGATGACTCAGCGGGCGCGAAAATTTGCCAATCGCATTAGTGGCCGCTTTGGGGTAAAAGTGGTCACTCAAGATGAGCGCCTCACCACCACAGACGCCAAAGCAAGACTATTTGAATTAGGCGGCTATAAAAAGCTCACCAAAGGCCAAGTTGATGCAGTATCTGCAGTCCTGATTATCGAAAGCTATTTCGAAAACCAGTATTCATAACTAGCTTTAAATTCTAGACACAAAAAAGGAGTCAACTGACTCCTTTTTTATTGTTCACCATTGCATTAATTAAAGATAAGGCTTCACCAGATTGGCCATCATATTGATATGGTCATCATTATCATTTAAACATTCAATGTAGCGGAATTTTTTACCACCGGCATGTTCAAATACTTCGCGGTTCTCACCTTTTATTTCTTCTAATGTTTCTAAGCAGTCTGCGCTAAATGCAGGGCAAACAACTGCAATATCGGTAATGCCTTGGCCTGGTAACGCTTCCATGGTGGCATCGGTATAAGGCTGTAACCACTTGGCTTTACCAAAACGTGATTGGAAGGTCATCACATATTCGTCTTCCGTCAAACCTAGTTTTTCGACCACTAAGCGAGTACTTTTAACGCAAAAACAATAGTAAGGATCGCCTAAATGCAGATTACGTTCTGGCATACCGTGATAAGACAACACTAGCTTTTCCGGTTTTCCATTTGCGTCAAAATCCGCTTGAATTGATTTAGCTAATGCATCAATAAAGTTAGGATCGTCATGGTAGGTATTAATAAAATGCAGCGCTGGAATATAGCGCCATTTACATAGCTCTTTGGCAATAGCATCAAAGGCTGACGCCGTGGTAGGTGCGGCATATTGAGGATAAAGCGGTAAAACAATAATCTTATCAATTCCGTCTTTGTGCATTTGCTGTAACACACTTGGGGTTGATGGGTTACCGTAACGCATGGATAAATGCACTGATGCATCGACATCGTGCTGCTTAAACAAGGCATCAAGCTTGGCCTGTTGACGTAAGCTAATATCCATTAAAGGCGAACCATCTTTGGTCCACACTTCTTTGTAAAGTGCTGCAGATTTTGCTGGGCGCACTCTTAAAATAATCCCGTGTAAGATACACATCCACACTAATTTAGGGATTTCGACTACCCGAGGATCAGATAAAAATTCTGCGAGGTAGCGACGAACGGCTGAGGCGGTAGGTTCATCAGGGGTGCCTAAATTCATTAACAGCACACCGGTTTTGCCACGGGTTTTGTGGCCGACTTCTTTACTTAATCCAGAAAATTTGAACAAGATTGACTCCGAGAAAAGTGATTATTGATGATGCCCGATTAAATATTTATTACTTAAGGCATCATCCAATAACGACTATTTGTCATGCTAATAATAGCCACGCAAATTTATCTGCAAGCTTATGCTTTATTAGCAATATTATTATTTATAGCACTGACTCTATCGCTTTTTTCAACTCTTCGCTATCTGGTTTTACTCGAGAGTTGAATTGCTGCACACTTTCACCGTCTGCGCTAACAAGGTATTTATAAAAATTCCATTTAGGCGCTGCTGATTTTTCACCTAAATAAGAAAATACCGAGTTAACATCGCTGCCTCTGACTGCAGAGGTCGACACCATGGTGAATGTCACGCCGTAATTTAAAAAACACACATCTGCGGTTTTGGCTTCATCATCTTCTTCTTGAAAGAAATCATCCGATGGAAAACCAATGACCACCAAATCATCTTTATATTGCTGATGCAGCGCTTCAAGTGCTTTAAATTGCGGTGTAAAACCGCAGTTACTGGCGGTATTAACAATTAATACTGGTTTACCTGCGGTTAACTCACATAAATCGACCGTATCTTCAGAATGTAATTTTCTGGCTTCTACATTAAGGTATTCAGGACAGCTATTAGCCATTGAATTCGTTGAAAAAGCGCTAAAGCTTAAACCGATTAAGCCTGCTGATAATAAGAGTTTGTTCATTTTGATTCCTTTCCAACATATATCTAAAATAATCTATTTAAGGTAAATCATAGTTGCGGCTTTTGCTTTAACGCCACTTTGACAAAAAGTTTTGACTACACAGGCCACAAGTACATATACGTTTTAATAAGCGTATCAGATCAAACTGATACACTGGGCTTAGAAATAAAAGCCAACATTAATATTGAGCCGAGAATGCCAAGCGGTATCACCATTATCAATGCCAATCCCATCGCCACCAGCAAACCACATATTCTTGCCAGCAATCCAGTCGACATATGAATAAAACTTACCGGCAGCAATCATACAACCGGTGACATTTTGAATAGAGTCATCTAAGCCTTCACCAGAAGCGACCACCTGACTGTAATCGTTGTAACAGTTTAATTGGCTAATCGGGCCCCAATCCACATCAATTTGACGGGATAAGTTCAACGTTACCACATCGGCTTTAGCGGCAATTTCAAACGGCGCGGCAAAAGCAGCTAAGGTGATGCGGTTGCTGTTGTCTAAATCATAGTCATAATGAATATACTGAGTTTGTAATTGCCATTGCTGCCAATCTAACTGCCAATGTACAGCTGCAGTAATACTTGTGGTATCTTCGCCTTCAGCTGCATTTTCAAAGCCATCTGGTACATATTCTAAATTACTATATTGAAATGACGCGCCAAGTTTACTCTTAAACTCATCACCTATGGTTTTTTCAATGCGTAAGTTTAATTGGCCGGCTTCTTGATAAGGAGACTCTTTTGTTGTGCCAACATCAAATGAGTAACGATCGAAGCGACTGCCATCACCATACTCATCATTAACAAAGTATGCGGCATCATAACGCCAGCCATTGCCTTGGTATTGATAATGAATACCGGCATCATAATCATCTTCTAAGCCTAGGTAATAAGTCGCCCCAAACCAAAATGAGTGAGAAGCCACTGGCATAACGCCAAATGGCACTTGCGTGACGCCCACTTGCACCTTTTGGTTTTCATCAAATTGATAACCCATATAAGCATGGTGTACCACATCCATATACTCATACCAGCGGTATTGGGCTGAGGCAAATAAGCCACTGTCTGATTTGTAATTTACATCAGCTCTAAACAGTTCAAACTCAAGCGTGCCATTACCATCAGCGTAATCTTGCCAACCATAATTTACCCTTACTGCCCCACCAATATCGAGCTCATCATTAATACTGACAGCCTGAGCCGAAGATGACATAAGTGTAAATGCCGCGATTAGCGATGTTGCTAATACGTTTTTTTTGAAACAAAACATGGGATCCCTAGGGGGGTAGTTGGTTGGATTGTTATTATAGCAAATTAGCAGACTGTAAATGGTAAGTATTTGTAACGTTAGAAAAAGGCCAAGGCTTACGCCTTGGCCTTTTTATAAAATATTTAATAATATCAATGGAGATTAACACTAATGTGAACACATAGTTAAAAGCACAACCAACATTAGCCGTTAATTCATATCAAATGTCACCCCATCCATCATCCCTGACGAGTTAGCTTCATTACTTTGCAGTTTAATCATTAAGCGTAAATCATTGGGTGAATCAGCGTGATGTAATGCATCGGCATAGCTAATCTCTTTTTCAAGATATAAATCCAACAAGGCTTGGTCAAATGTTTGCATGCCCTGCTCTCTTGATTTAGCCATGGTTTCTTTGAGTAAATGCAGCTCATTGTTAGCAATTAAACTGGCTATACGTGGGGTATTAATTAACACTTCGATTGCTGCCCTACGGCCACTACCATCAGATTTTGCCACTAATTGCTGCGCCACAATACCGCGAAGGTTTAATGATAAATCAAACAATAGCTGGTTATGCTTGCTCTCAGGCACTAAATGCATAATACGGTCTAACGCTTGGTTAGCGTTGTTAGCATGCAAGGTCGCCATACATAAGTGACCTGTTTCAGCAAATGTTAAGGCAAATTCCATGGTTTCTTGAGTACGAATTTCACCAATCAAAATCACATCGGGCGCTTGACGCAGCGAACTTTTAAGCGCGGCATCAAATGAATCAGTATCAATACCGACTTCTCGCTGGGTGATAATACTTTTGCGATGGTCATGAACAAATTCTACTGGGTCTTCTATGGTCAAAATATGCCCGCGAGCATGGGCATTACGATAACCCACTAATGCTGCCAGCGAAGTTGATTTACCAGTACCAGTGCCACCCACCATGATGATCAAACCACGTTTACTCATCACCAAGTCTTTAAGGATCGGCGGTAGTTTTAAGTCATCAACTTCAGGAATTTTGGTTTCAATTCGGCGCATCACGCAGCCGGGTGATTCACGTTGCCAAAAAGCACTGACACGGAAACGGCCTAAATCTTTTGCAGCAAAAGCAAAGTTACATTCACGAGACTCGTGAAACTCCTTCTTTTGCACCTCTGTCATTAAGGATTCAACAAACTCTAATGACTGCTCAGGGTTAAAGCTATTATCCGATAGTGGTCTTAGCTCACCATCAATTTTGGCGCTGGGCGGAAAGCCTGCAGTAATAAATAAATCTGAAGCCTTTCTGTCAACCATTACCTTTAAAAAAGGATGCACATCCATTTTACTTTCCTTTAAAAGTTAGCTTGTTTGTTAGAGCTTTTTGACATGGCATCATCACGGCTAATAAGGCCGCGATTGACTAGGTTTTGTAGACACTGTTCAAGGGTTTGCATTCCATGAGACATACCCGTTTGAATAGCTGAATACATTTGTGCGACTTTATCTTCACGAATAAGGTTACGAATAGCTGGCGTGCCCATCATAATTTCGTGAGCTGCCACTCGGCCGCCGCCAACCTTTTTAATTAAGGTTTGCGATATAACCGCCTGCAAAGATTCAGACAACATAGTACGTACCATGTCCTTTTCGCCTGCAGGGAATACATCAACAATACGGTCAACGGTTTTAGCCGCTGAAGTGGTATGCAAGGTACCAAAAACTAAATGACCGGTTTCTGCTGCTGTCATTGCTAAGCGAATGGTTTCAAGGTCACGCATCTCACCCACAAGAATAACATCGGGATCTTCACGCAGTGCACTTCGAAGCGCCGCTTCAAAACTATGGGTATGTTTATGCACTTCACGTTGGTTGACCAAACATTGCTTATTTTGGTGCACAAATTCTATTGGGTCTTCAATGGTCAGAATATGGTCATGGCGTTCATTATTAATATAATCCACCATCGCCGCTAGTGTTGTAGACTTACCAGAACCTGTCGGCCCTGTTACTAAGACTAATCCACGAGGGAAGCTTGAAATCTTTTTGAAAATTTCAGGAGCGCCTAACTGCTCAAGTGATAATATATCGCTGGGAATGGTACGGAAAACGGCACCAGCCCCACGGGATTGGTTAAATGCGTTAACACGAAAACGGGCAAGGTTTGGCACTTCGAACGAGAAATCGATTTCTAAATGTTCTTCGAAGTCCTTACGCTGTTTATCATTCATGATGTCATAGACTAATCCATGAACAGCTTGATGGTCTAATGCGGGTAAGTTGATTTTTCTCACTTCACCATCAACGCGAATCATCGGAGAAACACCGGCAGAAAGGTGTAGATCTGATGCATTGTGCTTTACACTAAAGGCAAGTAACTCAGTTATTTCCATGACTAATGACATCCATTCAAACAAATCAAAACAATATGACAACAATAGCAGACCGAATATCAATCGCCCAGAGCCAAATTGCACAAGCGACGCAAAATTGTTCACGTAATAGTGAAGAAGTCACCTTACTTGCCGTCAGTAAAACTAAGCCCATATCGGCTATTATTGAGGCTTATCAAGCAGGCCAGCGCTGCTTTGGTGAAAATTATGTCCAAGAAGGCGAAGAAAAAGTCCTCGCACTAAAAGATGACTATTGTGATATTGAGTGGCATTTTATCGGCCCTTTGCAGTCCAACAAGTCGCGTATTGTTGCCGAGCATTTTGATTGGATGCACACTTTAAGTCGTGAAAAAATCGCTAAGCGCCTCAATGACCAAAGACCAGCAGGTAAAGCGCCGTTGCAAGTGTGTATTCAAGTTAATATCAGTGAAGAGGCATCAAAGTCAGGGGTGATAGCGACCGAGGTTAGCGCTTTAGCTAAGGTGATAGCATCGCTCCCTAATTTGACTTTAAGAGGCTTAATGGCCATACCGACTGCCACCAGCGATATCGCTCTGCAACGCCAAGAATTTGCCAAACTGCAACAGCTTTTTGCGCAGCTAAAAAGCCAATACCCTGACATTGACACCCTATCAATGGGCATGAGTAATGATCTGGCGGTGGCGATTGAGCATGGCTCTACCATGGTCAGAATTGGCACCGCAATATTTGGCGCTCGAGATTACCCATAAACCCTAAAGGCCAAAAACGCCAAATCATTAATTAAAATTTATCCGCTACTGCTTGTATTAGTAAGCAATAGCCCAAACATTAGTAAATAAGCAATTAGCAAATAACAGCCGACATAAAAATTAAAAGTGACCCTTAATATGACTCAAGCAAAAGTATGTTTTATCGGTGCAGGCAATATGCCCCGCTCAATTATCAGTGGTTTAGTCAGTAATGGTTACCCAGCAGATCGTATTCACGCCACCAATCCCAGTGTTGGTAAATTAGATGCGTTAAAAGCCGATTTTAATATTGGTGTATCTCACGACAATATTGCTGCTGCAGATGATGCAGATGTGATTGTACTCAGCGTAAAACCGCAGTTAATGCAAATGGTGTGTGAACAACTAAGTCAGTTAGATTTATCAAAAAAGTTATTAATCACTATCGCTGCAGGCATTCCTGCGGCGCGCTATGTCGATTATTTTAAGCAACCGATTAACCTTATTCGCACTATGCCTAATACACCAACGCAAATTGGCGTGGGTATGACAGGCTTATACGCCGATGAATCCATTTCAGCAGAGCATAAACAAATTTGCGAAACCTTAATGATAAGTGGTGGCAAAATAGTTTGGGTTGAAAAAGAAGACGAGCTTAACCAAGTGATTGCATTAGCTGGCAGTTCACCGGCTTATTTTTTCTTGTTTATTGAGTCTATGATTGACCATGGCATTAAATCTGGCATGGATGAAACCACAGCAAGAGCGCTTGCCCAGCAGGCGGCATTAGGCGCGGCGCAAATGGTGATTCAAAATCCACAACTTTCATTAGCAACCTTGCGTAATAATGTTACCTCAAAAGGCGGCACTACAGCTCAAGCGGTTGAAACCTTCGAACAAGGCGATTTACGCGGTTTAGTGGATAAAGCTATGACAAACTGCATAAAACGGGCACAAGAAATGGCAAAAACATTTTAAACAAACGATATTTAATGGAAAATAGCCCGTGAAGATAATTTTCAGTTCAATTTTAGATCAACTTCAGATCAACTAAGGCACACTCAATGAATGCACTACATTTCTTAATCGATACCGTTTTTGGTCTTTATCTTATGATAGTCCTGCTGCGCTTTTGGCTACAATTAGCCAGAGCTGATTTTTACAATCCATTTAGCCAGTTTGTGATTAAAGCCACTCAACCTATCATAGCCCCAATGCGCCGTGTATTGCCGTCTATGGGCAGTATTGATACCGCATCAATCGTACTGGCCTTATTGGTGGTATTTATAAAATATTCAATACTTACCGCTATGACACCTGCTGCGCTATTTGACCCATTAATGCTTGGTGTTCTTACTGTGGTTTCAGTATTAAAAGAAGCTGGAGTATTACTGTTTTGGGTACTCATTCTGCGCGCACTGCTTAGCTGGTTTAACCAAGGTCACAACCCGATTGTGATGGTAATGGATCAACTTACCGAACCCTTTTTAGCCCCTGTTCGTCGTATCCTTCCTCCTATGGGTGGTTTAGACTTATCGGTGATGTTAGTGCTGATTGCAATGAACTTCCTTAATATTTTGTTAGCGCAATACATTCCATTTTGGGCTCAGGTTTAAAGTTCATGTTTTGCGTTTTAACCTCTGAGCGAGCTTAAGCTGATGCCTGTCGTTATTCAGCAACAGAGTAACCTGTTGCTGAACCTTTATATTCAGCCTAAGGCCAGCCGTGATAAAATTGTGGGCTTACATGGTGATGAAATAAAAATCGCCATCACAGCCCCGCCAATCGACGGTAAAGCCAATAGCCACCTGATAAAGTATTTAGCCAAAGCCTTTAAAGTGCCAAAGTCTGATGTGATGCTTCTAAAAGGGCTTCAAGGCCGTCATAAGCAAGTGAAGATACTTAGCCCGTTAAAGATCCCGCCTGAAATATCGCAGATAATAGCCCAATGCAACTAAGCATCGATTAGTGAAATCATCCATTATTGAAATCATCCATCAAAATGATCCAATTACGGGTGATCTGGCTAAAAATTCTCTATACTTAAGTCTACATTCCAATTAGTGAATCAACTCTTTCGTCGCGACGATTAACTAACCTAGGGCTAAACTAACCCGCTAGGTCAATTAAGCCAGTTGTTAGCAACACAGAGTCGATCAAGGATTTAGATTATGTTTCGCACCCTTTTATGTAGCTTTGTCATTTTAATGAGTACCCTAACGACCGTTCAAGCAGAACAAAAACAGACTGTCGGTAATTATGATATTCATTACATGGCATTAGGTAGTACCTTTATTACCCCTGCTATTGCCAAAACCTATGGTATTGAACGCAGTAATTACAACGGTATTGTCAATATTGCAGTGTTAGATACCAGTCAAGAAGGTAATCCCGCCGTTGCTGTTGAAATCGCTGGCGTAGCCAACAACTTACTTGATGCACGAATGGATTTAGAGTTTAAAGAAATCCGTGAAGGCGATGCTATTTATTATATCGCCCAAGTGCCATACCGAGACGATCAACAAATCAACTTTAACCTGACGATAAAGTACGGCAATAAGCTCAATACATCGTTAAAGTTCAAACAAAAATTTTATGTGGAATAAGGCTAAACAGCGGCTTATTTCAAATGATTTTGCACTTTTAACAAGCTAAACCTCAAGGTTTAGCTTTTTATTTAGTTGCGCAAACCATAGCTATTTTATCCTTTGCTGCTGTCTATCAACTCAGTGCTTAGGTATCATTAGGCCAATTTCATTGATGAAAATTTAAATAGCCAGTCAAGGCGAAAACTAAGCCTTTTTTAAGGCTAGATGCCACTTATTTGATGTGAGTTTTAGTTTACTGCAAAGCCTGCTCACCCCATAAGCACTATTTAAAACATCAGCCCCCTTATTTAATAAAAAGGTATTCCATGCAACAGATTGTTTTAGCAAGCGGTAACAAAGGTAAACTAACAGAGTTTGATCAGATGCTAGCCCAATTTGATATTGAGGTTTTACCGCAAAACCAATTTAACGTTCCAGAAGTGGCTGAAACAGGCACCACCTTTATTGAAAATGCCATTATTAAAGCCCGCCACGCTGCAGAAATCACTGGTAAAGCCGCAATCGCAGATGATTCTGGTTTAGAAGTTGATGCCCTTCAAGGCGCACCGGGGATTTATTCAGCCCGTTACGGCGGCGAAGGCGCCAGCGAGCAAGACAATTACCTTAAATTACTTGCTGCATTAGCAAACAAAACACAGCGCAAAGCACGCTTTCAGTGTGTATTGGTTTATATGCGCCATGCTAAAGACCCAACCCCAATAGTTTGCCAAGCGGCATGGGAAGGCACTATAGGATTGAGCCCTCAAGGTGAGCAAGGCCATGGCTACGACCCTATCTTTATTCCACAGGGGTTTGATATTTCGGCTGCCGAGCTTTCAAGTGAGCAAAAAAACCAGTTGAGCCACCGTGGGTTAGCACTTACTTTGCTTGTAGACGCTATGAAAGCCAAAGGGATTATTAAGTAACTATCATGCAATCAGCGAAATTATCTCTGCCACCACTGAGCTTATATATCCATATCCCTTGGTGCGTTCAAAAGTGCCCATATTGTGATTTTAACTCCCATGGTCAGCATGGAGTATTACCGCAACAAGCTTATGTTGATGCACTTTTAGCCGATCTCAATCACGACCTTCACTATGTACAAGGGCGAAAACTTCACAGCATTTTTATTGGTGGCGGCACGCCATCTTTATTTGAAGCCACCCAAATACAGCGCATTCTAGCCGGTGCTGAAGCCGCCATTGGTTTTGAAGATGATATTGAAATTACCATGGAAGCCAATCCGGGTACGTTAGAGCATGATGACTTTGCCGCATATCGCGCTGCAGGGGTGATGCGCTTGTCCATTGGGGTGCAAAGTTTCTCAAAAGATAAACTCAACCTTCTTGGCCGTATCCATGATGAGGATGAAGCCGTTACCGCTGCTAATACAGCCCGTAATGCAGGTTACAACAGCTTTAACTTAGATTTAATGCACGGCTTACCGAATCAGTCATTTGATGAAGCCATGGCCGATATCGATACTGCTGCTGGGTTAATGCCACCGCATTTATCTTGGTATCAACTGACCATAGAGCCAAATACCTTATTTCACTCTAAACCGCCACAATTGCCTGACGATGAAAACTTGTGGCATATCTATGAGCAAGGACAGAAGAAGCTGGCAGCACTTGGCTATGTGCAATATGAAATATCTGCTTATGCCAAAGACGGATTTCAGTGCAAACATAATCTCAATTATTGGCAATTTGGCGATTACTTGGGGATTGGCTGCGGCGCCCATGGCAAGATTACTCAACCTGAGCTCAATAAGATTATTCGCACCGTCAAAATTAAGCATCCGAAGGGTTATCTAGCAACGTCAGATTACACCAGTGAAACTACTGAAGTGCTAGCTGAAGATCGCGCCCTTGAATATTTAATGAATCGACTCAGGTTAATGACGCCTATCCCTAAAACTGAATTTGAACTGCGCACCGGCTTACCTGTGTCAGAGCTTGATGAAGGTATTGCTAAATCAATTAAAAGAGGCTTATTAACCGAAACTGAGACCCATTGGCAATTAACCGCCAAAGGCCATATGTTTGTTAATGATATTTTGTCGCAGTTTTTAGATTAGCTACTTTATAGCTAGCTGATTTATTAAAGTTATTACTAGCCTATATAACTAGTCTACTTATTACTGGCATATTTATTACTAGCCTATTTATTACTAGCCTATATAAAAGCCTGATGGATTACCTTTATAAAACAAGGTTAATGCATTAGGCTTTTTTTGATTTCCTTTGCCCATTAAGCTTGGCGCTTTAAGCAAAGTGCCTGCAAGTCACTAAATAAATCATTTCGCATTTACCCTGTAAATTCAGCAACATTTAAGACACAATTGCTAACATTTCACGTTATACATTTATGCTTGTGTCATTTAGGATATCAATCGATCTCCTGTTCTATTACTTTGCTAACGGAAACCCTATGCGACTAACAACAAAAACGACATTAATAGCCGTTGCTTTAACCAGCTTATTATCAAACGCCGCAATCGCCCACACTGCAGGGCACCAACCTTTAACCAATACAGTAGCCTCCACTAAAACAGCCACCACTGAGTCAGAAAAAGCCAATGAGCTGTTTGAAAGTATGTTCATGGAAAATGTAATGGCTAGCCCGATTTCCCAAACCTATTTACGCATCAAAACTGATTATGACAAATGGGGTGATTTTAGTGATAAATCTGCTGACGAAGACTTAGCCAGAGCTAAAAAGCATTTAAAACAACTTGAAACTATTAATGTTGCTAAGTTAGACAAGCAAACGGCACTTAGCTACAAATTAATGAAACAAGGCTTAGAGCAGCAAATCAGCGATGATAAATGGCGTTACCATAATTACCCTGTAAACCAGATGCGTGGTAGTCATTCGTTTATTGCTACCTTCCTTATCAATCAACATCAAGTTGAAAATGTCAGTGATGCACAGGCTTACATTAGCCGTTTAAACGGTGTAAAGCATGTAACTGAGCAAGTGATCGATGCATTAAAAATTCGCGCCGATAAAAATATTATCGCGCCAAAGTTTGTCTTCCCTTATGTGATTTCAGACAGCGAAAATATTATCAAGGGTGCACCTTTTACTGATACTGAAGTTAAAAGCACCCTATGGGGTGATATTAACCGTAAAATCGAGAAGCTCGATATTACCCAAGCTCAAAAAGATGAATTATTGGCGGCAGCTAAAACAGCCTTAATTAAAAGTGTAAAACCTGGGTATGACAATTTAATCAGCTATTTACATGAATTAGAAGCCAAAGCTGATAGCCGTGATGGGGTGTGGAAGTTACCTTTAGGCGAAGATTTTTATAATACTCGTCTAAATCGTATTACGACGACTGATATGAGCTCTGAAACAATTCATCAGTTAGGTTTAGCAGAAGTTGAACGTATTCATAATGAAATGCGTGCGATCATGAAAAAAGTAAATTATACCGGCAACTTAGCCGAGTTTATGGCTTTCATGCGTGATGATGAACAATTTTATTACCCCAACACCGATGAAGGTAAAACTCGTTACATTACCGAAGCTAAAGACCTAATTGATAATATGGAGTCACGCTTAGGTGAAGTGTTTAATATTAAACCTAAAGCCGGATTAATCGTTAAACCTGTTGAAGCCTTTCGCGAAAAGTCTGCTGGTAAAGCATTCTATGATCAACCCGCACCCGATGGTTCACGCCCTGGTACTTACTACGCCAACTTGTATGACATGAAAGCAATGCCCACTTACCAAATGGAAGCCTTGGCTTATCATGAGGGGATCCCTGGGCATCACATGCAAATTGCCATTGCCCAAGAGCTGGAAGGTATTCCTAAATTTAGAAAATTCGGTGGCTATACTGCCTATATTGAAGGCTGGGGTCTTTATACTGAATACTTCCCTAAAGAAATGGGCTTGTATGCTGATCCCTACTCTGACTTTGGCCGCTTAGCGATGGAGCTATGGCGTGCTTGTCGTCTGGTTGTAGACACAGGGATCCACACTCAACAATGGACTCGTGAGCAAGGTATCCAATACTACGTAGACAACACCCCAAATGCTAAGTCTGATGCCATTAAAATGGTAGAACGCCACGTGGTGATGCCTGGCCAAGCTACTGCCTATAAAGTCGGTATGATTAAAGTGTTAGAGCTACGTGAAAACGCCAAGCTTAAATTAGGTGACAAGTTTGATATTCGTCAGTTCCATACCCTAGTACTGCAAAATGGCCCTGTACCATTAGATGTATTAGAAGCTGAAGTGGACAATTGGATTAATCAAACCAATAAACCTGAGCTATTAAGCCAATCGGCAGACTCAAATCGCGGTTAATCAACCAATCGATTAAGTTATCTAAGGCCACTTTTTAGTGGCCTTCTTTTTGGCTCGTACTAAAGCCTAAGTAATGAAATCTAAGTAATGAGCGCCACTCTATAAATTACCAAGGCAATAACGAGTGCATTAACAAATGCTATACCCGACAAATATATTCAATTGGCAGCTTAAAAGAGAACAAAAGTACAAAGGCGAGAGAGTAAACAAATTAAGCGGATATTATAGGGCAGAAAAAAATAACCCCAGCACAATGTCTGGGGTAAACCAATTAAAACTAGGATGATGGTTTCAAAGCCGGCATTGTTCTGATTTTAAAACCTCTGCCAGCAGTGATTCAAAACTTGCGAAGTTGCTGATTTGCACAAAAAGCTGAAAAGGGGTCATTTCTCAACAAGATGCGTGACTCAAATCATTCCGAATCAACTGAAATCTATTGTATTGATTTAAGAACAGAGTTCAAGTAGCTTTTTACACTCCATTAATAACTCAGCACAGAAACAACCTGAGCGTTTTTCAGCCACAAGACAATCAAGTTATTGTTTTTATTATGCAAATAAAAAAGCCGCAACTTAAGTTGCGACTTTGTTTTAAAATTCGAACAATGTTTCCAGTTTTAGTTACTGACTTAGAAACCCCATTGAATGGCTATTTACGTAATTTGTATAAATGATCGAACTTACCATCCCAATAAGGTGTAGTACCAATATGGCCTTTAATAAATTCAATAAATGCACTTACTTTAGGGGCAAGGTGCTTACGTCTTGGGTAAACAGCCTGTAGCGGTAAGTTGTTGGTCAATTGCCAATCAGGTAATAACGGCACTAATGTACCTTGTTCGATTTCATCTTCAAGTAAATAACTTGCTAGGTAGGCAATACCTAAACCGCTAACCGCGGCCGATTTTAATGCTGGTGCATTATCAACCCGGAAGTTACCAGAAACACCAATTTCACAGTAATCATCAGCTTTCTTAAACTGCCACATGCTGTGCTCATGCCACTCACCTTGGTAGACTAGACAGTTATGATCAACAAGTTGTTCAGGTCGAGAAATATTGCCATGTTGGGCAATATATTCTGGCGATGCCACTAATAAGAACTGACACTTCATTAATGGTCTTGCAACCATACCTAATGGTAGCTGCTCAGACATAGTCAAAAGTAAATCTAAACCTTCACTAACCACATCGACTTTATGATCCAGTAAGCTAACTTGTAGCTCAAGCTCTGGATGTCGTGCCATAAACTCAGGTAATGCAGGAATAATATGCATGGTACCAAAAGACTGAGAAATACCGACTTTAAGTACACCACGGGTGGCATCATTTAGATTATGCACACTAGCAACGGCCTGCTCTGCATCACGTAATAACTCCTCACCTTGTATGTAAAGCAAGTTACCCGCTTCAGTTAAACTTAAACTACGTGTAGTACGTTGGATGAGTTGAACCCCAAGTTTATGTTCAAGATCAGCAACCTGAGTACTTACTTTGGACTTAGATATACTCAACCTTCTGGCAGCGGCACTGAAGCTCCCGGCTCTAGCAACATGAGTAAAAATAGCAATAGGTTCTAATAGTTCTAACATTGGAGTCGCCTTAAGCTGTTTACGACATTAAAAATATTTTTTGAGTTCCAAGTAATGTCGCTTATTACAGACAATGCTGCATAAACGCCACCTACTTTATATGGTTCTTTAAACGTTGCGCCACTCACCCAAAAAGAAATTAAATTTCGATAGTCCATTATCATGAATAGCCAACCAAAACTAAAACAACAAGTTAATTGGTTAACGCCATACAGTTTTATAGTTTTAGGAGTATACCAAAAATTGTATAAATGGCTCTATATTTATAATATACAATTTTTTTATCAGAACAAATCTACGATAAACTGTAATATTAATGACTTTTTCTCAACTTGAACGGTGGCAATTAGACAAAAAACGACTAGCTCGGCTAGCATATCTCGCTACAAAGTAGCGCAAATAACAGATAGTTAACTAGAGCTTGATTGGCGGGTGAAGTTTTTGATTGGTAATTTAAGCAGGAATGGTTTAACCAAAAAGCCCCTGCACAAGGTACAGGGGAAGGTCAGGTGCATTTTGACAATGCTAGAACTTACAAGGTTACCGCTACTCAGTATCTGATAATGTCGCTAATTCATAAGAAGATAGCTGTGGGATGGATTGACGTAATTCACTTTCAAGCACCATTAACTGCTCAAAGTTACCGCAGACTTTTTTGGCTTTAGCTTCTATGGCCTCTGATTGCTCAGAAATCTGCAATTCAACATCTTCACCGATTCTTTCCATTTTGCTTGAAAAGGCAGTCATTTTTTCATCAAAGCTTCCGCCTTCTGAAGACATCATTTCAGCCCCTAGCGCCATCATAAAACTGCCCATGGAGTTTTTAATCATTTGCTCCATTTCTTGTTCAAACTCTTCATTAAATGCTTCTTCTAACGAAGACTCTGTCGCGCCAAGATAAAACTTATCCCCTTGTTGATATGCTGCTTGGTCAACACGGCTTTGAATTCCAGCTAAAAGCTCATCCAATTTAGCCGCGGTGGCATCGCCAAAAATAGGGGTTAATGCCATGCTCACTGCATCTGTTGCCAAAATAACAGCATCATCAACTAAATCAATTACCTCTGGGATCTGTTTAGATACTTGCTCCGAATAATCAGCTAACAAAGCTGCTTGCTTATCATTTAGTGCAACTTGGTTGCCATCAATATATAACTTTCCAAGTTCGACTCGGTAAACCTCAGCGCCTTTTTCGCTAAAGGATAATTTTTGTGGCTCAACGGTAACATCATAGTTTAAGGTCACGTTGCATTGATTATCTTCAAGGGACATTTTGGCCACCGCAGGCGTCATAGCCGCTGCGGTAAAAATCAAACCAGTTAGTGCAATACTTTTAAATAAACCTTGGGTATTCATTAGCTCTATCCTTGCTGTTAATCGTTATGTAGATAATCAATGGGGCGAGTGGCTAAACTGCTCACTAAGCTACTGCCAACGTTTTGATATCTAGTTTCAATGTTAATTAGACTGATACCAAGTTATTGCACAGGCTGTGCCAAAAACATAAATAAGCTTTTTATCAATAACTTAAAGCAGATAATAACTAATAGGTTTAGCTTTTAGATTTGGATTTATATTAACTATGTGTGAAATAAGCCAAATGTTGGTAATTTTCATCATCGCTATTATATGGGTAGATTTAAGAATAGATGATTTTCAACAATCGTGGTGAGAATACGGATATGACAATAGATGACTTCAAGCTTAACATTTGAAAATGGGCATAAAAAACTTGCCCAGCAACATAACCGAGTTTAAAAAATTGAGCGACCTAATGATTGTGATAAATGCTCAAGCATGCGAGTGCCTGCCAGTGAGTTGCCATTTTGATCAAGTTCAGGCGACCATACGCAAATAGACATGTCCCCAGGGATCACCGCAATAATGCCGCCGCCAACACCACTTTTACCTGGCATACCAACCCGATAAGCAAACTCACCTGCGCCATCATATAAACCTGAGGTAGCAAGCAGTGCATTTAGCTGTCTGGTTTGTACTGGGGTAACGATTTGATCCCCTGCTAGGCTTTTACCGCGATTGGCTAGATAAAACATCGCTTTTGATAAGTCAGCGCAATTCATTTTTAATGAGCAGTAATGAAAATAGCTCTTTAATACTGTATCAACATCGCCGTTAAAATTACCAAATGACTTCATTAAATAGGCAATAGAGGCATTACGGGCACTAAACTGAAATTCTGAATTAGCCACCACTTTATCAAAAAGTATGTGAGGGTTTTCGCTCAGGTTTCTAACCACTTCAAGCAAGTGATGCTTTGGTGCACCAAGGCGCGCTTGAATTAAATCTGCTATCACTAATGCACCAGCATTAATAAATGGATTTCTTGGAATGCCTCGTTCAAGCTCAACTTGAACCAATGAGTTAAACGACTGACCTGAAGGCTCTTTACCTACCCTGCTCCAAAGTTCATCTTCGGAGTACAAACTTAGCGCTAAAGTAAGGCTGAATACTTTGGAGATAGATTGAATGGAAAACGGCTCAAGATAATCCCCAGCGCCAATGGTGTGACCATCTGCGCCAGTGACTGCTATTGCTATTTTGTTTGGATCTACGTCAGCCAATGCAGGAATATAATCTGCGACTTTCCCTAAACCAATAAGTGGCCGAACCTTGTCGACCACTTCATCAAGCAATATTTGCTCAGGCATTAGCTATATTAGCCCCACCAGATGTCGTACAGTGCACTAACTTCAAGTTGTGGCACTTTTTTCGCTTCCCAGAAGGCTTTAACAGCAGCAACATCTTCTTCGGTACATTTACCGATCTCTTGTGTTGCAATAATGCCTTCCCACATTTTATGACCGCCGCCATGGAAACCTAGCTTACGAGGTTCAATGACTTGTTCAATGAACTCATCAACAGCTTTATCAATATCTGCTTCAGAAATTGACTCATCAAAAGTCCAGTTGATATCAAAACCAAATTCTTGGAATTCATCAACGCGTAGTTTCTTACGTAAACGGCGAGTTCGGGTCTTAGCCATGGTTATTTCCTAGTTAGTTGATTAAATAGCTTATTTTAACAATATTTTATTATAATTATGCAATACGTTCGAACATTATGTCCCAAACGCCATGACCTAAACGATGGCCGCGGGCTTCGAACTTAGTTAGCGGGCGATGATCTGGACGTTCAACTACAGTATTGGTTGCTGATTGGTTTTTATAACCTTCAGCCACAGACATCACTTCTAACATGTGCTCGCTGTAGTTTTCCCAATCTGTTGCCATATGGAAAACACCGCCAATCTTAAGCTTACGACGAATTAATTGCGCAAATTCAGCTTGCACAATACGGCGTTTGTGATGACGTTTTTTGTGCCAAGGATCTGGGAAAAATAATTGTACTCGGGCAAGTGAGCCATCAGCAATGCTGTTTTCAAGCACTTCCATCGCGTCATGATGATAAACACGTAAATTAGTAATTTCAGCTTCACCGGCATCAACTAAACATGCGCCAACACCTGGTTTATGTACTTCGATACCAATGTAGTTTAACTCAGGAGCCGCTTTAGCCATTTCAACTAAAGATGCACCCATACCAAAACCAATTTCTAATACGGTATCAGCATCACGCTTAAACACTTCAGCTAAATTAATCGCTTCTGGTGTGTAATCTAAACCCATTGCAGGCCAATGTGCTTCAATTGCGTTTGCTTGGCCTTTGGTTAAACGGCCTTCTCTTAATACAAAACTTCTGATTTTACGAATATATTTGCCATCTTCGTTAAATTCAGCGGTGGTAACGTCGCTCATGTATGCCTCATCATTTGAATAGCGTTTAAATTGCCGACTATTCAAAGTTTCATCTTTGTTCCAATAATAGTGGCTAAGTATATCTTAAAATCACCATGACTAAAGTATTTATCAGTTAACAGGCTCCCTTGTTTATAGAATATTCTCCATATACACTGCGCTGATGAAAAAAGTTAACTCCTTTTCTGAGCGGATCACCGCTTGGTACGATTTACACGGACGCAAGACCTTACCGTGGCAAATCAATAAAACCCCATATAGAGTGTGGATTTCAGAGATCATGCTGCAACAAACTCAAGTTGCCACTGTTATCCCCTACTATGAAAAATTCATGCAAAGCTTTCCCGACATTAAAGCCCTTGCCAATGCCAGCGAAGATGATGTACTGCATCATTGGACGGGGTTAGGCTATTATGCCCGCGCCCGTAATCTGCATAAAGCGGCTAAAACAGTTTGTGAGCAACATGCAGGCAAGTTTCCTGAAGCGCTAGATGAAGTCATAGCCTTACCGGGTATTGGCCGCTCGACTGCTGGGGCCATTTTGTCATTGTCCCTTGGTCAGCATCATTCAATATTAGATGGAAACGTTAAACGGGTACTTGCCCGTCACGGCGCAATTGAAGGTTGGCCAGGTCAAAAAGCAGTTGAACAACAATTATGGCACTTAACGGATAAGTTAACCCCGCAAAAAGATGTGGTTAAATTTAACCAAGCCATGATGGATATTGGCTCTGCGGTTTGCACTCGCAGTAAACCCAATTGTGCTCAATGCCCTGTTGCAATTGATTGTAAAGCGCAGCTTGCTGGCCGACAGACAGAATTCCCCGGTAAAAAGCCTAAAAAAACCATTCCAGTAAAATCTGCATGGATGCTAGTACTGCATAAAGATGGTGAAGTCATTCTTAATAAAAGACCACCAGCAGGCATTTGGGGCGGCTTATGGTGTTTTCCTCAATTTGATACTGAGGCGGCGCTGCTTGCACATATCAGTGCTAATGGGTTTAATCACAGCAGCAATGAATATGCCGCAGCAAAAAACAACAATAATGAACAATCACAATGGCTTGCAGGATTTAGACATACTTTTAGTCATTTTCATTTAGATATTCAGCCTATCTTAGTTAATCTCGGCGAAAATCAACAATCGCCTCAAATTGACTCAAGTGTAATGGAACAAAATCAGACACTCTGGTATAACATACATCATCCCGCGAAAGTTGGATTAGCCGCAGCAACTGAGCGGATTTTATCTAACTTAGCCGCTCTTTTAGCAGTAGATCCCGTCAAGGAATCCCTTTAAGGAATAATCATGGCTCGTAATGTTAATTGCGTATATTTAAAGAAAGAAGCTCCAGGTTTAGATTTTCAACTTTACCCTGGCGATTTAGGCAAGCGTATCTTTGATTCAATCAGTAAAGAAGCGTGGGCACTTTGGCAGAAAAAACAAACCATGCTAATCAATGAAAACAAACTTAACATGATGAATGTTGATGACCGTAAACTACTTGAAGAGAATATGGTTAGCTTTTTATTTGAAGGCAAAGATGTTGCCGTTGAAGGTTATGTACCTCCAAGTGAAGACGAGTAACTAAATAGCTAACCCCTTAGCTAGCTGAATAGCTTAAGAGCCTACTTTAAAACCGCTAACGGCGTGTTGATATAAAGTAGGCTTTTTTATTCGCATCAATTACCAATCACTTTTGAGACAATTGTAATTAACTTCCCCATAGCTTTTAAATAGTTGTTACTCCACAGCCTATTCACAAAAGTTCCCTAAATTTAGTTAAAAATCTTATTTCGTGAGCTATTAATCAAAAGTAAAAAATTATAACACTTTCTGTTATTTACACTGCATTATTATCGATTATGCCAAGGTATACTGCCGCTATAACTAATTTGAGAGTGTGCCCATGCTAAAGCCAATACTTTATACAGCATTGACCTTGTCACTGCTTTATTCAATCAATAATGTTAATGCAGACCCCATGGGGATGAAGCCAATGCCAGTGGCAGATGCGCCATTGGGTTATATCATTCATAATCCCTATGAAAATGCCCCACTAACGGCTTTAGTGACTCTTAATGGTCATAAAATTTCCAATGTGGATGTCACCATACATGCCAAAGATGAAACTGGTGTCAGCATAAACTATCAAGTTGATGATATGCGTATTATGGATGAAGGTGGCGTACCCATTTTTGGTCTCTACCCTGCCTTTATGAACACCTTTACAATTAAATGGACTGAAAACGGCAAGCAGCGCAGCCACGAGTATCAAATGCTAACCCCAGACATTGATATGGGCTTTTCAGAAAGCCAGTGGGCTAAAGCGCCCATCGTCGAAGTAGAACATGTTGACGCTGACTTTAAAGACCGCCTTTATTTTGTAAACTGGACCAATCCAGACGGAAAGTCGGGTCAGTTATCCCACAATAACCCTGATGCACCTGGGGCGTTTTCTTGGGATGGGAAACCAGGATTTTTCATTATCGATACCGCCGGTGATATTCGTTGGTATCTGAATCCTTACACCACCCATAACTCAAAAAATTATGACAGCGCAGGTTACGCCATGGGCATGAACGTCACTAAAGACGGCAACATGGTGTGGGTACAGGGCCAAGGCTGGAAAAAAATGTCATTAATGGGAAGAATGATTTCAGAGCACAATTTACCGGGAAATTTTATCGATGCATCACACGAAGGGATTGAAGCTGCCAACGGCAATATCTTTATTCGCGCCGCCGCCAAAGATTATCGCCGCGCTGATGGCATGTTAGTCAACACCATACGCGATCAAATCATTGAGGTTGATAACACAGGTAAGTTAGTGGATTACTGGGATTTAAACACTATTTTAGACCCACTGCGTGATGCGGCATTATTATCCCTTGATGCCGGTGCAGTTTGTTTAAATATCAATATTGATCAAGCTGGCCATCAAACCACCTTAGACGATTTAAAGAATGCCCCTTATGGCGACATTCATGGGGTTGAAACTGGCCGTAACTGGGTCCATGTAAACTCAATTGATTACGACCCTAAAGATGACAGCATCATTATTAGCTCACGTCATCAATCTGCGGTAATCAAAATTGGCCGCGATAAACAAGTTAAATGGATATTAGGCCCTGAAAAAGGCTGGAGTGACAAGTTCCAAGATAAGCTACTCTCGCCAGTTGATGCTACAGGTAACAAACTTAGCTGTAATGAAAAGGGTCGTTGCCGAGGCAGTGATTTTGACTTCTCATACACGTCCCATACCGCTTATCTTGTTCCTGAAAAGGGCACTTTAACCGTATTTGATAATGGCGATGGTAGACACCTTGGTCAGCCGATGTTTGCCAGTGAAAAATATTCCCGCGCGGTTGAATACAAAATTGATGAGGCCAATAAAACCGTTACCCAAGTATGGCAATACGGTAAAGACGAGTTGGGTTATCAAGGCTACTCGCCAGTAACATCTATCGTTAAATATCAGCAAGATAAAGACAGCATGATGAGCTACTTTGCCTCAGCTGGTTTATTTGGTTTAGGTGGCGGTTATGGCAACTTAAAAATGGATGACACCACAGGTAAAGTTAAATCTATTTTAGTTGAGCATCGCTATGGTGAAACCAAACCCGCTGTGCGCATTAATATCAATAGTCACGATATGTTCGCAACGGGTTACCGCGCTCAGGTTATACGAGTAAACGAGATGCTTAAATAGTGAGTCGCTTCTTATTCAATAACAGTTACCCAGTAACAATTATCCAATAAGAATTATTTAGTAAATGTTATTCAGCCCTTTGATGGAAAAGGGCTGAATACCTTAGCCTCTTTATCCCAGATCAATAAAACGCTTCTACCCGCCTCTTTTCAAAAAATCATATTCAGTTTATTTAAATTAATACTGGTCAAAAAATGATTAATAATTTACATTAAAATCACAATGTAAGCGCTTACACTTAGGCATGCTAAATATTAAAGCCTTACACTTTATCAGGTATCAACCCAGCGAAGATGTTGTAAATACAAGTGAATAGTGGGTTAGTTGTAAGTAATACCTTCAAGTTAGATTGCAACAATCAAGGTATAAAAACGATTATGGAACAATCAGCAACCAGCGTAAAAAACACATCGGTCACATTCGATAAGTTATCCTTTAAAGAGAAAGTTGGTTACGCCCTTGGGGATGTGGCATCTAACTTTTACTGGCGTGTTTTTGATGTGTTCTTATTTATTTTCTACACCGATGTATTTGGTATATCAGCTGCAGCTGTTGGCACCATGATGTTAGTGACTCGCATAATCGATGCGGTATCAGACCCATTAATGGGCGCCCTCGCAGATAGAACTAACACCCGCTTTGGCAAATTTCGCCCTTATCTCATATTAGGCATTATTCCCATTGCTGCAGCTGGAGTACTCACCTTCACAGTGCCCGATTTAGGTGATGATGGTAAATTGATTTGGGCTTATGGCACTTACATTTTTATGATGCTGGCGTACACCTTTATTAACGTGCCCTACGGCGCGCTATTAGGTGTGGTCACCAGTAATAGTCAGGAAAGAACCACATTAACCAGTTTTAGATTTATCGGTGCTTTTTCTGGCGGTACTTTAGTTGCTTATATGACGCCTGAATTAGTTACTTATCTTGGCGCAGGTAATGAGGCATTAGGCTGGCAACTGACCATGGCCTGTTATGGACTTATTTCAGCGGTGCTGTTTTGCCTTACTTTTTTTGCAACTAAAGAGCGCATAGCGCCACCAGCGAATCAACAAACCTCAATCAAACAAGACATCATCGATTTAACCAACAACAAGCCATGGCTGATTTTATTCTCTTTAGCGTTAATCATCATGTTCACCATTACTTTACGCGCCAGTACCGGCACCTTTTACTTTAAATACTATGTAAACCGAGAAGATCTTATAGGCACCTTTACTGCGGTTTATATGATCTCACTTGCCCTAGGCGCCGCCTCAACCCCACTGTTAACCAAATACTTTGATAAACGCAGCTTATTGATAGGTTTGATGACTTCTGTCGCCATATTGTCAGCAGCCTTTTACTTTATTCCTGCTCACAACCTTACCTTGATGTTTGTATTGCAGGCCTTAATTGGATTTTGCTTAGGGCCTAAATCGCCGTTGGTGTTTTCTATGTATGCCGATACTGCTGATTACTCACAATATAAAAATGGCCGCCGCGCCACCGCAATGATTTTTTCAGCAGCAGCCTTTTCGCAAAAATTAGGCGGCGCTTTTGCAGGCGCGATGATCGGTTGGATGCTGTCATCCATGGGTTATGTGGCAAATCAGCAGCAATCACCCGACTCGTTAATGGGGATTTTACTGCTCAATACCATCATCCCTGCAGGCTTTGCCTTATTAGCGGTTTGGGTTGTTAAACACTACAGCTTAGATAAACAAAAAATGCGCCAAATTAACCAGTCGATTTATCAAGCTATTGATAAATCAGAGCCTGCAAGCGAGTAGTTAAGGAGTTTAAATAGTGATTACTTACCATCATAAAAATGGCAACGTCAGCTTGCATAGTCCAACCATTATGCCAAAAGCCTGTGGTTTTTTATGGAATAAAAACATGATGATTCAAATGAATTGTCGGGGTTTTGCGACTGCGCAATTTATGCAGCCAGAACCTGCTAAATATGCCCATGGGCCAGCATTAGAGGCCAAAACCTTTATGCAGCCAGAACATGCCTATTTTAGCCATCATCCTGGGCGATTTTTTTATATAAAAGATAACCTCACTAACGAGCTATTCTCATTGCCCTATGAGCCAGTAAGGCAATCATTGGCATCATTTGAGTTTATCGTTAGCCAGCATCAAGTCAGTTGGCAAGTTAAGCACCTCAACCTACACTGCAAACTAAGCTTAACCTTAGCCACTGAAGATACCGCAGAGCTATGGCAGTTATCCATTGATAACCTAAGTCAAACGGCGCGAGATATCAGCGTTTATAGCTACTTTCCTGTGGGCTATATGTCGTGGATGAATCAATCAGCAAAATTTGATCGTTCACTTAATGCAATTTTATGTCACTCAATCACCCCCTATCAAAAAGTTGATCAATACTTTGTTCAACAAGACTTTAAAGACACCACGGTCTTTCTAACTGACACAACCCCTGATAGTTACGAAACCCGTCAAAGTGTTTTTGAAGGCGAAGGCGGTTTACATAACCCAACGGCTATCAGTAATAACCGCCTAGAAAACATGCCTGCTCATTACCAAACTCCTGCAGCGATAATGCAATTTAATCGTAAGCTTGCCGCTTATGATGACGCTAGCAATAACACCAAGCCAGCAGTGGCATTAAAGTTTGTTTTTGCGCCGGTAAAAGATGCTCACGAAGCCAGTGAGTTAAAACAGCGCTATTTGAGTTCAACAGCACAATTTACTCAAGCTCAAAATAAATACAAAGCGTATCTCAGTAGAGAAAATGGCTGTTTAAGCCTTTTATCCTCAACCCCTAAGCTTGATAACTTCATCAATCATTGGCTACCTAGACAGGTTTTTTACCATGGCGATGTCAATCGATTAAGCACCGATCCACAAACCAGAAACTACCTTCAAGACGCTATGGGGATGATTTATATCAACCCTAACAAGGCCAAAGCCGCCTTCGAAGTCGCCCTCGCCCAGCAACATCGCAATGGTGAAATGCCTGATGGCATTTTATTGCACCCAGAATCTGAGCTTAAATACATCAATCAAATCCCCCACACGGATCATTGTGTCTGGCTAGTGATTTGTATTGAGGCATATTTAAATGAAACCGCCGACTTTGATTTCTTAAATCAAACCATTGGTTTTGCCAACAGTGAAGATAAGCTTTCGGTGATGGAGCACGTCAATTTAGCGCTGGAGTTCTTATACTCTCAACGTGATAACCGCGGCCTTAACTTTATTAACCAAGGCGATTGGTGCGATCCGATGAACATGGTGGGCTATAAAGGCTTTGGTGTTTCAAGCTGGTTGACGTTAGCAAGTGCTTACAGCATGACACTGTGGGCAAAAGTCTGCCAGCAAATGGACTGTGACAATAAAGCATCAAAATTCAGCCAACTTGCTGCTGAATTAAATGATGCCGTAATTGAGCATTGCTGGGATGGTGAATGGTTTGCCCGCGGTATTACCGATGCAGGTCACTGTTTTGGCGTAAGCGATAATCATCAAGGCCGCATTTATCTTAACCCGCAAACTTTTGCCATGTTATCTGGCGCGGTTAATGATCAGCGCTGGTCACTGATGCAGCCGCAAATCCAGCAGCAATTACAAACACCTTTTGGGATGATGATGCTAGCTCCCGCTTATACCCAAATGGATAAGCAAGTGGGCAGATTAACCCAAAAGTTTCCTGGCACCGCTGAAAATGGCTCTGTTTATAATCATGCTGGGGCATTTTATATATACGCCCTATTTGAACAAGGCGAAACAGAGCAAGCATTTGAACTATTACAAACCATGATAACTACTGAAGATGTACAAAATGAGCTCACCCGTGGTCAATTGCCCGTGTTTATTCCCAACTATTACCGCGGGGCTTATTTTCAATATCCTGACGATGCGGGTAAATCGAGCCAGTTATTTAATACTGGAACCGTCGCTTGGATTTACCGCATTATCATCGAGCAACTTTGCGGCCTAAAAGGCTGCAGCGACGGCTTAAAAATTAAACCGCAACTACCAAAGCACTGGCCTAGCCTAAAGGTAAGCAGACGTTTTCGCGGCGCAACTGTGGATGTATCAATACAAAGGCGAGCAGACATCATATCCCAGCAGGTTTTAGTTAATGGTAAAAGCTTACAGACTAATGCTGCAGGTGAGCATATTTTAGCTATCAGCACTAATACAAGCTATAGCATCAGCGTGTTGCTGGCTGAATAACGCAAGTTGAAAAATCAGTATCCTAGCTACTGATTAAGATAACGCTTTCGACTAATGTCAAAGCGTGTGAATATGCCCAATAATAAATGATTCTATAAGATACTGACTTTAAGACTTAAACATTAGGAGTATACTGGACAATGGACTGCACTGAAAAACCAACTAATAAAGCGAGCCATAAACATAAGGCCAACGCCTCACTTAAAGGCCTAATACTGCCCTGCCTGTTGGCATTAAATTGCACCGCAATTGCTTCAATGGCGAATGCTGATACGGCTCCAAGCACAAACAAAACATCTGCCGAATATGTGCATGCCCCTATTGAAGTTAACTACGCTAATAAAGCCATTACCCTTGATGGCATTGCTGATGAATCTGATTGGCAACAAGCTAAGTGGCAACCGATTGATCAAATGATCATCGGCGATGCTATAACTGCCGATGATTTTAGTGGCCAATATAAACTGCTTTGGCGTGAAGATAAGCTCTATCTACTGACTGAAGTGATTGATGATGTGCTATTTGATCAAAGCGCTGATCCCACAGTGCGGTATTGGGATGATGACACCGTAGAGGTGTTTATTGATGAAGATGGCTCAGGTGGCGAGCATCAATATAGCCATAATGCTTTTGCCTATCATGTGGCATTAGATAAACAAGTGGCTGATTTTACCACGCAAAAAAAGGCCGCCACCTTTAATGAGCATATCACCACAGCATGGTCGAGAGACCCTGTTAACCCTCAAAAAATCTATTGGGAAATGGCGATAACGGTATTCCCTGACAGTTACAATGACAGCTTAAGCGCTTTTGATAAGCAGCAGGTTGCAGCCGTTAGCTTACAAGCCAACAAACAAATGGGTTTTATGCTGGCCTATTGTGATAATGATGGCTCCAAACAAAGAGAGAACTTTATTGGCTCCCACCCGATAAAGCCGTTAAATGGCGACATGAATCGCGGCTATAAACACGCTGATGTTTTTGGCAGTATTATTCTAAAAGCGGCACAATAATCATCATAAAAAGCCGCCAATGACTAATATCATTGACGGCTTTGTTGTTTTTAGTAAACCTGTTCAATAGACGTTATTGCTTAATCCCTTCAATAACCAAATCTAGGCTAACATTGGCAGACGCTGGGCCTAAATCCATTTTAAAACCGAAGTCTTTCATGGCAAATTCTGTGGTACCAATAAAGCCAGCACGATAACCACCCCAAGGATCTTGGCCTTCACCAACAAATTCAGCGGCAATAGCCACAGGCTTAGTCACCCCATTTAAGGTCAAATTACCGTTAACCAATATCTTGCCATTGCCTTGGTCTTCAACACTAGTCGAGGTGTACTGCGCCTGAGGAAACGCGCCAGTATTTAAAAAGTCAGCACTGCGTAAATGTTTATCACGCTCGGCATGGTTTGAGTCAACACTCGTTGTATTGATGGTGACATTCAAATTAGTGTCAGCAATTTTTGCCGCATCGTAACTAAAATCACCACTGAAATCATTAAAACGACCAGCTACAAAGCTATAGCCTAAATGATTTACTTTAAATTGAATTGATGCGTGGGCACCTTGAGTATCTATCTTATAATCGGCCGCATTAGCGACTGATGGTAGTAACATTGCAGCGCCGATAACGCTAGATAATACTGTGGCTAAAAGTTGCTTTTTCATTGGTCATTCCCTTTATTATAAATTCAATATTATTGATATGTTCAAGTACTAATAAGTGCTGCTAGCTAATAATTAGCGTTCTCAGCTCGTCGAGTTACAGGCTCGATTCAAGTGCTGTAGGTGTTAAAACTATTTTGTGGCAGGTTTTATCATTCTTGATAAAGTGCCATCCTTATCAATCAATTGGTGTTTTATCGCGCCTGCTGCATGAATAATCACTAGGGCTATTAATGTATAGGCTGCATATTGATGAACTAAGCCAGCAATATCAGCTTGGTTGTTAATAAAGCTGCCCAGTGACGGCACTTCAAACCAATCAAATACCCAAATTCCGCGGCCATCAGCCGTTGAAATTAAAAAGCCTGTCGCCATAATGGCCAACATTAATAGATAAAGCATTCCATGAGCCCACTTAGCCGCCGTTTGCTCCCAAGCCTTGTGATTATTCTTTGCATGAGGTTTCGCAGAGCCTAAGCGCCACACTAATCGCACTAGCGTTGCCAGTAACAATAAAATGCCAACACTTTTGTGAATATCCGGCGCGGTTTTATACCAACTACTGTAATAAGTGAGATCAACCATCCAAAAACCTAAGCCGAATAAGCCAATAACGGTTAATGCACTTAACCAATGGAGACTAATACTCACTAAACCATAGCCATTTTTTGTATTTGCTAACATCAAGCTGTCCTTGTCAAAATCTATGTGAATGATTATATCGACACAAAACAAAAAGAATATCGCTAAAAATCGCCAAAATCATTCGATAAAATAGAACAATAAAACTAATTGAGTCCTAACTAAACCCAGCCAGTCTTACTCAAATAAGCATTCAATTTGAGATATCGATTAAACTCTCTAAAACCACTATCGTTAGGCTTTAAACCAATTAAAGGTAAAAAATCGCTCAGTTTGGCCATTTACTAGCCGAACGATTAAAATCATTTAAAAAAGCACTTGCAGGATTAAAACCATCGCTATACTATGTGCGCACTCCAAACGACACAGGCTCTAACGATTAAGTTAGCACCCAGTTTGAAGTAGTAAACTAACGCTTAGTTAGTTGCCCGAATAGCTCAGTCGGTAGAGCAGAGGATTGAAAATCCTCGTGTCCCTGGTTCGATTCCGGGTTCGGGCACCATATTTAATTTAATGGTTTTTCACCGTTAAGAAAGATAGCCGGCATAGCTCAGTTGGTAGAGCAACTGACTTGTAATCAGTAGGTCCCGAGTTCGACTCTTGGTGCCGGCACCATATACAGAGAAACCACTCAGTGAGTGGTTTTTTCTTGTAAGTTACAAGCTAACGATAGTTAGTCGCCCGAATAGCTCAGTCGGTAGAGCAGAGGATTGAAAATCCTCGTGTCCCTGGTTCGATTCCGGGTTCGGGCACCATATTTAATTTAATGGTTTTTCACCGTTAAAGAAGATAAGCCGGCATAGCTCAGTTGGTAGAGCAACTGACTTGTAATCAGTAGGTCCCGAGTTCGACTCTTGGTGCCGGCACCATAAAAACAAAAAAGCCACTCAATGAGTGGCTTTTTTGTATCTGAAATTTATCATCTGCGACTTATCGGCACTGGATATCACCGCAGTTTATATTCATCAATGCCGACGAGCTATTTATCTGCAAGCACCCTTTTAACCACCAATATAAACCCCTTTAGACTCTGGTTGAATTAAGGTCTTTCAAATATAGAATGTTAGCTTATACAAGCCAAACAAAAAGGCGACCTCAGGCCGCCTTCCAATATCACAGTCTTAGTTTACCTAATTAAAAGTTATAACGAACACCAACGGTAAACACATTATCATCTTCAAGATCAGTTTTTATACTGTTTGCTTTATAATCACCGTCATACATTGCATAGTGACCATAAACCATTGTCGATTTAGTCACCTTATAGTCAGCCCCCACAACAATTGAGGTAATGTTGACATCTGTTGTGTCATCATTTTGAATACCTGAACGTTTAGCATATAGCCCTAAACCCGCTTCATCTATACCGTATTCGGCTTTTAGGTTCACGCCATTAAGGTTATAGGCTAGGTTTACAAAGTATGAGTTCCCTTCAAGATTTGGCTTACTGGTGCTTTCAGAGTTTTGGAATAAACCGCCAATTTTAAACTCTCCAACCTTAAACTGCACCACGCCTCGATAAGCATCCATACCAGCAATGGCTTTGTTATAAGCGCCAGCAACATAATAGCTTTGTGCTTTCAGCTTCTTGTCACCTAGTGTTACACTCACAGCATACTGGCTGCCTTCAGATGCTTGATTATCTTCCATCAAGTATGTCGCGTTAATCGTCAATACGTCCGCTATTTTTGGTGAATAGTACCAAAAGCCATCCGCAGAACGAGTTTGAGCGCCAACCAAACGGTCGATATCGGCATTTGAATTACCAAACAAGTCAATGCCACCTTCAACCTGCTTGAATACCGTGTCATTACGGCCAACAAGAATAGTACCGGCATTGCCCTTAAGACCAAGAAACGTATTACGTGCTTTAAACACATCACTGTTAGTTGAAGTATTTTCTACTTGAAACTCCATTTGGTAAATGACATCGATACCATCAGCAATCTTTTCAGTGCCTTTAACTCCTAGGTGAGAGAAATTGTTTTCCAGTACCGTACCCTCTTTGGCTTCACGAGTGGTTAGGCCGGTGTCAGAGTTGGTCAGCGATAGATCTAAGCGGCCATAAAAGCTTGGCCCTTCGGCAAACGCGCCAAATGATGTTAGTGCAATGATAGATGAAACCGATGCTGCGATTAGTGATTTTTTCATAAGTAGTGCTCCCAATAACTTTGTTCTTTTCAATTTTTATAATTAATTGCCTAGCGTTAATCATTTGTTCAACGCCTTAATAGGTTTAATAAAACTTGTTTGAGGATTAAGGCTTAACGTCATTAACAGAATTAAGCCCTCATTTGTGAACTGAGGGCTTTTACCTCAAAAATTAAGCCTTACTTTTTGGTTGACTGCTGAGTTGAATACTTAGCGGCATTTTCACCAGCCATTCTGCCGAAGGTAACGATGTCAGAAATGGCATTCCCACCTAAACGGTTAGCACCATGAACCCCACCAGTGACTTCACCTGCACCATAAAGACCAGGAATCACTTGTTTTTTAGCGTTAAGAATTTCAGATTTAGAATCAATCATCACACCGCCCATGGTGTGATGAACACCTGGGGTAACTTCAATCGCGTAGTAGTTACCTTCATTCAATGCACGTGGAAGGTTTGGACGTTCGAAGTCAGTATCTTTGCCAGCTTTAACAAGGCTGTTATAGCGAGCAACCGTTTCGGTCAAGGCTTTGCCATCGATGTTCTCTAGCTTACCAAGTTCAACCAGTGAGTTAGCAGAAGGTGCTACACCTAGGCCGATGTATTTATCAATTTTGCTGAGTGATTTACGCACTGAGTCATCAAAAATTAAGTAAGCTGTTTTGCCTGTTTGGTTCAAGATAGCTGCAGCAGCTTTGTCACGAGTGGTGATTTCGTTGACAAAACGTTTACCTTCGCGGTTAACTAAAATAGCGCCATTACCACGAACCGCTTCAGTTACCATTACGCCACCTTTAACCGATAACGTTGGATGAGCTTGGATATATTGCAAATCTTTCATTGCTGCGCCAGCATTACCCGCAACATCAATGCCGTCACCTGTGGCACCTGGTTGGTTAGTAGATACAAAGCCTTTTAACTTAGGATCTAGCTTGGCCACACGGTCATTATTTTTACCAAAACCGCCTGTTGCCAATACAACTGCGTCAGCTTTTATCCAGTAATAGCCTTTATACATGCCTTTAACCAGTAAGCCTTTAACATTGCCTTTATCATCTTTTAGAATTTCAATTCCGCGAGTATTTAATCGCATGTCGATATCACGTTTTACGGCATTATCGTAAAGCACTTGAATCACATGAGCACCAACACCTGCGCCACCAGTAGGACGATGTGAACGGTTTACTGACGCGCCGCCCATACGACCAACGTCGGTCAAATCAGCGCCCATAGCGGTTAACCAATCAACTGAGCCCTTAGAGTGAGACGCTAATACATCGACTAATTCAGGGTCATTTAAATCACGGCCCCCTTTCATGGTGTCTTTTACCATCAAGTCAACGCTGTCGGTGATGTCTTTAGCTTTTTGCTGATCGGTCCAAGCTGCGTTCATACCACCAGCAGCTAACTTAGCATTACCACCAATAACCGGCTCTTTCTCAACTAAAATGACTTTTGCACCATTGTCATGGGCAGAAACAGCTGCAGAGAAACCAGCACCACCAGAGCCAATAACCACAACGTTAACAGTATCTTTTGGCGCAGCAGCTAAAGCGGCTTGGCGATCTGATTTGTCTTTCAATAACTCTTCTATGCTTGGCTCATTACGTTGCCATTTTTTGGTGAATGGCATATCAAAATCAAAGCTATGACAAGAGTCGCAGTAAACCATCGATTTTTCATGAGCACTGTGACAAGAAGTACAAGCTATTTCACCAGGAAAGTGGGAGGCATGAGCATTGTAGTGATCATGTTCAGTTTCTTTGGCAACCTCTTCCATTGTGCCGTGACAGGAAACACATTGCTGATTTTCAAAGCTTAAATTATCATTTGATAACTCACCATCTGGCATATGACAACTTTCACACTCTTGGTTTTCAGCGTGTAATTCTGCTAGATTGTCCGCTGCTATCGAGTTTGTCATCACCCCTGCAGAACCCAGAAGCGTGGCTATACACACTACTTTTTTGAAATTTTTCATATCACACCCTCATTTACTTAACTGCTTTGCAGTAATGCCGACAATCAAACGTGTTGCCGTTAATTTTTAACTTCACCGTTATTTTGAGGCTTAGGTTTACCACCAACAATCAAACAACAATTACTCGCGATAAAAATCAACATTCGTTCACAAGATGTAAATTTGCTCATGCACAAATGCATAGCTAAATTCATGGTTATGCAAAAATGCATGAGCGTGGGTTGCACCGATCACAATGACGGCAATATAGGCAATGACTTGTTGAAGTAACTGTATTTGCAACCCCAAATTTAAGCCTAAATAGCCACAGTGGTAACCCGCTTGAAAAAGCGAGAAACTCAGCACAGTTAAGCTGTATAAGCACATGCTAAGATGATGTTATGAAAAAACTTGTTAACATAATCTGCACATTAAGCTTATTTGGGTTTGCGTTTTTCGCACTCGCTGTTTGTGCGCAAGAAAATCAAACGATTGTTTTTGGGGTTCACTCAAAAACGGCACCACTGGAATGGCGTAATAATGGGGTTGATCAAGGTTTTAATGTTGAGTTAATGGCTAGAATTGGCCAAATCACCGGTAAACGTATCAAGGTCAGACGCAAAACATTTCAACAGTTACTTGCCGATGTACATAACCCTGACTCGCTAATTGATGTTATTGCTGTTGTCAGCCCTGTGACGGTCGAACGTGTGCTTAGTCAGTCTGATCCTATTTATGCAACCCATGCCAAGGCCTACACCCTCCAAGGCAAGTCATTTATAAATGGATGGCATGATCTTAAAGGAAAACGGGTCGCAATTAAAAAAGGCGCTTTTGTTGATATTTACATTTCGGGTCAAGCACAAGACTTCGAGCGTGTCGATGTTGACCTTTACGAGACAGGCTTTCAGCTATTAATAAAACAACAGGTTGATGTTGTCATTGCTGAGAACTTTGTTGCACGCCGATTAATGCCTTTATACCCTTCGGTGCGCAGCTCAAGCGATCCTTTGATGTATGGTGCATTCAATTTTGTCAGCAATCATAAAAATGCCATGTTAATGGAGCAAATAAATGCCGCAATACGACAACTAAAACTATCAGGCGAATATGATCGCCTAGTCAACAAATGGTTTGGTACAGGACGCGAAAAAGTTGACTTAAACTCGGCGCAGCAAAGGTTATTATCGCTTGCGATATTAATCAGCCTGATATCTGCGCTAGGGATGATACTAACTGGATATATCAGCCTGAGTTTACGAAAGCGCACCAAAGCACTCAAGCTTGAACTTACTCAGCGTAAAAAAGCAGAAACCGCTATTTCGGAGCTATCGAAACAGTTCCAGTCAGTATTAGATGGTATTCCTCATGGTGTGACGCTATTCAACCGTGCAGGAGAATGCTTATGGAGTAACGACAACAATAATGATCTGCTTAATAATCCTGATTTTCATTACTTAGACGGACAGCCCTTTGACCTTAGTTCCACCTTGTTTGAAGCGATCAATAACAATAAATCCATTATTGCTGATATGGTAATTCATAAACAATATTGGCAACTTCAACTGCATCTTATTGGTAATGAACAAGCCGTTATATTGCTTGAAGAAACGACCGAGCAACAGCAGCTTCGTCAAGCCAACGATGAAGCTAGCCGATTAGCTTCATTAGGTGAGCTATCTGCTGGTATTGCCCATGAAATAAATAATCCGACGGGTATTATCGTGCATGCTATTGCCTTTATTAATGATGCTCTAGCTGATCTTTCTGTTGCCGCTAATCATTACCAACAACAAAATCCATTTTGGAATATAGCGGGCTTAACGCCGACTCCCGCCATGGACGAATTAAAGTTGAGCGGCCAGTCTATTATGGACGGTGCTGAACGCATTAGTCGCATTGTCTGTGATTTAAAACGCTACGCCTTACCCACAGTGTCTGATGAGTATCAACTTATCCAGCTTAACGAAGTCGTTCAGGCATCTTTACGTTTAACGGCAAACCAAATAAAAAACTTAAAAGTGGTGACACACTTACAAAACCCAAGTCCTACTATTAAAGGTGATGAGCAACAGCTAAATCAGGTACTGATTAACCTAATTCAAAACGCTTGCCACGCGATTGTGTTGGATGCAACGACTTATGATGACCAGCACCTGTCAATTAGCACCAGCATTGAACAGCAGTTTGCATGCTTAACTGTAACCGATAAAGGTCAAGGCATGGACCAAGCAACTCTTCAACGAATTACCGAACCCTTTTTTACCACTAGGCGTTCAAGTGGCGGTAGTGGCTTAGGGTTATCTGTTTGTAGTCGGATAATTAAACAACATCAAGCCAAGATGCAGATTAAATCGCGTATTGGTCAAGGCACAACTGTTATTATTCGCTTTCCTTTGGAGTCTGAAACGTGAAATTAGCCAGAAACATTTTACTTGTTGATGATGAGGCACCTTGGTTACGCACTCTAGCCATTACCCTCAACCGTTTAGTACCCGAGGCAACAATTGATACCTGCATTGATAGTCGGCAAGTGATTAACCGACTTGAAGTAGGTGACTATGCATTGGTGCTATTAGATCTCACCATGCCATTTCACTCAGGTGAGGAGCTACTGGAGAGTATTCGCAACACATCGCCTTACACTCGAGTGATTATCGTTACCGGTGTTAATCAGGTTGATACGGCTGTGCGTTGCATCAAGCATGGCGCTTATGATTATTTTATTAAGACCGACAAAGTTGATGATCTTGCTAGAACAGTACGCCAAGCATTAGAGGTTGTTGGTCTTGAGCGCAACTATCTAAGAATTAAACAAAGCTTTTTAAGTAAGACATTGAATCAACCTGAGGCGTTTGATAATTTTTTGACCTGCGAGCCTGCCTTGCTCGACCAGTTTCGATATTTTGAAGCAGTAGCACCCAGTCCTGAACCCATTCTAATTCAAGGTGAAAGCGGCACGGGTAAAGATGAATTTGCCAAATCAGCCCACTTACTTTGCTGCCCACAAGCGCCATTTATAAATATCAATCTAGCTGGGATAAGTGCATCAGCATTTGAGTTACAACTGTTTGGCAAAATCAACACCTTGGAAGATGGCCAACTATGCGCCCAAGCGGGGGCGTTGCATCAAGTTCAATCAGGTTTACTTTACCTGAATGAAATAGGTGATTTGCCAATAGAGGCGCAAGCAAAACTGGTGGATGTCATTGAACATAAACAATACTACCCAATTGGCAGCGACAAGGCCTACCCAGTGATGTGTAAAATCATCACTTCCACCCAACATGACTTACTCGCATTAAGCAAAGCGGGAAAATTTCGCAATGACCTTTTGTATCGTCTTCGCTCACATACCATCAAACTGCCGCCATTAAGACAACGTAAACTCGACCTATTTATGTTAATTAATCACTTTATTACCCTTGCAGCAGAAGAAATGGATCTGCCTAGACCTGAGCAACCCAATACCCTCGCCTCGCAAATAGCCGAATATGAGTTTCCCGGTAATTTACATGAACTCAGAGGAATGGTGTTTGATGCCGTCAGTCGCAGTGATGGAATTAAGCTCAATATCAGCCCCTTTATGGAAGCCAACAACTTAACCAAAGTCGCAGCAGATAATACCGCGCAACTGACGTTTCCAAAGGAGTTACCTACGTTGGCACAAATGAGTGATGCATTAATTAACGAAGCGATGAGCCGTACGGCAAATAGTCAAACTGTTGCAGCAAAAATGCTAGGAATAAGCCAAAGTGCATTAAGCCGCCGTCTTAAACATGAAAAGTAACCAAATTGATTTGCAAAACAGCATTACAGAGGTAGGGTGAGAGCGCAAATGCTTTTCGTTCAATTAGTGGGAGTTTATTAAGCGAATATCAACCGCATGGACGCGGATGTTAAGCCATCATGGATGATTTTACGGCGTTTCGTTTAATAAACCTTAACAATTTGCATAAAAACCAATCGCTTATGCGGTAACCATGATTACAGAGGTGCCAAACAAGGTTAATCATATGCTCAGGTAAAATCTATTCGCTGGCTTTTATCGGATACAAAAAAAGAGAGCCGAAGCTCTCTTTTTTACCCAAAACGAAAAGTCACTCAGTTTACTTCCAGCTGGTCATCTTGTGGCCTTTAACCGCATAAAATAAAATGAATAGATAACATGGGATCATCACTAAGTAGCCGCCTTGCATGCCAAGGGAGGTTGCTGAGCTGGTTAAGCCCCAGAATACTGGGCCAAATGCGCCACCAGCAATACCCATGATGAGTAGTGCTGAACCTGTGCTGGTTAGTTTACCCATACCAGATAAGGCTAACGGCCAAACTGCTGGCCAAACAATTGCGTTAGCCAAGCCTAAAAAGGCAATTAACAGTAAGGTATCTGGCAGTTGTGCGCCGCCAAATGGCACCAATACAGTGTCAGAAATAGCCGTTGAGCTGCTATCACCAAATACAATACCAAAGGACAACACCACCCCAAGTATGGCGCTAATAAGTAGCGCATTAGGCTGAGATATAAACCGTGGAATACAAATAATCCCTAAGGTGTAACCCACTACCATGCATATCATGGTGTATGAGGTCATCACCCCATAGTTTTCAACCCCTAAGGTGAGTGCATACGTACCAATAGTATCACCAGCGATTACCTCAACAGCCACATAAACAAACAAGGCCACCACCCCAAGGGCTAAGTTGGGTTTTGCTAGTGCCTGTTTAATTTGACCTTTACTGGTGCCCTCTTCTGCTTCGTCTTGTTCAAGCTCTGGTAGCGGTGATTTCTTAACAGCATAGGCTAAAATACCAATGAAGATTGCCATGCCTAAATACGGCAGAATTAAGCTGTTAGCCATTTCATCAATTTGAACCTGACTTAGGGTGGTGCCGACGCGATCTTTAAAGCTATCAAGGATTAATGCGGTAAACACCATAGGAGCAATAACACCCGCGCCTTTATTCAAAATCCCCATAACACTAACGCGTGCTGCAGCAGACTCTTCAGGGCCTAAGCGAACCACATAAGGGTTAACAGCGGTTTGTAATAATGTTTGTCCGGTGCCCATAACCAGTTGCGCGAGTAAGAACAAAGCAAACACTTGGGTTTTAGCGGCTGGAATAAAGAGTAAACCCGCCACCATCATCACGCCCATACCCAGCGCCATACCGTTTTTATAGCCCACTTTACGGATGACCCAAGCTGAAGGTAGTGCGGTAAAAGTTACTGCAATATAAAAAGAGAATAGAATTAGTGACGCTTGAAAAGGGCTTAACTGAAGGATTTGCTTTAGATATGGCATTAACGAACCATTAAGCCAAGTCGCAAACCCTAATACGAAAAAGAGTATTGCCACAATGGCCATGGGCACTATGCTGCTTTTTTGCTGACTATTATTCATTGTTGTTTCCATAAACCCTGCTTCTTATTGTCATTGATATTTCAGCACTGACTTACTACTAGTGCCCCATATGAGTCTTATTATTATTGAGTTTTTATCAACAATTTGACCTAGCAATGTTGCTGCAGATCATAATCGTTGTGCATTTCATGTTAAAACATAAACACAGCAAAGACAACGCTGTCATTTCATTAGCAACTAAACATCATTGATCACACCACAAGCCCCAAAATAAATCTTGCATGCAGTTCTTAGTGACAGTCCATAGTGACAGTTCTAATAAACAGCTCTCAGAGGCCGCTCTTAGAAACAGCTCAATAAACAATCATTAGATGCGAATAAAAATTTTACGTTGATAAAGCCACAATAAAATTAGCCATTGCACTGTCAGTAAGCTCAGTACAAAGAGTAATGGTTGCCAGTCTGCTGGGGTGGCGCGAATAAAGCCGCCCAATAAACTATTGGCTAAGTATTGCCAATTAACCACACTAGATGCGATATAGATGATGATGGCATTAGTGCCAATCACCACAAAAACAAAGGCCCATTTGTGCCATTTAAGTACGTCGATAATGGCGTAAAAAATGGCGAGTAAGATAATACTCCAACCACTGGTTACCAACACAAAACTGCTGGTCCATAAGTCTTTATTGACCGGAATAATCAAGTCTAATAGCCAGCCTAATGACAATAACGCCGCACCAATAATCACCATACTCAAGACTTTTAGCCATTCACCCCTAAGCCCCCATAAGGGCGGCTTGGCTTTAACAATATAGTGACCGACAAACACACCGATTAAGCCATTTACCACCGCAGGCAGTGTGGATAGCACCCCTTCAGGATCTACGGCTCTATTTTGATATGCGCTACCAGGTAGCAGTATTGAATCCACGTAAGCGTTAATACTATTTTCGGCGCTAAAGCGGGCAAAGGTTTGGCTTGTTTGATTAACAGCTGCTTGAGCTAATTCTGGGTTTTGAACTAGCCCAGAATATAGCTTGAGATCGGGATAAGGAAGATATAACTGAATAAGCCCATAGCCAATTAATAGACTAATGGCGACAATAATTTGGGTTCTAAGGCTGGTATGCCACACCAACATCGCGCCTATAAACCATGCAAAACCAATACGTGCCAACACACTGGCATAACGCACACTGTCGGGATCTGCAGGCATACCAACGCCCCAACCATGATTATAAAGTACCCCTAAAAAAATAAGTAAACCAAGGCGCTTTATAGCATGACGATACAAGGGCAGCCGCTGCTGCATTGGTAGTTTATCTAAGCGTTTTGGTGACAGGCCTAAAGCCACACCGGAGAGGAAAATAAACAGCGGGAATATAACATCATAAAAGGTAAATCCATGCCATTGACTGTGATGCATTTGGCCGTCAAACCAATTCCACCCAGCCCAGCCGGTTAATATAAATAATCCAGCAAATAGGCCCTCACCGCCAAGGATCCAAAACATGTCAAAACCGCGCAGGGCGTCCAATGACATTAATCTTGGCTTCAAAGCGGTTTTAGTCGACATACATTAGCCTTTATCGCATCGGCTAAAAACCACATCGCCATTAATATAGGTTTGGTTAACTTGATAACGCGAGTTATCGTTTGCATTAGCAGCTAACAACACTAAGTCTGCGCGCTGACCTACGGCTATGGTGCCAAGCTTAGCTTGCTGTAGATACTGCGCTGGATATAACGATGCCATTCTAAGGGCTTCTTCATAACTGAGGCCAAGCATGCTAACCGTATTGTTAACTGCGCCAACCATATCAAGTACGCAACCTGCTAGCTCACCTGATTTGGCATTGAGCCTATCACCTTGACGTATGACCTCGGTGCCAAACAGTTCAAAGCTGGCATCATCATCCAGTCCCACCGGTGGCATAGCATCGGTTACTAACATGATTTTGCCTTGGGGCTTAGCTTTAAGGGCAACTTTTGCAGTCGCACTGTGAACATGGTGGCCATCGACAATCAATCCGCACCATGCTGCATCACTTTCTAGCGCTGCGCCCACCATGCCCGGCTCACGAGAGCCAAAGCCTGACATGGCATTAAACAAATGTGTAAAACCGTTAGCGCCAGCATTTAACGCCGCCAGCACAGTGTCATAATCGGCATTTGAGTGACCTAAGCACACCTTTACGTCGTTAGCGACTAAGGTTTTTATCACCTCAACTGAGACATTTTCAGGGGCTAAAGTGACCACTTTTATACCAAGATCTTGTCGTGAAAATATCGCCAGTTCTTCATCTGAAATACTGCGAATAAACGATTGTGGATGCACGCCTTTTTTAGGCACACTTAAATGTGGCCCTTCAAAGTGAATCCCTAACACGCCTGCAGATTGCAGCTTAATAGCCTCGGCAACGGCATCAGCGGCTTGCGCCATCACCTCAACTTTATCGGTAATGAGCGTCGGCAGAAAACCGGTCGTACCAAATTGAGCATGTGCTCGACCTATGGTCTCAATACAATCAAGGGTTGGTGCGCTATTAAACAGTGCCCCGCCGCCGCCATTAACTTGAACATCAACAAACCCTGGCACTAACGTGCCTTGTAAACGCACTTCTTTCGCATTCGATACTGAATCTAAGGCGATGATGTGGCCGTCTTCAATAGAGATCACCGCATCTTGATGAAATTGCTGTCCATCAAAAAAACCGTCTGCTATTAGGGTTTGTCTCATAATGTTCTCTTTATATTGCGTTAATCTTTAACTGCTTACTTCTTAATGCTCACAGTCGAGTCAAACTTATAGTGTTTGGGTGACTTTTTTCAAACCTTCTGGCTGATCTGGGTCAATACCACGGGCAACAGCGACGGCGGCTACATCGATATAAAAACGTTGTAGCAATGCTAATGGCGCAACACGCGGGTGTATTTCAGATGATGTTTGATTTAAATGCACCAAGTCTGCGCCACGTTGTTTTACGTTTTCTATTTGCTCGATATGGCTTTCATAAGACTCATCATTAATGCAGGCATCGACAATAGCCAGTTTCTTTTCAACTAAAGTCACCGGCCCATGTAAAAACTCAGCGCTACTGAATGATTCGGCATGAATAGAACAAACCTCTTTCATTTTAAGGGCGATTTCTTTGGTTACCGCATAACCTAAACCACGGCCAAGCACCACAAGGTTATTAACCCCAGCTAAAGACTCGGCGGTCAATTGCGGCGCTGCGTCAACGGCGGTTTGTAATGCAGCAGGCATTGAATCAACGGCTGCAGCTAACGACTCACTTTGGGTCCACTCAGCAGTTAACTGCACAATGGCTGATAAAGTCGCTAAGTAGCTTTTGGTCGCTGCGACGGCTTTTTCTTCACCCGCTCTAAGCGGTAATACCACATCGACAATATCTTTAATTGGTGCTGTTTCATCGTTGACTAATGCGACACAAAAAGCGCCGGCTTCTTTAGCCATTCTCGCTTGAGCCAATATATCTGGGCTACGGCCTGATTGTGAAATAACAATCACTAATCCGCCTTCAAGTTGTAAGCTTTTACCATAAACACTGGCAACTGATGGCGCTGCAGCAAAAGTTGGAATGCCCACTTCAATTTCAAATAAGTATTTAGCAAATACCCCTGCGTGATCTGATGAGCCTCGACCAACAATCATCACAAACTTTGGCTTAAAACTACGTAGTTTTTCACCAAGCTCTTTGGTTAAGCCAGCATTAGCAGCCAGTTGCTCAGCGATTTTCTGCGGTGCTGAACGCGCTTCACGTTCCATAATTGTATTTGTCATCGAGTTAACCTTAATTTATGTTCAAGTTGATCCATTGAGGTATCAAGTTACTGAGCAGTGCATGGCGATGAATTTATCGTTGACACTGAAAATTTTAAGCGAGTTCAAGATAATTTGGCGAGTTACAGACTCTTGCCGTTATCTGCGGCAAACTGTTGCTGCGCAAACAAGATAGCGCCGATTTCTGGTGGTGATAGCGCTTCAGCCACTTTGCTAGCCACATCAATGTCTAACCAATGTAATAATGGCTCTGCTAGGCCGCCAATCATCGAAAAACGACTAGGATGAATGGCAAATAACTTTCTGGCCATTTCACTAATATAACCCGCTCCCTGTTGCACAATATCAATGGCAACCTCATCACCATTGTCGGCGCATAACAGCACAATACGGGCTAATTTGGCGTAGGTGCTTGAAGACTGTCCGGCAAGATGCTCGACAATGCCCATGGCATCATCAACATTAAAGTGTGCTAGTAATAATTGTGTTAGTGCGGTGTCGGCGGCAAAGCCGTCTAAATTCAGTAATACATGCTCAGCGGCTTTTTGGCCTAACCATGCGCCACTGCCTTTGTCACCTAATGCAAAGCCATGGCCGCCAATTAATAAACTTTGCTCGCCTACATGGGCAAAGCCACAAGAGCCAGTACCGGTAATAATCACGGCACCATCATCGCCGTTGTGGGCGCCAATACAGGCAGTATGTAAGTCTGTGGTGAGGTACATTTTGGCAAACGGGTGCTGCCAGTTGTTCACTTGGTCAAACAAACGCGGCACATTCACGCCAGCGAGGCCGACACCGGCGATTAACTGCTGAGCGTAGCTTGGTGCTATGTTTGCATCTGCCAAGGCAAGCTTGGTTGATTCGATAATTGAATTAAAAGTTTGTTCTAGTCCGTGAAGAGGATTAGCTCTACCTGCTACACCAGTGCCAATTACACCTTTTTGTGGGCAAAATATGCTGGCGCGGCACTTACTGCCACCACCGTCAATTCCGATATAAAGCTGTGATTCATTTTGCTGATTAACGCTCATGACATCCCTCTTGTCTCTATTACCCAAGCCTTTTATAACTGATTTTTATAGGCTCTTTTGTAAGTTAACTTTATGTTACACCACAAATGACAGCGTTGTCATTTACTTTTTGTGGTGTTTATAAAACAAACAGCGAAGTAACTATTAAAGCTCTGATTTATATTGATTTTAGCTAGGTAATTAAATTGAAAGTTTTGGATGTTTTGCTGATTTTCTTTTAAAAAAGGACGTTAACCATTCGATTAACGTCCTTTGTATTTAGTTAACTGCACAGCAATAAAAGCCAGCTATAAAAACAACGAGCGCCCTTTGCGTTTTCCTGATGCGGAAATTGCTCTTATCTCAATATTACCTGATACCTTTACCGGAGCTTGGTATTCAAGCCATGATGCTGTTTCAGCAGCGTTATTGTCACTCTCTTCACTGAGTTGACGATACTCAATCTTAAGCCCTGGAAAGGCAATATTGGCATAAAGCAGTCCAGCTTCAATTTTTGCCCCAACGGTTGGTACCCGATATTCAATGTTAGCCACATCTAACTTAGCCAGCTCTTTATGGCCTAAGGTATTAGCGATGTCATTCCATTGCTGTTGCTGCTGCTTACGCATATCAGCAGTAAAGTAACCTGAGTTTTGATGATAAACCGCGCCTTGATACTGATATGGCACTTCCCACTTTGCTTTATGCCAAGCTTTTTCAGCTAGCATTAGCAGCCGTGGAAACATCATATATTCAGCGACTTCATCACTGCGAATAGTTTCACTCCAGATTTGACCTTGAATACCACTAAAGCCTTTACCTTGTTGTAATGGCGCTGAGGTCACCTTACCTTGCTCATCTTTTTTAACGCTATCGTCGGCGGTAAAGGGGTTATTTTCGATATCATTCCATTGTTCCGCATTCGCAGGTAAGTTATCTGGCATAAAACTAAACAATTTTTGGCTGTTTAGCGCTCGGGTCGCCCAGTAGTAACCATGCTCTTTAGGATCAGCCTCATAGGGGAAATCAAAGTACAACACTTCAGGGTTTGAAAGCACAGTATCCCAACCTAAATTGGCTTGGCTGTGGGCTCTTTGATAACCATGGTGTGAAATCACATCCCAAATGTTGGTTTGTGATTTAGCCGGCATATTGTCTGCATTAGTATGGCTCATACCATCGCTCCAACCTGCAGGTTCAATACCTTTAGCGCTGACCATATTGGCGACGCGCTCAATAAAATAAGCACCTAAATCATCGATCGATTTAACCCCTTTGTCATTGTTAGCAACAAAGTCTACGCATTGTGGTGATTGCTTCCACGCCCCTGCCGTTTCATCAGCGCCAATGTGGTAGCGTTTTAGCGGATGGCCTGCTTGTTGGTGCAATTTAGCAATTTCATCAATGACTTTATCGACAAAGTGATAGGTCGACTCCAAGCACACATTTAGGGTGTTATCGTTATAATACTGCACCGATGAATACACTGTGGTGTCGTTAGCATCTGTCAGTAAGTACTCATTAGCAGCATTATTTTCGCCACTTGCCATAAACTTACGGTAGCGGGCATCCATAGATTTTATCGCAGCACGTGAGTGACCAGGCATATCCATTGACGGGATAACCTCTACTTGGCGGGCGCTGGCATACTGCAAAATGTCTATATAATCGGCTTTGCTATAAAAACCATTTACACTGGCATCAGCAAAAGGGCCACTGCCCAGCTGGGGAATTAAGCAGGTGCTTTCGGTTAAATCATGGCAACGCTTACTACCAATATCAGTAAGCTCAGGTAAGCCATCAATTTCTAAGCGCCATGCTTCATCATCGGCCATATGTAGGTGTAATTTATTGAGCTTATAAGCTGCCATTTGATCGATTAAATCAAATATCAGTTGTTTACTGTGAAAGTTACGCGCGACATCAATGTGCATACCACGAAAATCATAACGCGGTGCATCATCAACAACCATAGTATTTATACTGAGTTCTCGAGTATCGATTAACGCTGCAAGTGACGAAAGACCATATGAAAAACCACTGTCGGTGGCGGCGGTAATGGTAATGCCGTCAATGGCCACCTTGAGCTGATAAGCGCCATCAATCCCTTGCTCGTCTGCTGTAACCTTGCTGTTTTTAACAAACGCTAACGACAAGCCTGTATCTGATTGCTTAACCCCAAGTCTCGCTAATCTCGACAAAGCTGCAGCAACTGCTGCTGAGTCAACTTGCTGGTAATTAACCTCAATACCTTGAGACAAATCTACCGGTGTATTACTTGATGTAACGCTAGCACTGAGCGGCGTTGGAATAATGCGATTAATGGCAGCCTCGCGATTAACTACAAGGGCATTATTGGCTTCAAATAACACCTCAGCACGGCTCCACGCTAAGTTATCGGTTGCGGTTCTGCGATATTGCCTTTTTTCATCCGTAAAGGCTTCAACATAGGGTCTAACTTCCATGCCGGTTTCTGCGTCAATACTTAATTGAGTGCTAGCTATCACGACAGGCTCTAAACCATCCACCACAATGTAATAGTTTGGCATTGGGTCAGTTTCAGATAATTGCCATAACTCGCCTCTAAAACCAATGCGTTGGGTTACGCCAGCGCTAAAGCCAGTGAATTGTTCGGTGGGGGCAATTTTATGTAAATCACCTTGTACTCGAGTGATGCTAAACTGCGGATTTAACACCGCTTGTACTGGGCGCATTTGACTGAAATAAATTGCCCAGTCGGCATGGGGAATATTAACTGAACTGGTTAAATCAATTTCAGCGATAAAACATTGCTCATCAGGCTGTGTTGCTGAGCAACTTTCTTCAGGGACATTGGTCACCATGCGATAAGTGACTTTTAGATCTGCGGCAAATTGTTTTAGGCTTGCTTGAGTCCAAGCGCTATCAGCGGCTTGATTAGCCTTATGTTGCAGATCTGAACCATTAGCTGATTGAGCATCATCAGACGTAGAAGGAGCTGAAGAATACTGGCAACCCACTACGCCTATTGATAGTAATAATGCTGATGCAAGGATGGTCTTTTTCATATATTCCTCAATTTATCCCTAAATGATCATCTGATGAGATGCCGCGCGTTGACTGACTACTGACGTTAGCCTATTTTAGCGAAATTACCGCAGCTAATTTTTAGCGGCAACAGTATTTAATTGATTAAATTTATTAGTGTATTTAGCCTGTTCAATATCTATATCTCGTTAACTGCTAGGTTTTATCCTTACTAAGAAACCGGCAAAAAAATAGCTGGGAACAAAAATTGTACCCAGCTTATACTCGTTTCTGGGGAGAGACTAAAAGTATAAATTAATGCTATTTCGCCCGACCGAAATAGCATTAAGGCATGGATAATAGGGACCTATAAATTATCCATGTCGACCTTAAAACAACGATTCACACACAAGCAATGACAACGCTGTCATTCAATAATCTACCGAATATAGAACGAGATTTCTACATTTTTTTTATGTTTTGACACAGGTTTGCAACAATAGGCATTAAAAACAAATAATAACAGTGGCTTAATTGCTTAAATTAAGCTTAATTGGCTTAGTAATAACCAAGAATATTGGCATCTAGTGGTAAAGAAAGGATTGAATGAAGTAAAAAGCTTTAAGCAAAAGAATCTTATGCTAAATATGCTACTAATAAAAAAGGCATTATTTCAATATATGAAATAATGCCTTAATACGCGCGATACAATAAGATTAAGCTTTAGCCATGATCTCAGTGCGTGCTAGACGGTTAACTTGGTTTAACGATGCTAAATGACCATAGATAGGACCTAGTAAGCCGCGCTTTCTAAGTTCTAAGTAATCTTCATCTGACAATTCATTTAATTTAGCTTCATCAATTAAGTATAAGCCATTGATGTTGCGCTTCTCACCCGCTACATCAACCGTTAATGTTTGGGTTGTTAGTAACTCTTTTTCAGCCAAGAAACCAAGAATGTTGCGGCTTGCTTGATCTTGCTCAAAATGCGCGATTAAGGCTTTTTTGCGGTTTTCTAAGTAAGCAGACTCTTGCTCACCTTCAAATAATGCTTGGCCTTCAGTCTTGCTGACTTCAGCAGCAGATTCGCGAATACCAATCCATACTTTGTCTTTTACTTCTGGGTTAAGTACTAATCCAAGTGGATAGTCACGGACAACAGCAGGGATATATAGTCCTTGCCACTTGCCGTCTTTAATACTCAGGTTTTGACCAGGCTTAAGACCTAACATAGCAACAGCTTGGAATTCACCGCTATCAGTGTTTTTAACGAATACAATTGGGTATTCTGTAGCTGCACGAGCAATCTCATGCAAAGTTACTGGAACAATATGTTGATCTGCAACGTGTGCAAAATTAGTTGCGGTAATTTTTAAATCACCGTGCTTTGCGTGTTCAAGTAACGTAATTTGGTTAGACATCTTGGCTCCTTCAGGCGCTTCTAATCAATAATGATATACATAAAAATAGGGATTCAAATCCCTTTTGTTTTAAACTTTTGCTAGTAGATTAAAATAAAAAATCCCAAAATCTTTAGCTGATGACTTATTATGAAAGCCCACTATCATTTAATCTGCAGCTTACGTTACCGTATCAAGCAATAAAGTACCACTAGCTATTCGCTGATATTTCACCTAAATCGTGCCAACTTTCATCTAAAAGTATAAATTTTATTCAACTGGGGTTTTAAGCTCATTAAAGCCAGTGGCTAAACCTTTTGTAAACCGTAACGGTTAATTTTATCAAGCAGCGCTCGATGCTCTGGTAAGTCTAGCGCCAGCTTGTGGCCTATTTGCTGTATTTTATTGGCCTGCTGCTGGGCATTTTTAAGATACACAGTGTCGAGCGACGGGTTATTAGTTTGGTAATGCATCCCGTATAAAACATACAGATAATTATCAATATTAAACACTTCGTAGCGTGAGAATAGATCATCAGTTATCGGACTAAAGCTCTGCCATAATTGTAATTTTTGTTGCAATGATTCAGGTATCGTTTCAGGCTTTTGGTTATCTAACCAAAAATCACTGTCAGTCCTATCTGAGATGCAGTAATGCAACTTGGCAAACTCTACCACCCGCTCCCACGCGTAACCTAAGGTGTGATTAAAGCGCTCAGACAATGCAGGCATTTGCGCCAGTGTCTGTGGTAGTCGCTTGGCTAAGTAACCTGCCCCAAAATCGGTTAATAATATTGAGGTTGCCTCGATTGGCTCTAAAAAGCCCTGTGCTAGGCCTAATGCAACACAGTTTTTTGCCCAAAACTGTTCACGGTATCCAACTTTCATGGGGATTTCACGGTGTTGTAACTGGTTTAGTTTTCCGCCCAAATAACGGTTAAATTTCTGCTCAGCTTGTGCGCTTGTCATGTGGTTATCGGAATACACAAAACCAGTACCGCGGCGCTCTGGCAAAGCGATATCCCAAATCCAGCCTGCTTGATGCGCTGTGGCAATAGTAAAAGGGGCAATCGCTGCGGTAATGTCTGTCGGCACTTGGGCAACAATGGCTTTATTCACCAATAACTGATGGGATTTATCCACAAAGCCGACGTTAAGCTTTTTGGCTAACAAAATGGACTCAAAGCCACTGCAGTCGATATAAAAATCAAAAGCTAACTCGCCGAGCTTATCAGTTTTTAAGCGGCTGATATTGCCTACATCATCTATTGCCGCATCTAACACATTGGCTTTGATATGCTCAACGGCATATTTACTTGTGGCGTTAGTGGCTAATAATTTGGCAAATTTTGCCGCATTTAAATGATAAGCATAACTCACCGAGCCAGCGTATTCGGGGGTGGTGATGGATTTAGGTGCCTTTAATGCCTCACAAATATAATGCTGAGGTGAAACCATTGCACTATAAGCCATATCCTCAGTGGCGGTTTGGTTCCAAAAGGCGCTTAAGTCATCGCCTAATGGGCTTGGTACATCAAATAAGTGATGGTAGCGATTATCTGCGCCATGTTTGGTTTTATCGAGCCAGTTTCGAAATTGGATAGACTGCTTGAAGCTCACATCACACTGCTGAATAAACTCGGTTTCGCTTATTCCAAAGCTTTGTAATGACTGCCTAATCGCAGGTACAGTGCCTTCACCAACACCAATGGGCGGAATATCAGGAGACTCGATTAACGTAACGGACACATCAGCCAATGATTGCACCGCTTTACCAATATGATTTGCAGCAAGCCAACCTGCTGTGCCACCACCGATAATAACAATCTTCTGCACTTTCATATTACGCCTCTTAACTGTTAACTGTAGATAAGTCGCTAATTGGATTTTAACCGTATTTACCAGTGGAAAGTTAAAATCAAAAAGCCTAGCAAGTGCTAGGCTTTTTATGCTTCTAAATCAGATTAAAAACGTAAGTTTAAACCTAACTTATAACGAGCTTCACCTTCAAAGCTCCATGCTGGGTAACCACCTTTTAGCTCAGGCTTAACGTCAGCATCATCAGGTGCAACACCTAATTGAACACTGTCTTCTTCAAGTAAGTTAACTACTTCAAATGTGATACCTAAGTAATCAGTGATATTGTAGTTAGCACTTAAATCAAGTGTACCGAAGTCTTGATGTTCACGGTTACCGTAGAAACCTGGTAACTCACGCATCATGTATTCACTACGCCAGTTATAAGCAACACGTGCTGAGAAGTCATCCATCTCGTAGTAACCAACTAAGTTAACAGTGTGCTTAGAAGAGTCAGAAAATACGCTAACTTGATCAGGGTAGTTCTCAGCTGCAGCATCAGAATCAGCAAAGGTATAGTTAGCAGAGTAACCAAAGCCGTTGTCAAAACCATCTTGGATTTGCAGCTCTATACCTTGGATTTGACCGCCAGTACCATTTTTCTTCGTTGAAACAGTCCAGTTATCTTCACCTGAATTAGGATCAACAATACCAATGCTTTGATCTAGCTTCTGCTCTGAGGTGATAAAAGAGCTGATATCTTTGATAAAGTAAGAAGCACTCATTAACCCGTCAGGACTGAAATACCATTCCACACCTAAATCAGCTTGAGTCGCTTTAAATGGCTCAAGGGCGATATTACCGGTACTAACCACTTGGTTACCTGCAACGTCATCGTTGTAACCTTGCAGTGCCGAAGCTGCAAACATATCAGCATAATTAGGACGTGAAATCACTTGTGATGCTGAAGTACGGATAATGACATCTGGCGCCACATCAAATGCAACGTTGATACTTGGCAATACGTCATTATAACTTGCATCTTTAGTGCTTAAGTTATCGGCATAAGTACCATCAGCTTGCAGCGCGAAATAATCAGATGATGCATCTGTTGATATATAACGTAAGCCGAAGTTACCGCGCATACCGTCTGACTCAAAATTAGCCATTAAATATAACGATAGGTTTTCTTCGTTAATGGTGCCGTAGCCAGCCTTATATACGGTCCCTTCTGTCGAGAAACCATTAATTGCAGCCTTAGCATCACGTAACATGGCATCCATATCTGGCTTAGGTAAGGTATAACCTGCACCCGATGAAATTTGACCACTGTAATATGCTGATGCATCTTTTGCTGCTATATCAGCATTAACGATTGCAGGTAAAGTTAACATGCTAACATCATGATCTGCATAACGAACACCTGTTTTGAATGAGGTAATCGCACCTAAATCAGTCGGAATAGTAAAGTCTAATTGTGCGTAAGTTTCTTCATCTGAGTTTGGCTGCTTTTTAAGTGCCCAACCTGCAGGGGACAATTGACCACCAAAGTCATCTGCGGTGAAGTTTTTATTAGCAACATCTATTTTGATGATCTCACCAGTCGCATCATAAGTACCAGCATAATCAGCAGCGGTACCTAACCAGAAACCATAGTTAGAAGTTAAATCAGTACCACCTTCAGACTTGGTGTTACCCACACGACCTTCTACTTTAAACATGTCATTTTCGTAATCGAAATTGAAATCGTAAGTATTTGAGTCCATGCTAGCTTGGCGCGCCCAAGTTTGTGCCCAACCTGGGTTTTCACCATTACCATCACGGCGATAGAAAGTACAAGTGCCTAAAGAGTTACGCTGTTCACACGCTTCGTCTTTATCATCTGGGAACATCACGAATAATGAGGTATTTGCGTTGTTCGCTTTCATGTCCAGACTCATAATGTCTAAACCGAAATTTAAATTATCTGTTGGACTGTATTGGAATGAACCGTTAATAGCAGTACGTTCACGCTCTTGTTCAAAAGTCGTCGGAACAATATCACCCCAACCAATTAATGACTCAATACCATTGCGTTGATAAGTTGTTTCTGAGCCAGCTGCAGAAATTAAGAAACCAAAGTTCTCATCTTCATTTTTCCAGCTGTATAGGCCTGATAATTCAGGATCTGTTTCTTCAGAAATTGTACCGTAGTCGCCTTTAGCACTAAGGAATACAGTATTGGCATCTAAATCTAATGGCTTGCGGGTTTTAACGATAACGGTACCGCCAACACCACCTTCAGGTAAATCAGCCTGAGACGATTTATATACTTCAATTCCACCGACCATTTCTGATGGTAGTAAACTGTAGTTAAAGCTTCTGTCAATTGACTGTTGATCGTACCAACCGGTAGATGCAACTGAATGGCCGTTTAATAATGTACGAGTCAAGCTGCTAGAAGCACCACGAATCGAAACACCTTGGCCTTGACCAAATTGACGGCTCACAGCCACACCTGGTATACGCCCTAATGACTCACCCACGTCACCATCAGGAAATTTACCGATATCTTCAGCCGTTACCGCATCAACAACAGAGTTAGAAAAACGTTTATCATTAACTGAAGCCTTCATCGAGGCACGCATGCCTTTTACTTCAATTTTTTCGATATTTTCTTCTGTAGTTTCAGCATCTGCTGCAAACGCAGCAACTGAAACCATACTGCCAAGTAGGATAGCAATGTTAGTTGCTAAAACATTTTTCTTAAAATTAATAGGTCGCATCTTCATTTCCCTTCCATAACTTTATTATCGTTTTTGGATACATAACCATTCCAATCGGAATGACAACGCTGTCATGTCTAGAGCAAACATTACACAATATTTAACAGTCTTGCCACAACAAAATAACTTTATTGCAGACAAAATGTGCAAAGCCAGCTTATATAAAACAGATGCAAACACAATTAATGACTAAAAATCAGACACTTAAATGTTGACGATGTTTGTATCAAATTAAGAACAAATAGACTTTAAAGTGAACTCATCCAACCAGAAAAGTAATTCGAGATTGCCTATTAGGATAAAAATCAGCACTATTAGAGTTAAATCGGCTTAGCTTTTGTTTTTACCTACAATATTGATAACCTTCATTTGGGGATGATTGTTATCAATATAAATACAATGCTAAGTTCATCGCCTGAGTTTAAGAGTTAACAAATAATGAAAGTAACCATAAATGATGTTGCCAAACATGCTGGCGTATCAATTAAAACCGTTTCACGGGTCACCAATAACGAATCGTCAGTCAGACAAACCACGGTCGACAAGGTCAATGCAGCAATTAATGAGCTAAATTATCAACCTAACTTAGCAGCAAGAAATCTAGCAAGCACAAAATCCTATGTTATTGGTTTTATTTATGATAACCCCAATGCTTATTATATTATTGATATGCAGAACGGTATTCTTTCTGCCTGCCAAGATAAAGGCTACGAGTTGTTGATCCACCCTTGTAATGCTACCTCTGACACAATTTGTGATGAACTAACCAAAATGGTCAAACACTCTCGGCTATCGGGTTTAGTGCTCACCCCGCCAATGTCAGAAGACCCGAAGATACTTGCAGCACTTGATGAAATAGATGCTAATTATGTAAGAATTATTGCAGGCGAAAGCACTGATGCAGAAAATGGGCTTACTGTACTTGTCAATGATAAACATGGCGCTTTAGAAATCACCCAACACTTAATTGATATGGGTCATAGTGATATTGGATTTTTAAGTGGCGATCAGCAGCATGAATCAACCAAAGAACGTTTAGCTGGTTTTAAAGATGCCCTTGAGCACAATAATCTTAACGTGAATAACACCTGGGTTTTAGATGGTAAATACTCTTTCGAATCTGGGGTAGAAGGTGCCAATAAATTGATTAACTTAACCAAACGGCCTACGGCAATCGTCGCCTGTAACGATGAAATAGCTGCAGGGGCTTTATTTGCTGCGCGTTTAGCTGGGCTTGATATACCAAAAGATTTATCCATTGTAGGATTTGAGGATAGCCCCTTCTCCCGACAGACGTGGCCCAAATTAACCACAGTGCATCAACCAAACGTGAAAATTGCCAAAGTCGCCACTGAACTGTTAATCGCCAATAGCAAAGAAACGACTGAGAAAAAATCGATGGTATTTACGCCTGAGCCGGTTATTCGGGACTCATCAAGCAAACCATGATGGCAATAGTGAGCTTATAATTTATCCCCAATAAAAAAGCCTCAATAAATTATTTATTGAGGCTTTTTTAATTTAATCTATTGTAAATTAAACAGCATCTTCGTTTTCTTCGCCAGTACGGATACGAATAACACGTTCAATATCGGTTACAAATATTTTTCCATCGCCGATTTTACCCGTACGAGCAGTATCAACAATAACCTCAATGGCTTGGTCTAATTGCTCATCTTGAATAACAAGCTCGATTTTTACTTTCGGTAAAAAATCGACCATATATTCAGCACCACGATATAACTCTGTGTGACCTTTTTGACGCCCGAAGCCTTTCACTTCAGAAACCGTCATGCCTGTTATACCTATTTCCGCAAGTGACTCTCGCACATCATCAAGTTTAAATGGTTTAATAATGGCTTCTACTTTTTTCATCAACACACTCCTAATCACTTGGGAAAATATAGATTTAAATTTTCATTCTCAAATTTAAATCTATTTATTAATAGTTTGGATACTTGAACTATCTTACTTTAAGCCAGAATAATTTGCTCATTATTTTATAAAGTAGGTATTAATCAGTTTAAAACTAGCAGAGTCAGCAAAAGCTTCTATACTTTTTCGACTACTCAGATAATGAACCTTAAAAATCAAGGATGATTTTTATGAATACCCAGTTAAAGGGATTTAACCTAATTGAAGTTATGGTCGCTGTTTCCATTGCTTCAATTATTTCGACCATGGCAGCTCCATCACTTAATAATCTGATTAACCATGCTCGCAGTAAAAGCAATATCAGATCTATACAACAACTTATCCAGTTGGCCCGTAATCATGCCATTAGCCTAAATGCTCGGGTAACTGTTTGTCCTATCGAAAATAACCAATGTACTAACAACTGGCAACAAGGTTTCACTATATTCATTGATGGAGGAGAGTCAAATATCATCAATACTGGCGACCACATTTTACATATTGCACCAGCCTTTAATCCAAACGATATCGTTTACTACAATCGAAAAGCCATAAGATTTCAACCGGATGGGCTTGCATCTGGTACCAATGGAACCTTTAGATATTGCCCAGAAATTTATAATAGCCCTTTTTCAAAAGCTGTCATTGTAAATCAATCCGGTCGAATAAGGTTTTCACGCAAAAATAAAATAGAATGTAAACAAAACTAGTAGATTCGTATGTGTTTCAAGTGAACTTTAGGCTTACAAAAACACTGATTTCAAAGTCATATTGCCTTATACTTAATTAAGTATTGCAGAGGAAAATATGCATGAATCAAATGAAAAACGGATTTAATAACGGGTTCACTTTAGTTGAACTAATGGTCGCACTCGTAGTTGCAGGAGTTTTAGTAGGTGTTGCTGTACCTAGATTATCAAGTCTTTATGAAAGTAGTAGAAGCAGCTCAGCCACAAGCTCTATCGAGTCAGCCTTAGTTTTCGCAAGAAATCAAGCGGTAAGCTTTGGCAGAAGAGTGACTGTTTGCCCGGGAGATGGCAGTGGTTGCACAACTGATTGGCTTGGTGGTATTGCCATCTTTATTGATGACGATCAAAATGGTGTTAAAGATAATAACACTGATGTATTGCGCTATATAGATGGCTTTAATAGCGATGACTTTATAAAAACATCATCATCAGCAATCATAACTTTTAATTCCGATGGCTTAGTTAGCGGCTCTAACGCTCAAACAATTACCTATTGTCCTGGAACAACCGACAGTGCCTACTCAAAACAAGTCTCTTTAAGCGCCTCTGGCAGAGTTCAGATTATTTCTGACAATGTAAACTGTACTTAAACTCTTCTGAGATAATCAACAGTACATTACTTATCGTTATCAAAGGCCATAAGCTACACAAAAAAACATAATAAAAAAGGGTTTATGGTTAACCATAAACTCTTTTTTATCTAATGAAGAATTTACTTAATTCCCCCAGCACTCCGTAGGAGTCTTAACACCGTCTGAAGTTATTTGGATAACAGGGCAAGCAGTATCACGTGTAGCTTGAGTGCCTATCGCTGTCGCCTTTAATGTATATTTGCTACCGTCACCAATTGAAAAAGCATCAACCTCATAAAAACCATTATCGACAATATATGGATCATCATCCATTCCTAGTTGTTTCATGTTCTTAGTAAATGTCTTGTGATCTAAATAAAATTGCTCTTGTCTATTCGCCAAATTCATTAAACCGGAAAGTGCATCGGCGCGAGCGCCTTTTGCAGCAAATTGTGTATAACTTGGATAGGCAATAGCAGCTAGTATTCCAACCACTGTGATGGTTATCATCAATTCGATTAGCGTAAATCCATTATTTCTATTGATACTATTCATTTATATCTCGTTTTAGTTTTCATGTTGATGATAGTATATTCTGTTAACACCTAAGCCACCACCGATACACTTATCATCACCTTCAGCGCAGCCGTCATCACCAAGAACATCATTTTTAATCATATCATTTGCTGCATCACCAATGCCTATTAAGTACATGTAACTATCTGAGTCACCATTGTGTGGAACAACAAGCGTCGGTGTATCTGGAACCTGCTCACCCATTACAAAGTAGTCTTCAGAATGGCTGTAAGTTCTCGCACCTTTGTGGAGGTCAAATCCGTAAAGCCTCCCCTGCCCAGGCACTAAACAAGCATTCTCACTAGCACCAGTTTCAGGCACATAAGAAGTAAAAAATACTCTCCCTGAAACTATGGTCGCTGCTGACAGAGACTTCTCCCCTTCATCACTAAAATTGTAATACCAACCACGTTTAGAACCAAAAGTAATTAACTCAGTATCTGATGCAGGTGATTCAGATGTGACATTATACAAATCAGTTATATCAAGGGCATCGGGTGTCGTATTACCCGCAGCTGAACTATATGATTTAGTGACGATATTTCTATCTTGAAGAGTAAAAAACTTATCAGCTCTTTGTTTATCTAGTGGATGCGGTCTATGGCCGCTTCCAATTACTACTGCATCGTAAGGTATGCTCTGATATGTCATTGTCGTTGTTGTTGTACCACCTTCTGTATGGGTGTGTTCAGCAACATTACTGAATGTAGTTTGTGCAACGACAGGTTCAGAGAAGAAGCGAATATCTGTTGTAGTTGTTCCGCCACCTAGGCTTGCAAATTTGAAAGCACTCCAAGGGTTTGAGGAGTCTGTCGATAGACCAGGTAAATCCAACCGCCAAACATTGGCACCTGTATCAGTTGCATAAATGCGGTCTGTGAGTTGATCATTATTCGAATCTAAAATAGCGACTTTATTAGGTATGCTGTCAGAAAGCCCAGGCATCGATGTATCACTACCTGCTAAACCAAAGCTATGAACTTTAGTGCCTTTATCAGCATCAATTATATAGACACCTACCCCAGTTGTATCAGAACTACCGACACTAGAACCATCTTTTGTTGTTGGGTTATAGCCTGCACCAATAATTAATACTGGATTAGCATCTGCAGATGTAGTTGCCCCTGCTGGCCAATCAGGTACTTTTGTGATCACAGGCTCAGACCATGACTCCCCTTGTACTGAAAAATCACTAGTCTGCGAAATCCATTTCAGAGAAGGCGCATCAGGATCTGTAATATCCAGAGCATAATAAGATGAGCCACCACGCCTCATACCCACATATAACCAAGCTTTTGATACTTTATCGCTTGAATCTCTTTCAATATACGCAACAGGTGAGCCATCCATACCATAAATAGAGTGAACACCAGTTTGAGGGTTGTCCCTTAATCCTTTAATGTTTTTTAATAATTCAACCGGCATAAATGCCCAAGACTCTGAAACACTACTTGTGTCACCAGATACTTCATCTTTAAACATGTGCAGAAAGCCATGATTGGTACCCATGATGATTCGATTATCAGGGGAGGACTCATTGCCATAATTGATAACCAATGGTCTTGAGTGCAGTGGGTCCCCCATTATATCTTGACGTAAATATAACGGTGCAGTCGAACTATCATCATCATTGTCTTCATTATCTACATTGATTCCTTTAGCCCAGTCAAAGCTATCACTGATATCACTTTCATCTACTCCCATATATGAAGCTAATTTGGCATCTGTAGACAAAAAACCGTTAAGTTTGGCATTTGAAGGGGTAAAACTAATCAAGTCTCCGCTTGAACCATTATTAAGTAAAACGTTACGTGAACTAATAGATGAACTGTAAGCACTTCTCATAACTGCGGCAACGCCACCATCTGAAACATGATAGCCCTTATAACTCGTAGAATTACATTCGGCAGTAGATGTCCAAAATGAACATGCCTCTTCAGCTATTGCACCATTGCTATCAAAGGCATCATTACCATCTTTATCTACAACATTCCCATCTGCAGTTACTTTAAACTTTTTCAAATTACCAGACCAACGAGGTCCTTTATCAGGTAAAAACATCGCGAAGTAAGCAGCATCACCGGTTTGTGTTTTATCTAAAACAACAGAAGGAGAGGTAAAACTAGAATCTGTTCCTTGAATGGCTGTAACTGCCTGTAAAAGTGATGCCTTTAACGCTTCTGCTGAATTAGCTTTATAATACACACCACCGGCATTTTCAGCCGTTTTCTTCAGTAGTGTTTCAGCATCATCCGCACCAGAACTAAAGCCGATTGTATATGTTGAAACAGTTTGATCTAATGGCGCGTTAGGGTTTACATCATTTTTGTACATCCAATTTGCTAAAGGAGCCAATAAGTTTGTTGTTGTATTCCCACTCCACACAACATCGACGCCTAACGTTAAATCTATTCCAGGCAATAGGCCGATAGCAGTATCTGCACTAACATCATTGTTTGGAATGCCATCAGTCACATAGATGATTGATGCGCTTGATTGGCAATCCTTACCTTCAAAAGGTGAAATATAGTTACCGTCAGACTCAATGTTCTCATCATAGCTAGGGTTAGAAGTAGAGCCATTAGTTTTGTGACCAAACTTAACCGGTTTACCATAAAGGTAACTGTATGCTTCAAATAATGTTTCACATAGCGGAGTGTAGTTACCGTTAATGGAGTCTGAATCATCTATAGAAGTAATAATGCTATTTTTATTGTTAACCGACGCCTCTTTCATTCCTGATATTATTCGGCCACCATCTCTAGATGTACTGTTGTTCTTATTAAATATGGCAAGTCCAAAGTCAATCCCGGGAGTTGAAACAATCAACTCCTCCAAAATTCTTTTGGCAACGTCCATACGAGTATAAGAATCACCATTTGATTTACCATTTGGTTTGCTCGCATTATGAAACCAAGTCACATATTCCTGAGTATAAATATGGATTGGATCTCCTAACCCAAACTCTGTTAACTTAGCTTTTTCAATATCAGAATCATAAGGTGAAGCTAAACCATCAACCGGATAACCTGATACTCCACCGGCATTTGATGTATCTTGTTCATATATATCTTCATAACAGTCAACAGTTGCAATACTGCTTCCGTCAGTCAGAGGAAATTTAGACCAAGTAGATTCTTGATACTCCCTGAAATAACCAGTATACAAGCCATACTCATTTAAAAATGCTTTAGAACTTGCACAACCATTCAGACCACTTAAAAAATACTGGTTACTGCTTGCCTCAGGTACAACTGCACCATCATTAGAAAAGTATAGTTTTGTACTATTGCTTATCGTTGATTGCTCATGAAATCTTGGAGCAGTAAATGAGTTATCCCCCATACTGCCAGAAGTGTCCATAATCAATAAGACTTGAGGATTATCATTACTTCGAGCTGAAGACTCTAGTACATATAATTCTGTGTCATCGGCGAAACTATTAGCAATTAAACCTAATCCAATAAAACCTAATGCAATTGTCGTTATTTTAGTAATCATGTTTAACTCCCGGAGAGCACTTCTTGCTCAATGCCAGTTGTAACGGTTAGTTGACCGACACCGGCTCTACCAAATGTAGCAGAACTCGAAACTTCTAAACGTCTGCAGCTAATCAAATTTGCAGCGTTGGCTTTTTCCGTTCGCTGGCAATTCACATCAATCCCTGGGTTATCTGCAGGCATCAATTTAATATTTTGTGTTCCATCCATTTCTGCGGCAACTCCATCTGCTGTTCTTGTACTAAAACTATGGGTAACATTATCATTAACAACTAAATTAAGTCCGCCTTGAGCTTTTGAAAGTGCGGATATTCTATCCCCACCAGCACCGGCCATTCTTAAAGATTGGCTTGAATTAACAGCAAGCGCGACACCAATAATCGTCATGACAATGAGAACAACCAAGGAAAAAAATAACACCATTCCTTGTTGTTTCTTAATTGGATTAATCATTGAAATACCTAATTTTTAATTTCTAATCAGTACTGGATTATCAAGTACTACTGTCGTTGACATCACTTTTCTTCTATATTTATCGTTTGTTGCAGCAATCGTTTTATCACCAAGTTGATAAACGATTTCATTTTCATAACTGTCATCTTCTTGAATAGAGCGTACAAGTACATAGATTTTAATAGCCACTAAACGTTGAAATCCTTGATTGTCCCACATCATGGTAGAAACTTGATCAGCAGGCATAAAAGAGTCTGGGGTAGAGTCACCATCATCATCGAACCCGTATAAAAACCTCATATTTTCAATACCTTCAACAAGTTGATCTTCATTTTTCATTCCATTAGAAATATTCAATGTTTTTCTACTCAGAATAGGAATACCACTATCATCTTTAATAAAATAAACATGATGCTGGTACTCCCATACTCGACTATTCAACGTCGTTGGAGCCGCACTACTGCCATTAAAAAATTCGAGTTCATTAGAAGTTACAGAGGCATAATAGCGATTTGAATCTTGAACTGTAGCTTCTGGCCCTACAAGCCTTTTAATTTGAATAACATCAGTGCCACTATTCGGAGAAATTGCAGAATCACAGTTTAATGTAATCAAACTGCTTCCCTGTTCATATCCCCATAAACGTCTAAAATGTGCAGGTACATTTGTTGGAAAAGTTGCATTATTGAACCCATCACCAACACAATCACTGGTTGCCGCAGTTGCAGAAACGGATGTATTGGTGCCTAGTAATAAATCTGTTCCTGTAATATCACCAAAAAAACCTAATTGACTGATGTCACGCTCCATTATCGCAAGTGCAATACGCCCATTTTCTTGTAATTGAGTGAATTGACTAGTTGTAGTGACATTACTTGAAGACATACTGAACATTGAGAATAAACCAGCAGAAATAAACAAACTAATGAGCATTGCGATCATTAGTTCTACCAGTGACATACCTTGTTGTTTATATAAAGTGTTCATTAAAAAAACCTAAAGAATTGCTGTTTCGATTTCGAAAATTCGTTTTTTATTATTTTTGGTGCCACAGTTGATAACATAATTTGAATACCCTTTTTCTGTATTCGAAGATTTTCTAATACCAGTCCAACTCATCACCACTACAACTTTATTTGGCTCGACATAAATGCAGCCATTGGGAGTTGGTAAACCACCAACATTATTACCACCATCACTTTCAGCTTCACCAATAAAAGCAGATTGCCATTCATATACATCCCAAAGCTGTAACTCAGCGGGTGTGCAAATTGCTGCACCCGAGCATGCTTTGTAGGGCGCAGTTAAAGAAGCGCCGGTGTAGGTAATACCTGTGGCTGAGCCATATGAATCTAACACCGATGGATTTAATCGCATGCGGTTTATAATATCGTTGGCGTAGTAAGAAGCTTGGGTTTGCTGAAATGATTCAAAACTACCTCGTTTAGAAACAATATGAAGATTAAAAATCCCAATTAACCCTACAGTCAGAATCACCAGAGAAACCATAACTTCTATTAAAGAAAATCCATTCCTTTTAACAGGCATGAGTGTCAAATCTCCATTATTTGCCAATACATTGACGAATGTTAAATCACTATCTTTTTATAAATCCATCACTTAGCGGTTAATAATATCTGTTTACCTACACTTGAGCAAGATGTAACCGAAAGGTGTCTAGTTGTTTGCCAAATATAAGTAAATCGTTAACTTAGACTGTTTCAAGAGTATAGTCTATTAGTTGCAGATATAAAAAAACCGTAAACCTTTACAGATTTACGGTTTTTTAGCTTTTAGTTAGTTTGCGTGTTTATTTAGTGCTAGCGCAATTCAGCGGGTACAGCGAAGACAGTATCTTCTTTACGACCTTCAACCTCAGTGATTACCGATGGCTCAAATTTAGCTATCGCGTCAACAACTTGTTGAACCAGCACTTCAGGCGCTGAAGCGCCAGCAGTCACTGCTACTTTTTTTACATCTTTAAACCAAGCTTCATCAACATCGGCAGCGGTATCAACTAAATAGGCTTCTGTACCAGTTTTCTCAGCGAGTTCACGCAGTCGATTGGAGTTAGAGCTATTTTTTGAGCCTACAACAATCATTAAGTCTGCATCTGATGACATATTGCGCACTGCATCTTGACGATTTTGAGTGGCATAACAAATATCATCTTTACGCGGCCCTTCAATGGAAGGAAAACGTTGTTGCAAGGCCGCAATAATATCTAGCGTGTCATCAACTGATAATGTGGTCTGCGTGACGAAACATAGGTTATCTGGGTTATTAACCTTTAAAGACGCTACATCTTCCGGGGATTCAATCAAATAAACCCCACCTTCAGTGTTATCGTATTGACCCATAGTGCCTTCAACCTCTGGATGGCCTTCATGGCCAATCAGAATACACTCCACGCCTTTACGGCTTGCACGAGTAACTTGAAGATGCACTTTAGTGACCAAAGGACACGTGGCATCAAATACTTTTAAACCACGCACTTTTGCTTCTTTGCGAACAGCCTGAGAAACACCATGAGCACTAAAAATCACAATACTGTTATCAGGCACTTGCTCTAACTCATCAACAAATATAGCGCCGCGGTCTTTTAGGTTTTGTACCACGTAACGGTTATGTACGACTTCATGGCGGACATAAATCGGTGGTTCAAATAACTCTAAAGCACGTTCGACAATGCTAATCGCCCGATCAACACCAGCACAAAAACCGCGCGGATTTGCCAGTAAGATGTTCAGTTCTGGCGATGTAGGATCAACTTTAAGCATTTTAAAGTACCTCTACCACTTCAAGTTCGAAAGTTAATTTCTGACCAGCTAGAGGATGATTCAAGTCTATAGTAACTGAATCACCAGCAACTTCACGAACCATACCTGGGATTTCACTGCCGCCTGGACCACCGAAACTAACAATGACACCAGGTTCTAATGCCATATCAGCAGGGAATTTACTTCTGTCCATATGATGCACAGCATCCGGATTAGACTCACCAAAAGTATCAATCGCATCTAAGGTAAAGCTGTGCTTATCACCTTTATTCAGGCTTGAAATTTCTAATTCAAATGCAGGGCTTAAGCTCTCATCACCAACATTAAAACGCGCTGGTTTTCCTGATGCTTTGGTGCTTTCTGCCGTTGAGCCATCTTCTAAAATGATATTCATATGACACACTATGGAACGTGCAAGTTGTTGCTCAGACAAAATAGACTCCCTAACTTTCTGCCGCTTGGGTTTCGGGTTTAAACGCTTCCCAAATAATCAATGCTGCACCGATAAAAATAGCTGAATCAGCAATATTAAATGCTGGATAGTGGCTGGTTTTCCAATAGAAATCGATAAAGTCCACTACGTAACCATGCATTAAACGATCAACTAAATTACCAATGGCGCCACCAATAATGAGCGTATACGCAAGGTTGGTGCGCCACAGCGACGCTGACTGTTTACGCAGCCATATCGTCAGCAGTGTGCTAAAACCAACGGCTATGATGGTAAAAAACCACCTCTGCCAGCCACCGGCTTCACTTAAAAAGCTAAACGCGGCGCCGTAATTACGCACATAGGTGAAATTAAAAATAGGTAACAGCTGTATTGATTCATACAGCTCAAAATTGGCTAACACCCATTGCTTAGATAGCTGATCGGCAATAAATACCAATACAGCTACCCAATACCAACGAATGCCGCTTTCTTTCCATGTTAGTGGCATCAAGCAAGTCCTTTATGCAAAGTCGCGATGTTCGCCATCGCCTTCGATGTTAGTTACGCAGCGGCCACATAATGTCGCATGAGACTCGACAGTGCCAACATCTTCGCTGTAGTGCCAGCAACGCTCACACTTCTGGGCTTCACTTGCTGCAACAACAAGCTTTAATGCAGCAAGCTCTGTTTCAATTGCATCAGCTGGCGCATCACTTAATGGGGCAACAATCGCTTTAGATGTTAACAATACAAAACGTAGCTCATCATTCACTTGAGCCAGTTTTGCCGCTAACTCTTCATCAGCATATAAAGTCGCTTCAGCTTGCAGTGAGCCACCAATACGCTTATCACGACGGGCTTGCTCTAATACTTTATTGACTTCGTTACGAACAGCTAAAAGTTGCTGCCAGTATTCATCATTTAAATCGTCAGCTAAGGTCACTGACTCTAGGCCTTGGTACCATTCTTGAGTAAACACGTATTGCTCACGTTCACCAGGAAGTAGCTGCCAGATTTCATCAGCGGTAAAGCTTAAGATTGGTGCAATCCATCGTACCATTGCTTCAGCAATATGGTATAAAGCAGTTTGGCAACTACGACGAGCGTGACCATCTGATTTAGCAGTATACTGGCGATCTTTAATGATATCTAAGTAGAAGCTACCAAGCTCAACAGAACAGAACTGCATTAGTTTTTGGGTCACTAAGTGGAAATTATATTGCTCGTAAGCTTCAATGATTTCTTCTTGTAGTGCTGCAGCGCGGCGTACTGCCCAGCGATCCAGTGACACCATATCTTCAGTAGCAATCATATCCGTTTCTGGATTAAAGCCACTTAAGTTAGCAAGTAAAAAGCGCGCGGTGTTACGAATACGGCGATATGAATCAGCGCTGCGATTTAAGATTTCATCAGAAACCGTCATCTCACCACTGTAATCAGTTGCTGCAACCCATAAGCGTAAGATGTCAGCGCCAAGCTTATTAATAACTTGTAGCGGTGCAATCACGTTACCTACTGATTTAGACATCTTACGGCCTTTACCATCAACGGTGAAACCGTGTGTTAGTACTTGCTTGTAAGGTGCTTTACCATTCATTGCCGTTGAAATCATCAATGAAGACATGAACCAGCCGCGATGCTGATCGCTACCTTCAAGGTATAAGTCAATCTCGTGGCCTTGGAATTCAGGGCGTGATGCAACAACTGATGAGAAAGTAGAACCTGAGTCATACCAAACATCTAAAGTATCAGTCACTTTACGGTATTGATCGGCTTCATCGCCAATCAGTTCACTGATCTCAAGATCCCACCAAGCTTGAATACCTTGTTGCTCGATACGGTGCGCAACGCGCTCCATGATAGAAACGCTATCAGGGTGTAATTCTTCAGTTTCACGGTTAACTAATAACGTGATTGGTACGCCCCAGGTACGTTGGCGTGAAATACACCAGTCAGGACGGTTCTCAACCATTTTTTCAATACGGCTTTGGCCCCAGTCAGGGATCCACTGCGTTTGTTCAATTTCAGATAACGCCTGCTTACGCAAGCCATGGTTATCCATTGAGATAAACCATTGTGGCGTTGCACGGAAGATAATGGGCGTTTTGTGTCTCCAGCAATGTGGGTAGCTGTGACGATATGCCACATGACACAACAGCTGGCCTTTCTCTTCTAATAAATCAACAACACTCTTATTGGCTTTGAATACGTGTTGACCAGCAAAAAACTCAGTGTCAGCTTTATAGACACCATTGTCACCAACAGGGTTTGCGACTTCTAAGCCGTACTTTTGACCAACCACGAAATCGTCTTGACCATGACCTGGTGCAGTATGAACTACGCCAGTTCCAGCTTCAGTTGTTACGTGGTCACCAAGAATGGCAGGCACATCAAATGCAGAAAGAGGATGCTTGAAACGCATTAGCTCAAGCTCAGCGCCTTTTGTAGTACCGATAACCTGATGTGACTCAGCTTCAAAGCGGGTTAAACAGCCTTCAACTAGCACTTCAGCTAAAATAACGGTTTTAGTTCCGCCATCTTTAACGAGCTCAACTAGGCTGTAATCAAGCTCTGGGCTTAATGATAATGCACGGTTAGCAGGGATGGTCCAAGGCGTCGTGGTCCAAATAACCGCTGAAACCGTGTTCGTGTAACCTTCAACGCCAAATTTCGCTGCAACCGCTGCGCTATCAACGGCATTAAATGCCACATCAATAGCGGGTGAGGTTTTATCTTCGTATTCAACTTCTGCTTCTGCTAACGCTGAACCACAGTCAGTACACCAATGAACAGGTTTAACACCTTTGTGCAGGTGACCGCTTTCAATCACTTTAGATAAAGAACGTACGATGTTAGCTTCAGTGCTGTAATCCATGGTTAAGTAAGGATTATGCCAATCACCAAATACACCTAAACGAATAAAGTCTTCACGTTGACCGTCAACTTGCTTAGCGGCGTATTTACGGCATTCTTCGCGAAAATCAGCAGCTGAAATCTTTTGACCTGGTTTGCCAACTTTTTTCTCTACCATTAATTCAATTGGTAAGCCGTGACAATCCCATCCAGGAATATAAGGCGCATCAAAACCTGCCATTGTTTTAGACTTAACAATGATATCTTTTAATATTTTGTTTACCGAGTGACCAATATGGATATTGCCATTCGCATACGGGGGGCCGTCATGCAAAATAAACGGTTTGCGACCAATTCGACTGTCACGAATTTTTTGATAAAGTTCGTCTTGAGTCCAACGGTCTAACATAGCTGGCTCACGATTAGCCAGATTACCGCGCATCGGAAAATCGGTTTCCGGCAAATTCAAAGTAGATTTATAGTCGGTCATTGATCCTATACCATTATTTGGGCTGATTAATCTCAACCTGCATCATTGCTAAATAAAGCTTTTGCTTCATTTACATCATTCAAAATTTGTTTTTTTAACGCATCCAGTGACTCGAACGGATGTTCATCACGGATTTTTGCCACTAATTCAACTTCCACTCTTTTACCGTATAAGTCACCAGAGTAGTCGAATAAGTGCACTTCTAATTGACAGACTTGCCCTTCAACAGTTGGCCTAAAACCAACATTAGCAACGCCTTCATAAATATCACTGCCATCCCAATACATTTTTACCGCAAACACCCCTCTAACAGGTGATACTTTGCGCTTTAATGCAATGTTGGCAGTTGGAAAACCAATGGTTCGCCCAATTTTTTGGCCGTGGGCCACTTTACCTGACAGTAACACTGGGTGCCCGAGTAAACGCCTTGCTTGCTCTAAGTTCCCTAATGCTAACTGCTCACGAACCGCAGTGGAGCTCACTCTGGTCGAACCTAAGATAAAGCTTTGGGTACTGACCACAGTAAAACCGAACTTTTTACCCGCTTCAAGTAACATATCAAAGGTGCCAGTTCTGTTTTTACCAAAACAAAAATCATCACCAACCACTAGATACTTCACCCCTAATTTATTGACTAATAAATCTTCAATAAATTGCTCTGCCGGTTGATTAGCAAAACGAGTATTAAAATTAGCACACAGAAGACGATCAATATTGAGCTCTTCTAGCAAACTAATTTTATCTCTTAATAAGCTAATTCTTGCAGGGGCATCTTGTTGGCGAAATAACTCTTGCGGTTGTGGCTCAAAGGTCATTACTACAGCAGGTAGCTGAAAGTGTTTAGCTTTATTAACTAAATTATTAATCACTTGCGCATGACCACGATGCACACCATCAAAGTTACCAATAGTGAGCACGCATCCATTATGCGAAGGTAAAATATTATGTATACCGCGAATTAGTTCCATTACGCCAAACAACTGCTACTGTAAATCGGCTGATTATATACTAGATAGAATGGATAATCAGCATTCATGATCGACGTTTCATTGTCCAAGGCTTTAGCCCCATTAGCACTAAGCTCAATAAATAGGCTAATGCACCTAATATGATGAGTTTTAACAGGCTGTAAACCTTAACTTGCATTGCCATATCTAACCACATTTGCTGCTCTGGTAATAAGTAAACTAATAGCGCTGACATCACGAGTGTCGCAATGACCACTTTAGCGAAAAATACCATGGTTGAACGATTGACTTTATAGACACCAGCTAGGTGTAAGCCTCGATATAACAGGCCGGCATTAAGAAAGGCTGACATAGAAGTGGCAATTGCAAGTCCTACGTAGCCAAATGGAATGGCAAAAATGATATTGAACACCATATTGCTTACCATGGCGATAATACCGAATTTAACTGGGGTTTTAGTATCTTGGCGTGAGTAATAGCCCGGCGCCAATACTTTAATCATCATAAAACTCAGTAAGCCACAACCATAAGCCACTAAACTGTACGATGCCATCTCAACATCAGATACTGTAAATGCGCCGCGCATAAACAGCACCATTAACATCGGCTGGGCAAGAATGATTAATCCCAGCATGGCTGGCATGCCCAATAATAAAATGGCTCTTACTCCCCAGTCCATAGTGTCACTAAAACCACTGCCTTTATCATCAATATGCTTTCTAGATAAAGCTGGCAAAATAACCGTCGCAATGGCAATACCAAACAATCCTAAAGGGAACTCAAGTAAGCGGTCTGAGTAGTAAAGCCAACTAATAGAGCCTGTCATTAAAAAACTGGCAATAAAGGTATCGAACAGTAAATTGATTTGCGAAACAGAAACGCCAAATAATGCAGGGATCATTAAGGTTCTGATTTTCACGACCCCACTGTGGTTCCAGCCCCATGACGGTTTTACTAAGGCATTTTCACGTAGTAAAAACGGAATTTGAAACAAAAACTGCACTAAACCACCAAAAAACACCCCTAAAGCTAAAGCGATTTCAGGTTGTTCCATCTTGGGGGCAAACACTAAAGCGGCAATAATAATGGTAATATTCAAAAATACCGGCGTAAAGGCAGAAACTGCAAACTTACCGCGGGTATTTAATATTGAGCCAGCCAGTGCGGTTAAGGTAATAAACCATAAATAAGGGAAGGTAATTTTGAGCATCATAGAGGCAAGTTCAAACTTTGCCGCATCCGGCCCATCGTTCATCCAATCATAAAACCAGCCACCAGCAAATAATGCAGCAAGTATCGGTGAGCCGATAACACCAATTAAGGTTACAACGCTCACTATGCCGCCCAAAGTACCGGCCACTTTACCTATAAGCTCACGGGTTTCAGCTGGGGTTTTGTTTTGTTGGTATTCTGTCAACACCGGCACGAATGCCTGTGCGAAAGCACCTTCAGCAAATAATCGACGTAAAAAATTGGGAATTTTATTGGCAAAGATAAACACATCGGCACTACTACCTGCACCCATTAAGTTGGCAATGACTACATCTCTAACCAAGCCAAGCACCCGAGATATCAAGGTCATAACACTGACGATAGCACCTGATTTTAATAACGATTTACTCAAGCATCACTCCAAAGCCGCACACAAGCGTTTAAATTAAGTCTGATATATCTCAAATTTTCGATTCTAATGCTGTCTATGGGGTATAAGAACTGATAGAATTGCGCCACATCTTACACGAGTTGGGTTGAAGATAACCGAGCCAGGTAGTTTTATTTGTCTTTTCGACGTTATTTCTATCATATTCATTGACAAAATGAATAAAAGCAGGCATATTCCTCGCCCTCAAAGTATTAAACCCAGTTTTAGGAGTTGCACCTTGGCTAATAGCAAGTCTGCAAAGAAGCGCGCGCTTCAGTCTGAAAAACGTCGTCAGCATAACGCTAGTCGTCGTTCAATGTTACGTACATACGTTAAAAGAGTTATCGCTGCTATCCAGAGCGGTGACCACAAAGCGGCTACCGAAGCATTCGCAGCAGCACAACCAATTGTTGACCGTATGGCGACTAAAGGCCTTATTCACAAGAATAAAGCTGCTCGTCAAAAGGCACGTATAAACGCAAAAATCAAAGCACTAGCTGCTTAATTTTAGCGATTTATATTACAAAAACCGACTTAGGTCGGTTTTTTTATACCTGCAATAAAATAACTCACAAAAAATACTCTCTCCACTTGCCCTGCCTTCAAGCTTTTACGGACATTTTTGCGCTAAATATCAAATCCATATTTAAGACATAAAAAAACGCCTTAACTCGATCTTACTGTCATCAGTAGCAAGATATTGTTAAGACGTTATAGGTATCAAAATTATTGCCATTAATGGCAGTATAAATTATCCAATACTTTTATTAGCTCACGAACTTCATCACTTTTAAGTGAATAAAACACAGTTTGCGCTTCTTTACGTGTACAAACGAGATTGTCTTTTCTCAGCCAAGCTAAATGCTGCGATAACGCAGATTGACTTAGGCCTAGTTTTTTATTCATCTCACCGACACACATTTCGCCTTCATTCAGCAAATGGCACAAAATAAATAAACGGCGTTCATTTGCCAGTGCCTTTAGCATTACCACAGCATGATCTGCTCGCTGCTGCATCATTTCTATATTCATCACGCGTTAGCTCTCCTTAATCATCACTGAGACTAATATAGCCTTCCCTAACAAATCGGGCAGCGACATGAAGCACACTTTTTGGTAGATTGTTTTTAAAAATGAGACGTAGCTAATAAAAATGAAGGAAACTCATGAAAAACTATAAGAAACCAATTTTTACAGGGATAGTTTTAGCCGCTATATTGGGCTGTCAAAGCCAGACAAATGATACCCAAGTAACACAAATACCACAGTCTGCTAACGATATGATTAGCAATCAACTTGCTTCAAAGGCTTTATCATCGACTTTAGGTTATGAAATTGTCGAATCATTAACTGTGGAAGTAGGTCCTCGACTTGCCGGTTCTGAAAAAGATCTCATCGCCGTTGAATGGGCGATGAATAAACTCAAAAGCTTAGGTTTTGATAAGGTCTATAAGGAGTCAGTTCAGGTGCCTGCTTGGTCGCGAGGTCATGCTCAGGCATCAATCGTCTCACCGTTTGAGCAACCGCTGGTCATTAGCGCTCTAGGTGGCAGCGTGGCAACGCCTGAGTCAGGTTTACAAGCCCAGATAGTCCGCTTTGACACCCTTGCTGCACTACAAGTCGCCGATCCAGCATTAGTCGAAGGCAAAATTGTATTTATTGATCATAAAACCGAGCGCCATATTAGTGGTAAAGGCTATGGTCAGTCTGTTGGCGGCCGCTCAAGAGGCGCGGTTGCTGCAGCAGAAAAAGGCGCTGTCGCTGTGGTCATTCGCTCAATAGGTACCGATCATGACCGCATGGCCCATACCGGCATGATGCGTTACAAAGATGGAGTGGCAAAAATTCCAGCTGCTGCATTGTCTGCACCAGATGCTGATATGATTAATGCCATGTTAAAAAGAGATAAGAACATCAGCTTATCACTTAACCTATCTTCAAAGAATTTAGGGGTCGCAACATCCTACAATGTTATTGCCGAGGTAACTGGCAGTAGTAAGGCTGAAGAAGTGGTGCTGATTGGCGCTCACCTTGACTCTTGGGATGAAGGCACGGGTGCAATTGATGATGGTGCAGGCGTTGCGATTGTGACTGCAGCGGCGAAATTGATTCAAGATTTACCTCAAAAACCAGCGAGAACCATTCGAGTGGTATTATATGCCGCAGAAGAAGTGGGATTAGTTGGCGGTAAGGCTTATGCAAAGCAACATGCTGACGAGCTGATAAATCATTATATTGCCGCAGAATCTGATTTTGGCGCAGGCAAGATTTACCAAATTGATTTCAACGTTAATCCACACGTATTTGAGCAAGTTAAAACTGAGCACAGTTCAATGATTAAGTTAGGGAACAATAACGCTTCTGGTGGCCCTGACGTGTCTATGATGCCCTCTCTAGGTGTCCCTGTGGCGTCCCTTCGACAAGATGGTACTGATTACTTTGATTATCACCACACCCCTAACGACACTTTAGATAAAATCGACCCTACCGCATTAGCGCAAAATGTCGCTGCTTATGCGCAATTTGCTTATATCATGGCGCAATCAGAACTTAACTTACGCCCATTAGCTAAAAAGGCCGATAAGAAATAATCTATCAGCCTTTTATCGCAAAAAAGCAGTTAAGGAGTTCAAACCTTAGCTGCTTTTTTATTAAGTATTTTTTTACCCGTTACATTACACTGAAACTTGTAGTGGTTACTTAATTTGCTCTTCTCTTAAAAACACTGGCGCTGCAGGTGTCGATAAGTCTTCACTGTAATAATAGCCATCTAAGTCAAATTGCTGCAATTGTGCCAATGACGTCACATCGTTTTGGATAATGTAACGCGCCATCAAGCCGCGGGCTCTTTTGGCATAAAAACTGATCACCTTGTATTGACCATTTTTGCAGTCTTTAAATACCGGGGTGATTAAAGTGGCCTTAAGTAGTTTGGGTTTAACCGCTTTAAAATACTCATTTGAGGCTAAATTAATGACGATATCATCGCTTTGATTAGCAACAGCTGCGTTAACTTCATTGGTGATTGTCTCGCCCCAAAATGCATAAAGACTTTTACCTGCGGGGTTTACCAAGCTGGTGCCCATTTCTAAACGGTAGGCTTGCATCAAATCCAGCGGCTTCAGTAAGCCATACAAACCAGATAAAATTCGTAGGTGCTTTTGAGCCTTATCGATTTCCATATCAGACAGTGAGTCAGCATCAAGGCCGGTATATACATCGCCCCTAAAGGCAAACATAGCTTGCTTGGCATTATCTAGAGTAAAACGTGGTTGCCACTGTGCAAATCGAGCCGCATTCAAACCTGCTATTTTATCGCTCACTTTCATTAAAGAGGCAATATCCATTGGCGTCAATTCACGACATACGTCAATCAATTGTTGGCTGTAATCTAGCAAAGTCGGTTGAGTAAACTTCTTGGTTGATGCAGGCGTTTCAAAATCAAGTGTTTTGGCAGGAGAAACTAATACTAGCATTGCTGATAATCCTATTTTATAAAATGGACTCTAATTCATGCTATCTATCATACTGAGCTTCATAAAAAAAACCATGCAATTACTGCATGGTTTTTTAGATTGTGCTAAATGCTTTTTTCAGATTTGATTAATCTGCAATTAACATTCGCGATTAAGTAAAGTGAGTTACTTGGTCACTTCAACTTCTTTATTGATCCAAATCCCATCTTCTATCTGACCTTCAAGCTCTGGGAACTTAGTCGTATCAAATACAGGATCTTCACCCTTATTAACTTGTTGGCGGTAATCATTAATAATTCTCACCGCTAAACCTGACAATAACAGCAGGGCAATCATATTAACTAACGCCATCAAGCCCATAGAAACGTCGGCTAAATCCCAAACGATGCCAATCTTAGCCACTGCGCCAAACATAACCATACCTAATACTGCGATACGGAAGATTGGTAGTGCACCTTTTTTATTGCCAGATAGAAACATCACGTTAGTTTCTGCATACGAATAGTTAGCAATAATTGACGTGAAACAGAAAAGTAAAATAGCAAAGGCAATAAATGCCCCACCCCAGTCACCCACATGATGCGTTAATGCATTAATGGTTCTTGCAATACCATCACCAGAGCCGCCACCATCACCAGACAATAAGATAATTGCCGCAGTAGCAGTACAGATAACAATAGTGTCCACAAACACACCCATCATTTGCACAAAACCTTGTGACGCTGGGTGATTAGGATTCGGTGAAGCACTTGCTGCAATATTGGCGGCACTACCCATACCTGCTTCATTAGAGAACAAGCCGCGAGCAATACCCGCCTGCATTGCTTGAGCAACACTGTATGCTACACCACCAGCAGCGGCCTCTTGCCAGCCAAATGCACTGTTAATCACCAACATAAATACGGCAGGCAATTGCTCAACATTCATTAAAACAACAACCAAGGCAATCGCAATGTAGGCTAATGCCATAATCGGAACGATAATTTCTGACACTCTAGCGACCTTTTTAAGACCGCCCATAATCACGAGGCCACTCAATAGCGCAATCCCAAGACCGACATAAATTGGATTTAAATCAAATACGGCAGTCATTGCACCAGAGATAGTATTTGCTTGAACAGCATTAAACACTAAGCCAAAACAAATAATCAGTAGGATTGAAAATAGAATCCCCATCCAGCGTTGGCCAAGGCCTTTTTCCATATAATATGAAGGGCCACCACGATACTGCCCGTCAACGTCTTTAACTTTATAAACTTGCGCTAACGTTGACTCGATCATTGCCGTCGCCATACCGAGCATGGCAATGGCCCACATCCAAAATACTGCCCCAGGACCTGCGGCACCGATTGCAACCGCAACACCAGCCATATTTCCGGCTCCGACACGGGCAGCCATACTGGTACAAAAAACTTGAAATGAAGATAAGCCATGCTTACCAGGGCGGCGGCTAATCGCTAATACTTTAACGCCGTGTACGAAATGAGTAATTTGAATACAGCCAAGACGAACAGTAAAAAAGATACCTGCGCCTACCAGCCCATAAACTAACAATTTACCCCAGAGTAAATTGTTCATGAAACCAACAATTGTTTCTAACATTGCCATTTGCTTAATCTATTCCTTGGAATAACTTTATTTTGTAAAAATATGCTTAAACCGAGCAACACCTTCAGACAAAATAAAATTATCGAATTATTATAATGAGCTCATCAAAATCTAAGTTCGCAGCCTCAGCATGTATTCGTAAATAGCCAAGCTGTTACTGTTTATTAAATTCAGTGAGCGAATATATTAGTTAATTATTATTTAGCATTATTCAAGTTAACTTTACTGACTTTAACCAGTAAAGCCCAGCAAACATTACCACTCTTTACCACTTATCGCTTAGTTATAGGTGTTCTCAAAAAAATGCGAGAAAAAACTAGCATAGAAAAACTTCAAACATAGGTGACAGTGATCACATTTATTTAAATAGCCGCCTAAAGCCCCATCTAGAATAACAATTGCAAATCGCCTAACACCAAGTGACTCAACAATTTCTTAACCTAACATCATTTTATTAATGATTTTTTTTAATACAAAGTTAGATCAATAACACATTATTGGTTCAATTTAGGGAATACAGTGTTCCCATTAAAAGCTAAATCAATCTTATCTTTCATAATGAGGTCACTATGACACAGCAAAATGAAATCACTGCTCTTAAAAAATATGTTAGAGCAACTAACTTCCTCGCTACCTCACAAATCTATCTTAAGCAAAATGTGCTTTTTAAAAGAGAGCTACAACATACAGACATTAAACCTCGACTTTTAGGTCATTGGGGTACCTGTCCAGGTATCAATTTTGTGTATGCAAACGTTAATCGCTTAATCGTTAAGCATGAAAGAGAATTCATTTATTTAGTCGGTCCTGGTCACGGCTTCCCAGCAGTTCAAGCTAACCTGTTTGTTGAAGGTTCTTTAAGCCATTTTTATCCAGAAACCATCCCCTATAACGAATCAGGTATTGAAGATATCTGTAAAAAGTTCTCAGCAGCATATGGCTACCCTTCTCATGCAAACCCTGAAGCCCCCGGCCAAATTTTAGAAGGTGGCGAATTAGGTTATTCATTATCCGTTGCTTGGGGCGCCGTTCTTGATAATCCAAACTTAATCGCAGCTTGTTTAGTTGGTGATGGTGAGTCTGAAACAGGGCCATTAGCTGCATCATGGTATGCCAACCGGTTAGTCGACCCTGCAACCAATGGTGCGGTACTGCCCATTGTGCATATTAATGGCTATAAAATCTCAGGCCCGACTCGTATGGGACGCATGAGTCATGAAGAGTTAGATCTTGAATTTCGTGGTTTAGGTTATCATCCCATTATTGTTGATGATCAACTTGAAGAGGATGTGTTTGTTCAAATGAAAGAGGCTATGGACTTAGCTTACGAGATGATCAATGATATCCAAACTCGTGCCCGTCGCGGCGAAGATGTTTGTAAGCCTCGCTGGCCGGTTATTCTTATGCGAACAGCTAAAGGCTGGACAGGTACATCTGAGTTTGGCGGTAAGAAGCTAGCTGGCAACTGCGAATCTCATCAAGTCATCGTCAATAAGTGTGCAACAGATGCAGGTCACCTAAAAGCGCTTAATGACTGGTTAGCAAGTTACAAATTTGATGAACTGTGCAGTATCAATGCGCAAGGTGAAATTACCTTTGATGAAGAAATTCAATCTTTGATTCCACCTAAGCAGTTATGTTGTGGTCGCCAACACTTAAGTTATGGCGGTGAAGTAGTCCGTGCACTTGCTCAACCAGATCTTAAAAAACTAAGTTATGGTCCAGAAACCCCACGTGGTACTCGCGGCGTATCAATGTACAAAATGGGCGAGTGGATGCGTGACGCATTCAAATTAAATCGAGATCAACGTAACTTACGTATCTTCAGCCCAGATGAAACATACTCAAATCAACTGCAAGCGGTATTTGAAGAAACAGATCGTGCATGGCAATGGCCGATTGAAAGCTGGGATCAAGATATGGCGCGTGATGGCCGTGTTATTGAACTGCTATCGGAAAACTTACTTTTCGGTATGATGCACGGTTACACAGTAACAGGTCGGCATGCCATGTTCCCAACCTATGAAGCCTTCTCTCAAGTAGTTTCATCAATGGCTGATCAGTACTGTAAATATGTGTATGCCAGTCAAGGGGTTCACTTCCGTAAACCTGTACCTTCTTGTAATGTTGTTTTGTCTTCTTTATTAGAGCGTCAAGATCATAATGGTTATTCGCATCAAAACCCTTCATTTCTAGGTGCTATGTTAGAAAAGCATCCAGATATTATTTCTGCATATTTACCTGCTGATGGTAACAGTACACTCACTTATACAGAGCGTGCATATGAAGACCGCGACAAACTCAACATTTTAGTTGCAGGTAAAAAAGAGTTACCTCAATGGCTATCACTAGATGAAGCCCGTAAGCAAACTAAAGATGGCGTGATGGTATGGGATTTTGCATCAGATGATAATCCTGATGTAGTACTTGCAGGTTGTGGTGATTATGTCACTCAAGAATGTATGGCGTCATTAGTACTCATTAGAGAACTACTGCCAAGAGTGCGTATTCGTTATGTCAGTGTAACTGAACTTAATAGTAACGGTTTAGGTAGTCGTAAATTCCAAAATAAGCCTTGGTTAATGGATGAAATATTTACTGAAGATAAAGGCGTGGTATTTAACTACCATGGTTATCCAAATACCATCAAGAAATTGGTATTTGATTATAAAGGCAGTAAACGTTTCCGCATTAAAGGCTATGAAGAAGAAGGTTCAACTACAACACCATTTGATATGGGCGTTCGTAATGGCACATCACGTTATCACCTTGTGATTGATATGGCATACAAACTATTCCAACAAGGTGTTATTGATGAAACTCAGCATGTTCAAATCACAACGGATATGCTCCAAAGATTAGTAGAACACCGTAACTACATTAAGGCCAACGGTGTTGACCCAGTAGACATTGAAAATTGGGTTTGGACTCGGTAATTAGATTAGAGTTCAAAAAACAAACTACAATCGTTTATAACGAGTTAAAGCGCCTTTGGGCGCTTTTTCTTTATACCACGGACAACAAAGCCCATCGTCAATTCATTAGAAAAAACCAACACTGCAACATCTTGCGGGGATTCGTTAGGTATTTGTTGGTAATATTTTAAAAATATTCGTAACTACTATGGAAAACCATTGAATTTAAGACGATAATTAGCTTGCCAGCTAAATCATAATAGGAACGCCAAATAAGTGCTGGTGACACTTAAGGTAAACAATCGGTTTACATGTGTTTTGGTGACATAAAATAACAATGGACTATATATGATGAAAAACACCTTAAAAGTAGTATTACTCACCTCAATGTTGCCTTTTGCCGCTGTCGCAGAACAAGAGTTAACGCCATGGTATGTCGGTGGTGGTTTAGGGATTAATAATTACGAACCACATTGCGACCTTAAAACAATGACCCAATGTGAAGATGATGACCCTTATGCTTGGGATGTCTTCGGTGGTTACTTATTTAATGACTATTTTGGTATTGAACTCGGTTATAGAGACTTAGGTCGTATTCAATGGACAGATTTCAGTAATAAACGTAATGATGTCGGCGCTAGAGGCATGGCATTAGGTTTAGTCGGTTTTTATCCTTTCGCTGACAAGTGGAGTTTGTCTGCTGAGGCTGGCGGAATGAACTACCTTTTAAAGAACATAAAAAATTATGGCACTGAGTATTACAGTGACAGCGGTATTGCGCCCTATATCGGTGCTGGTATCGGTTATAATTTTACCGAAAACTTAAAGCTGCAGGCTAAATATCGTCGCTACGAAAACTTAGACGATGATAAATATAATACCCTTGAAATGGAAAGTAACTATTGGGGCTTAGAATTAAGCTACCGCTTTGGTAAAGCTAAAGCAGCAGCCCCTGTTGTTGCAGCTGCTGTTGCACCAATTGATTCCGACAACGATGGCGTAATGGATGATCAAGATAGCTGTCCAGATACACCAGCAACTCACAAAGTTGATGCCAATGGTTGTACTGTCTACGAATTTGTAACAGACAATCATGACTTAGGTGGTATTTTATTTGATAACAACTCTTCTGTTATTAAGTCAGCTTCTTATGCTGACATTGAAAAATTAGCTAATTACTTGAAGAAAAATCCTGAGCATACCGTATCAATCGAAGGTCACGCTTCTAATGTTGGCAAGCCTGCATATAATATGACCCTTTCTGAGAGTCGTGCTAAATCAGTCGCTGAAGCTTTAGCAGCTAAATATGATATTGAAGCAAGTCGTATTCAAGCTATTGGCTATGGTATTACTAAACCTATTATGGAAGGCAATACCGCTGAAGCCCATAAGCAAAATCGTCGTATTGAAGCTATCGTAACCGGCACAGAAAAACGTGCGGTTCTAAAATAATCAACTAATTAAGCTGGTAATAAAAAGTCGCTGCTTGCAGCGACTTTTTTGTTTTTGTAGCCATCAGCTAAAAAATAAAAACCCTTACCAATAAAGAGATGTTATCGGTAACACTTTTATTTCAACGATAAAAACAACTTAAACAACTAATAAATCAGGCATTAAATTACACAATTAGTTGCTTATGAGCTCATTTCACGTTTATTTGCGTTATTTTTTTACAAATGTTGTTGGAAAATACAGTAAGATCGCATTTAATAACTGTATTGAACAAAATAACTTTGTTACTTGAGAGGGAAATTTCCATGGCGAACACGTTAGCTCAACTAAAAGCACTAACCACAATCGTTGCTGATACCGGCGACATTGAAGCAATTAAACGCTACCAACCAGAAGACGCAACCACCAACCCTTCTCTAATTTTAAAAGCGGCGCAAATTCCTGAATATGCCCCATTAATTGATGATGCTATTGCTTGGGCAAAACAGCAGTCAAATGACACAGCTCAGCAAGTTGAAGACGCAGGTGATAAATTAGCCGTCAACATCGGTGTAGAAATTCTTAAGATTGTTCCAGGCCGCATCTCAACAGAAGTCGATGCCAGACTTTCTTTTGATAAAGCAGGCTCTATCGAAAAAGCCCATAAGCTAATTAACCTATATCAAGCAGCCGGTATTGATAAATCTCGCATTCTGATCAAGTTAGCATCTACTTGGGAAGGGATCTGCGCAGCAAAAGAGCTTGAGCAACAAGGCATCAACTGTAACCTAACGCTATTATTTAGCTTTGCTCAAGCCCGAGCTTGTGCTGAAGCAGGTGTTTACCTTATTTCGCCATTTGTTGGTCGTATTTTAGATTGGTATAAGAAAGACACAGGTCTTGATTACACCGCTGAAACCGATCCTGGTGTGGTATCAGTAACCGATATCTATAACTACTATAAGCTTCACGGCTATAACACTGTGGTAATGGGTGCAAGTTTCCGTAACACTGGCGAAATTATCGAGCTTGCGGGCTGTGACCGCCTAACGATAGGCCCTGCGCTATTAGAAGAGTTAGCCAATAGCGATACTGTTATTAGCCAAAAGCTAAAACCTGCAACAACAACGGTTGCCGCGCCAGCACCATTAACCGAAGCACAGTTCCGTTGGGAATATAACCAAGACCCAATGGCTGTTGATAAACTTGCTGAAGGCATTCGCAACTTTGCCATCGACCAAGGTAAACTTGAGGTTATGCTAAACGCAAAACTTAGCTAATCAACGGAGTGATTTGCATGACTAATTTAACTCAGAGTAATACTTGGCAGCAGCTAAAGAAAAATACAGCAGCGCTTCCCCATATGCGGGAGCTATTTGCTAATGACCCTAAACGTTTTGAGAAGATGAGCCTCAAAAGCTGCGGTTTATTATTAGATTATTCTAAAAACCGTATCGATAAGGAAGGCTTAGGATTATTGTTTGCATTAGCTGAAGAAACCCAGTTATCAGCTAAAATTTCTGCCATGTTTAATGGCGATATTATCAATAACACCGAAGGCCGTGCAGTATTACACACAGCGCTGAGGAGTAATCCTGAGCAAGTAATTATGGCTGAAGGGGCGAATATCGTCCCTGAAGTGCAGCAAACACTAGCAAAGATGACTCAGTTTGTGGCGTCTGTATCTCAAGGTGAATGGAAAGGTTACACCGGCAAAACCATTACTGATATTGTCAGTATTGGCATTGGTGGCTCTTTCCTTGGCCCTAAAATTGTCTCTCAAGCATTAAGGCCTTATTGGCAAAAAGGCCTTAATTGCCATTTTGTGGCTAACGTTGACGCAAGCTCTATCTGTGAGAAGCTTAAAAACTTAGATGCTGAAACAACCTTATTTGTCATGTCATCGAAGTCATTTGGCACCCAAGAAACACTGACCAATACCCTAAGCGCTAAAGACTGGTTCCTCGAGCAAGGTGGTAGCCAAGCCGATGTCGCCAAGCACTTTGTTGCAGTAACATCAAACGTTGCTAAAGCGACTGAGTTTGGTATTGATGCTGACAATATTTTCCCGATGTGGGATTGGGTGGGTGGACGTTATTCATTATGGTCAGCCATTGGCTTACCCATAGCGTTATTAGTGGGTATGGATAACTTCAAGCAACTGCTTGATGGTGCCAACCAAATGGATCAACATTTTGCCCAAGCGCCACTTGAACAAAATATGCCTGTGATTATGGGCATGTTGTCAGTGCTTTATAGCAATTTTCATGATGCACAATCCCATGTAGTTTTGACCTATGATCATTATTTACGTGGTTTACCCGCTTACTTCCAGCAACTTGATATGGAAAGTAATGGTAAGTCGGTCATGCTTGATGGAACTCAGGTAGATTTCAATACCGGCCCAGTGATCTGGGGTGGTGAAGGCACCAATGGTCAGCATGCATATCACCAGTTGTTACATCAAGGTACAGCACTTATCCCAGCTGACTTTATTATGCCACTGCAAAGTCACAATCCATTAGGTGAACATCATAACCAGCTTGCTTCAAACTGCTTTGGCCAAACCCAAGCATTGATGCAAGGTCGCACTTATGAAGAAGCTTTAGCGGAATTGGCAGGCAAAGATACGCCTGATGCTGATAAAGCCCTTATTGCTAAGCACAAGACAATGGCAGGTAATAAGCCAAGTAATACCTTATTAATGGATAAGCTAACTCCAACGACCTTAGGTTCGTTAATTGCCTTATATGAACACCGCACGTTTGTTCAAGGCGCTATTTGGCAAATTAACTCTTTTGATCAATGGGGTGTGGAATTAGGTAAAGTCCTTGGCAACGATGTCCTAGACCGCATCGGCGCCAAAAATGATGCCACAGAGCTTGATAGCTCCAGTAATTCATTAATTAATTTATACCGTCAAGGTCAGATTTAAACACTAAAAAAGCCAGCTAAAGCTGGCTTTTTTATATGCACTTTCATTTCCTCATAGCACAAGCCTCTAAATACGCCAGCAAAACACCACTTGAACATCACTTAAATATCACCTCCCATTAACAATATTGAAACATAACTGTTGCACTATAGTGACGGAATATGATATTTATTTGAATAGAGACATCATAATAACAAGGGAGGTTTACCATGGATCGTTTAGACTATGGTGGTGCGCTAGACCAAGTTGTTGAAAGACCAACTCGCTCAAAAAGCTCAAATAAAAAACGTAAATGGCGAGAAATAGAAGCGTTAAAGGATAAACAGCGCTTACTTAAGGAACTTCAAGACATTGACACAAGTTTCGATTTTGATTTCGATGCGATGCCATTGTAAGCAAGATAACTAACTGAATAGTTATTCAAAGGTCTATATATAAAAAGAGCGCTTATAGCGCTCTTTTTAATGCTTTTAACTCGTTATCATTAATCCTTTAAGCGAGATAACACAGAGTCAGCTACTGTGGTTCAACTTCAGCAATATGCTCTTTAAGCTCTTCAAAGATATTATCATCACTATCGTTAAATAACGGATCATCAACTAAACGCTGCTCACATTGTTGCCATATTTTATCCCAATCACTGCCCTGCATGTGCTTAGCAAACAGAGGAAATAGCTCTTTTTCTTCATATTGCATATGAGCCGTTTGGATTTCAACATACGCTTTTAAGTCGGAAACCAACTTTTCTCGGGAAATCACCACATCTGAAAGTATCAAATTCAGACTATACATCAATGCACCAGATGACTCTGCTAGACTGCTATGTTCATCATGAAGCCTGGTCGTACTAGGGCTAGGAAAGTGCTTAATAAAGTAATCAAAAGTAATATCTTCTACCGGATGGTGACTATGCTCAGCATAAACCTGCATATATTCGACGACATCACGAATAAGCGCAAAATTAACTGATTCACCCTGAGAAAGTTTGTGATTTTTCTTGGCTAGAATATTCAATAATATGGCTATGTGTTTGTGATCATTCATTAGCCTTTTAAGTATCATCTTCTCCATTACCACAATTCCTTCATGTCTAAAAAGTTTAAACCTCTAGTATTATTAATCTACACTATGGATTGCGCAGATGTTATGACCGAGATCATAAAATACAAATCTGAAACATTCAGATGAGTTTAAATAACAAAAAAGCACCCTAAGGTGCTTTAGTAAGCTGATATTAAAGCTTTATTATTTAAGAATGTTAAATAAGTGCTCTTTCAGCTTGGTAAAATCAACGCTCAGTTCTGCAGATAAAATCGGCTTATTCACTACAGCTTCAAGCTCTTGGGGTAATGGTAAATCGATTTGTAATTGCACATCGACCACATCTTTAAATTTCGCTGGATGCGCCGTTCCTAAGAAAATACCGGTTTCACCACTTTTAAGCTCATCAGATAAAGCTTGTGCGGCAATTGCGGCATGAGGCTCAGATTGATAACCCAGCTGATATAACTCTTTTAACGCCGCAGTTGTTTGCGCTTCATTAAGCGCCACCCCTGTAATAGACGATAACGGCCAATTTAACGCCTCACAAATGGCTTCGACTCTTGGCCAGTTTGATGGCTCGGACACATCCATCGCATTAGACATAGTCGCAACGGTAGTATTTGGCGCCCAATCACCTGCAGCAAGGTAACGTGGCACAGTATCGTTTGAGTTAGTCGCCGCAATAAAGCGCTTAATAGGTAAGCCCATCGCCTTGGCAAATAAACCTGCGGTTAAATTACCAAAGTTACCGCTAGGCACTGACAGCACAATTTCAGCATTGCTGGTTTGCTTCATTTGAGCTACCGCTTCAAAGTAGTAACAAATTTGCGCCAATAACCGACTAATATTGATTGAATTAGCCGAGTTTAAGTGCAGCCCATCACGAACATCACTATCATCAAATGCCTGCTTAACCAGTGTTTGGCAAGCATCAAAATCTGACGCAACAGCGACAGTATGAATATTCTTACCTAGAGTCGTGAACATCTTCTCTTGCAGCTCACTGATTTTTCCTTTGGGGTACATCACCACCACTTGTACAGATTCAAGCCCGAAGAAAGCATCAGCAACAGCGGCGCCGGTATCACCAGATGTCGCCGTCAAAATAGTGAGCTTTTCATCTCCTGCTAGCAAGTTAACGCACTGCGCCATAAAGCGCGCGCCAAAGTCTTTAAATGCCAATGTAGGCCCATGAAATAACTCTAAACACGCACGTTTACCATCAGCTTTCACTAAAGGCACATCAAAAGTGAATGCTGCATTAACTAACTCATTAACTTTATCTTGACCAATTTCATCAGCAAGCCAAGCCCCTAAAATACGCTGACTTCTTGCAACAAAAGGTAACGCGAGTAGCTCATCGATATTATCAAGCACAGGAATAGATTTTGGAAAAAAAAGCCCTCTATCTTTACCTAAACCTAATTTTACCGCTTCACTAAAACTGACCACTTGTGATGGGTGCTTTAAATTATATAATTCCATTTCTAAACGCCTTTAAAATTAAAATGTGGTGACTAAACTCGACGCGTACCTTGCTCATCAAGTTGACAGACATGGGCAAACCCACCAGCCTGTGATAAATAATGCTGCTCTAACCATGCTTTAGCAGCTTTAGCAGTTTCTAGATTATCGGTTACAGAAAACAGCGTTGGGCCACTTCCTGATATGCCGGTGGTTAACATGCCTAACGTTTCAAGTTCTGCGCGCGCATGGCTATAACCCGGAATCGCATCGGCTCGATAAGGCTCAGCCATCACATCCTTTAAAACGCTAATAGCAAGCTTTGGATCTTGCTGATAGCTTGCATGCACAAATGCACTTAAATGACGGCCAAAATCGATGGCTACCGCTTTATCGTATTGCTGTGGTAATAAGTCGCGCATCTTGGCCGTTGACAGTGAGATCCCCGGATAGGCCACCACCCAATACCATTGCTTAAACGTAGGAATACCAGCGCACACCTTATTGGGAGTATTTAGCATCAACTGCATGCCGCCTAAATAACAAGGGGCAACATTATCAAAATGAACACTGCCTGAAATCATTCCTTCAAACTCGCCCATTAAAAGCAATAATGCTTGTTCATCAAAAGGCTGCTCAAAATGCTCATTTAATGCATAAAGTGCTGCAACCACAGAGCTTGCACTAGAACCAAGCCCACTGCCAACTGGTAAATTTTTCTCTAAACAAATAGCCACACCTTGTTTAGCATTAAGTTTTTCAAGAAAAAACACAGCACATTGATAGACGATATTCTGTTTACCATCTTCTGGTAACTTATGCGCCCATGGACCCGTTTGAGAATAATGAACACCAGCATCAGCCGCTTCAATCATCACTCTATCACCCAGTAAACTGCCATCAATTGGCGCAAGCGCAGCGCCGAGTAGATCAAATCCAACACCGACATTACCCATTGAAGCAGGAGCATAAACAGTTATCGCTTTATCCGAAGTGACTTGTTTGCTCATAGCCCCACCTCGCGAGTCCAGTTTAAAGTTCTTAATACATCCGCAAACGCGCCAGCTGCTGTCACATCAGTACCCGCACCATAACCGCGTAATACAAATGGAATAGGCTGATAATAACGGCTGTAAAATGCCAGTGCATTCTCGCCGCCTTTTACGCTGTATAACGGATCTGATGAATCAACCTCTACAATACGTACATGACACTTACCTGCTTCAATCTGACCCACATAACGCAGTACTTTACCTTGCGCTTTTGCCGATTCAACTCGCGCACTGACTTGCGCATCAAGTTGTGGTAAACGATTCATAAAGGTGTCTACATCGCCTGAATCATCAAACGAGCTTGGCAGAACTGATTCAACATTAATATCATCAAGTTCTAATGGCATGCCCACTTCACGAGCAAGAATTAGTACTTTTCGCGCCACATCCAAACCACTTAAATCTTCACGAGGATCCGGCTCTGTAAAACACTTATCACGAGCGATTGAGGTGGCCTCTGATAAGCTCATGCCTTCATCTAACATGCCGAATATATAAGATAATGAACCAGATAAGATCCCATTAAATCGCTGTAACTTATCACCGGCATATAGCAGTTTCTTTAAGTTATCAATCACTGGCAGGCCAGCACCTACGGTTGTTTCATACAAGAATTGTCTGCGCTGCAATAACGCCGTTGTGCGCAATTGTTGGTAGTAAGCATAATCACGAGTGTTGGCTTTCTTATTCGGGGTGACGACATGGTAGCCAGCATTCATCACTTCAAGATAACGATCTGAAACCAACTCACTTGAAGTGCAATCAACTAAAACAGGGTTTAGCAGTTGCTGTTCTTTACCCCAGGCCAGCATCTCTGCGAGATCATAGCTTGTATCGCTATCAGCCAATAAAGCCTGCCAATTATTTAAATCTAGCCCAGCACTGCTCAGAAGCATTTTACGAGAATTGGCAATACCACATACTCGCATGGTTATATGCTGCTCTTTAAGCATCGAGGCTTGTTGTTTGATTTGCTCTAATAGCCCTGCCCCCACATTACCACTGCCTACTAAAAACACATCTAAATACTGCTGAACATCAAAGAAGGCTTGATGACAGGCGGCAATGGCATGCTTAGTTTTACGTTGCTCAATTACAGTAGAAATCGAACGTTCTGACGAGCCTTGGGCGATGGCGATAATATTAACGCTGGCTTTAGCCAGGGCGCTGAAAAACTTAGCAGCGGCGCCTTTATGGGTTTTCATGCCATCACCAATAAGCGACACAATCGCTAAATCTTGTCTTAATTCGATAGGCTCGAGTAACTCAGACTGGATTTCTAACTCAAATTCAACTTCTAATGCTTGTTTTGCTTTATAAGCTTCATTAGAGCTAACACAAAAGCTAATACTGTATTCAGACGAGCTTTGAGTGATTAATGAAACTGAAATACCACTGCGAGAAATCGCTTCAAGGGTACGACTGGCCATGCCCACCATGCCTTTCATGCCAGGGCCTGAAATGTTAAACATGGTTTGTTCATCAAGGTTAGAAATGGCCTTGACCTGCAAGCCTGTTTTGTCAGGCCGATTAGACACTAATGTGCCAGGCGCTGATGGGTTAAAACTATTTTTGATATAGCAAGGAATGTGATACTGAGCAATCGGTGCAATGGTTTTAGGGTGCAACACCTTAGCACCAAAATAAGAAAGCTCCATAGCTTCTTGATAGCTAAGTTGTTCAAGTAATTTAGCGTCTAATACCACGCGTGGATCCGTGTTATAAACCCCATCGACATCGGTCCAAATTTCACAGCTTGAGGCATCAAGACAAGCTGCTAAAACCGCTGCAGAGTAATCTGAGCCATTTCGCCCTAAAGTCACTGTTTTACCTTGCTCATTAGCAGCAGTAAAACCTGGCATAATCCATACCCGTGCTTCATTTAATGAAAGCGCAGCAAAACGCGGTTTGCTTTCATTGATATCAACAATAGATTCAAGTGGCTTACCATGGGCTAAGAATAATTTTCTTGGGTCAAATTGCGCTGCGGTAAGTGATTTTGCTAGCATCACTTGTTCCATTAAGGCTGCCGATAAACGCTCGCCAGAGACGATAACCTGCGCTTGAACATGATCGGGGCATTCGTTAAGCAGCTTTATTCCAGTGACTTTGTCATTCCAGTCAGTTAATTGCAGCGCCAGCTTTTCATCCAGTAGCGCTTTTTGCTGCGGTGAAATTAACGCTTGTTCAGCGTCACTAAAAAGGCCACTAAAAACCGACTCAATATGGGCTAATACCGCTGCATAGTCTTGATTGGTTTGTGCGAGACTTACTAACTCTAACAAGGCATTGGTAACAGTTGCAGGTGCTGATAACACAGTCGCAATAGCCTCTTCAGCTGCAGCTTGTTCAATAATGTCTGCTGCCATCAAAAAACGTTGCCAATTGGCTAACGAGGTTCCACCAAACTTCATCACTTTCATATTCTTCTCCCTTAACTCGCTAGCACTAAATATTAATTTTAAATCTGAAAACAAAAAGCCCGCTTCTTTGTGGGAAGCGGGCTTGTCGTTATAAATCTTTAGGGTGTAATCAGCCCGCCCCCACAATGTTAATTGTGGTGGTTGTAATAATGGTAACTACAACATGGTTAACGGATTTCATCATTACACTCGATTTAATATGTGTTTGTTTTGAATTGATAACAGAATTGCTTTTTTTAAGGTAGGTTGTCAACCCCTAATTAGTGGTTTATTTTTAAGCACTCTATTGATAACAAGCTAAATCACTGCTGAAATCACAATAATCGCAGCTATCACACTAAAAAACGCCTCCAAAACAAGTTTTTAGTATGTTTACGTAAACGTAATCCAAAAAAGATATACAAGAATAAATACTTACAAGTCAGGGGCTTACTATTATTATGATTTTTATGTGGTTATTCAAAAGCGCCAAAAGTCATCTTGCATTAAATTTCAGTGCCTAAGCACTAAAATTAGCATTTTCATAAACATGGCAGCGCAAATCACCATGAAAATGATTCATCTAATCTATTTAAAAACAGTGACCTGTGTACTGCGCGTAAATTTAGTCACAGCAACAATGGTAAAAACATCCATTGTCAAAGGATAAGTAACCGGATGCGCCACGATTTAAAGCAAATGTCAGCCAGCGAGATACTTGATTTAAAAACATGTGATTGAATAAGCAAAAGCTGATACAAATTATCGCGACTTTGTAAAAACAATAGTATTATGCCGCCACATTCAGAATTGGAGTCGTTATGAAAATCACAAAACATGCAGCAGTAACTATTCACTACAGTTTAACCGATCAAGAAGGTCGTTTAATCGAAAGCTCATTTGAAGCTGAACCTATGGTTTATCTACACGGAACTGAAGGCTTAATTCCAGGCTTAGAAACTGAGCTAGAAGGTAAAGTTGTTGGTGACAAATTTGACGCGAATATTCCAACTGAACAAGCATATGGTGAATACCATGACGGCCTAAAACAAGAAGTCCCTCTTGAAGCATTCGGCGATATCGAAGACATCGTGCCAGGTATGCGTTTTATTGCTGAAACTGAAATGGGTCAACGCCCAGTTCAAGTTACTGAAGTAAAAGATACTGTAGTCGTTGTTGATGGCAACCACCCTTTAGCTGGTCAAGCATTAAACTTCAGCGTTGAAGTGATGGATGTACGTGAAGCAACTGCCGAAGAAATTGCCCATGGTCATATTCATGCTGCTGGTGGTTGTGGCAGCGAGCACGCCCATGAAGCTTGTGGTACTGACAAACCGGGTTGTGATGGCAATGGCGGTTGTGGCTGCCACTAAAGTCTAATAAACAATTTTTGTCCTAGACATTGATTCAATAACTTAGACTGGATTAACTCAGCCTAAAGTTTGAATTATTAAATACGTTAGCCTTTTTTAGGTTGACGTATTTTTTTTACGTTATTATTAATCATAGATAGATTGTCTGTGAAACTTAACCACAAGCATTGCTGGGCACAGGTTTTGTTTCTTTCTCTGTGCTTTGGTAACTAGAAAGCAGCTGGGTTTGAAGGTTATAGAGTTAACCTTTGTTGCTGTTTGAAAATTAATTTAAAGCGAAGGAGTGCTTATGTTAATTAAACCGCTATACGAAATCTTACCTTACGCCTATATGATTGTCGGCGCAGCTAGCGTACCTTTCATTGAACAACCCTATATTGTCGTTGCTTCAATATTAGTCTTTTTTTACGGCGCTCATGTCTGGAACCTACGCTCTAGAAACCGCCGAACGGATAAGAAAAGAAAACGAGTCGAGGGTTACCTACCCGATTCAATATATGGCTTTATGCCATTCATTTACATTATTTCGGCCGTAATCACCTTTCGTTTTTTCCCTCAAGATTCAGCACAGTTACTGTCGATAGGGCTTTTTACATACGGAGGCTATATATTACTGCGCCGTATCAGCTATCGATGCCATAAGCATCCCTCAACGAACATTAAAGCTAAATTTAGATAGCTAGCGCGACATAAGTAACTAGTCCAGTATCAGCTGCTGGACTTTGTCTTTTTGCGCCTGAGGCATATTTTTTAAATAGTTTGAACAGCGAGTAATGGTCGCAATGCTCACTTGATATTCTGCAGATATTTGACGCTGACTTAGCTCACCTTGCAATAAAAGTTGAAAAACCTTTAACCTACCAGCAACTGCACTACGCTCTTCTTCTGTCATTAATAACTGAAATAAAATGCCTAATTCGTCAGAATTTGGATAGCTTAGTACCTTTTCTACAACTGAATCCCAATTAGCTCGCATAACGCTCTCTTTTAGTAATGCCTCGACAGTACAAAGTGTAGCAACAATTCAGCTTTTACAGAAATCATATATGCAAAATATGCCTGATAATTATTGTAAAAATCAAATTTACAATTAAACACAAAACTAGACTCGCACTTGGTTCAAATTTATGCTTAAAATGTGACAAACACCTATAAATCAATAAATAAAAAGAGATCTGTCATGAAAAATAAAATATTGGCCTTAGCTGTCAGCGCATTGCTTATTCCAACTGTCAACGCACATAACTTTGAAGATGCCAATGACGCTATCGATTATCGTAAAGCAGGTTTTAGTTTAATCCGCTACCAATTTGGCGATATGGCTGCAATGATGAAAGGCAAAAAAGAGTTTGAATTAACTGTATTTCAAACTCGCGCTGCTAATTTAGCGGCACTAGCTAAAATCCCTCATGAAGGTTTTATTGCAGGCTCTGATAACGGCGATACAGAAGCTTTAGCAAAGATCTGGTCAAATAAAGCAGACTTTGATACTAAGATGACCGAATTCCAAGAAAATGCGGTTAAGTTAGACTTGGCAGCCCAAACAGGTGATAAAAAGCAAATCAAGCAAGCATTTGGTAATACAGGCAAAAGCTGTAAAGGCTGCCATGACATGTACAAGAAAGACTAACCATAAAACATTGTTAAAAATTCAGCGCCTTAAATATGCTATTCATATTTAAGCTCGCTAATAAAAAGCCCACTGAAGTGGGCTTTTTCTGACAGTCTCTTGAATTAATTCAATCACATAAACGCAATGATAGGTGCAATAAGCCATACCCAGACACCTGAACCAAGTATCATGACAATCCCAAAAGCAAGTAACGGTGATTTCATTTTAGGCTCAGCGCTCAGTAATTTATGTTCCTCATGGGTTAAGGTTTTTTTACCCGAAATCATCGCACCTACTAACTTGTGTCCTTTAATGGCATAAATCGTAATCGCGCAAAGATGCAATGCGATGCACCCAAGGATAAAATTGAAGTTCATTTTGTGTAACCATGTCATAAATGAAGCAGTATCAGAAGACACCATGGCGTAAAGCGGTCCTTCGGTAAAGATATCATCTGTAGCGAATAGGCCCGTTAGCAACTGCAATGTGAGCACAAATAGCATTAGCATCACCATATAACCACCCATAGGGTTATGGCCAACAACAGGCTCTTTTAACGGCTCACGTAAATAACCAATAACTTTTTTAGGTCCAGCGACAAAGTCTTTGAATTTTGCGGTATCACTACCTACAACCCCCCACAGTAACCTAAAGACAATCAGCACTAAAAAGCTATAAGCACAAACTTGGTGCCACTCCATCTCTCCTGCATCTGCTGTCCACCACAAACAAATCAGCAACGCCACCGTAAACCAGTGGAATAATCGAGTGGGTATATCCCATACCTTAATTTTTTTTTGTTCTATACTCATAGATGTGCCTTAAGCTTAGTTCTTTTAATATGCTTGATTATAAAGAGCAAATTCTTGCACTCATAGACCCTTAAGGTAAAGAAAAGTAATTAAGTATTACAGCGTTTCATCAAACAAGTGCAAACTCTAGCACTTGTGGAGCAATTAGCATCAACAGCTTACATGTTTCTGTATTATTGGATTAAAACACAAGACTTGGGTTTATTTAATCAGCTCTGAAAATAGGGCTTTGCCTATAAGTGCGGCCTTAAATCTGGATATGAGTGTCAAACTTAGAAAGATATTTGGAGCCAGTGATGACAAGCAGTATAAACGTTGGCAGCAAACATGGTTTCAATGACGTTGAACCGCTGCATAGAATGGAGTTGGTGAACAAAAATCGTTCAAAACTGGGAGGTAAGCTAGGTTGTTATCCATTCAAATATGCGCCTATTTAGATTGAGTTTCAAGACTTTTTAAGCGGTTTTTTAGCTAAATTGTCTAAGCGATCAAATATGAATCAAACAGTCTAAAAAGGCCTACAAAACGTGATTTAGATCACGTTTTTTCTTTCAGAGCTTGGTAATCTGAACTTAAGCAAACAACAGAAGGTTCGAAATATGCTGAAAATCACTAGCAAGCAACTTGAAGTAACTGCACCGATTCTTGAACGTATCGAAGGACAAATTGAAAAACTCGCAAGACATGATCTACAACTCATTAACCCGCATGTAATTATCACTCAGGAAAAGCAGCTCTTTAAGATAGAAGCGTCAGTAGGCTTGCCAAGTGGAGAACTATTCGCCCAGGCGAAAAATGAAAACCTTTACGCAGCAATAACTGCAATGGGTAAAAAGCTGGAAAAACAGCTAAATCGCCTGACTCATAAACCCCAGGCTCAACGTCACGTTTCACCAACAACTGAAACCGATAATGATTTTGAGTATGTCTATAAGGAGGAAACCGCAGCTTGATGTTTTTTATTACTCTTAAACCAAAGCGCGCCCTCGGGTGCGCTTTTTTATGCAAACCATAAACAATGGGCAAACTTGATCATTATTTGATTGACACTGATAGCTTAGCGCTTTAATTTTACAGTATGAAAAATATCACTAGCCGCAATTTTATTTTCTTTTTTATTCAGCCCCCATATTGAGGCCGATTTTTTGTGTAAAAACGAAAATGAAATTTAGAGCCTCCCAACTGGGGGGCTTTTTATTATTAAATATTTAATGCTCGCTGTTCAACACCACGTCAGCTAAGCAGTCGTCATTGAGGCTATTATGAAAAAAGCGCCAGAATTGAGTCAAACCAGAGAACAAATTACCTCACTAGATAAGGACTTATTAGCCTTACTAGCCAAAAGGCGTGAATTGAGCCTTGATGTCGCCAGAAGTAAAGAAGTCGATGTTAGGCCCATCAGAGATACGCAGCGGGAAAAAGAATTATTAGAACGCTTAGTTCAACAAGGTAGAGAGCAAGGTTTAGATGCTCACTTTGTTATCTCACTTTATCAAAGCATTATTGAAGATTCAGTCTTGAATCAACAAGCCTTTTTACATGGCCGTGCTAACCCTGAAATCCAGCAACAACAATCGACCATCGCCTACCTAGGTGCTAGAGGCTCATACTCTTATCTCGCCGCCAGCCGTTTTTGTCAGCGCCGCCAAGTAGAAATGATTGATTTAGGCTGCCAAAGTTTTGATGAAATTATCCGTTCAGTTGAACTCGGCCATGCTGACTTAGGTTTTTTACCTATTGAAAATACCTCATCGGGTTCAATTAATGAAGTGTATGACGTGCTGCAACACACCTCTCTTTCAATTGTCGGAGAAACAACCATTGAAGTGGGCCATTGCTTACTCACCAAAAATAATGCTGAATTAGAACAAATCAAAACCGTATTTGCTCACCCACAGCCCATTAGCCAATGCAGTCAGTGGTTATCACAACATCCAAACTTAACGCTGGCCTATTGCTCAAGCAGTGCTGAAGCCATGCAGCAAGTCATTGACGCAGATGATGACAGTGTTGCCGCTATTGGCAGTGCTGAAGGCGGCGCCTTATATCAATTAAGTGCCACAGAAAAAGGGTTAGCCAACCAAAAAATTAATCAAAGCCGCTTTATTGTGGTTGCACGCAAAGCTGTAGCAGTGCCGTCACAACTGCCGGCAAAAACCACCTTGATTATGGCTACAGGACAAAAGCCCGGCGCGCTAGTTGAGGCGCTACTCGTATTAAAAGCCCATAACATTAATATGAGTAAGTTAGAGTCTCGCCCAATCCCTGGCACCCCGTGGGAAGAAATGTTCTACCTTGATGTTGATGAAAATCTTGCAAACCATGATATGCAGCAAGCCTTAAAAGAATTAGAAAGACTGACACGCTTTATAAAAGTGCTGGGCTGTTACCCTTGTGAAACCGTCAAACCAACTCAACTTAATAGTAGTCAGCTAGTGATTGAGCCAAATAGCTCTAAAGCCCCCAATAAAACTACCAGTGACAATCTTGATGCCCCTAAGCATTCGAAGTTGTATCGACAAGAGCAGACCATTATTGAAACCAAACAGTGTGCCATTGGTGAAAAGGACTTAGTTGCGCTGCAACAAATGACCCTTACAGACACCGATGACTTATTTGCCGCTAAGGTGAAGCAGGTGAAAGAGTCTGGTTATCAAGGGGTATTGCTACAAGCTTCATCTACAGATAACTTATCGCCGTTAAACCTTAAAAACTATTGTCATATCGTTGAGCAAGCAGGCTTGTTCAGTGCCATTGAAGTTGACTCAGTAAGCAGCTTCGATATCGCAGTAAAGTCGGCCGATATGGTTTATCTTGCCGGTAAGGCGATGTTTGATAAAGAACTGTTAGATGCAGCTGGCGCTATCAGTAAACCGGTATTGCTTGAGCGCAATACTATGGCAAGTACCTCTGACTGGCTTACTGCTGCAGATAGAGTTTTAACCACGGGTAATCAACAACTGATCTTGGTTGAAGCAGGCATTAGAAGCTTTACTAATCCTGAGCAACTGTCATTGGATTTAGCCGGATTAATTGCAATAAAGCATCAATGCCACTTGCCAGTTATTGTTAATACCAGTTACGCGGTTAACAGCCCACTTTTACATCAGCAAGCCATAGCGGTTAAGCAACTACAGGCCAACGGGCTGATTCTGAATGAGCAACAACTGGCAGAGGCAGATGACCAACATCACTTGCTACACGAGCTTCATCAATAAAACCAGCAACCAACCGCATCATTTATCCAAACCATGCGGTTGCTTTTAGCCCAATAAAAAACCGAACTTTAAGTTCGGTTTTTTATTGGTTAATCAACAATTAATACATGCTGACATTATCATTTAACCCAAGCCATCCTTTAAAAATACGATAACTAAACCAGCCTAAAGCTAATACAAATATCGGGACACTAAGCCATAATTGAGGAGTAAAATAGCCTAAGATCAATAATGGCATCAAACCTGTCATGCTATTACGTTGCCATCTTAAATGAGAGCCCAGCAAAGAGCTTGCTGGAATACGGTTTTGGGAAATATTAATTAATAAACTAAAAAACACTGGTAAAAAAAAGAGTGGAAAGGCGCTCATTAGTGCATATAAAAAATGCCCAAGCGATAAATCTTCTGCGGTGTAAACCTCAGTATTTGTCATTAGATTATCACTCCTATTAGTCCGAAAAAAAGAGCTACTTAAAAGCAGCTCCCTTTAACCTTAATCCCTGTTTGATGATTTCGCAATATTATTCAGCGTTAACTCGGCTTAATTGGTCTTCATATCATTGACAGACTGTAGCATAGCGCGGCTTTCTTGCTGAAATTGTGGCGCAAAATCCCCAAACCATTTTGCAACTTGCTCAAATTGAGACACGAATTCATCTCGATTGCCGGTCTTAAGTAGTTGAAGCGCTTGACCATAGTTATCGAGATAATCACTAATGGCGACTTGGCTACCTTCTTGGGCAAAAATAATATCAGCATACAGCTTTGGATCTTGAGCAAACAAACGCCCCACCATAGCCAACTCTAAACGATAAATAGGCGAACTAAATTGTAAAAGCGTCTCAATATCGGCCTGCTCTTTACATAAGTTCAAACCATAAACAAAAGTTGAAAAGTGACGCATGGCTTGCACTAGTTGCATGGCTTTATCATGCTTTTGTGCATCTTCGTTAACAATGCGTGCACCCCAAATAATAATTTGATCGAGCAACCATTGATAAGCTTGGGGTTCACGGCCATCACACACCACCACAACCTGTTTTGCTAAACTGCCCACATCAGGGCCAAACATTGGGTGTAAACCCACTACAGGGCCATTGTGAGCGGCAAGCATGGCATTTAAAGGCTCAGTTTTAATTGAGGTCAAATCAGCAAGAATACAATCATCAGCTAAATTGTTTAATTGATTGCTGATCACCTCGCAAGTGACATTAATTGGCACGGTAACGATCACCATGCCAGCGCCATCAAATAACTCGTCTGCGCGATGCCAGTCGTTTTTATCAAGGCTTTTTACAGTATAGCCAGACAGCGTCAGCATTTGACTAAATAAACCACCAAGTTGGCCTTCACCACCAACAATGACAATATGACCAAGATCCGTTTTTACTTGCTTAAATCCGACATCTTTTTCATTCAAATAGGACTCACGCATTAAACGACGTAAAATATCTTCAATAAGTTGCGGTGAAACATCCATCTCACTGGCTTCTTTACGGCGTTTCGCCAACATTGACGCTTCACGCTGCGGTGCGTAAATCGGCACCCCAGCAGCATGCTTAACCGCCCCGACTTGAGCAACAAGATCTAATCGCTTACGTAATAAATGCAGTAGTTGCTGATCAACGCCGTCAATGAGCTCACGCAAATTGTCTAAATCTAAAGTGGTTTTTTCATTCATCGCTTAAATCCATCCATCGCCGCGTTTATGCTGCGAATCGATTAGGTAATACTGTTTTAAGTAAATTAGCATTGCTACGCAACAATGTCTCAGTAGTTTGCCAATTTATACAAGAATCGGTTACCGATACCCCATAAGCCAGTTCTGACAGAGGCTTATTGCTGGATTGATTACCTTCATTTAAGTGACTTTCAAGCATCACCCCAATAATTGAACGGTTACCTGCATGTATTTGTTTAAATACATCCTCGCAAACTAGTGTCTGTCTTGTATAGTCTTTTGATGAATTGCCATGACTACAATCAATAATCAATCTGGCATTTAATTTGGCTTGATGTAACTGCGCTTCACACTCTGCCACACTGTCAGCATCATAATTAGGTGTTTTGCCACCACGTAAAATCACATGGCCATCGGGGTTACCTGCAGTTTGCAGTAATGACACTTGCCCTTGCTGGTTAATGCCCATAAAGCGGTGGCTGCTTGCCGCAGATTGCAGTGCATTAATCGCCACTCCAAGTTTACCGTCAGTGCCGTTTTTAAATCCTACTGGCATGGATAAGCCAGATGCCATTTCACGGTGAGTTTGCGACTCTGTGGTTCTGGCACCAATGGCCGACCAAGTCACCAGCTCTGACATATATTGTGGGCTAATGGGGTCTAACGCTTCAGTCGCTACCGGCAACTCGAGCTCTGCAAGCCAAATCATCAACTCACGCGCCATTCTCAGTCCCTTTTCAACATCGAATGACTCGTCCATATCAGGATCGTTGATAAGGCCTTTCCAACCTACTGTCGTGCGTGGTTTTTCAAAGTACACCCGCATCAAGATATAAAACTCATCACTGAGATCATCATGTAATTTTTTAAGCTTTAGGGCGTATTCTTTGGCAGCATCGATATCGTGAATAGAACATGGGCCAGTAACGATTAATACTCGATTGTCACGTTTGTGGACAATATCGGCAACGGTTTTACGTGCGTCAAGAATGTACTGATAAGCGTGATCAGACAGCGGCAATGCTTTTTTTAATTCTGCTGGGGTGACCAGTACTTTCTCTGAACTAATATGAACGTTATTAATCGTATCTTGCTGCATGATATTTCTCACTTCTTAAAAAATTATTTCTGTCTTGGGGCTATCGCGTAAACCATGACTGCACTAACTGACCTTACCAAAAAGTAACACCGTACCGCTACACCATTACAAGGTTGGGCTAACTATGCCTTGGATTAAGCCACTAATCAACCACTAAATTTAATTTTCTCCAAAAACACAAAAACCCGCCATAAAGGCGGGCTATTGTGCGAACACTGCATCTAATTTTTTTAAGCGGGTAACTAGTCTTACTTAGTTGCCAACTTTTCACGGATACGTGCAGATTTACCTGAACGATCACGTAAGTAGTAAAGCTTAGCACGACGAACACGACCGCGACGCTTAACTTCGATGCTAGCTACTAGTTTACTGTGCGTTTGGAAACCACGCTCAACACCTTCGCCATTAGAGATTTTACGTACTGTAAATGCAGAATGAAGACCACGGTTACGCTTAGCGATAACCACACCTTCAAACGCTTGAAGACGTTCTTTGTTGCCTTCAACTACACGTACCTTAACTACTACTGTATCACCAGCACCAAATTCAGGTACATCTGTTTTCATTTGCTCTTCGTTGAGCATTTTAATGATGTTGTTCATAACTTACTCCGTTCTAGAAATAACTGGGCTTATGACTACACAGGTTTGTCTAAATTTTTGACAAACTCCGCTAAAAGAGTCTTTTGTTCGCCAGTCAGAGCTAGATTTTCAAATAATTCTGGTCGTCTTAAAAAAGTCCTACCAAGACTTTGTTGCAACCGCCAGAGTCTAATTTTTTTGTGGTCACCGCTTAAAAGCACTGCTGGTACACCGACACCATCTAAAGTTTCAGGGCGTGTATAATGTGGACAATCCAATAAGCCATCAGAAAAAGAGTCTTGCTCTGCTGACGCTTGCTTACCTAGTACACCAGGTACTAACCTTGCAACTGAATCAATTAAGGTCATCGCCGGTAATTCTCCGCCCGAAAGCACATAATCACCAATTGACCACTCTTCATCAATTTCAGATTGAATAATACGTTCGTCAACACCTTCGTATCGACCACATACCAACACTAAACTTGTTGATTTACTTAACTCAGAAACGCCTTGCTGATCCAGCTTACGTCCCTGAGGTGATAAATAAATCACCTTTGCACCGTCACCTGCCGCAGCTTTCGCTGCATGAATAGCATCGCGTAACGGTTGCACCATCATCAACATGCCTGGACCACCACCGTAAGGTCGGTCATCAACAGTGTTATGTCGATCATGGGTGAAATCACGAGGATTCCACGTTTGCAACTCTAACAGGCCGTTTTTAACGGCTCGACCCGTGACTCCAAAGTCTGTAACGGCACGAAACATCTCAGGAAACAGGGTTACTACCCCTAACCGCATATGATGTACCTCGACTTAAAAGTCTGGATCCCAATCCACTAATATCTGTTTGCTTTGCAAGTTCACCTCAAGGACGAACTGCTCAGGGACAAAGGGAATCATTCGTTCCGCTTTGCCAAAAGCATCTTTTACGTTAGCTTTAACAAGGAGTACGTCGTTCGATCCTGTTTCCACGATCTGATCGACTTCACCCATGTTGTAACCTTTGGTGTTAGTCACAGTACAACCAATCAAATCTCGCCAGTAGAATTCATCTTCTGACAAGTTTTTCATTTGGTCTGACTGAATGGCAATCTCACAATTTGTAAGTGCTTGCGCATCCTCTCGTGTATTTACGCCTTCTAAGCAAGCCACGAGTGCTTTACCTTGAAAACGCCACTGAGAGACCTTAACCTCACGCCATTCACCTTGTTCTTTTATGTACCAAGGGGAATATTCAAAAATACCTTCAACAGAATCGGTATAAGAGGTGATTTTCATCCAACCTTTAATACCATGACTAGAACCTATTTTGCCTAGTACGATGGGTTGTTGATTACTACTCATCTTTATACCTTAACGCTATTAAGCAACAGCTTTACGAGCGTCTTTGATCAATTTTGCTACGCGATCTGAAGTTGCAGCACCAGTTGCAACCCAATGATCAACACGATCTAAATCTAAACGTAAAGTTTCTTCTTGACCTTTAGCTAAAGGGTTGAAAAAACCAACACGTTCGATGAAACGACCGTCACGTGCATTGCGGCTATCTGCTACAACGATACTGTAAAATGGACGCTTTTTTGCGCCGCCACGAGCTAAACGAATGGTAACCATGCGTTTTATTCCTCTAATGATTTGCTAGAAGCAAAAATAAAAAACTGGGACTCCGTGTTCGCGAAGGGCCCCAGTAGAAAGCCGGAAGATTTTACCTGACTTTTCAACTATTGCAACCAAATCCGACGATTTTTACATCGAAGGCTAATGCCTGCAATAGGTCAAAATAAATCTAACCGGCGGTATTTGAATAGATATCCATGAAAAACTTAGGCATTAACGTCCTGGAAACTTCATTCCCGGAGGCATCATACCGCCCATACTGCGCATCATTTTTTTCATGCCACCTTTACCTGACATTTTTTTCATCATTTTTTGCATTTGAGTAAACTGCTTCAAAAGACGATTAACATCCTGAATTTGAGTGCCAGAACCTAAGGCAATACGACGTTTTCGTGAACCTTTAATGATATCAGGACGCTTACGCTCACCTGGTGTCATTGAATTAATAATAGCTTCCATTTGGCCGGTCATCTTGCCATCTTGAACTTGGGCTAACGCTTCGGGTGGTAATTGGCCTACACCTGGCAGCTTTTCAATCATGTTCATCATGCCGCCCATATTCTTCATTTGCAGCAGTTGTTCGCGAAAATCCTCTAAATCAAAGCCGCCACCTGATTTCACTTTTGAAGCAAGCTTCATGGCTTTGTCTTTATCAACGCCACGTTCTACTTCTTCAATGAGTGAAAGCACATCGCCCATACCAAGAATACGTGAAGCAATACGCTCAGGGTGGAATGGCTCAAGGGCATCAATTTTTTCACCGACACCTAAGAATTTAATCGGTTTTCCAGTAATATTACGAATCGATAACGCCGCGCCGCCACGTGCATCACCATCAATCTTTGTCAGGATCACACCGGTTAACGGTAATGCTTCATTAAATGATTTTGCAGTATTAGCTGCATCTTGGCCAGTCATTGCATCGACAACAAAGAGTGTCTCTACAGGATTAACGGCTGCATGAAGGTCTTTAATTTCATCCATCATCGCTTCATCAACATGCAAGCGACCTGCGGTATCGACAATCACAACATCAATGAACTTAAGCTTGGCATGGGCAATCGCGGCAGTAGCAATATCTACTGGCTTTTGGCTCACATCCGATGGGAAAAACTCAACTTCTACTTCGGTGGCTAAGGTTTCTAGCTGTTTGATCGCTGCAGGGCGATAAACATCGGCACTCACTACCAGTACTGATTTCTTTTCGCGTTCACGTAAAAATTTAGCCAGTTTGGCAACACTGGTGGTTTTACCCGCACCTTGTAAACCTGCCATCATTAATACTGCTGGCGGTTGACTAGCGAGGTCTAAGGCTTCATTGGCCTCACCCATTGCAATTTCAAGTTCATTTTGGACAATTTTAATGAATGCTTGTCCTGGACTTAAACTTTTTGACACCTCTTGACCAACAGCGCGTTCTTTTACACTGTTAACAAATTGGCGTACCACTGGCAAAGCAACATCAGCCTCAAGCAGCGCCATGCGCACTTCACGTAAGGTATCTTTAATGTTGTCTTCGGTTAAGCGACCACGACCACTAATATTCTTGAGGGTGCGTGACAGTCTGTCAGATAGATTCTCAAACATGCGCTGCTGTATACCTTAAACGATTCCATAATTGGCGCCCATTATACCCAAACTACTTCAATATGCGACATCAGCCTGCGCTATCAGATTTGATATTCATCATCTTTCGTAAAGAATTTGCAGTTAAATGATGGAAACTGTTAAATTTTGAGTCTTAGGTCACTCCACTATTGGGGGGCGTTCGTGTTAATCTTAACTAACTAAAGATGTGCTGATTTTATATTGTAAAAAACAACGGCACTCATAACTTGATAGGTTTATTCCAGATGGTCATTTTCCCAGCTTCGGCGATGTTGTTTTATTGCATTGCACTTATTTTAGTGACAAGCCGACTTTTCCACGCAGAAGGTCCCAATCGCAAGCTCGTTGCTATCTTTGCATCCATTGCCGTTGTGCTTCATGGCATTGCATTATCACAAACCATTTTTACCGCTGATGGGCAAAACTTTAGTTTAACCAATGTGATTTCACTGGTTAATTGGATTATTGCCTTTAGCTTTACCATTATCATGCACCGCTTAAAAGTGATTGTTGTGGTGCCTGTGGTTTATGCTTGCTCAGTTATTTCGGTTGCTGTGCTGTGGCTCATCCCCCCTCAATACATCATCCACTTTGATGTTCACCCAGAAATCCTAGCACATATTGTATTATCGCTTATGGCCTACAGTGCCTTGATGATTGCAGCTTTGTACGCTATTCAGTTGTGGCTAATCCAAAATAAATTGAAAAACAAGAAAACCATGATGAGCCCCGGCATGCCGCCATTAATGACAGTTGAAAAACAGCTGTACCATTTGGTAACTATCGGAGTGATGCTACTAACATTATCACTGGCGACAGGGTTTATCTTCTTGGAAGATATGTTTGAAGATGGCAAAGGTCACAAGGCTATTTTATCAATTATGGCCTGGGTGGTTTACTGTGTGATGCTTTGGCAGCATTACAGCATCGGTTGTCGTGTTCGTACAGCTGTAATATATACCTTATCTGGGGCAACGTTACTTTCTCTGGCTTATTTTGGCGCACGAATCGTTACTGAAATTATTTTACGATAACCGTATATTTGGTTGAATAGTATTAACCAAGCTTGACACTCATGACGAATGATTGATACTCATCATTCGTCTTTTTTTTACTACAATAACTGGAGCCATTTTTGGACGCTATTTCTACCAGCGCACTCCTCTTCTCTCTGTTGGTGTTAATTTGTATCTCAGCCTATTTTTCGGGTAGTGAGACCGCCATGATGACCTTAAATCGCTATCGCTTACGTCATTTAGCAGCTAGCGGCCACAAAGGTGCTATTCGTGCACTAAAAATGTTAGAGCGACCCGACCGCTTAATCGGCCTGATTTTAATTGGTAATAATCTGGTTAATATCTTAGCCTCAGCTATAGCAACCATTATTGGCATGCGCTTATTTGGTGACATGGGCGTAGCTATTGCCACAGGTGTTTTGACTTTGGTGGTTCTCATCTTTGCCGAGGTCACCCCAAAAACCATTGCCGCCTTACACCCTGAACGTATTGCCTTTCCGTCAAGCTTGCTATTAAAAGCCTTACTGTCGATATTATGGCCGCTAGTGAAAGTAATTAACTTAATCACTTCTGGTTTTTTACGGGTATTAGGAATTAAAAATGTCAGTGTTAATGATGCCCTTAGCCAAGAAGAATTACGCACGGTTGTTCATGAAGCTGGGGCATTGATCCCGCAGCGACATCAAGAAATGCTTTTGTCGATTCTAGATTTAGAAAAAGTCACGGTTGAAGACATTATGATCCCGCGCTCAGACATTTATGCCATTAACGTTAATGACGAATTCAAACTGATTAATAAACAGGTGACTCAAAGCCCGCACACACGAGTGTTGGTGTATCGCGATAATATCGATGATGCCGTCGGTTTTATCCACCTGCGTGATGCCTTAAGACTGCAGTCAAAAGAAGAATTTAGTAAGTCGACATTATTAAGAGCCGTAAAAGAATTGTACTTCATTCCAGAAGGCACGCCGTTAACGGTACAACTGTCTAACTTTCAGCAGAATAAAGAACGTTTTGGCTTAGTAGTGGATGAATATGGTGATATTCAAGGTTTGGTGACGTTAGAAGATATTCTTGAAGAAATTGTCGGTGATTTCACCACTTCAATGATCACCACTGCCAGTGAAGATATTGATATTCAACAAGATGGCAGTTTCATTATCGAAGCCAGCATCACCATACGTGACTTAAATAAAGAAATGAAATGGGATTTTGCCATCGATGGACCTAAAACCTTAAATGGGTTGATCATCGAACACCTTGAAGAGATACCATCAGCCAGTACTCGCCTTAAAATAGGTCGCTATGACATTGAGGTTTTAGAGGTATCAGATAACATGATTAAAACGGTAAAAGTCATACCGGATGCTGCGCTTACTGAAGTTGAGCAGGATGACTAACATTAGTTAGTTTTAAGCTATTAAAAAGCTAAAAAGGCGCATTGAGCGCCTTTTTTAATACCAAAAATTCAATCAAACTTATGCGGTTTGACGCTTTTTAGCCTCTAACGCTCTGCGTTTATCCCGCGCTATTGGGGTGATTTCTTCTTCAAGTTCTTTGCCAAAGCCAAGCATAAAATACAACTCTGCCATTAAAAAAAACGGCCCTATCAAAAGTTGATTTAAATCGTCAATAAAAGCTGGTTTGGCTTTTTCGTATTTATGGCCGATAAACTGAATCGCCCAACCAACAACAAATACAGCAATGGCCACAAGCCAGCCCGCCCCATGCTGCGCTGCCAGCGTAGTGGTGATAAGCACTGGAACAATAAAAATCGTTAATCCTAACGCTAAACCTTTATGCAAGATGAAGTAGTAAATTAAAGTACCGATAGCAAACGCGGATGCCACATTCACATTGATATACAAATTTGGCAAAGACAGCAAATTCACCGGTATAAAATTTAACATCAAAAATACTGACCAGATAATCAGCGGTACGCCGATGAAATGGGTGCGAATATTATTCGGGTTTAAGTGCACACTTTTATAAGTTGCTAACTGCTCGACCGCTGATTTCATATCACCACCTTTAGTTGTTAGTTTTTTGTGAGTAATGGTTAACTCACGTTAACTTACCCTATCGATATCAGCAAACTCAAGTTTCGCCCTAAAAAGACTCAACCACAAAAAAGCGCATTAAGCGCCTTTAGATATTTAATATTAACAATTTCAGTCACTAAGACTCAATAATCACAGTTGCAACGGCATAATGCTGCTCATCAGCAATAGTAATATGGCCGCGGGTCGCGCCTAGTTGCTCAAGCCTTGCTAATGCACCATCAGTAAAGCTAATTAGTGGCGCACCATTGTCATCATTACTGATATGAATATGCTGAAATGAAACTCCGCGGCCAATACCAGTGCCTAAGGCTTTCGCTGCGGCTTCTTTTGCAGCAAAACGTTTTGCTAGGTATCGATGGGCTATTTTTGAAGATTGGTAAATTTCAAGCTCTGTAGGCGTGAGTACACGCTTAGCTAACTTATCCCCTAAACGGGCATATTGCAGCTCAATGCGGTTTATCTCAATAATGTCTGTACCAATACCCACAATGGCCATTATTCGCCTCTACGCCCTTCTAGCATTAATGTTTTCATATCTTTTACTGCAGTCGCTAAACCGTCAATGGCTGCTCTAGCGATAACAGCATGCCCAATATTTAACTCATACAACTCAGGGATAGCTGCAATAGCTTTGACGTTATGGTAATGCAATCCATGTCCTGCATTAACAATCAAGCCTTTACTGTGAGCATATTTGGCCATTTCAGTAATGCGCGCCAACTCTATAGCCTGCTCAGCATCCGTTTCAGCATCGGCATAACAACCGGTATGGATTTCAATATAAGGTGCGCCCGATGCTACAGCAGCATCTATTTGGCTTTTGTCGGCATCAATAAATAAAGATACCTTGATGCCTTCTGCAGCTAACGTCGTGACAGCTTGAGTGATTTTATCAAGTTGACCTGCCACATCTAAGCCACCTTCTGTGGTCAGCTCTTCACGCTTTTCTGGCACTAGGCAGGCATAGGCGGGCTTGACTTCACAGGCTATCGCAATCATTTCATCGGTAACGGCAAACTCAAAATTCATCCGCGTTTTAAGGGTTTTAGCCAACAAATACACATCACGGTCTTGAATATGGCGGCGATCTTCTCGTAAATGAATAGTGATGCCATCTGCGCCAGCATGTTCTGCAACCGCTGCGGCATGGATAGGATCAGGGTAACTGGTTCCACGAGCTTGACGAAGAGTGGCAATGTGATCGATGTTAATTCCTAATAAAATTCCACTCATTGTGGCTCCTTAATTGGCAAAACTGACTCGCTAACTAGCAAATCTAAAAAGTAATATTACAAACTAGTGGGCCTATTCTAATGTAAACCACTGGCTGCTCATATATTAAAAAGTTATTGTTTAATAAATAACTTACGGCTAACTAATGGCTTACCGCCTAATAGCGGCGTTAACAGATAGCGCATGAGCCCTTTGGCTTGATTTAGGTGCTCTGGGGTTAATTGTTTTTGCTTGAGCTGAATGAGCATCTCACCAGCGAGCAAGTTACGACTGCTTGTAAAATGCTCTGATGCGGCTTGATTTACGACAGCAAAACCGGCATCAGTAACAAAACGATAGCTGCAACCTGCCATGATCATCTCACCTAAGGTGTCGTAGTCCAGTGATGGCAAAGCACCTAATTCTAAAAGTAGCTCCATCTCAAAATAGCGTAAATGACTGGAACTAAATTGCTGCGCCAAGCCCATTAAACTGCGGTGATAATGCAGGAATAACCCTTCAGCATGTTGGCCTGAATTAAGTACCCTAACCAGCAGCTCATTAAGATACATAGCAGAATATAAACTTTCAGCTTTAAGGGGTAATGCCGGCGCTGCGGGTTCAACTTGGGTAATAAATTTAAGCGAAGAATCAGTAGAGCCTGATTTGCTATTGAACTGGAATATCAGCGGCTGAAATGGCTGAATGATACTTTTAAGGGATTTTTTTCCGCTACCTACTCTGACTAAGGCATCGACCCTTCCTACATCATCAACTAACAGGTTAACGATCACACTGGATTCTCTGTATGGTCGATGATGTAGTATGTACCCCCTTAACATAGCAGGGTTACACAGCCGCTAAAGTCGGTATTAAGTAAAGCATCGGCTTAGTCTTCACCATAGCCTAAGCTTCGTAAAGCACGTTCGTCATCTGCCCAGCCTGACTTAACCTTAACCCAAACTTCTAAGAAAACTTTATTATCAAACAAGGTTTCCATATCAAGTCGAGCTTGGGTGGCGATAGTGCGGATACGCTCACCTTTATTACCGATAACCATACGTTTTTGGCCCGTACGCTCGACCAAAATCAAAGCATTGATTTGATAAACGCCGTTTTCCATCATTTTGAACTGTTCAATCTCAACGGTGGCATCATAAGGCAATTCATCACCTAAGAAGCGCATTAGCTTTTCACGGACAATTTCTGATGCCATAAAGCGTTGCGAACGGTCAGTGACGTAATCTTCTGGGAAATAAAATCCAGCTTCAGGTAACGACTCACTGGCTAAATCTAAAATTCGTTGAATATTCGTGCCTTTAGTAGCCGAGATAGGCAGAATTTCATCAAATTTAAACTTAGCAGATAACTTTTCAAGATAAGGGAATAAAGACTCTTTATCTTTAATATTATCGACTTTATTGATAGCTAAAACCGTTTTACGCTGACCACTGCCTTGCTCTAATTTCTTGAGCACCATCTCATCATCTTCAGTCCACGTCATGCCATCAACCACAAACACAACCATGCAGACATCAGCAAGCGAACTTGCTGCAGCACGGTTCATGAGGCGGTTAATCGCACGCTTTTCTTCAATATGTAAGCCTGGAGTATCAACAAAAACAATTTGCCTAGCTTCATCGGTATGGATACCCATAATGCGATGACGAGTGGTTTGCGGTTTTTTAGAGGTAATACTGACCTTCTGCCCAAGTAACTTGTTCAGTAAGGTCGATTTACCCACATTAGGGCGGCCGACAATAGCAACCATGCCACAATAGGTGATCTCGTATTTTGCTGTAGCGGCTGGCGCAGCGCCATTCATCCTTGCCAATAATTCATCTAAACTCGGCTCAACTGGTGAGTTCTCTGGCAAGTCTGTTTTTTTGGTCATTTATTAATAAGCTCCAATACCTGAGCGGCAGCTAGCTGCTCAGCTTTTCTTCTTGAAGTACTGACGCCTGTCACTACTTTATTGATTTCTGCTACGCGACATTCAACTGTAAATGTCTGGTCATGGGCCTCACCTTTTACATCAACAACATGGTATTCAGGTAAGGGCTTTTTATAACCTTGCAGATATTCTTGTAAAATCGTTTTCGGATCTTTTTGATTGATGCCAGGTTTGATTTCAGCCAAACGCTGCTGGTACCAGGTCAGTAATAACTTACGACAGGTCTCTATGTCAGCATCTAAATAAATCGCCCCGATAATTGCTTCAACCGCATCAGCTAAAATAGACTCACGTCTAAATCCACCACTTTTAAGCTCGCCAGGGCCTAAGTAGAGGTAATCGCCTAGCTTAAATTCTTTTGCGATAACCGTTAAGGTTTCACCTTTGACTAAGGTGGAACGCATACGGCTTAAATCACCTTCAGTAGCCTTAGGGAACTGATGATAAAGGGCATCAGAAATAATGATTGATAAAATCGAGTCACCTAGAAACTCTAGGCGCTCATTATGTTTTGATGCAGCACTACGATGAGTTAATGCCTGAGTTAATAAATCAACATTAGTAAACTCATAACCCAGCGTACGACACAGTCGCGGTAAGTTTTTAATTGGTTCCATTACTTGATCGCACCTACTCTGTCAAAACGCACCCCGGTTGGTACCCATGTTGGTAACCAACTACTTGCAGGTCGTTCAAATTCAAAACTAATCCAAATCGCTACCGCTTTACCTACTAAGTTAGCTTCAGGGACAAAGCCCCAAAAGCGGCTATCAGTGCTGTTGTCACGGTTATCACCAATGGCAAAGTACTGACCTTCTGGCACAATAAATTCACCCACTGCCGTACCCGGTTGCTCAAAGAAATGTGAGCTAAAATCAGGGCGAGATGGGTTGATTAAAATATCATGTTCTACATCAGTTAACTGCTCGGTATAGCGAGATAACGACACACCTTCATGGGTAAACTCACCACGATTAACTGGCGTTAGCTTAATTGCTTTTGCTGGCGGACAATTTGTTGCTGCATCACATTTAGGCTGAATAAGAAATTGCTTATTTTGGTAAATAATACGGTCACCGGGTAAACCAACCACTCTTTTAATATAGTCTATTTCAGGCTGCTGAGGATATTTGAACACAAACACATCGCCACGCTCAGGCTCACCTGTTTCAATTAGCTTGCTGCGAAAGACGGGGTCACGTAAACCATAACTGAATTTTTCTACCAGAATAAAATCACCTACCAGTAAAGTCGGTTTCATTGAGCCTGATGGTATTTGAAATGGCTCATAAATAAATGAACGCAATATCAATACAAATGCGATAACCGGAAAAATTGAATGGGCAAATTCAACCAAGGTTGATTCACGCGTAATGCTGTATTTTGCATCATCACTCAAATTAGGTTGCTTTGCTTCTGCAAGGGCTAAGCTTTCACGACGTTTAGGGGCAAATATCGTTGCATCGATTAACCAAATTAACCCACTCACAAGGGTTATTATGGTTAAAATAAGAGAAAAATGGGCTGCCATTGAAATTTAAGCTCCTGCCTTTAACACTTTCAAATAATAGTTTAATGAATAAACCGCTGAATAATGAGTATCCTATGGAATACATCGTTAAGCACTAACTGTAATGTTACAAATTATACGAATAAACCGTTGTTGCAAAATTAACTTTTGCTAATGACAACGCCGCAAACTGCGGCGTTATCTGAACTCTAATGAAACCTATGCAGGATTAATCATTAAGTTTCAATACAGCTAAGAACGCTTCTTGAGGCACTTCAACGTTACCGACTTGCTTCATGCGCTTCTTACCTTCTTTTTGCTTATTTAGTAGTTTCTTCTTACGCGAGACATCACCACCATAACATTTAGCGGTAACGTCTTTACGCATTGCTTTAATGTTTGAGCGGGCAATAATCTGACTACCCACCGCAGCTTGAATCGCGATATCAAACATCTGTCTTGGGATCAGCTCTTTCATTTTATCAACTAAAGCTAAGCCGCGATGACGAATGTTTGAACGATGAATAACCATTGCTAGCGCATCAACTCTGTCACCATTGATCAAGATATCTAAACGCACCATATCCGCTTCTTCAAAACGAATAAAGTTATACTCTAATGAGGCATAACCACGACTGGTTGATTTCAATCTATCAAAGAAATCCATGACGACTTCAGCCATTGGCAATTCGTAAGTCACAGAAACTTGATTACCGTGATAAACCATATTGGTTTGTACGCCACGCTTCTCGACACATAAAGTGATAACGTTACCCAAGTACTCTTTAGGCACCAACATGTTTGCTTCAACAATAGGTTCACGGATCATGTCGATGTTATTGATTGGCGGTAAATCTGATGGGTTATCTACATACACCACCTCACCATTGTTCAATTGAACTTCATAAACAACCGTCGGTGCTGTGGTAATCAAATCAAGGTTGTATTCACGCTCAAGACGCTCTTGAATGATTTCCATGTGCAATAAGCCAAGGTAACCAATACGGAAACCAAAACCTAATGCTGAAGATGATTCAGGCTCGAAAAACAGCGATGCATCGTTCAAGCTTAGCTTGTTTAATGCATCACGGAAGCTTTCAAACTCATCTGTCGAAATTGGGAATACACCGGCATAAACTTGCGGTGTAACCTTTTTAAACCCAGGTAAAGGCTCTTCGGCACCATGTTTAGCGTGAGTTAAGGTATCACCTACTGGTGCGCCGTGAATTTCTTTAATGCCCGAAATAACAAAGCCAACTTCACCGGCTTTAAGCTCAGGTGTATCTGTTTGTTTAGGCGTAAAGATACCAACACGGTCAGCATTGTAGTTTTGACCGGTAGACATAACTTTAAACTTGTCACCTTTTTTCAAGACGCCATGCTTAATACGTACTAACGAGACAACACCAAGGTAACTATCAAACCATGAATCAATAATCAGCGCTTGAAGTGGTGCATCGATATCACCTTCTGGTGGTGGGATATCCGATACGATGACTTCTAGTACATCTTTAATACCGATACCCGTTTTAGCTGAGCAGCGCACAGCTTCCATAGCATCGATACCAACAATATCTTCGATTTCTGCAGCGACACGCTCAGGATCGGCTTGAGGTAAATCGATTTTATTTAAAATCGGTACCACATCAAGATCCATTTCTAAGGCGGTGTAACAGTTTGCAAGTGTCTGTGCTTCAACGCCTTGACCGGCATCAACTACTAGCAATGCACCTTCACACGCAGCAAGTGAACGGGATACTTCATAAGAGAAGTCAACGTGGCCGGGTGTATCAATGAAGTTCAGCTGATAAGTTTCACCATCATCGGCTTTATAGTCGAGGGTAACACTCTGCGCTTTAATGGTAATGCCGCGCTCACGTTCGATATCCATAGAATCGAGAACTTGAACGTCCATTTCACGGTCTGATAAACCACCACAAAATTGGATAAGGCGATCAGACAATGTTGATTTGCCATGGTCGATATGGGCAATAATTGAGAAGTTTCTAATGTGTTTCATGTGGGTGAAATGGCTACTACTAAAATGGTGGATATAATGAGGTCGAATTGTACCTGATAAAGGGGTTAATACCAATCACAATCAATAACTGGACAAAAAACAATAATAAAATCACCCTTCATATCTGATAAATAATGCTATCTACCCCCGCGAAAGGCTGATCCCTTGGCCTAAATACGCTGTAATGATGGGCGTCGAGGCTTTTTCAAGCGTTAGCGCTTTGCTTTTACCGGCTTTCCAAGCCATGAAACTGCCTATCGCTGCAAGCATCATTGCGCCATGGTCAGTGTTGATATCCAAAAGACCAGCTAAGCCCTGCCCCATAATAGCGCCTAAAAATAACCCAACTAAAGGAGTGATATAAACCAGCATTGCTGCTTTTAATATCACGGATTCAGGCAGAGCAAGTTTCAGTAAATCACCCGCTTCGCAGGCTTGTTCTGCCATCAGAGAGAATTGCTGCTTTTTAATCGAAAAGGCTTTAGCAACCGTTGAGGTGCCACAATTGTCACTGCTTGAACAATGATTACAAGCACTCTTAAGTTCAATCTCAACGGTAACCCACCCTTTGGGATCGTAAGCGATTACCGTCGCCACCTCCTCCAACATCGATTGCGATAATGCTGGAGGTGATTGAGGTTTTTGCGCTGATGTTGAGTCTACTTGTTGAGTCATAGCGAAAGGCGCCCTGTAAGTTAAGTGCTAGTGATTCTAGCACTTATTTTAACGCTTGTTTTATGGCTAGTTACTTTAATACTCGTTATTTCAAGACCATTTATTTCAAGAATCTTTATTTCAACACTAGGCTTTTAGCAATACGATTAAGCGTATCTGCAGGCACTTTACCCACAGCAACTACTTCAACATTGCCCACTTGCTCAACCACCATTGAAAGGCCGTTGCGGGTAATTAGCTCATCAGGCATTGGACTATCACCCATTCTGGCCACATACACTGAAATGTTAACTAAGCCATCGGTTAAAGCGATATATTCAACTGATTCATCACTGCCAAGTAAGCGGTGATGATCTTTTACGACTAAATGAAACCCTGCAGGTAACCAAGTAAATTGCCAATTCTGTCCTTCAATCCGTTCAGCTGGGTTCATCACAGGCGGCAGTTCTTGCTTTTCAGCTTCGACTAAAATGCTCGCTGGCTCACCAAGCTCTATTAGCTCAATGACCATCATTTGCTCAATAAGCTGTTTGTCTTGGTTAATCATGTCATAACGCAGTGGTAAATGGGTTTCCATGTCCACCCAAACTTGTGACATAAAGCGGTGTTCATCAACCGGAATAATGCGGATCATTTGCCCAGGGCGCCCAGCTATACGGCTTCTTCCACCTAAAACAAATTGATACCCCAGCTCTAAAGAATTGATATTAGATGCAAAAATAGCAGGCCAAAGACCTTGAATACGGGGAGCGCTGATGCTGTATGCCGGTTGGTCATGCTCAATAAATGTTACCGTATCAGCAACTCTGACCGCATTTTTAGGGGGGCCATTGAGGTACTCTAGAAAAGCGACTTCTTTATTATTGACCGTACCATGCAGATAAACCAGTGGTCGTATGTGGTCGGCTTGCAGTTGAATAATAGAAGATTTGAATTGTTTGGTTTGTAATGCTTGGCTCATACTTTCAAGCCAAGCTTTCGCTGATTTTTCTTCTTCGGCAATACTAGGGAAAGCCAATACAGCAAGTACTAACAGGATTAGACGCAAGCTAACTCCGAATTAATGATTAAAATCGTTTAGTTCAATTTCGCTATTGTTGTCCACAACCGCACCTGAATTCAACCTTTGTTGTAGCATATGGTCTTGGATATAAGAATTTATACGGCGACGTTGCTCAACCATATTATCGTTACTGATATTAGATTGATTTTGTACAGCCCCAGTTTGGAGACTAACAGGTGACGCAGTCCCAATTAAAGGACGAGTATTTAACACAGGTAATGGTGAGTCGACACTTGGGTCTTGCTCATAATTTTGCACACCAACAATTGCTACCATAGCCACAGTTGCAGCAATTGCATATTGACCAAACTGTTTGAAAAACGGTACCACATTATCTTTCTTAGTCTCGTTCACGGTTTCAGTATCATGTACTGAAGTTGTTTGAGTCTGAGGTGCAATAATGGCTGGCTCTAATTCTATTGCCGCTGCAATATTAGCAGAAAGATCCAAATCAATTGTCTGTGGTAACTCGCCGCGCATTGCATCGCCTATCATGTGATAGTTTTGCCATTTGCTATGTGAGCCTTCGTCTGCTGACAATTCCGCTAATGTTTTTGCATCAACTTCGCCGTCAACTGCTGATGAAACCCATTCTTGACCTGATTTAAGCATTTTTCACCCATGTCATAAAGACTGTTACTGTTCCAGCAAAGGCTGGAGTTTTTTATCGATTGATTCCCGTGCGCGGAAGATCCTTGATCTCACCGTCCCAACAGGACAATCCATGATATTGGCAATATCCTCGTAACTCATACCATCGAGTTCTCGTAATGATATTGCAATTTTCAATTCTTCTGGCAACGTTTCTAACGTTTCAAAAATCACTCGATTAATTTCATCTGATAACACCAAGCGTTCTGGTGAAGCAAATTCCTTTAATGCATCGCTGCCTTCGTAGTATTCAGCTTCTTCGGCGTCAACACTGTTAGCCGGTGTTTTTCTGCTCTGAGAAACCAAATGATTTTTTGCAGTGTTTACTGCAATGCGGTAAAGCCAAGTATAAAAAGCACTTTCACCCCGAAAGTTGGGTAATGCACGGTAAGCTTTAATAAAGGCTTCTTGTGCAACATCTGCTATGTCCGCTTGGTTTCGTATGTATCTCGAAATTAAGCTCATTACCTTATTTTGGTATTTTTGGACTAGCAAATTGAAGGCGTTTTTATCACCACGCTGAACACGTTCAACTAACTGTTGATCACTTATTTGTCCACTCATCCGAGCCGACTACTCCTAAATCTATAATACTGATTTCTCAGTCGCTCGAATCATATTCACATTAAAGTAGACTCGCATGCTTTGAAAAAGTTCGATATTGAATGAAAAAAAATTAATTTAATTAAAAAATTAGCGATTACCCCATCTAATAGTAATGTCTAAGTACCCAAAAAAGCGTAATTGATTTACCATTGAGGAACATATTAAGTACTCCATGATACCTTATGAAACAAGCAGTTGAACACCAGTCTGATATTTTGGTTATAGGTAGCGGTGCAGCAGGATTAACACTTGCCCTGCATCTAGCTGAAAAGTCTAAAGTTATTTTACTTTCTAAAGGCCCTTTGGCGGAAGGTTCGACTTATTATGCCCAAGGTGGAATCGCATCTGTATTCGATGAATCGGACACTATTGAATCACATGTTAACGACACGCTCATTGCTGGCGCAGGACTTTGTGACAAAGAAGTGGTGACTTACACGGCTGAAAATGCCAAAAAGTCGATGCAATGGTTAATTCAATGCGGTGTGGCATTTGATAAAGAAGAAACTGACGGCGATCAAAGCGCAGCACCTTATCATTTGACCCGTGAAGGTGGTCACAGCCATCGACGTATTTTGCACTCTGCCGATGCAACCGGTAAAGCAGTACAATCAACCTTGCAAGAACGCGCAATCGCGCACCCGAATATTAAAGTACTTGAGCGATATAACGCCATTGACCTAATCACCACTCGCAAATTAAACCGCCCCGGTAATCGTGTAGTGGGTGCTTATATTTGGAACCGCGATGCTGAGCACGTTGAAACGGTAACAGCCAAATTTGTTGCTATCGCGACAGGTGGCTGTTCAAAGGTATATCAATATACTTCTAATCCGGATATTGCTAGTGGTGACGGAATCGCCATGGCTTGGCGAGCGGGTTGCCGTATTGCCAACATGGAGTTTAATCAATTTCATCCAACTTGCTTGTATCATGCTGATGCTAGAAATTATCTGCTCACTGAAGCATTACGTGGTGAGGGCGCATATTTAAAACGACCTGATGGTAGCCGTTTTATGCCTGAATTTGATGAACGCGCGGAACTTGCTCCCCGTGATATTGTGGCAAGGGCAATCGATTATGAAATGAAGCGCTTGGGTGCTGATTGTCTGTATTTAGATATCAGCCATAAACCCGCTGAATTTGTCATCAAACATTTTCCCACGATTTACAGTCGCTGTTTAGAATTTGGTATTGATATCACCACCGATCCCATCCCTGTGGTGCCTGCAGCCCATTACACCTGCGGCGGCGTCATGACAGATTTGCATGGTCAAACTGATATCAATGGCCTATATGCCATTGGTGAAGTAGCCTACACCGGCTTACATGGTGCCAACCGACTGGCCAGTAACTCCTTATTAGAGTGCTTGGTTTTTGCTAGAGCTGCTGCTCAAGATATTGAAAGCTTGCTTGAAAAAGTGCCGACACCCGGGCCTGTGCCACTCTGGGATGAAAGTCAGGTTAATAACTCAGATGAAGAAGTGGTCATTGCCCATAACTGGCATGAACTGCGTTTATTCATGTGGGATTATGTAGGAATTGTTAGAACCGATAAACGCTTGGAGCGCGCGCTACGCCGCTGCGCATTGTTACAACAAGAAATTCAAGAATATTATAGTAACTTCAGAGTCAGTAACAATTTACTGGAATTGAGAAACTTGGTTCAAGTAGCTGAGTTAATCATTCGCTGCGCCATGGAAAGAAAAGAAAGTCGTGGCCTACACTATAATGCCGATTACCCAGAGCAAGTCGATAATCCAAAGCCAACTATTTTACAACCTGAACGATAGCGTTAAGATTATTAACGCTTTTGATATGCGATTAATTGACGACACAGGTTTCGGTAACTGCTGTCGTCAAGCATGTCGCTCCAGACAATTAATAACTGCCTTTTTCCCCGAGTTGCAACTCCCCGCTCATCTAAAACGTCAAGTTCAATAAACATCACTGCAGCAAATACAGTGACTATTGAACTGCGCCATAATTGAAATTCTTGCCCTTGGGATAACTTACCTTTACTTGCATCAAGTAAAGAAAATTGGCAACGCCAATGCCTTAACGCCAACAGATGAGCGACAAAAAAAGCCAGATACGAGATAAGAATAAAATAGAATGCCAGTTGATAAGCCCAGTGGCGATAATCTGGCCAAAGAATAAAGCTGCTTAAACACACACAGAGCAATACAATATGTGATAAAAATTGATTAAATGAAGCGCTTAAGCTGAAATGCATCAGTTAAGCACCTTTCATCTTTTGCAGTAAGCTCATATCGCTATAAACTAGCTTATGGTTGAGGGCGACCACGAACCGTAACTATCATGTCAGCCATAGCAGCATCAGGGCAAACTTCATGCCCCATAAACCAAGCAAATAACTCAGGGTCTTCACAGGCTAATAAATCAATGAAGGTTTGCTTATCTTTATCAGCTAAAGCTTGGTAATGTTGCTCTACAAAAGGTTGAAAAAGAACATCTAACTCAAGCATCCCTCTTCGACAAGCCCAGCGCACTCTTGCTATATTCATTAATTCCAATGTACTTCTCCTAACATCTCTTCGGATACTTTATAGATGTTGCAAACTTCGATGCTCAACATCTTGAACTTGTGGATCAACACCAGCAAACAAATCATTAAAGTCCGTTTCTAACAAGCGTTGAACCGCAGGGTGTTGAATCATCCTCTCAGCAAACATGACATGATACTCTTCTTTAATATCAGTGGTTTCACCCAGTAATACCATGCCTTGGGAGAGTATATCATGACGATAAATAGAGGGAGCAACAAATATACCGCGCTTAAACAAACCAAATGCTTTCATCATAGCTGCATCATCAAACTCACCTAAAATACTCACATTAAGATTTTTTTCAGCAAACCAGCGATGTAACTGTTGCCCAAGGGAAGTACGCTTGCCTGGGATCAGTAATTTCTCTTGCTCAAGACATGCTGGAAAGTCAGCAGAGGGCTTTGATGAAGAGAAAAAGCTAATACCGCACTCGCCTAACTTTTTGGATAAGATTTCAGGGTATTTAAGTGATACGCCAGCACAATCAGATAAAATCATATCTAATTTATGTTCACGTAACCTTGCTATCAGGCTTTCATGGGTTGATTCATAACAGCTCAAATGCATTGAACCGTCACTTGGGATCACTGTCAGTAAAACGCGACTGGCTAAGGCTTTAGACAGGGCATCAGCAATACCCACTTCAAATAACACTGAGTCATCTTTTTGATAAGAGAGTAAATCGATCATTTCGTAGCTTAGACTAAACATCTTATCAGCATAACGAAATACGATTTCACCAAGTTCGGTGGATTCAAGGTTGCGGCCGACACGTTTAAATAGACTGCCATTGAGGCGTTCTTCTAAAGCGCGAATTTGACCTGTGATAGTTTGCGGGGCTAAACATAAAGCGACGGCAGCCTTGGCTACCGTCCCTTTCTTTCTAACCATCCAAAAATAATATAGATGGTTATAATTTAAATGTTGCATTCATATAAGCCAGCTAATGAAAGATGACTTATTTTAGTCTCTGACAGTTCAACAAGCTATCAATTAATATCGACAACTCATTTAGGTCATTGATGTTTTTATTGGCCGTTTGTTCTTGAATGGCCAAAACAATATCTGCCTTGTCAGGGACTCTTTCTGCACAAAAACTGCGGTTAGCCTCTTGATAGCGTTTACCTGCGCGGTATTTAAGCGCTCGAGACTCATAGCCACTATCAGCGTCTAATCGGCTAGCAGAAGCGTCGTCGTGGTACATCAATGCACCATCAACCACACCATCTAAGTAACTTTTACACTCGCTTGATTCAACATCTTTTTGACAAACATTGAATGACGTTGCTTGGGCAGGAACAACGGCCCCAATAGCAAAGGCTAACATTAGCAGTTTAAGTTTCATTTAATCACTCCAGCTTATTTTGCTTCAGTTTTAGGAAGCACCTTGTTTAACCAGAAATAACCCACTAATGCAGCTAGCATTGAACCGGTTAAAATACCTAATCTTGCAAAATCACCATATTGATCAGGTGCACCATCAAAGGCAAGCGACGAAATAAATACTGACATAGTGAAACCAATACCAGTCATCACTGCCACAGGGATAATTTGACTCCAGCCAATTCCTGGTGGTAATTCAGCTAATTTTAGTTTTACCGCAACATAACTAAACAGTAATACACCTACAGGCTTACCTAATAGTAGGCCTAAGATAATACCGATAGTTACTGGCTCAACTAACGAGGTTACGCTCATACCTGCAAGTGATAAGCCTGCATTGGCAAAGGCGAATACGGGTAGAATGAAGAAGGTGCTCCAAGGGTGTAGGCTATGCTCTAAATGCTCAGATGGTGATGAGCCGTCTTTAGCGCGCAATGGAATACAGAACGCAATAATCACACCTGCTAATGTGGCATGTACGCCAGATTTAAGCACTGCAACCCATAAGATCAGACCAAGTAAACCGTAAGGGATCAGTGAACTGACACCTTTGCGGTTCAGAGCAACCATTAATACAATTGAAATAGCTGCAACAATCAAGCTTACCATCGATAAATCAGCACTGTAAAATAGTGCGATAATGACGATTACGCCCAAGTCATCGATAATGGCTAATGCAAGTAAAAAGACTTTCAATGCCACCGGAACACGGCTACCAAGTAGCGCCATGATACCGAGTGCAAAGGCAATATCAGTCGCAGCTGGAATTGCCCAGCCCACTTGAGTCACAGGATCTGAGTAGTTGAACGCTAAATAAAATAACGCTGGGAACAACATACCACCAATAGCAGCAAAGGTAGGTAATGATGCTTTTGAAACGCTTGAAAGCGCACCTTCTAGCAGTTCACGTTTAACTTCTAAACCAATTAGTAGGAAGAATAACGCCATAAGACCATCATTAATCCACAACAGTAATGGCTTATCTATATCCAGTGAACCGATACGTACTTGGACTTCTGTATCAAGAAAACCACTGTATAAACCCGCTAATGGCGAATTTGCCATTAACATCGCCAGCACTACAGAGATCATCAAAATGATACCCCCTGCAGATTCTTGACTTAAGAAATTCTTAATTGCACGTTCCATAATTTTCTCCACAAAAAACAATTAATTCGAGTCTAGCGGAATTATTCAAACAATCATAATCGTTAGTTTGGGTCTTATATGTCGGAATTTCCGAGGTATTAAACAAAATAACACGAACAAGATCACATTTAAGTGTATTAACGTGAGCCCAAATTGCCAACATATCGCTTTTTTAAGCTAATCAATTACCAACAAGCTTCTTGAAAAAAATATCAACTGCTGAATAAAAATACAATCAGCTAAATTAATTAATCTTTTATTTACAATACTCTGCAAAATTATTATCACAAGCATTATTAACTAACATTGTCTTTTTAGTCTTAAAAAGCAACTTAGCAATGAGGCTGTTTTGCATACACTGTCCCCATAAAATCATTAAAGGTTAGCTGTTATTTTCATTATCGGGTTTAAAAATCGTCGATACTTTGCGCAGTAGAAGACAATCGCTTTGGTTTAGATGTAAACCAAAGCCATTGGGTGAAATGATGGCTGAAATGTGATTTATACGGAGAAGGGATACTTAATTGCTTCGTGATGTTGGTAACCAATCACTTCAAAGTCATCTATGGTGACCCAAGTTTCCAAGTCACGTAAACTTTTTATATCAGGATTAATATTCAACTGTGGCGATGGGAATGGATCACGGACAAGTTGCTCAGTTTTCATCAATTCAAGTTGATCTTCATAAATGTGCGCATTGATGATCTTGTGATAAGCCAGACCTGGCTTATTTCCAGTGATCTGCGCCATTAGTGCTAAAAAGGTGTACACCTGAATTTGATTAAAGTTAAGCCCCAAAGGCACATCACATGAACGCTGATAGCTTGTTAGGTAAAGGGTATCACCGAGAAGCGAAAAAGTATGAGTATGCATACAAGGTCTTAAGCAGCCCATGTCAAACTCACCAGGATTATAGAAAGTGATAATCTCACCACGATCGTCAACCCCTTTAGATAAGTTATCGACAATTTTAGCAAGCTGATCAACGCTTCCACCACAAGATTTTTGCCAGCGTCTTCCTTGCACTCCGTATACTCGGCCCATATCATCCTCACCTTTGCGGTGTGGATTGTTTAACCAACTTTGGTTGTCATTGGCGTTCATATCCCAGGTTTTAGTGCCGATGGCGCGAAAATCTGCGGCATTATCGTAACCACGAATGTAGCCAATAAGCTCAGCAATTGCAGCCTTCCAGAAGCTTTTACGAGTCGTAATAATGGGAAATTGATTATTGGCAACATCGTATTGTAAATCTGCATTGATCACCGTTAAACAGCGCTTACCTGTACGTTTATTTTCAATCCAGTGGCCGTTTTCAACGATGTGGTTGCAGAGATCTAAATACTGACGCATTTTATTGTCCTATTATTAAAACGTTTGTTATTTGCAGAATATTAATTATCAAAACTCGTGGCTAGTGTAATTTTTTTAAGCAGAAAGCGCGAGCTTTAAACCTATTACCATCAGCAAAACTGCGAATATCTTTTTCAGTATCGGCGTTGGCCAAATACTGGCGGCCTTTACCCCTAAAGGTGCAATAAGCATAGAGGTAATGATGATCCCCACTAATGCGGGAATATAAATATAACCGACTGTCCAAGTGGGTAAGTCAGTGGCATTTAATCCGGCAATAACATAGCCCGCAGTACCCGCTATCGCGATTAAAAAACCTGTTACCGACGCAAAGCCAACCGCTTGACGCATTTGTAAACCGCAATAGCACAAGAAAGGCACCAGCAGTACCCCGCCGCCAATGCCCATTAAGCCGGCAACAACAGCTATTAGCATTGAAACGATAAACATCAGCTTAAAACTTGGCACTTTCGCTACGGCTTTGGGTTTTAATGGAAATGCCATTTGTATTGCCATCACTGTGACAAATATCGAGAAAGCCTGCTGTAATACATTGGCAGCTATTTGTTCTGAGATAAAAGCCGATGCTAACGCACCAACCACAATACCCGGCAACATGGGCTTAAAAAGCTCCCAAGGGATATTACCGTGTCTATGATGGGCAATAGCAGAGCTAAACGAGGTCATAATAATTGAGGCTAACGAGGTGGCAATGGCTACATGGGTGAGCTGGCTGGACTCAATGCCTATCCAGGGCAGTAAATAAATCAGTGCCGGTACAATAATAAGCCCGCCACCTATGCCTAACAAACCAGCAAAAAATCCAACCACTGCGCCTAATAACAAGCAAAGTGAAAAAACTAACAATATATTGTCCAACGTACAGCCCTAACAATGAAAAATGTGTAAATTGACTTAGCCAAGTTGCTTTTATCAACTTGTTTAATTAACTAACTTTGCTTCAGTATTTTTATTTCAACTTGCAGATTTTAAATTGCTGATTTGAAATTACTGCAATAAGCGTCACGTTGGCCTGTCATTAGTCTAAAATCGACAGCAAATTACGCTGTTGCAAATATTGATTCAATAATTGCCTGACTTGCTCACCATTAGACAAGCTTAATACCTGATCTAGTAATCGCTCAAGTTCAGCTTTGTTAATCCGTCTAAGTAGATAGTTTATCCGCGCAATACTGCCTTGGTTCATACTGAGTTTTTCGTAGCCCATAGCCACTAACAATAACGCGCCCATGGGCTCGCCAGCAAGTTCACCGCAAATACTGGCATCAAGCTGAAAACGGTTACAGTCAGTAATAGTCCATTTTAGCGCCCTTAATACGCCAGGGTGAAAACTATCAAATAATGGACTGACACTGGGGTTATTTCTATCCACCGCAAGCAAATACTGGGTTAAGTCATTACTACCTACAGAAACAAAATCAACTCTTTTAGCCACATCTTCTAATTGGAAAAGCAAAGATGGGACTTCAAGCATTACCCCTATTTTAGGTTTGGGTATTTCTCTTGCGAGCTCTTCAGTCAGCTCTGAATATGCCTGTTCTAGGTAAAGTAATGTTCGATCGATTTCGTCTAAATTACTGACCATAGGCAACAATATCTGCAATTGTGAAGAGTCAGCATTGGCTGTCAACATCGCGCGTAATTGCATTAAAAACAGTTCTGGGTGATCTAAAGATAAGCGGATGCCACGCCAGCCTAAAAAAGGATTATCTTCTGTGATAGGAAAATAAGGCAATGGTTTATCACCGCCCACATCAAGGGTGCGCATCACCACAGGTCTGTCTCGCGCTGCCGATAGTACTTGTTTATAAACTTGAACTTGCTCAAGTTCACTGGGAAAGCGTTGATGCAGCATAAAGGGAATTTCAGTGCGGTACAGTCCAATACCATCAGCGCCTTCTGCCATATCGGTGCTTAAACCACTTAATAAACCGGCATTCAAATAAAGCTGTATTCTTTGACCGTCTAAGGTTTCAGCGGGTAAGGATATTTCAGCAGAAAATTGTCGTTGCTGGGCTTTACTCTCAGAAATTAAGCAAAGATATTCATGAATAATGGCATCAGATGGCGAAATTAATAATTGGCCGCTATTGGCATTTAGCACTAACTTTTTGTTGTCAACATCTGCAGATAAAACCTGATCAACACCAACAATTGCTGGCACACCCAAGGCTCTTGCCAATATTGCTGCGTGGGCATTTACCCCGCCAAGTTCTGTGACTATTCCTGCAAGTTTTCCTCGAGGAAACTCTGCTAATAATGTGGCATCAACCTCTTTCGCCACCAGTATGACCGGTTTATCAGGTGCGAGTTCTAATTTGTCTGGTTCGATTAATTGGCGTAAAACTTTTTGGCCTAATTCACGAATATCACTGGCCCGCTCTTTTAAATACGGGTCTTCCATCGCGATAAACTGCTCAATATAGCGTTTAGACACCCGGCTAACGGCAGATTCGGCTTGCCAACCTAAATTCACTTCCCGTAGATACTCGCCACCAAGACTGGCTTCACCTAACAGTAATTGTAAAGCAGAAAAAATAGAGGCCACATCATCTACATTTTCACGATCAAAACGTTGGGATAAAGTGCTGATAATATCACTACAGCGTTGCATAGCAGCTTTTAGACGCTGAATTTCTGTTGCTAAGTCTGTGGCTTGTTCTTCGGGCTGATCGAGAGAGATAGCACCACCAAGCACAAAGCCATCAGCAATGGCGATACCTTTTGACGCTGAAGTACCTTTGAAGACGACTTGTTGTTGAACATTACTGATCGCAGCTTTGTTTTTCAAATTACGTACCACAACCGCTAGTTGGGCCGCCAAAGTCATCAAAAAGGCTTCTTCATTTTCACTAAACTGTCTCGGCTGCGGTTGCTGCACCACAATGACGCCGACAACCTGTTTTTGAAAGATTATAGGTACTGCCAGAAATGCGCGGTACTCTTCTTCTTCAACTTCAGGAAATAGTTTAAATCTGGGGTGTGATTTTGCATCGGCAAGGTTAACAGCTTCTTCTTTTTCTGCCGCTAAGCCCACTAAGCCTTCAGATAAAGGCATTTTGACACGATTGATGGAATTAGGTGCAAGGCCCTCTGTAGCAGAAAGCACCAATTGTTGCTGTTCAAGAATATAAATAGAACAGCAGTGCGTTTGCATTGCCAACTTGGTTTGGGAAACCAATAATGACAATGCCGTCTCTAAGCTATTAGCACTGGCGACAGACTGTGTAATATCCCTAAGCGTATTTAGCACTGCTTCACATCCTTTTTTGATCAGCTAATTTCTATAACGGCCTCTTTTTCGGCTAGGCTCGCGGCCTTGAAATGCCAATGTAATAGAGGAAAACTCCTTCATAACTTTACGGTAAACATCACGCTTAAAAGAAACGACTTGTCTGACTGGATACCAATAATTCACCCAACGCCAATCATCAAACTCTGGATGACCACAGGAATTCAAATTAATCGTGTCGTCACTGCCTTTCAGTTGTAATAGATACCACTTTTGTTTTTGACCAATACAAACTGGTTTACTTTCTTGCCTAATTAACCTCTTAGGCAAACGATATCTCAGCCATGAACGTGTTGACGTTAAAATTTGCACATTTTCAGGTTTAAGACCGACTTCTTCATACAATTCTCGGTACATGGCTTGTTCTGGGGTTTCACCATCATCTACACCGCCTTGAGGAAATTGCCATGAATGTTGTCCAAACCGTCTGGCCCACATTACTTGACCATATTTGTTACAGATAATAATGCCCACATTTGCGCGAAAGCCGTCGCTATCAATCACATGGACTCCAATTTCACTACAAATTAATGACTAGATTGTTTCATAAAGCTCGCCTACGGGCAAACGACTATTTCAATAGAACACTTGGATAAAATAAGCCCTTAGCAACTTTTATCAACAGATGATGACCTTAGTTATCATTATTATCCACAAAATCTGTGGATATCTCTGTTTGAAACTCTAAAATAACTCTAAACAGGCTAAATTACAGTGACAGCCACTGTCCTTAACAAAACCAAATTAACAGCAAAAAAACGTATAAATACAACAACTTGACCTTTTAGAGCATTGTTAACTTATAATTAAATCACACAAGAGGTCACTTTTTAAACAGCAAAGGTAATTATTAATTGTGGCCATACAGGCGAAATAAGTTATACACAAAAAACAACATATTTATTTTATAAATATCAAAATAAAGCTATTTTTCACCATTGACTGTCAAAAAAATATCCGCTAAGCATAAACAAATTAAAGTTATTCATTCATTCTGTGGATAAGTGTGTGTGAAATAGTGGAGCAAAAGGAGTGTAACTTTATAAAATGGTCAAACAAACTCACCAGCATTCATAAAAGTCGTTAATAAACAAAGCAATATATTACTGCAAAACCTTGGATAACTTTAACCTGCCAAGGCGCTCAAAAAACAACCAGTAGTTGTCATTTTAAAATAATAGATAAAACAGTACACTTTAATACACGCGAACTTTTAAAAGTAAGACATTGCTCCATGATGAATACCCCACCAAACTCAATCGATGAATTGATGCAAAGAGCCTATGACATGGCTGGTGTCAGTTTAGGTGACATAGCAAAAGAGCATGGCGTAAACGTGCCAGAAAACTTAAGAAGAGACAAAGGCTGGGTAGGACAACTGATTGAAATGGAGCTAGGGGCAACGGCAGGCTCAAAACCACAGCAAGACTTTCTTCATTTGGGGATTGAGTTAAAAACCATTCCAATTGATAAACAGGGTAAACCAATAGAAACAACCTATGTCACCGTTGCCCCACTGACCAATATTCAAGGGCTCACTTGGGAAGACAGTGTGGTTTATCATAAATTACAACACGTGCTGTGGATCCCCATTCAGGGTGAAAGAAGTATCCCTGTCGCTGAGCGAAAAATAGGCTCACCAGTATTATGGCAACCCAATCAACAACAATATGTCCAGTTAAAGCAAGACTGGGAAGAGATAATGGAATTAATCGCCATAGGAAAAGTAGAGCAAATCACCGCTCGTCATGGTGAAGTATTACAACTAAGACCAAAGGCAGCCAATAGCCAAGCATTAACTGAGTCAATTGCCGAAGACGGTCTGATTAAGCTCTCTAATCCCCGAGGTTTCTATTTAAAGATCAACTTTACCCACCAAATACTAACAAATGCATTTAGTTAGCGTTACAAACTGTAAATATAAAGGCTTTTTATTAAAACTATTGTAAATACCACTATGACAAGTATGGGAATTTTCTATAAACTAGCCTGTCTTAAAATATCAACGGACTCGATATAATCCTGTGAAAGTACGTCGTCAGACAAGAAAGCTATTATTTGCGATTTTAGCATGGTGTATTGCCATGAGCGCATTTGTCTTTTTCCGATATTCACAAACTCCTGATTTACCTCAATGGGCCATCGGAAAAATAGACTTAGCAACGCTAGCTATTTTTATGGGCTTCGTATTCGGCTGCCTGCATTGGATGTCTAACCTTATTGCCGATTTTAGCGCCATCAGCCGCCTGCCCTATATTTTTTCAGTCATATTTAAAGGCCTATTTTTACTACTCGGTGCCATGACGCTGGCTTATGTCACCCAATTTTTAAACATGTGGGCCATAGAAAACCATTTAGTATCACTAAGGCAAATGCTTACTGCGCATATTTTATACAGCCCAGCATTTCAGGCCTTAGTGATTTATCTCGCCGTGGTACGCGTCGGCTTAGCCTTTATTGAACAAATGGCGCTACTTGTAGGCCCAAGAGTGTTACTTAACATAGGTTTAGGTAAATACCACCAGCCACGTTATGAACACCGACTATTTTTATTTGTGGATATGGTGTCATCTACCGCTCATGCAGAAACATTAGGTGATTACCGTTTCAGTCGTCTAATCCAAGATAGTTTTAGCATGCTGGCAGATACAGTAACCAATAATGAAGCTGAAATTTACCGTTATATGGGTGATGCCGTATTAATTCATTGGCCGTTAGATGAAGGTGTTAAAGAAGATCGCTGTATGAATATCTATTATGAATTCAGCCAACAGTTAAACTGGCATCGCGCTTACTTTGAAGAACATTATGGTTTTGTACCCAAATTTAAAGCTGCTGCCCATTGTGGTCAGGTTGTCGCTGCCGTAGTTGGCGTTCATAAGCAAGAAATTAGCTACTTTAGCGATGTACTCAATACCCTCGCAAGGCTTCAAGATCAGTGTAACCCTTTAGGTCAGAGAATGTTGATCTCCGGTGAAGTCGCCCACCGTTTAGAACGTCAAACCAGCCAATACGATTTAACTGATTTAGGTGCAATGATGCTAAAAGGTAAAAAACACGAAATTGAAGTATTTGGTGTAGCTCCGAAAATAACCCCTTAATGAAACAACACCAAACAAGATAAACCGTTGCCAGCTTGATTACTGCTTTTGCAATAAGCCTTCTAGCATCAAGCCTAAGGTTCTAAAGGTTGAAATACGACTAGTGGTTTGTCGCCAAACCAATCCAATATCACGATATGGCGCTTCACCAGGCGGTGTCATAATCTGAAGTTCAGTGTCATTCAAAATACCAGCATCAATGGCCATTTGCGGTAAAAAGGTCGTTCCTAACTTACTATCCACCATTTGCACCAGAGTATGTAAACTCGTGGCGGCAAAGGGGTTAATCTTAGCACTATTGCCTAATTGGCAAGCCGTAATCGCATGGCCAGTAATACAATGCTCACTTTGCAGTAAGAAAATACTTTCATCGGGCATTTGTTGATAATCAATAGGCACATGGATCCCATTAGATAGTTCCTGATGAACCACCATTTTGAACGGGTCAATGCCCACTTTCATACTATGAAAACCTGTAGTATCCACAGGCAAAGCTAAAATAAGTAAATCCAGCTCACCTTTTCCCAGTGATGCTAACAAACTTTCTGTGGTGTCTTCCCTTAGCAATAAACTCAATTGGGGATAATCAGCTTGGCACTGTTTTACCACTCGACTCAATAAAAAAGGCGCTATGGTCGGAATACAACCTAAGCGGATTTCACCTGTCATTGGTTCACCTTGGTTTTTGACTAATTCGACAAGATCATCAACATCCGTCAATAATTTTCTCGCTCTATCAACCACCTCTTCACCAATGGCTGTGAACATAAATGATTTATGATCACGCTCGATAAGCTGATATCCCAATTGCTCTTCAAGGTTTTGAATCCCACTTGAAAGAGTCGACTGACTAACAAAGCAAGACTTTGCCGCTCGGTTAAAGTTTTGCTCTTGATGCAAATTCACTAAATAAAATAGATTTTTAAGGCTTGGCAGGTTTTTCATTTAATCGATTACCATAAGATGATGTCATTCAAATAATGAATTAACTAAACATAAATAACAATAAATTAAGCTGGATCTAGTCCTCATAATCAGCAAATTTAATGCTGTTACTTTTTTAAAGGCAAAAAAAAGCCCCTTGCGGGGCTTTTAAAAGTCAAAAGCAATTAAGCTTTTGCTTCTAAAAATTCTTTTAATTGCTGTAGATCTGAACCTGCATGCTCAACGATTTGACCTAACCATTTATCATGCTCAGTATCCCAAGCTGGCTCTTCGCCATGTTGAACAAGCTGTGCAAATTGCTGAATACGCTTTAATCCAACAGAACCTGCAGCACCTTTAAATTTATGCGCTTCAGCACAAAGGGTATCTTTGTCATTCGCTTCATTCGCTTTAATGAGGCTTCCTAAATATTCAGGCATTAGCTGCTCAAATAACACGACACTTTTTAATAAAGTTCCAGCACCAATAGCACTACAATATTGCTCTAACGTATTGAGATCCAATACAGACTCTAACTCAACTGTGGCCATCTCGGCACCTCTTAATCAATTCATAACTTTAAAATTGAATTTATAATACTCGCTAAAATCCCCTATGCAACTAAACAAGGCTTTTCAAGTCTAATTTCTGGCAAATGAGCACAGTATTTTAACAAGCTGTTAAAAAAACTTTATAAAGTAAGTGAATAAACTTTCATAAATTGCAGTTAAAGATTGAGTTTTAGTTTTTTTTGGCTGACAAATAGTGCCCTTGTCCACCGTTAGCCGCTAAATTTTGCACGATAGCCACTAAGCCTTCCCATCGATAACCGCACCAATCAGGCGCCAGTAATAGCGGTTTTTTAGCATAAGCTGTGACTCTGTGAAAAATAATATCTTTAGGTGTATGACGAATAAGCTCACTGGCATAGTTGGCGTAGTCTTCTTTTGTGAGTAATGCCATCCCTTTATGACGCCATGCCTTAGCCATTACACTCCCTTCTACTATATGTAATGGATGCAGTTTAATGCCATCAACTCCGGTTTCAATGACACTGTTCAAACTGCGCAAGTAATCACTATAGTCTTCACCGGGCAAGCCAAGGATCAAATGAGCACAGACTTTAATGCCACGTTTTCGAGCGCGCTGCACTGTATCTTGATAACAAGCAAAGTCATGACCACGGTTAATGCGCTTTAAGGTGTCATTGTTTGAAGTTTGTAAGCCAAGCTCAAGCCAGACTTCAGTCCCCTTATCTTGATAACTGACTAACAAATCTAAAATATCATCTGGTACACAATCCGGGCGGGTACCAATATGTAAGCCAACAATATCTGAATCTTTAATGGCCTCATCATACTTCGTCTTTAGCACCTGATACTCATCATAGGTACTCGTATAAGCCTGAAAATAAGCAATATATTTGGCACTATCATTTAGCGAGCGCTGCTTACCTTGCTTTAATTGCTCAGAGATACTGGCTTCAGTGCCTTGCTCATAACTAAATGACGACACATTACAGAAAGTGCAGCCGCCTTTACCTAAGGTTCCATCTCGATTTGGGCAAGTGAACTTAGCATCAATTGTCAGCTTTTTAATTCTGCCGCCATATTGCTGCTTACATACTGCACCGAAGGTATTTACAAAATCATCTAAACCCACAATTGCTCCTGACGGCAAAAAGTGGCAGACAATACAGGCTCTGACAGATAAAAACTTAGTGCCACATCAAAAAAACAGTAAATAAATCGATTAATTTATATTCACACAGTGACAAAGGGCACATTTTTGAACTTGGCAGTTACAACTCTTAGTCAAATTAATTGAATAAATAATCATTTAAGGCAATTTACCTGTTCAAACTGTACTTGAAAATAAATTCACTATCCATAAATCAATATCAATCAACACCAAATGTTAACCAAAAGTAAAAGTGACAATTTTGTAATTTTAAAATTCTTTTTATTCATAAGGTTATACGAACAAAAAAACATCTTACGTTAACGTAAGGTAGCTTTTTTATAACATTTGTAATAACAGTAACAATTCATTTTGTTGAGTAATTTAAGTTTGACCTTTATCCATTATCAAGCTAATTTGGGTGGTTCGGGTGCATATCTATGAGAACTTCTCCGCATTATCCGAGTCGTATTAAGTTAGGTTTAGGGAGTTTTTGTATGAGCTTATATCATCCCAGTTTTGAGCGGGACAATTGTGGATTTGGTTTAATAGCCCAAATGGATGGCGATGCTAGCCATCGTATTGTCCGTACTGCTATTCACGGTTTGGATAGAATGAAACACCGTGGCGGGATAGCATCAGACGGTCGCACAGGTGATGGCTGTGGACTATTAATGTCGATGCCGAAAGACTTTTTTGCAGCCATTGCAACTGAAAATGATTGGCACCTTAGCCGCAAGTTTGCAGTGGGCATGCTATTTCTCAGCCAAGATCCAGTCAAAGCTGAAACCGCAAAAGCCATTTTAGAAAAAGAACTCCAGCGTGAAACCTTAAGTGTTGCCGGTTGGAGAAAGGTGCCTGTAAACCCTGATGTACTGGGTGAGATTGGCCGCAAAAGCCTGCCACAAATTTACCAAGTGTTAATTAATGCCCCTGTGGGCTGGCGTGAAAAAGATTTAGAACGTCGGCTTTATATGGCCAGACGCCGTCTTGAACAGCAAATCATCGATGATAGCGACTTCTATGTTGCCAGCTTATCGGGTGAGGTTATTGTCTATAAAGGCTTAATGATGCCTGCAGACTTGCCAGCATTTTATTCTGACTTAGCCGATATTCGTCTCAAAAGCACCATTTGCTTATTCCATCAGCGCTTTTCAACTAACACCTCGCCGAAGTGGCCATTAGCGCAGCCATTTAGATTTTTAGCACATAATGGTGAAATCAATACCATTACCGGTAACCGCCAATGGGCCAGAGCCCGTGCTTATAAATTTAATTCACCGCTATTGCCTGATTTACAACAAGCCGCGCCTTTTGTTAATGAAACTGGCTCTGATTCATCATCATTGGATAATATGCTGGAAATGCTATTAGCCGGTGGCATGGATTTATACCGTGCTATGCGCTTACTTATACCACCAGCCTGGCAAAGTAATCCTGAAATGGATGATGAGTTGAAAGCATTTTATGATTTCAACTCGATGCATATGGAGCCGTGGGACGGCCCTGCTGGCATCGTAATGAGCAATGGCCGCCATGCTGCCTGCGCCGTAGACCGTAACGGCCTACGCCCTTCTCGCTACGTTATAACCAAGGATCGCATCCTAACACTGGCATCAGAAGTGGGTATTTGGGATTATTCTGCCGATGAAGTGGTAGAAAAAGGCCGTGTTGGCCCTGGCGAATTATTAGTACTCGATACCATGAATGGCCGTTTGTATTCGTCATTTGAAATCGATAATGACTTAAAACGTCGCCACCCATACAAAGAATGGATGGCTAAAAATAGCCGCACCTTAAAACCTGCGACCAAAATTGATGCCGCTCAACAAGGCGCCAGTAATTTTAGTGCTGATGTGTTACTTCAGTATCAAAAGCAATTTGGTTACAGCCGTGAAGAGTTAGAGCAAGTTATTTGGGTGCTAGCAAGTAAAGGTGAAGAAGCTACTGGCTCAATGGGTGATGATACTCCAATGGCGGTATTGTCGAAAAAATCTCGCTCACTGTATGACTATTTCCGTCAAAAGTTTGCACAAGTCACCAACCCGCCTATTGATCCATTACGTGAAAAACATGTGATGTCGTTAACCACCTGTATTGGGCGCGAGCAAAACTTATTTTGCGAAACAACCGGCGTGGCTTATCGAGTGATGTTTGAATCACCCGTTTTACTTTTTAGTGATTTTAATCAGTTACTTGGTCTTGATAGCAGTTACTACCGTGCGAATACTATTGATTTAAACTACGACGCCCACGAAAACTTAAAGCAAGCTATCGAGCGCATTACCGATGAAGCTGAGCGTTTAGCAAGAAGTGGCACAACCTTACTAATCCTGTCAGACAGAGCCGCCGCTAAAAATGTTCAAGTGATCCCTGCCGCTATGGCTGTGGGCGCGGTGCAGCAACGCCTTGTTGATCAAAGCTTACGTTGTGACACCAACATTATTGTTGAAACTGCATCAGCGCGCGACCCACATCACTTTGCCGTGCTATTAGGTTTTGGCGCGACAGCGATTTACCCTTATCTGGCTTATGAGTCTATTTCAGCCATGGCAAAGAAACATCAAGTAGAAGATGACAGTATCTTGATGTTGAACTTCCGCCAAGGTATTGAAAAAGGCCTGCGTAAAATCATGTCGAAAATGGGGATCAGTACTGTAGGCTCTTACCGTTGTAGCCAGCAATTTGAAGCCATTGGTTTATCTTCAGATGTAATTGAATTGTGCTTTAAAGGCGTGATTAGCCGTATTGAAGGTGCAAGCTTTGAACATTTAGCTACCGATCAAAAAGTGCTTCATACTGCAGCGTTTCGCGCTCACATACCACTGCCACAAGGCGGTTTATTAAAGTATGTTGAAGGCGGCGAGTATCATAGTTTCAACCCCGATGTCGTCAATACGTTACAGCAAAGTCTTAAAGATCAGGATTACCCGAAATATAAGAAATTTGCAGCGTTAGTCGATGACCGCCCTATTGCGACCTTACGTGACTTAATTGGCATTAAAGGCACAAATGCGGCCATTGACGAGTCAAATGTTGAAGCTGCCGGAAACTTATTCCCACGCTTTGATAGCGCTGCAATGAGTATCGGCGCATTAAGTCCGGAAGCCCATGAAGCCTTAGCCGTTGCTATGAACCGCATTGGTGGCCGTTCAAATTCTGGTGAAGGTGGTGAAGACCCAAGTCGTTTCAATAGCGAACGTAACTCAGCGATTAAGCAAATTGCCTCTGGCCGTTTTGGCGTTACAGCCCACTACCTTGTTAATGCTGATGTATTGCAAATTAAAGTCGCTCAAGGGGCAAAACCCGGTGAAGGTGGTCAGTTACCTGGCCATAAAGTGAGTGTTGAAATCGCTGGTCTTCGTCATGCGCGCCCTGGGGTTACCTTAATTTCGCCACCGCCGCATCATGACATTTATTCTATCGAAGATTTAGCCCAGCTGATTTTCGATTTAAAGCAAATCAACCCTAAAGCTTTAGTGTCAGTGAAACTGGTATCTGAGCCGGGCGTTGGCACCATCGCAACGGGTGTTGCGAAAGCTTACGCCGATATGATCACCATATCAGGTTACGATGGCGGTACTGGTGCCAGTCCAATTACGTCAGTTAAATATGCTGGCTCACCATGGGAGCTTGGCCTTGCGGAAGTGCATCAATCACTGGTTGAGAATGGTTTGCGTCATAAAATTCGCTTACAGGTCGATGGCGGCTTAAAAACCGGTCAAGACATCATTAAAGCCGCGTTGTTAGGTGCAGAAAGCTTTGGCTTTGGTACCGTACCTATGATTGCTTTAGGTTGTAAATATCTGCGTATTTGTCATTTAAACAACTGCGCAACCGGTGTTGCAACCCAAGATAAAAACTTACGTGACAAGCATTATCATGGCTTGCCAGAGCGAGTAATTACTTACTTTGAGTTTGTCGCTCAAGAAGTCCGTGAATGGATGGCAAAATTAGGCGTTGCTAAATTTGAAGATTTAGTCGGCCGTACTGATTGGTTATATGCCCTTGAAGGCCAAACAGCCAAGCAGTTAGGACTCGATTTAGCGCCAATTTTATATCAGCCAAAAGTCGCTGACGGAAGTGCTATAACTTGGAAAGAGTTAAACCCGCCTTCTGATAAAGGTGAGTTAAATCTACAAATTGTTTCAGACACAGCCCAAGCGGTATTAGCCGGTGAGGCGTTAACCAAGCAATATGCCATTAACAATACCGACCGCTCAATCGGCGCGACATTATCAGGTTTTATTGCCACCAACATTGGTAAAGAAGGCACTAAATCACCTATCACACTGCAATTTAACGGCAGTGCAGGTCAAAGCTTTGGGGTATGGAATAGCCCGGGGTTAGATTTAGAGCTAATTGGTGATGCTAATGACTATGTCGGTAAAGGCATGTCTGGCGGTAAGATTATTATCCATCCTCCTGTTGGCAGCCCATTCCAAAGTGAGCGCAGTGCCATTATGGGTAATACCTGTCTATATGGTGCAACTGGCGGCCGAGTTTATGCTGCAGGTCAAGCTGGCGAGCGTTTTGGGGTGCGTAACTCTGGCGCCGTAGCTGTGGTTGAAGGTGTGGGTGACAACGGTTGTGAGTACATGACTGGCGGCATCGTAGTTGTTCTTGGTAAAACAGGGGTTAACTTCGGCGCAGGTATGACGGGTGGTTTTGCTTATATCTTTGATCGCTTTAATCACTTTAGTCGCCGAGTTAATACTGAGCTTGTTGATACCCAAAAACTAGAATCAACAATACAGCAGCAACACCTTAAAGGCTTGATTGAAGAGCATGCAAGCGCCACTGGCAGTGAGCATGCCAAAATGATCTTAAGTGATTTTGAGAACTGGTTAGATTGTTTTGTATTAGTGAAGCCGAAGAACATTGCCGTTGCTGACTTGCTCAAAATTGAGCAAAAAAGCCCGGAACTTGCAGTAAAGGCGGGGTAAATTAAGATGAGTAATGATTTTCAATTTATAGAAGTCGATCGTAAAGATCCAACTAAACACGCCGCTTCGAAACGTTCAACTCAATTTATTGAGATTTATCAGCCGTTTTCTCAGCCTCAAGTGGCTGAGCAGGCAGACCGTTGTTTAGATTGTGGTAATCCTTATTGCGAGTGGAAGTGTCCACTGCATAACTACATTCCTAATTGGCTAAAACTGGCCGAACAAGGTCGTATTCTAGAAGCGGCAGATTTGGTTCATGAAACCAATACCTTGCCAGAAATATGTGGCAGAGTGTGCCCTCAAGATCGTCTATGTGAAGGGGCTTGCACCCTCAATGATGATTTCGGCGCAGTCACCATTGGTAATGTTGAAAAATACATTACCGATACTGCAATCAGCCAGGGATGGCGACCCGATATGACAAAAGTGAAGCCACGCAAAGAGCGCGTGGCAATTATTGGTGCAGGGCCAGCGGGCCTTGGTTGTGCTGATATCTTAAGTCGTAACGGTGTTAAAGCTGTGGTATATGATAAATACCCACAGATTGGTGGTTTGCTGACTTATGGCATTCCATCTTTCAAGCTTGATAAAGAGGTTATGGCCACCCGACGTAGTGTACTTGAAGGTATGGGCATTGAATTTAAAATGGGCGTTACCGTTGGTAAAGACATTCCCTTTCAAAGCCTGCTAGATGGTTATGATGCTGTGTTCCTCGGCATGGGTACCTACACAGCAATGAAAGCTCGCCTACCCGGTGAAGACAGTCAAGGTGTCATTCAAGCACTGCCTTACTTGATTGGTAATACTCATCATTTAATGGGCACTGAATGCTCTGAAAACCCATATTTAAGCCTTGAAGGTAAAAACGTGGTGGTATTAGGCGGTGGTGATACAGCTATGGATTGTGTCCGCACTGCTGTGCGCCAAGGGGCTAAAAGCGTCACTTGTGCTTATCGTCGTGATGAAGCAAACATGCCAGGCTCTCGCCGTGAAGTGCAAAATGCCCGCGAAGAAGGCGTCAACTTCTTATTTAACCGTCAACCGGTGGCAATCAAAGAGCAAGATGGCATAGTCACAGGCATTGAGTGTGTAGAAACTCAAATGGGCGAAGCCGATGAATCTGGTCGTCAAAAAGCTGAAGTCATTGCCGGTAGTGAGCAAACCCTTGAAGCTGATGCCATTATCATTGCCTTTGGTTTCCAAGCCAGCCCTGCAGCTTGGTTTAGCGACTTTGGCATTGAAACCAATGAATGGGGTTTAGTAAAAGCCAGTAAGTTTGACGATAACCCTTTCCAAACAACCAACCCGAAAGTGTTTGCCGGTGGTGATATGGTACGTGGTTCAGACTTAGTCGTTACCGCTATTGCTGAAGGCCGCGATGCAGCTCAAGGGATTTTAAACGCTTTTGAAGACGCATAACTCACTTTTGCAGCCACTGACAAGCCGCGGTCAATAACACAGCTTGGGCTGATTAATAGCAAAACTTGTGATAGCAAAGCTCTTAAAGCGCATCTTTTGATGCGCTTTTTTATTTGCTGAAATTGCTACTACAGTGCTCATTCCCTGTTTGCTTTTGTGCTATATTAGCCGCCATTATTTAAATGAACTGTTTGAGACGCTAATTATGAAAATCGCTATTATCGGTGCAATGGAACCTGAAGTTGCTCACCTAATTGAATCAATGACCAATCCAGTACACTCAACTGTAGCGGGAATCGAATTCGTTGAAGGACAACTTTCAGGTAAAGATGTTGTCGTCACCCGTTCAGGCATTGGTAAAGTCGCAGCCAGCGTTGCAACCACATTAGTTATCAACAACTTTAAGGTTGACGCTGTGATTAACACTGGCTCTGCAGGTGGATTTGTTGACAGTTTAAATATTGGCGATATTGTTATTTCATCTGAAGTACGTCATCACGATGTTGATGTAACCGCCTTTGGTTATGAAATTGGTCAAATGGCATCGCAGCCTGCTGCTTTCATCCCTGATGAAAAGTTAGTCACTGCTGCAAAAGCGGCTATTTCATCATTAGGTGAAGCTAAGGTGATTGAAGGTTTAATCGCCACGGGTGATAGCTTTATTTGCGATCCTGAACGCACAAAAGTGATGCTGGCTAACTTCCCAACTATGGCGGCATGTGAAATGGAAGCCGCTGCGATTGCGCAAGTTTGTCATCAATTTAAGGTGCCGTTTGTTGTCATCCGCTCATTATCAGATAATGCTAACAACGACTCGCCTGTTGATTTTGATTCCTACATTGTAAAAGCAGGTCATTACTCAGCATTAATGGTCATTGCATTACTAAAAAACCTATAAAGAAGCCCAAGGTAATTTAATTTAGCCGTTATTGGCAGCAAAATGATGTCGTTCTGCCAATAGGGTTAACACTGTGGATGTGGACTAATAAGGTGCTATGACATTGTTTGATAGTTCTTTTTACCAACAGCTCATTACGGTTGATGGTAGTTTTCTAGCCAACTGTCTGGTGCTTTTTATGGCGTTGCTCATTTCTAGAGTGGCGCCAATACCTAGACATTTGCAGCCAATTGTTTTTTTTCAGCTACTGGCTAATAAATTAAGCGCGAAAGTTAACCATCCACAGCGTTCTTCTCAACAGCAAGTTACCGCCGGCCTACTCGCAACACTGTTACTGATTTTACCACTGTGGTTTAGCGTCTACTTTATCTTGTCGCTCGCGGTATACCCGTGGTTTTTTGACTTTTTATTAGTGTATTTTTGCATCAGTGACGCAGGCTTTAGACCCGTCGCGAATGACGTTGTAAACTCCCTAAAGCTTAATGATAAACAACGAGCCAAAAAGTTACTGAGCCCATGGCTAATTCAGCAAACCGATAGTTTGTCAGAAGTCGGTATTTGTAAAGCCACCATTGAAAGGCTATTAATCAGCCCAAGTTATGGCACTGTCGCCACCATCTTATTTTTTGCCATTGGCGGTGCCCCCTTGGTGTTATTTATCCATTTGCTACGTCAATTAGAACATTGCTGGCCTAATTACGTGCCGCAATACCGCTACTTCAGCGCCCCTATTTATGCCCTCAACCAAATCATTTTTGCTCTCCCCAGTTTACTGTGGAATCTGACTTTAATTTTGCAAGGCAAATTAAAAAACGTATCAGCATTAGTTAAACAGCCAGCTCATACAGCTGGAGTGTTCGGTTACTCAAGCTTATACATTGGCAGTAAAGTGTTGGAAGTGGAGTTAGGCGGGCCGCAAAAATTTATCTTAAAACACCAATTGCAACGAGTTGAATTAAGCAAGATAAACCCATCAAGAATGCCGCTTACTCAAGATATCCGCAACGCGATCAGCTTGACATCATGGGCAATCAGCTTTTGGATTTGTTTTACCATTGCCATTCCGATTTTGTGGACCGCATTAAGGTGGTTTCAAGCGATGTAACTTTATTATAAAAAGGTTATTATACCCAGCTTAGTCATTTTTTGTTGTTTGATGTAGAGGCGACTCCTTTTGTTAGATAATCTGCAAATATCTTTAACGACCCCAGGTTTGTTATTCCCAGCTATTTCATTATTGCTGTTAGCTTACACTAACCGTTTTTTCGCATTAGCAGCTTTAATCAGAAACTTAAGCTCCTCAGGTAAGCCAATTAATAGCGAACAAATTAAAAACCTTCGTCAGCGCATTAAGATTATTAGACGCATGCAAGAAGCAGGCGTCATCAGTTTTGCCATCTGTGTCATTAGCATGATTTTTATTTATTTGGGGCTGTTTGATATCGGCTCAATGGTATTTGGGGTGAGTTTATTATTTTTACTTTATTCACTGATTTTATCTGTAGTTGAAATCCGTATTTCGGTCGATGCACTCAATATCCACTTAAAAGAGCTTAGCAATGATTGAGTGGATTTACTTTTTTGACTTGTGTGGCACCGCGGTCTTTGCCTTATCAGGCGCATTAGCCGCAGGTAAGCATAAAATGGACCCATTTGGGGTAATTGTTTTGGCCTCAGTGACCGCCATTGGTGGCGGCAGTATTCGTGATGCGCTTATTGGCTCAACACCGGTGTTTTGGATCAGTAACCCCAGTTATGTGGTGGTCATTTTGGCAACCGTGATTGCCTGTTTCATTTTAGTTCGTAAACCTCATAAATTACCTAAGTTAACCCTCCCCATAGCCGATGCCTTTGGCTTGGCTCTGTTTACCGTAATTGGTGCAGAAAAAGCATTGCAACTAGGGTTATCTGGCATGTCTGCGGTGATCTTAGGTTTAATCACCGGTGTCGGTGGTGGTATTATCCGAGACTTATTATGCCAGCAAGTGCCTATGGTGCTGCGCACCGAAATATATGCCACTGCCTCTATTGTTGGCGGTATTTGTTATACCTTGAGTATTGCAGTGGGTATGGATAGCACTTACGCGCTGTTTTTGGCCATGTTTAGCACCTTGATTATTCGCTTAAGTGCAATTCGCTGGCATTTATCATTACCTGCATTCGATTTAAAAACTAAGGGCCATTAGATGCGACTCATTTTATTAGTATGCTGTTTATTGAGTAGTATTTGGAGCACTTCAAGCCTGGCTAATAGCGGCGAAATGCCAAAACAGCAGCAGCTTGCAGTGCAATACATGCAAGCATTAACCAGCCATGATTACCGCACTTTAAAGAAGTTTTATAATCGTGAAAGCGTCTTTTTTGATAAAACCGCCAATGTAAAATACACCGGCGGTCGTCATATTATCGAGTTTTTCCAGCGCGCCCATGATGGCGTTCTTGAGTATAAATTGAATATTGAGCACATGTTTAATACTGGCTCTTTAGTGGTACTCATTGGTAACTACCACCTTAGAGGCCCAGGTGATCAATTTGGCAAACCCGGCAAGATTATTGAAATCGCCGTGCCTGGTGTTACCACCTTAAAGTTCGATATGAAAACCGAGCGGGTGACAGAACAAGTTGACTTAATGGACTATCAAACCATGTCCGATCAACTTGAGTCACAATAAAGTTAACTCGCGCTAAAAACCTGTGTAGATTGCCATTATTTGGTAAATTTTACCCATAAAAAAACGGCTCATTGAGCCGTTTTTTGCTTTTAGGGATTAAGCCCCATCAGAATTTATTGTCTGCCTATACAAGCGAAACTTTAGCAAACTTGCGCTTACCTACTTGGAATACCGCGGTCATACCCGCAGTAAATACCTGACGAGTATCAGTGAGCTTTTCGCCATCCATTTTAACCGCGCCTTGCTTGATCATGCGCATGCCATCAGATGTTGAAGCAACCAGTGCCGCACTCTTAAGTAAGTTAGCAATCGCTAAGCCTTCGCCAGCTTCAAGCTCAACTTCTTCGATATCATCAGGAATAGCGCCCTTCTGGAAACGATCAATAAAGGCTTGATGTGCTGAGTCTGCTTGAGCTTGATCATGAAAACGGGCGATGATTTCTTTTGCTAAGGCAATTTTGATATCACGTGGGTTCTGACCGTTTTCAACATCTTGCTTAAATTGTGCAATTTCAGCCAATGGGCGGAATGACAACAATTCAAAGTAGCTCCACATTAGGTCATCTGAGATTGACATAATTTTGCCAAACATCTCATTTGCAGGCTCGCTAACGCCAATGTAGTTATGTGCAGATTTAGACATTTTCTTCACGCCGTCTAAACCCACTAATAAAGGCATCATAATAACGGTTTGTGGCTTTTGCCCTTCTGCTTTTTGTAGCTCACGGCCCATTAATAGATTGAACTTTTGATCGGTTCCGCCTAATTCAACGTCGGCTTTTAATGCGACTGAATCGTAGCCTTGCAGTAATGGATACATAAACTCGTGAATAGCAATTGACTGTCCACCAGCATAACGCTTTTTAAAGTCATCACGTTCCATCATGCGTGCAACGGTTTGTTGTGATGCTAAACGGATCATACCAGCAGCGCCCAGTGACTCTAACCACGATGAGTTAAACTCAATGCGGGTTTTTGCCGGGTCAAGAATTTTAAATACCTGCTCTTTGTATGTTTCAGCATTGGCCAGTACATCTTCACGAGTTAATGGCGGGCGCGTGGTGTTTTTACCACTAGGATCACCAACCATACCGGTAAAGTCACCAATAAGGAAAATCACCTCATGACCTAACTCTTGGAAGGTACGTAGCTTATTTAAGATCACCGTGTGACCTAAATGAATATCTGGAGCGGTTGGGTCTGCACCTAGTTTAATTCTTAAAGGACGACCTTCTTTAAGTTTTTCTAGCAGATCAGACTCAACTAAAATCTCGTCAGTACCGCGTTTAATTTCTGCTAACACTTGGTCTAAATCAGCCATTTCGGCACCTACTCCTGCAGCTTGGATAAAAAATAAGACGCCTATGTTACTTGTTAGCCACAGTAATTGAAAGTGTGTACACTAAGGGGATTACAACGAAAAAGAGAAATTGGTACCTAGGTCAATGGCAAAGTTTATCACTTTATTTAAATTGCTCCCTAAAGTGCACCAAATTGCACTGTGTTCATTAGTTATTCTCACGATAGTTATCGTGTTATTCCCATCAGATAATGCCCAAGCATCCAAACAAGCTAACACTGGTACAGTTGATATTTCCGATAGAATTGGCATCCAAGCCCCTTCGTCTGAAGAAGGTCATGTCAGTAACAATGACAAACAAAGCCAATACTCTGTACCGCTGGCCTTTAGAACCCCAACTCCGCCTGGAGGCAGCGCCCCAGCAAACACTATAACGGCAAGCAATAATGATGCTCAGCTTCGCCCTTCGCAAGAAAGTAATCCTATTGCTGATTTAAACCCATTAATGACAGCCTCAGACGGCTTATTAGCCACCCAAGCAGATGTTGAAAATGCCGTACCCTATCGTGAAGCAGATTTACTGTCACATAAAACCTTTAAAGTCGCTAAAGGTGACACTTTTGGTGGCTTAGCCAATAGAGCAGGCTTAAGTCCAAAAGATGTTTATCAAATTACCCGTTTGCCTGTATCTAAGAAAAATTTACTCAAAATCATGCCCGGTGAAGAGATTATTGTCTCTAAAGATGCCCAAGATGAAGTGACTCAAATTAGTTATCAAATGGACAAAGTCTCTACCCTATTGATTTCAAAGTTTGATGATAAATTCGAAGAAAAGGTCAATGTTAAGTCCATTACCTTAGAAACGAAGTTCATCACCGCCAATATTAGTACTAATTTTTGGAGCGCTGCAGCCAGCGCCGGTTTATCAGCTAACCATATTATGCAACTTGCCAACATTTTTGGTTGGGATATCGATTTCGCTCTAGATATACGTAAAGACGATCATTTCTCATTGATGTTTGAAGAAGAGTTTGTTGATGGCCAATTTATTGGTACCGGCAACATTTTAGCCGCCGAATTTGTTAACCAAGGTGAGCGCTACACAGCTGTACGTTATACCGATGGCGAATATTACTCAGAAACAGGCAGTAGCATGCGAAAAGCCTTCCTTCGCTCACCTGTTGACTTTAAATATGTCAGCTCAAGCTTTAATCCGCGTCGCTTACACCCAGTCACAGGCCAGGTTAGAGCACACCGTGGCGTAGATTATGTGGCTGCTATTGGTACCCCTATTAAAGCTGCAGGTCGCGGTAAAGTGATTGAGTCAAGTTATAACAAATACAATGGTAACTATGTCTTTATCAAGCATAACGATACCTACACCACTAAATATCTGCATCTAACAAAACGCAAAGTAAAACGTGGCGAAACCGTTAAGCAAGGGCAGATTATTGGTACTTTAGGAAAAACAGGTCGCGTTACTGGCGCTCACTTACATTACGAATTTATCGTTAATGGCGTGCATCGCAATCCAAGAACCATCAAGTTACCGCAATCTAAGCCAATTGATAAAAAAGAAAAAGCGCAGTTTGATATACTCAGCAAGCAAATAATGGCTAAAATTGAGCAAAACAAGCAGCAGCATTATGCCAGTAATTAACCTGTGATGCCGCGATTGAACTAGCGTTTCTCTAGTCACCCATTCCTTTGTTGGGCTAGTTTCATACAGAATCTAGCCCGCTTCATAAATGAGCCAATACCATGGATAAACCTCAGTATTATATCGGTTTAATGTCAGGCACCAGTATGGATGGTGTCGATGCTGTTTTAGTTGATTTTAGCAATAACCAAACCCGCTTAATCGCTACCTATACGGTAGCAATTCCAGAGCATGTTCTGCATCAATTACACCGTCTATGTAGTCCTAATAATGATGAACTGAACATTATGGGCCGCATGGACAGAAGTATGGGCTTACTGTTTGCACAGGCGGTCAACGAATTATTAGCAACCACCACTATTAATAAAGCCGATGTCATAGCCATTGGTAGTCACGGCCAAACCATTCGCCACATGCCCAATCTTGAGCATGGTTTCAGCTTACAAATTGGTGATGCGGATACCATAGCGGTTACCACGGGTATTAACGTCATTGCAGACTTTAGGCGCAAAGATATTGCCTTGGGCGGTCAAGGAGCGCCGTTAGTACCAGCATTTCATCAAGCGTTATTTGCTAAAGCTCACACACCACGGATTATTTTAAATATTGGCGGCATTGCTAATATCACTTACTTGCCAGGGGAATCTGATCAGGTTATTGGATTTGATACAGGCCCAGGTAACACCCTCATGGATGCATTCATTCTGCAACAGCAGCAGCTCAGTTTTGATGAATCAGGTCAATGGGCCGCATCAGGTAACACCAATGCCGAGTTATTAACTCACCTGTTAACTCACCCGTACTTTTCGATGGCCTATCCTAAAAGCACTGGTAGAGAGCTATTTAATCATGCTTGGCTTGAACAGCAATTGGCTGATTTTTCTCATCTAGCACTAGAGGATATTCAATCCACGCTACTTGATCTTAGCTGTCAGACAATCGCCAATGATATTAATCAACTCACGGATGCTGGCGATATTTTTGTTTGTGGCGGCGGCGCTTTTAACACTGAGTTGATGCAGCGTTTAGCCATGCTGGTGCCTAACTTTACCCTGTCAAGTACCACAGCAATCGGTATGGACCCCAAATGGGTTGAAGCCATCGCCTTTGCCTGGCTTGCTATGAGACATCACCACGGCTTAACGGCCAACTTACCCGCTGTGACTGGCGCAAGTAGAGCGGCGATCCTTGGCAGCTTTTACAGCGCTATTTAGTAAGTGAATAGATAGCAATACTAGTACCTAAACTCGCTATCAAAACTCGATATCAAAGCGATGCATATAACTGAACAAAAGTGAGTAGGGTTTCACCCACAAGCTTTGTTCAGCGTTAATACTTTTTCTTTAAATTCCCTCTCTTGTACAAAGTCACATTGTAATAACGGTAAATTACTGCTTAACTCTTTGTAGTGATTAATTTTTGTTCGTACAGCAGTATTCAATTTAAATTAAGGAAGGTTAAATGAGTATTTCGCAAAAAATGTTTGCAGAGTTTCTAGGAACCTTATGGTTAGTGTTAGGCGGCTGTGGTAGTGCGGTATTGGCCGCGGCTTTTCCTGAAGTAGGTATTGGGCTATTGGGCGTATCCTTAGCTTTTGGTTTAACCGTACTCACCATGGCATTTGCCATTGGTCATATTTCTGGCTGCCATCTAAATCCAGCAGTTTCATTTGGTTTATGGGCTGGGGGTCGCTTCCCCGCATCTGAGCTAGCGCCCTATATTATTGCCCAAGTGGCTGGCGGTATTGCTGGCGCAGGTATTTTATACCTTATTGCCACAGGTCAAGATGGCTTTAGTTTAGCAGGCGGTTTTGCCTCAAATGGTTTTGGTGAGCACTCTCCTGGTGGCTACAGTTTAACGGCGGTATTAATTACTGAAGTGGTAATGACGTTATTCTTTTTATTAATCATCTTAGGTGCCACAGACTCTCGTGCTCCTGCGGGGTTTGCCCCGATTGCGATTGGTTTAGGGCTAACGTTAATTCATTTGATCAGTATTCCAGTATCAAATACCTCAGTTAACCCTGCTCGTAGCACTGGGCCTGCATTATTTGTCGGCGATTGGGCGGTATCTCAGCTGTGGTTATTTTGGCTTGCACCCATTGCAGGGGCGATTATTGCAGGTTTGATTTATCGCTTTTTTGAAAAGCCAGCTGACAATACATAAGCACACTCATTAGCCACTGAGTCACGAATAAAAGAGCACCTTGAGTGCTCTTTTCTTTTTCAATCTAAAAGTCGATGTTATCATGAGCCACCGACGGGATTTGGTAACGCTAAAGCTTGCTCTTTAACTGCTCAATTTAGCCAATACCGCAACCTATTTACTTATTTTATTGAGAATACACCATGAGTAGCAAATCAAAATCTATTGCCGACCAATTAAACATGACCCCAGAAGCAAGATACGATTACCTTGTTGAGCAAGTTAAGCAAGAGCAGCAAATCTGGAGCCTACAAGATCAAGATGGCTGCGTGATGCTCACCACTGAAGATGAAGATTGTATTCCAATGTGGCCTTCTGAAGATGCGGCAAAATTATGGGCTGTTGATGAATGGAGTGATTGTGAACCTTTATCAATTCCACTTAATGAATTTCAACAGCGTTGGGTAAGCGGTATGGAAGAAGATGATTTATTCATTGCCGTATTCCCAGTTCATGAAGATTTGGGTGTAGTGATCCCACCATTTGAACTTGATTCACGTTTAACGCCGAAAAAGCAATCAAAGCACTAACTCTTAAGCAAAACATAATTCTTAAGCACAAACATAATACTTTAATACAGATATAAACCATGACAGATAAAAATGTGACCACAAGCGAGATATGCCCTGATAAAGATAATACTCCCGCAATGGAGCAAAGCGCTGAAAGCCAAACTAAAGCTGTTTTCCCTAAAAGGTTAATGGCTTTATTGGCGGTCTACGTTATCTCGTCCGTCAGCGGTTTAATGGCCCAGCAAGGTGTATTGCTCTGTATATTGACCTTAATGATGGTGCTCGGTATTACAGGACGTCAAAAAGCGGCTTTATACATGCTTCGTGGCTACGGGATCTTGCAGCTGGCCTTATATAGCATGCTACCTGTCATTATGTATGATCCTGACAACTTAGTCGCTGGGCCGACTACTTTTGATTTTGGCTTTATGCAAATGGTACTGCCTGATTGGATTATCTTTACAGCGCTAATTATTTTGGCATTAATCCAAGTGTGGATTAGCTTTAATGCAAAAGTGCTGAAGTGGTTTAAGCCGCGGATGAACTTCAATATTATTAGTTGATTTGATAGTCAATTTAAGACACAAAAAAGCCGTCACATGACGGCTTTTTTATTGGTCTCAGTTTAGCTATTAAACTGAGAAACTGGCCCCACAACCACAGGTTGTTGTTGCATTTGGGTTTTTCACGAAGAAACGTGACCCTTCTAAGCCTGAAGTGTAGTCAACTTCACCGCCAACAAGATATTGAAGACTCATAGGATCAACAACCAGTTGTACCCCTTGCTTTTCAATAGTGAAGTCACCTTCATTCACTTTTTCATCAAAAGTAAAACCATACTGGAAACCTGAACAACCGCCTCCAGTTACGTATACTCGAAGTTTTAATTCAGGATTCTGCTCTTCTTCTAGCAGCCCTTTAACTTTAGTTGCCGCAGCATCGGTAAATTGGATTGGCATTGCTGCATCTGTTTGTTCAGTCATTACTACCTCTAACTTCAGTTTCAGATCGGGATTATCTATTACCTGACTAATTTGTTCAAGTATTACCCTTAGTTCTTTTTTAGCTTTCTAGTAACTCTGCGATATCGAACGTTTGCTCAATACGTCCACCTCGTACCCCGCGGGCAGCTGAGACTAGCACTACCGCTTTTACACGTTGTAAAGCAAAGCCTTCAGGCAGGTTCATTTCAGTATCAAATATTTGAAAGTAGCGAAAACCAAATGCAAATTTTTCAATATCAATGTCAGATAATGAAATTTCAACTTGCTGTTCATGTTGTAAACCCACCAACACAATATCTGCAACCCCTTTAACGCTGGTTTTACGCTTTTGGTTTTGGGTCAAAATTAATCTTAATTGATAACTATTGGCGACTAAGCCTTTTGACAGTTCGAGACCATGGATAGCAATGCCATCCACCTCTTTTTCTGGTGACACTAAGCTGCGATAAAATGCTAACTCTTGTTCGATAGTTTTTTGCTGTTGCAGTTGTTCTTTGAACATGGTTTGCATGTTGCTATTGGCTTTTTCAGCAATTGATACTGCCATTTCAAGCCGTGAAATCACCAGAGATTGTTTCTGGTAAGCCGTTTGTAATGCCTGAATTTCTTCCGCATTAAGCTCGGGTTCTATCACTTCTGACATAACAAAATGTTGGCTCAGCACCCCAATGGTGAAACTAATCACAATCAGCCCAAATAAATACAGACCTGAAGTGCGCTTTTTTCGTTCTAAAACTTGCAAGCGGTTCAGCAAGCGACGATAATTTAACATTAGGTAACAAGCCTTTAATAAAATACAATGCTAACAATATGCCCACAGATGGAAGTTAGGCAATAAAGTGCAATTCAAGTTTAGTAAAGCCGCTATTATTCACACCAAAGCAGTTACACGCAAATATCTTCGTAACGATTTGAGAGATAAACTTTCTCAAGCGAAAATTAGTGTGCAACTTTGTGCGTTAGCGCTTCTATTTGCTCTCATTACCTCCGGTGTGATCATCTTATTTCGCTTAACCTTGAACTGGGCACAAGTGTATACCCTTGCTGAAGCCACCCATTTCACTGACACAGTCAGTGATTGGCGCACTTACTTACCCATTTTAGGCGCATTACTTATTTGGTTGGTGGCTGGTATTGGTTCCAAACGCTATCGCCGTATGGGCATTGCCTATGTCTTACACCGATTCAAATTACATTACGGCAAAGTGCCGTTACCATCGGCTGCGGGTCAGTTTTTTCAAGCATTAATTGCGCTAGTGGCAAATTTTTCAGTGGGTAAAGAAGGCCCAGCTATTCACCTTGGCGCGGTGAGCGCGAGCTTTTTAGCTGAAAAATTTAAATTGCCTGACAACAGTGTGCGCATTATGTGTGCCAGTGGCATTGCTGCAGGTATCGCCGCCATTTTTAACGCGCCATTAGCCGCTGTATTATTTGTATTTGAAGTGATTGTGCGCGAATACAAGATTCATTACTTCTTTCCGATCATGCTTTCAGCCATATGTGGTGCATTATCAAGCCAGTTAGTTTTCGGCAATATTCATGAATATGACTTAATCAACGTCACTCGTATTCCGTTAGATCAATACCCAATTCTTGCCATAGGCGGTATCGTTTTAGGCTGCACTGCGGCGCTGTTTAATCACTCATTACTTAAAATGACCGCCATTGGTCAGCATTGGCCTTTAATTTATCGATTAATGATTGCCGCGGTCATCACCACCTTAATCGGCTTAATACTGCCACAAGCACTAGGCTCTGGTGATTTAGCCATTGAAGCCGCCATTAGCGAGCATCCAAGTTTATGGTTTTTAGGCGCATTGCTTGTGGCTAAAATAATCGCCACCATTGCTGCAATCAGTTTTGGCATTCCTGGTGGCTTAATTGGCCCCTTGTACGGAATAGGGGCATTAATTGGCGCCATGTTAGCCCTTGTTAGTGCGATTTTTTTCCCGTCAATTGCGCCTTATGTTGGCCTTTATACCGTGATCGGAATGACGGCGATGATGGGGGTGTGTTTAAGTGCGCCACTAGCCGCATTAGTGGCACTATTAGAGCTCACCAATGACGCTGCGATTATTTTACCTGCCATGTTTGTCACTATCCCCGCCTTTTTGATTGCCTATCAGGGCTTTAATACCAATTCGGTTTTTTTAAAACAATTGGACATTATGGGGCTTGGCTATAAAGTGCCGCCGGTTAATCTTGGGCTGCAAAAGAAAGGCGTACGGGCGCTGATGGATAAACGCTTTGTGATCGTTAATGACGATAATGACTTACTGCTTGAAGTCATGAAACGTGCGCAAGGCCGCCCAGTGATGGTACGTAATGCTGATAACCAAATTGAAATGCTCAGCCTTGAGATGCAGTCCTTTGAAGATAAAACCACCCTTTCACGGCATTTGATGCACGGCGTTGCTGATACCGCAACCTTAAATGAAGTGTACGAGCTATTGTCACTAAAACGCAGTGGTGAAGTGTATATTTATCAGAATAATACCAATAATGTCGTTGGGGTCATTAGCTGGGCAAACCTATGGCAAGAAATCCGTTCTGGGCAAGTATAATTGGCGTGAGATCTTAAATAACAGAAATAATCATTAGCATGATTTAATATTGGTTCACTCTCTGTTAAAATCTCGCCTCAGCCACCCTACATAACCACTGAGTAGATAGTTCTATTTACTCGCCTAATAATTGGAAATCAGGCTGATGACACAGTTTACAGGTTCTCACATCCTTTCAGTTAACCAACTGAATATTGATTCAATCAACACTATTTTCAACGTTGCCAATGATATGACCCCTTATGCACTTCGTGAAAAACGAACCAAAGTGCTTGATGGCGCCATTTTAGGTAATTTATTTTTCGAACCTAGTACTCGCACTCGAGTCAGCTTCGGTTGCGCATTTAATTTACTTGGTGGCAACGTAAGAGAAACCGTCGGCATGGGCTCATCCTCATTGTCTAAAGGTGAATCACTTTACGATACTGCAAGAGTATTATCGACTTATTCAGATGTTATCGCTATGCGCCACCCGGACGCTTTTTCAGTTAAAGAATTCGCAAAAGGCAGCCGCGTTCCTGTGATAAATGGCGGTGATGGCGCTAACGAGCACCCGACACAGGCTTTATTGGATTTATTTACCATTCAAAAAGAATTGGGGCATCACGGACAAGATATCAGCGGCATGCACATTGCCATGGTCGGTGATTTAAAACATGGTCGCACGGTACATTCCTTGTCACGTTTGTTATGCATGTATAAAGATGTGAAGTTCACATTAATTTCACCAACTGACTTAGCAATGCCTGACTATGTGATCAGTGACATTGAAAATGCTGGTCATCAGATCACAATTACAGATCAGCTAGAAGGTAATTTACATCAGGCTGATATACTCTATTTAACTCGCATTCAGGAAGAGCGATTCCCTTCACAAGATGAAGCGGATAAATATCGCGGAAAATTCCGTTTAAATCACAGTATTTACACCAAACACTGTAAATCTAACACTGTGATAATGCATCCATTGCCAAGAGACTCTCGTGCTCAAGCCAATGAATTAGATAATGATTTAAATAGCCATCCTAGTCTGGCAATTTTCAGACAAGCTGATAATGGCTTACTTATAAGAATGGCACTTTTTGCTCTAACACTTGGGGTTGAAAATCAACTACAACAATACGAGTGCCCCGTTAATTGGTATTCACGCAAAGCCGATAAATAATTGGCTAACGACTTAAAAGGATTACACATGACCCGCTCAGAAGCGCTTTTTGAACAGGCTAAACAAACCATCCCTGGTGGCGTTAACTCTCCAGTCCGTGCATTTAATGGTGTCGGTGGCTCGCCACTGTTTATCGAAAAAGCCGATGGTGCATATATCTTTGACGCTGATGGTAAAAAATACATCGATTACGTTGGTTCTTGGGGCCCAATGATCCTTGGCCACAATCACCCACAAATTCGCCAAGCAGTATTAGACGCTGTGGAAAATGGCCTTTCATTTGGTGCGCCGACTGAACTTGAAGTCAAAATGGCTGAAAAAGTGATTGAGATGGTGCCATCAATTGAACAAGTTCGTATGGTAAGTTCTGGTACTGAAGCGACCATGAGTGCGATTCGTTTAGCACGTGGCTTCACTAACCGTGACAAAATCCTTAAATTTGAGGGTTGTTACCATGGCCATGCTGACTGTTTATTAGTAAAAGCAGGTTCTGGCGCGTTAACTTTAGGTCAACCTAGCTCACCAGGTATCCCTGAAGATTTTGCAAAGCACACACTTACCGCGGTTTATAACGACCTAGATTCAGTACGTGCTATCTTCGAGCAACACCCTGAAGCGATTTCTTGTATTATTCTTGAGCCAGTTGCTGGCAACATGAACTGTATTCCTCCGGTTGCCGGCTTCTTAGAAGGCCTGCGAGCAATTTGTGATGAATTCGGCGCATTGATGATCATTGATGAAGTAATGACAGGCTTCCGCGTGTCTAAAAGCGGCGCTCAAGGTCACTACAATGTGAAACCAGATCTTACTACCCTAGGTAAAGTAATCGGTGGCGGCATGCCAGTGGGCGCTTTTGGTGGTCGTAAAGATGTGATGCAGTTTATTGCACCTACTGGCCCAGTTTACCAAGCAGGTACTTTATCAGGTAACCCAATTGCGATGACTGCAGGTCTTGCACAAATGGAAGCCCTTTGCCAAGACGGTCTTTATGACGAGTTAGCAGCAAAAACTAAACGTATTGCAGAAGGCTTTAAAGCCGCTGCAGACAAGCACGGTATACCACTTAACATTAACTATGTTGGCGGCATGTTTGGCTTCTTCTTCACTGAAGACACCAGCCCTATTACTAGTTTTGATCAAGTGACTAAGTGCAACATGGAGCATTTCCGTAACTTCTATCACCTTATGCTAGATGAAGGCGTTTACTTAGCACCAAGTGCTTATGAAGCAGGCTTCTTATCAATGGCTCATGGCGAAGAAGAACTTGAAATGACCCTAGCGGCAGCAGATAAAGCTTTTGCGGCGTTAAAAGCACTGTAATCGCCCGATAAAATAAAAGGGGTTGATAGCATTGCTATCAACCCCTTTTTTAACCAAATAAGAACAAAGTTGCAACAACCCTGTTTATGTGATGAAATTCCGCGCACTGAAACAAACCAATATTAACTTGGTTTGCCTACTTTCATTTTAGCAATCTAGCTTTGCTAAGCAGCAATGGAAATATCAATATGTTTGAAGTCTTTCTCATATCGCTGGCAGTACTTGCCTTACTCAGTATTGTGTTTGAAGAAGTCACTCATATTAACAAAGCCAAAACCACGCTATTTCTCGGCTGTATTGCTTGGATTAGTTTATTCATCTCTGCTGCTGGCACCGACAAAACCCCATTCATTGCCGCAGAGTTAAACGACAATTTACTGGAAATTGCCACCTTGTGGTTATTTCTCATGTCGACAATGACCTTTGTGGCTTATCTCAACGCCAAAGGCATGATCCAGCTGTTAGTACAAAAAATCTTTCCGCAGCAAGTTTCTGTCAGAATGCTGATGCTGCAAGTCGGCCTTTTTGCACTGGTACTATCCACCTTCTGTGACAATGTCACTGCCACCTTGGTGTCCTTAGGCTTATTAACCACATTTAATTTAGCAAGTCGAATGCGTCGCCGTATGGCAGTATTAATTATCTTCGCGGTTAACTCAGGCGGAGTAGCCTTGATAACGGGTGATGTCACCACCTTAATGATATTTCTTGCCGGTAAAGTGCAAATGTCACAACTACTGATTTTGTTTTTACCTGCCGGCATTAGTGTGATGCTATTAGCGCTGTTATTCTCTCTAAACGCTGAAGGTCATGTCAGTACCACACCGGTAGATAAACAACTAAACCCTATTGATATCATTATCGGACTGATTTTCTTAGTCACGATTGTTCTGACAATGCTATTTAATATCTTATTTGATATTCCGCCCGTGCTTACCTTTCTTGCTGGATTATCGGTGATGTTTTTAGTTGGGCGTACCAGTCACACTAAAAAAGAAGAAATTCAAATTTTAGAGTACATTCGCCAAGTAGAATTTGACACTTTACTATTCTTTTTAGGGATTTTATTGCTTGTAGGCATGCTCAAGGAAATTGGCACTTTGGAGCTACTGACGCAGGCTTATGGGCTGTATAACCCAGCGATATCGAACTATTTTGCCGGAGTAGGCTCAGCAATTTTAGATAACGTACCACTGACTGCGGCGCTACTTAAAGCAGAGCCAGTACTCACCACAGCCCAATGGTTAGGTTTAACCTATTCTGTCGGTGTCGGAGGCTCACTACTAGTCATTGGCTCTGCTGCGGGGATTATTGCCATGAGTAAGATAAAAGAGCTCACCTTTGTGAGTTACTTAAAATACTTTCCTGCATTATTACTGTGTTACTCCGTGGGTTATGGCTTAACGATTTTAATCGCTAATCAGATCCATAGCTAAGGTGTTAGCTTTCAGACTAAGCGCTAAAATAATCAGAGCTAATAACTAAGCGCTAATAGTCTGTGCAGGCCCGATACTCTGCGCTAGTAGCACACATAAAACAATAAAGGCGCCATTGGCGCCTTTATTAAAATCAGAGATTAACTAAAGAAGTTACCCAAACTAAATTGCTGGCACTTTAAACTCTGAGCCATCGATTTCAAGTACCACATCTCTGGGTCTAATTTCGATAATTTTAAGCTTACCACTGATCACATCGCCTTCTTGAAGCTCTGCACCATCAATGTTTAACCAGCGATTATTTGCATCAGAAGAATAGACATGAGCCTGAATATTAAACTCTGGTACTTGTAATTGCACACTGGCAGGTAGCTCACCGTATTTAGGGATGCTATCTGATTTCGGAGTAGGGATTGGGTCAAACTCAGCTTCAGTCACAGGTTTATTGGCTGATTCTTCATATTCAACATCTTTAAGAGCGGCTTGAAAAGCGGCCATTAAATTATTCGATTGCTCAGCAGTTAACTGATTTTTTTCTGGGGTGTTTTGGGTAGCGGTCACTTCATTGCTCACGCCTTGCTGCTCAAAATTGACGTTTTCAGCTGCGGTTGCCACTTTCATCTGCAGTGCAGTTAAATCCGATGTTTGCTTGTAGTTAGAATTGGCCCCTAAAATAATCGCATCTTCGCCATAGAGCGCGGTTAACTCAGCGGCAGTTAACTGCCTTTGGGAGTTATTCGAGCTAGCATTTGCAGTACCTGTTGAACTTACAGCGGTGGCTGCAAGCTCATTTTGCGATAGTGAGCTTACTTGACCTCGATTACTCTCATTCAAGCGATATTCATACTGGGTATTATCACCACTATTTGATGGACTCTTTGCAGGTGAATCACTTGAAGATAAGCTATTTAAAGACGAGTTATTTGAAGATAAGTCATAGCCAGCAACAGCTTGTGGTTTTGCCAAGGGCAAAGCCACTTTATTAGCAATCCTTATTTCTGCTGTGCCCGCTTGAACGGTATTTAAACTCAGGCTTTGTTGCGATGTGGCTTGCTTAACAGCTTCATTTTCCTGACTAGAACTTACCCCTGAATTCGCCGTTAAAGTCGGTTTCACTAATCTCGCTAAGCCCCAAGCAGATAACACACCTAATAAGATCACTGAGATTAACACCAGCGCCTTGCCCCAAAGCTGACGTAACCAATGCTGGTTAGTCGCTGGTTTATAACCAGCCCTTGGGGTTAATACCGCATCAGGTAATTCGCCCATCTGTTGCTGTTTTTCTTTGGTCACGGCATCTAATAAAATAGACATTAGCTGCGCCCTACTTTAGTTAATCTTGGGCCTTGCTTGCTGAGGTATAAGTTAAGCTGCACCAAGGTTTGGTTCCCTGCTATGCCATCAGATTTAAGTCCATGTTGACGCTGAAAGGCCATTAAATCTTGCTCTAAGGTATCATCGAAACGGTTTAATAATCTCGGCGCTCGTTGTTGCACCAAGGCTAAGTTATTTTCTAACCATTGAATTTGCGACAAACTGGATGTTTGACCAATTTCACTTGGCATTACTCCATCGGTTTGCCATAAAATTTCAAAGGTGCCGCTAAAATGACGGTTAAACCAATCCTTGCTGACCCAAAGCTGCTGCTCATTTAATTGCAGTAAGACTTGCTCACCTTCGCGAGCTACCACAACCCCATAGAATTGCTTAGCTTGCTGATCTTCTAAATACACCACCGCCGGGTAATTAAGCCTTGCAATACTGTTCCAGTTCCCCTGCTGCTGATGGCACAACAGCCCTTGCTCAGTCGCTGCTTGGCAAGAAGATAAACCAATAATGGGTTGTTTTCCCCATAAGGCAAACAGTCCAGCAAATGCATTATCAATGCTGCGACTTTGCGCCATTGCGGCGCGGACAATGCTTTGATTGCGATTAACTTGTGTTAATGCCACAGGGACAACATCTTCAATAACAGCTACTTTATCAACCGCTTGTTTATTGACTAAAGCACTCGCCTGCTCTGAGCCGACCTGTTGAGGAAAAAAGCCATAAAAAGACACCCCAAAGGTAATCACTAATGTCGCAGCAATGGTTAAAGGCCAATGGGAGCGAGTCTCAACCGGCATTTCACCTAATACTTCAGCAGCAGCTTGCTTAACCATATGCTGATCGATTGGCACTTTTGATTGGCCATAACCGGCCATTAAGGCTCGTTCACACAACAGGTTAGTTAAGCGTGGAATACCGCCACTGTACTTATGTAATGCTTTACAGGCTTTTTTAGAAAATAATGGTTCAAAACGCCCAGCAACTTGTAATCGATGTTGCACATACAAGGCTATCTCTTCAACAGTCAAAGGCAACAAATGATATCTTGCGGTAATTCGCTGGGCTAACTGACGTAGCTCTTGACGCTTAAGCAGTTGCTGTAATTCTGGCTGGCCAATAAGAATCACTTGCAGCAGTTTTTTGGTATCTGTTTCAAGGTTAGTCAGTAATCTTAGTTGCTCTAACACCTCAGGGCGCAAATGCTGCGCTTCATCGATAATTAATACGGTATTGCGGCCATTTTTATGATTATTGAGTAAATACTGGCTGATTAAGTCGGTCAGTTGTTTAATTGATGGAGCATCACCATAGCTAATGGCAAGTTCATCACACAAGGTTGCCAGTAACTCTTGTTCAGTTAATGAAGGATTAAGTATAAAAGCAGTATCCGTGTGCTCAGGTAATTGCTTTAATAAACAACGTGACACAGTGGTTTTGCCAGTGCCAACCTCACCAGTTAATAACACGAAGCCACCGGTCTCGCCCAGACCATAGGTTAAATGCGCTAATGCTTCTCGGTGACGGTCGCTTAAGAACAAATAATGTGGGTTGGGTGCGATTGAAAATGGATTATCATTTAATCCATAAAATGCTTTATACATCGGGCCAAAAATCCTTATCTATAACTGACGGCTCAAGTTATATCTTGCCGTACTGCTTGTCAAAATTTAGCAGCAGAAATGTTAGTCGTGCTAAGATTTATCTTAAGATACTTAAGATAAAGCTCCTTAGGCAAAAACATTTATGAAAATCTATTTAGTGGGTGGCGCTGTACGTGACGGCATTTTATCACTTCCAGTCAAAGATAAAGACTATGTGGTAGTGGGCGGTTCAACCGAGGAGATGTTCGCCCTTGGCTATAGTCAAGTTGGCCGTGATTTCCCCGTTTTTTTGCACCCTAAAACCCAACAAGAATATGCCTTAGCACGTACCGAAAGAAAAAGCGGCCAGGGGTATTCTGGTTTTAGCTGCGATGCCAATAAAGAGGTAACACTGGAACAGGATTTACTGCGTCGCGATCTAACCATTAATGCCATGGCCCAAGATGACCAAGGCAATCTATACGATCCCTATGGCGGCATGGCGGATATTGAAAGTCGCCAATTACGCCATGTGTCGGATGCATTCATTGAAGATCCATTACGGGTTCTGCGGGTTGCCCGATTCGCGGCGCGTTTTGCCCACCTTGGTTTTACTATCGCCCAAGAAACAATAGCACTGATGCAAAGTATCTGTGACTCAGGCGAGTTAGCGTATTTAACGCCTGAGCGCGTGTGGCAAGAGCTAGATAAAGCTTTAAGTAGTCAGAACCCTGAAGTCTTTTTTGAGCAGCTGCGTAGTTGTGGGGCGCTTAAGGTGCTATTTCCAGAGATAGATGCCTTGTTCGGCGTACCTCAACCTGAAAAATGGCATCCAGAAATTGACTCAGGCATTCATACCATGATGGTATTGCAAGCCTCGGCTAAGCTCACTGATAAAAAAACCATTCGTTTTGCCGCTTTGGTTCATGATTTAGGTAAGGCCATCACCCCTACAGAGCTTTGGCCAAAACATCATGGGCACGGCCAAAAGGGCTTACCGATAATCAAAAAGCTAGTACAAAGAATTAAAGCCCCAAATGAATACAAGGAATTGGCACTGCTGTGCAGCGACCAACATCAAAATATCCATAATGCGCTAGAGTTACGCGCTGAAACCATTATAAAGATTTTTGATAAGGGTGATTTTTGGCGCAAACCGCAACGCTTAACAGACTTACTATTATGTTGTCAGGCCGATATTCAAGGTCGAACAGGTTTTGAGCAAGCGCAGTATCCTCAAAGCGAGTTTTTAATCCATTGCTTTAACATTGCTAAAGAGGTCGATGTGCAACAGGTGATTAGTGATGGGTTTAAGGGCGCAGAAATTAAACAGCAGTTGAGCATACGCAGAGCTGAGGCCATTAGCCTGTATAAAAAAAGCCAAGTACAATAAGCGTTGCAATTGTAACGTTTAAGCATTCGTGATGCACTAAACGAAACCTTAGCACTACTTCAATATCAGAGTGATTAACCTAATACTAACGCCGTAGATTATGCCTTTTTACAAATTTCTACAGATGAATATCCTTATATTAATTGGGTTTACGCTGTTTTTTATGATTTTTTTTGCCAATTTGTGTAGCAAAATACAATAGCTGTGACATAATTAAAAGGCTGTTGGGTATTACGCCTCAGCAACTTATTACAACCTATAATGAAGGGATTTTCCATGAACAAGAAAGTATTAATGATTGCTGGTGTTGCTATGACTGCTCTTATCGGTGGTTGTGCAAACACTACTGCTTTAGAAGAAAGTGTTGCTAACCTAGGTAACAAAGTTGATCAACTATCTTCTGAAGTTAGCTCTTTAAAATCAGAGCAAAGCAAATTATCTGCTGATGTGAAAGATTCTAAAGCAGCTTCTATGGACGCTCAAGCTGAAGCTAAGCGTGCAAACGATCGCATCGATAACATGGCTTCTTCTTACAAAAAGTAAGAAACCATGAAAATTAGCTTATTTTTATAGGTTGATTATTAAGGCTTGAACATAGTAAACAGACTTAAGTCGTTTACCATTTCAAGCCTTAATTGTATCTGCAGGATTAAATCAACATAAGGGCATGCCGCGCAAACGTTAACTCTGTAATAAACTTACTTGGCTTCTGCTAGCTTTGCAGTAATCAATACATAATCAAATTCTAACCCTGTCACAGGATGACTCTTAATTTGATGCTTTAATTGATCATTAACCCGCCATGCAAGGTGGTTCATCTCCAACAGTGTCATCGCTTGTTCGCCGCTCACATCACCAGTAAAGCTAATCGATTTTGTATTAACCACTTCAATCTGCTTGGGTAAATTCAACTGCAATGGCTTTTCCGCTAAATTGTCATATACCTGCTGCTTCAGTTGCCATAAATGCCGAGGACCGGGCACTAACATTAATAATCGACCGCTGTCTTTTAACACCCTTAGGCACTCTTTACCTTTTAAAGCCACGTCAAATAGCGACACGATATCTAAACTGTTATCAGCAAAAGGTAACTTCTTATAAGGGGTAAGGATTAGACTAGCTGGGGTATTTTCTTTGCTGGCTGCAAATAGTGCGTTCTCAGCTTCAGAAACGCCCCAATGGCTAACATCAACATTAGTGCTGGTAGCAAGGTGTCGCAAATATAGACCATCTGCACAGCTAAAATTCAGGTGCTGTAGTTCGGTGCGCCCATCAATCAATTGATTAAATGACTCACTCAGTTTATCCATTAACGGTTTAAATAAGTCTTCAGCCATAAGAAAGCGTTTCGAGCGCAGTTGCTGACGTGACTCATTCGCGCCCTTGAACTTGGTTGAGGTAACAAAGGATAAATAGCCTTGGGCATTTTTATCAATATGATGCTTATTATCACAATAGTAGCCTGCTGAGGCCTGATGATAATGCAATGCTGTCGCACACTTAGGGCAGATCAAAATTGAGTTCATTACAGAAAACGTCCTAGACTTTACAGCTAAATTTAAGGAATAAAAAACGGGTGATAACACCCGTTTTTTATTTTATTAATCATTGATGATTTTGTCTCTCATAATGATTAATCTATTGTGGTTTATATTACAGGAATATAAAGCCACATAATACTGCGCCAAGAGTTAGGCGATACAGCACAAATGGGGTCATGCCAATCTTGCTGATAATTTTCAAGAAAAAGTAAATACAAGTATAGGCTGCAAAAAACGAAACCACGATACCCAGTAGCACCTCACCGTAATTAATCACCAAGTCACTTGAAACGGCATCTTTAGTCATTAAAATCGCCGCACCTAAAATCACCGGTATTGACATTAAAAATGAAAAGCGTGCTGCAGCTTCTTTGTTTAGACCTAACATCAAAGCGGCGGTGATGGTAATACCTGAACGTGACGTGCCTGGAATAATCGCCAACGCTTGAGCAAAACCAATTAATAGCGCCTTTCTCCAACCGGTTTGATACTCGGTTAGCTCATTACGGGCCATTTTATCACCGACCCACAACAGCAAACCAAATATAACTGTTGTGATAGCAATTACCCCAGGGCCACGAAGGTAGGTTTCGATTAAATCTTTTGCCATAAAGCCAAAGAACACCGCCGGTAATGTCGCTAAAATGATCCACCAAGCTAATTTACTGTCTTGGGTATGAACACCTTTAACCATGCTCGCTATCCACGCATTGAGCATGAGCCATATTTCTTTTCTAAAATAGATCACTACCGCTAATAATGAACCAATATGAACAGCGACATCAAAGAAAAGACCTTGATCTTGCCAGCCTAAAACTTGCGCCGGCAAAATCAGGTGAGCGGAGCTTGAAATCGGTAAAAACTCTGTTAGCCCTTGAATGATGGCAAGTATAATAACCTGAATGGTTTCCATGATTGTCCTTTATAATATTAACGTGTCAGTGTTGCAGGGAAGTCAAACTCAATCGGCCAAATATGCTGGCTAGATTTATCGTAATTATCCCAAAGTAATTGATAAGGTTGATGCGTTATTGGGTGAGTTAATTGCGGCGCAATTTCTGCCAGCGGCCACAATACAAAAGCATTAAATAAAATCTCACCTCGAGGCAGTTCAACCGGTTGCTGACAAATTTCATTATCATAAAGCAGTAAGTCGATATCTAAACTTCGTGGACTAAATTTTTTTTCACCGCGAATGCGGCCATTTTGCTTTTCTATTCGTTTAAAGCTGGCAACCACCTCAGCAATACTCATATCGGTATCAGCTGCGGCCACCATATTTAAAAAATTGGTACCTTGAAACCCAACTGCTTCACTTTCAAACATCCTTGATAACTGTAATGGGCCAAATTGCTGCTGCAAATCAATTAATCCTGACTGCATGTGTGCAACAGGGTCAATATTAGTGCCTAGACTGATATAAATACGTGCCATTAACTCACTCTGTAATATAAAGAACAAACATGAAAAGATGATTAAATAGTGCTAAAACATGTTACTAAAATTGACCGCGCTCAATAACCACACCAACAGAGACTGCAGTAGGTACCGCACCAGGTTTCATCACTGTCACTTTAACGCCTTCAACCTTAAATTCAGTCATCAAACACTCGGCAATCATTTCTGCGACAGTTTCAATTAGCTCAACGGGTTTTTGAGTGATTAATGCAGTGAGGCGATTAGACACACTTTCGTAGCACAAGGCATGTTGATAATCATCAGTGGCAGCAGCCATTTTATTATCCCAAGCCATATCTAAATCGATGAGCAATATTTGCTGTATTTGTTTTTCCCACTCGTAGATCCCTATTACAGTTTCAATTTTTAGCTCGCGAATAAGTACTTTATCCATGCTTTCTCCGAGTTTTACTCATTTTTTTAAAAAAACAGCCTAAAAAAGCTGATAATGACATCAATTAACCGTTATCATGATTTTTGTCTTTTTCCTGAGCAACTAAAGCAGTAGGATAATGGCTAGCTATTTATGAATGATAACCATTCTAAATAGCGTTTTAAAAGCTGATAATAACCATTAAGATCAAGTGATATAAATTAATGGGCGATGATACCCTAAGAAGACTAAGGACACCAATTTGAGCGCTGTTACAATCACAATATTGATGATTATAACCGCCTACCTAGCCGGTTCTATTTCAAGTGCCATTTTGGTTTGTAAATTAAGAGGTTTACCCGACCCTCGCACTGAAGGCTCAGGCAACCCTGGGGCAACCAACGTACTTCGTATCGGTGGCGCAAGCTCTGCTGCCTTAGTTTTATTTTTCGACATGCTTAAAGGCGCCGCGCCCAGCTATTGCAGCTACTTACTCGGTCAAGATGCGGTGTCATTAGGGCTCATTGCCATCGCAGCTTGTTTAGGCCACATCTACCCGCTCTTTTTTAACTTTCAAGGCGGCAAAGGCGTAGCGACTGCCTTTGGCGCGATGGCTCCTATTGGCGGCGATTTAGCCGCCATGTTAATTATTACTTGGTTAGTATTTGTAATTATTACTCGCTATTCATCATTAGCCGCCATTTTAACTGCAATACTTGCACCAGTTTACACATGGTGGTTAGACGAGCGCTTTGTCATTCCAGTGGCAATGCTCTCTTTATTAATTGTCATTCGCCATAAAGATAATATTAAGCGCTTGAGAGTGGGCGAAGAAAGCAAGCTTTCCCGTAAGAAAAAACAAGCTAACTAGTTTTAACTCAAACTATCTAACTGATTATATTATTGATATAAAAAAACCTAAGCCATGGCTTAGGTTTTTTCATATCAGGTAATGACTTAATTACACAGCAGACAAGGTATCTAATGGCCAGCGCGGCTTGCCTTCTACCTCTAACGACTCCACCTGCCCAGCTTTTAAGCGCTGTAAGCCAGCAAAAGCGATCATTGCACCATTATCGGTACAAAACTCACCTCTTGGATAAAACACCTCACCATTTAACTTAGCCATCATGGTCGCTAAATTTTCTCTTAACCGAGTATTAGCGCTCACTCCACCTGCTACAACTAAGCGATTATAACCTGTTTGTTTTAATGCGCGTTGACACTTAATCGCTAAAGTATCCACCACTGCCTCTTCAAAAGCGCGGGCAATATTGGCTCTTGTTTGCTCATCATCAGGCTCTTTAGCGATGGTATTCGCGGTAAAGGTTTTTAAGCCTGAAAAGCTAAAATTAAGCCCTGGTTTATCTGTCATTGGTCGAGGGAATTTATAACCTGCCTCAACACCTTTTGCTGCTAACTTAGCTAAACGTGGCCCACCAGGGTAATCAAGCCCCATCAGCTTAGCGGTTTTATCAAATGCTTCACCAGCAGCGTCATCAACCGATTCACCTAACACCTGATAACGGCCAATGCCTTCTACTTGCACTAACATTGAGTGACCGCCAGATACCAGCAGAGCAAGAAAAGGGAACTCAGGCGCATCATCTTCAAGCATTGGCGCTAATAAATGCCCTTCCATATGGTGAACTCCAATTGCAGGCTTGTCCCACGAATATGCCAATGAACGCCCAACACAAGCGCCGACTAATAGCGCGCCAATTAATCCAGGTCCTTTAGTAAAAGCGATGCCATCAATATCATCAACAGTAGAGTTAGCCTCTTTAAGCGCCTGCTTAATCAATGTAATAATTTTACGCACATGATCACGAGATGCTAATTCAGGCACAACACCACCATAATCTGCATGTAATTTCACTTGGCTATATAAAGCATGGGATAATAGTCCCTGCTCATCATCATAAACAGCGATTCCAGTTTCATCGCATGATGTTTCAATACCTAAAACCCGCATAGCATCTCGTCTTGATAAATTTGTAAGGGCGGCAATTCTACCTGTTGAGAAGATTTTATTCCACCAAGCATAATCATCAGTCTCAAAAAAATGACACCTTGATTGTCATTTGCGATTAACAAAGGGGTTTACAAAAGCATCGTAATCGATGTAGAATTCGGCACCATTTTAAATAGCCTTGGTTAATCTACCAAAACAGGTAGTGCCAAATTAACTACACCTAAGGGGTGATGGCGTATGCCAATTATTAAAGTACGTGAAAACGAACCATTCGACGTAGCTCTTCGTCGTTTCAAGCGCTCTTGTGAAAAAGCAGGTATCTTAGCTGATGTTCGCGCTCGTGAATTCTACGAGAAGCCAACTTCTGCACGTAAGCGCGCAAAAGCTGCCGCTGTTAAGCGTCTAGCTAAGAAGCTTTCTCGCGAAAACGCACGTCGCGTACGTTTATACTAATCTCACTATGAGCCTAGTCGAACAGCTAAAAGACCAAATGAAAGAAGCTATGCGTGCCAAAGATAAGGCGCGTTTGGGGACAATTCGTATGGCACTGTCTGCCATTAAACAGATTGAAGTGGATACCCGCGAAACTCTGACTGATGAACAGACAATAGCCGTTTTAACCAAAATGGTAAAACAACGTCGCGATTCTATAACTCAGTATGAGTCAGCAAATCGCCCGGAGTTAGCAGCAGCTGAAGCAGCAGAGATTCAAGTCATTGAAACTTTCTTGCCTTCTCCTTTAACAGAAGAAGAAGTTGCCGCAATCATTGATGAAGCTATCTCTCAGGTAGGTGCATCAACCATGGCGGATATGGGCAAAGTAATGGGAGCATTAAAATCTAAGGTTCAAGGTCGTGCAGATATGGGTGCCATTGGCAGTCTAATCCGTGCTAAATTAAACTAACAGATCATTAATGTGTGAATAAGCCGTGCACCTTGCACGGCTTGTTTGTTTTATCTATTTGGTAATGCGAGACCTATAGCATTTATGGCGATACCTCGTGACTTTATCAATGAGCTAATAGCTCGAACTGACATTGTTGATCTAATTGATCACCGTGTACCTTTGAAAAAAGCAGGGAAAAATCACTCTGCATGTTGTCCTTTTCATAGCGAAAAATCACCTTCTTTTACCGTCAGTCAAGACAAGCAATTTTACCACTGCTTTGGTTGTGGTGCTCATGGCAACGTCATTGATTTTATCATGGAATATGATCGACTAGAATTTGTCGATGCCATTGAAGAGCTTGCCGGTAAACTCGGACTCGAGGTACCAAGAGAGCAAGGTACTGGTCCTAAAAAAGATCAAAGTTTAAGTCGTGACTTATACCAATTGATGGAAGAAGCGAATCTTTATTATCAAAATCAATTGCGTCAACACAGCGACAAACAAAAAGTTGTAGATTATTTAGAATTCAGAGGGCTCTCCAGTGATGTTGTAGAGCATTTTGGAATCGGTTTTGCGCCAGATGGTTGGGATGGACTATTAAGTCGATATCGCCAAAACCCTGCAGCACAAGACAAATTACTCACCGCCGGAATGCTAATTGCCAACGATAATGGCAAACGATATGACCGCTTTCGCGATCGGTTAATGTTTCCTATTCGCGACCGCAGAGGCCGAGTTGTTGGCTTTGGTGGTCGAGTTTTAGGCGATGGAACACCAAAGTACTTGAATTCGCCAGAAACGCCCATATTTCATAAGGGAAATGAGCTTTACGGTCTTTACGAACTCAAGCAAACCCATAGAGACCCACAACAAGTATTAATTGTTGAAGGCTATATGGACGTTGTGGCGCTTGCCCAATTTGGTGTTGATTATGCCGTTGCATCACTTGGCACAGCAACAACCGCTGAACAATTTCAGCTGTTAGTGCGTAGTGCTAAAGAAGTCATTTGTTGTTACGACGGTGACCGAGCAGGTAAAGAAGCCGCTTGGCGTGCACTAGAAACCGCACTGCCTTTATTAAAGCCTGGTGATGTCGTTAGGTTTATGTTTTTACCTCAAGGCGAAGATCCAGATACCATGGTTCGCCAAGTAGGCAAAGACGGTTTTGAAGAGTTAATGGTCAGCGCCCTCGACTTACCGGCGTTTTTATTTGAGACCTTAACCAGTAAATTCGGTAGTGATAAAAGCTCATTGGCTAAACAAGCTATGTCGCTAATCGAACGTGTTCAAGACACTGTGTTACAGAATTTATTATTAGAAAATCTCGCCCATAAAATTGGTATGAATAGCGCAGATGATCTAAAGAAAAAGTTAGGTTTTGCAGTAAAACAGCAACAACCTATGAATAAAAAAGGTTTACAAGGGCGTGGTACCCCACTGCGATTAGCCATTGCATTATTAGTACAACGTCCAGAGTTAGGATATGGCTTAGCTGTACAACCCTCACTTGCACATTTAAAGATTGCTGGCATCGAATTGCTCAGTGATTTATTGAATTTAACTCGAGACCGAAAGTTAAACAGCGCACAACTACTTGAGATTTATCGTCAGCATGAACAAAAAAATGCGTTGATAAAATTGGCCCAATGGGACCACCAAGTGGCGGATGAAAACCTAGTTCAAGAGTTTAAACAATCCCTGATCTGGTTGAACAATCAATATATTGAACAACGCTATCAGGAACTGAGTCTTAAACAAACTCTAAATAAAGCTGAAAAAATTCAGCTCACGAAGCTTATTTCTATAATGAAAGGCATTGCTAAATAACATCTTTTATTAAAAAAATGTTCCCTTAAGTCATGTCATGGACTAGCGTACTTTAGTTCATAGAGCTATAATTGACGATTTGCTTGACACTTTGCCTCGGCAGGTGTCCAGTCGTTATTTCAGTTACCAACTTGGATGATATCTATGGAGCATACTCCGCAGTCGCAACTTAAATTGTTGCTTGCTAAAGGTAAAGAGCAAGGTTATTTAACCTATGCTGAAGTCAATGACCACTTGCCAGCTGACATGGTCGATTCTGATCAGATTGAAGATATTGTCCAGATGATCAATGACATGGGCATCCGCGTGTTTGAACAAGCGCCAGATGCCGATGACATGATGATGTCTGAGGACAACACCGACGAAGATGCAGCAGAAGAAGCTGCAGCAGCGCTTGCAACGGTAGAAAGTGAATTAGGTCGTACCACTGACCCAGTACGTATGTATATGCGTGAAATGGGTACAGTTGAGTTATTGACTCGCGAAGGCGAAATCGTCATCGCAAAACGTATTGAAGAAGGCATTAATACGGTTCAAAGTTCTGTCTCTGAATATCCGCAAGCGATTGCGATGATTTTAGAGCAGTTTGATAAGTATGAAGCTGACGAAATACGTTTAACTGACATTATCGCAGGTTTTGTTAACCCTGATGATGATGACGTAGCACCAACAGCAACACACGTTGGTTCTGAGTTATCAGAAGAAGAGTTAGAAGACGAAGATGATGCCGAAGATGCTGAAGACGAAGAGGAAGGCCCAAAAGGTCCAGATCCTGAAGAAGCTAAAGAGAAGTTTACTCAATTACGCGAAGTGTTTGAAAAAGGCTTAGCTGTTATTGAGAAAAAAGGCCGTGATCACCCTGAAGCCATCGGTGCTTTATTTGTCATTGGCGAGCTTTTCAAAGAATTCCGTTTAGTACCAAAGCAATTTGATCGCTTAGTAAAAAGCATGCGTTCTATGATGGATCGCGTACGTGTACAAGAGCGTTTAATCCTTAAGCTTTGTGTTGAACAAGCTAAAATGCCAAAGAAAAACTTTGTTAAGTTCTTCACCGGTAATGAAACTGACTTAACTTGGTTCCATGCTGAAATGAGCAGTAATAAGCCTTATGCTGAAGGCTTACGTATGGTTAAAGACGATGTGATTCGTTGTAGCACTAAACTTGCTGCTATCGAAGAAGAAACCGGCTTAGTCATTCGCGCAATTAAAGACATCAACCGTCGTATGTCAATCGGTGAAGCAAGAGCTCGTCGTGCGAAGAAAGAAATGGTTGAAGCGAACTTACGTCTAGTAATTTCTATTGCTAAAAAGTACACCAACCGTGGCTTACAGTTCTTGGATTTGATTCAAGAAGGTAACATTGGTTTGATGAAAGCTGTAGATAAGTTCGAATACCGTCGTGGTTATAAGTTCTCAACTTATGCAACCTGGTGGATCCGTCAGGCGATTACTCGTTCAATTGCTGACCAAGCACGTACCATTCGTATTCCAGTACACATGATTGAAACGATTAATAAACTTAACCGTATTTCACGTCAAATGTTACAAGAAATGGGCCGCGAACCAACACCTGAAGAATTATCAGAGCGCATGTTAATGCCAGAAGATAAGATCCTTAAAGTGCTGAAAATCGCTAAAGAGCCTATTTCAATGGAAACACCTATTGGTGATGATGAAGATTCGCACTTAGGTGACTTCATTGAAGATAACACGCTTGAGCTACCATTAGACTCAGCAACAAGCGAAAGTCTTAAAAATGCCACTCATGAAGTGCTAGCAGGCCTAACAGCCCGAGAAGCTAAAGTGTTACGTATGCGTTTTGGTATTGATATGAATACCGACCATACCCTTGAAGAAGTGGGTAAACAGTTTGATGTAACCCGTGAACGTATTCGTCAAATTGAAGCAAAAGCACTACGTAAATTGCGTCACCCTTCTCGCTCAGAAATCTTGAAGTCTTTCTTAGACGAATAGAGTCTCACTAAGAAGTTGCAACAATAATGAAAGCCCGTTAATTCGGGCTTTTTTTTGCCTCAAAATTACTTTATTTAATATAAAAAACCTCATGATTGCTTAACAGATAACCAATTGAATCTTTTAGTCACAATTCTCAGCAATTGGCGGGTGACAACCGTGAATAAACTTCGTATACTTCTTTCCGCTTTCGATAGTGACGACTATCTTAAGTCGGCCCCTTAGCTCAGTTGGTTAGAGCATACGACTCATAATCGTCAGGTCCCCAGTTCTTATGTGGGGTAAGAGGTCGAGTTATATTTATATAGCTGCTTAACTCTTTTTTATTCAATGAATTAGAGTTCTGATTATATTGCATTGTAAGGTTGCATTAGTTACCATGCAATAAGTAAGAAATTTGGCCCCTTAGCTCAGTTGGTTAGAGCACACGACTCATAATCTTAATTGTGACCTATGATAGTAATATCATATGGAAAATCGGATGAATTGCTGGAAAGCTTCGTTTTAACGAACATGCCAATCAGCAGCCAAGCCTGATAAGCGTATCAGGAAGGTTCAGAGACTAGATGGTTCAGCACGTTCTTGCTGTGTAATACATCATTAGCGTCCGACACCCTATCGTTTTCGAGGGTGATGATATAGTCCAGGCCATTACGAAAGTATTGGATAACCAGAATCGTTAGGTCCCCAGTTCGAGTCTGGGAGGGGCCACCAAATATAAGTTTCTGAATCGATAAGATTATTAACTTTAAAGAGCTAGAGAGAAAAAGAGAAGCAGAAATGCTTCTCTTTTTTTTGCTCTTTCAGTAGCACCATTCAAAGTTTTATAGTTGTAAACCTTTTGTCATCAGACATGCCATCAACGTCCGCAGTCGCATCTGCTCCTGCTTGTTCAGTTCATTTGTAACAAGGAACAAATGAGTTCCAACCTTATTGATGCGGTGATGGTTTGCGTAAACAGTAAAGCAAGATTGGATAGAATAAAAAATTAAACATTGTGGTACTCCTAGGAAACTTATCATCTTGATTTTGTAACTTTATCAAGGTGGCTTCCTTAGGGTTATCTTAGCTAAATATAAAATAACTACTAAGGATTATTTAAACGGCTTAGTCACGAAAGTTATATGCTGCTTTTTGTCCTCTAAAGAACGGAGGTATACAGGCTCTGATTCAGACTCATTAAAATGATGGCTGAGTCCTGCAGTGCTATCCAGGTGGGAAATTAACTCTTTTATGACCTCTTTATATTTTTCAGGCACTCGCATTACTATTGTTTTTTCATATTTAGTTTTTCTGCCTGCACCTTGACGATATCCCCCATGCTTTTTCTCTTCTGGCATCTTTATTCACCTGTTATTTTTAAAGCGTAGTCTTACATCACTTGAATAAGTTACAAAATCAAGTATGCAATATTGTTTTCGATCATATTTCAACTTTACTAATTCCATGAACTAATTGTTGAATCTAAAGCATTTCTGCCCCAAAACGTGTTTAAGAATGATATCCCTTGATGTAAAACTAGATGCAATTCAACTCAAAATGTAATACCACTTCCAATAGAACGGCCAGATTAACCGTACCATTACAATGCTCCCTTTTAGGGTCGATCGCACATGACGCCAAGATTGCCTTTATATGAAGTTCGATCGCAAAGGAAAAACATACCATTGCAGGGGCTATATACCTTGAGTCTATGCAGACTTTACTGAGGTGAACTCCAGCTAAAATAAATTCTTCCGCGGTGCCATCAGCCATTCCATGTGTCAATTCAATGGACATAAATAATGAGTTTTACCAGTTTATTTAACACGAGCTTTGATCAAGTCTGAGTAAGGTATTAATTCTGCTCCGTGAACCCAGCCTTCATGCAATAGATACACACTATATTGGCTGTGGTAAAGTATTTCATAAATTGGACTGTCAGTGTCTTTTTGTGTTCGAACCGCGACCAATGTTGGTGTTTTAATTGTTTCACAAGTTTTAAATCTAGTGCGAGACTTATTAGTTCCATCAATTATGCTTGGATCGTACTTTCCACCTCTTTCTAGTACCCAATTGTACGCATCAACATAATCTTCACGTTTTCTGCATGAAAACGTTCCTAGGTTTAAGATATAAGCACCTTTTACATTTGGATTATCTTTAACGCTAAGCCTGTAATCTTGGTACTTTTCACAATCATCCATGAGTCTAGCTCTATCAGACTCTTGAAGAAATCCACTGTTTTTGATTTTACTAGAAACAGCAGATGAGCAATCCGCATGTGCTAACCCACAAATAAACAGTGGCAAAGCAAGCAAAAGAGATAAGAATTTCATTCATTTTCCTTTTGGTTGAGCAAGTGATACGGCAAAGCTGCTAACGCCTCAAACAGCGGCGGCGTTAGCCGTCCGACTGATTTGACTTGTTACATGCTGAACCCACTCAAGTTGTTTAGCATAGATTCTCGGTAGTGGATGGTAGTACGAGTATCTGGTATTTAGTTTCAAAATTCCTAGAGGGTTGCTAATACATAAAGCTTCTATAGCCTGTTTAGCCAAAGGTACTAAAGCTTGGTTTACGCCCCAGCCAAAAATAACCGGAGTACCCCTAACAAATAGCTGCTCTAGTTCAGTTTTACGGCTTAGCGAAAAAATTGAATGCTCAACTGCACTACTATCTTCAGACTTCAAGAAACGATATAACTCGCTTGAATCTGGTGTTCGGAGATCAGACAAATTTAGAATTCGAGCGTAGTTAAACACAGCTACATCCATGACTTTCATAATTTGTTGTTGCGTGGTGTCTGGCTCCGCCTCTGATGGTACGGAGTTATTATCGATACCGTCCAATGGATAAGAAGAACCAGGATTCATCATTACAACCATGAGATCAGGGTTATTGAGTGCTACGCCAACTCGCTTGATGTCGAGGTACTTCCGAAACTTGTATCCTTTCGACTCGTAAAAGAGGCCTCTAACTTCGAATTTAATGCTCAACTTGATTCCTCGGGGGCATGTAACGCTCACATTAAAGGGCAAATTGTTTTTAGCGGCGAAGCCACGTTAATTTGTCCAGCCGCCTGCGGCGACTTTGAATGCCTTGTTGAACGAAGCCGCTGTGCGGCAGAAAAGATAAAAGCTCACCTTTATTCTCCCATCTTAAATACTTACTAGACCCTGCCTACCTTGGCAGTTATCTAGGAGTATCACTATGAACACTCACGAGCAACAACGCTTTGATTTTCTTTATGAACAACATCTTACCAACTTAACACTGCAAGGCAAGCGGCCTGCACTACAAAATACTCACAGCCATATACGTGAGGGCCACCATCTTTCCTTCCACAACTAAACTCTCCTTTCCTATCAATACAAACACTAATCGTCCAAGCAAAATAATTCTCCTTGACACTTTTGAATCTTTTAATTAATTATAACCTAGCTATGGTTGCATTTAAATTTTCGGTTGTACTTGGAAGGCGTCATTATTAAATGAAAAATTTTGTAAGGATTAAGGGGAGATTGCTTTCTGATGGAATGGCATTGATGAATGTACATACCTCAGAGTATTACGAGCCATTTAAAGCTTATGTAAGGATGTTGCTAGATAAGGAAGGTGCAACAACCACAACAAAGCAATATGCTGAGCATGTTAGTAGATTTCTCGACTTCCTCTATGAATACCAAACTGTAGCTATTGAAAAACAGATGGATATTGATGCAAGCCGCTTATTTGCAAATTATGAAAAGTTTTTAATCAAGGGGAAACATAATGAAGATGAGCTGTTAAAGCAAGTCGCCAAAAACCTAAACAAGACAAAAAACACGAGCTATGTAAGTATTTCGCAAGGAATTGAATCCGCACTTAACTACTTCATGGAAATGCAGTTATTTAATAATGTTCAAGAAGAGCACTTTGATTTTCTGACATACACCTCTGAAATTTCCACAAAACAAAAAGCTAAGATGAAGAAAAACTCTTGGCTCTATGCAACCACTAAATTACTGTCCGCATCTAAACCCCAAATTAAAAAGAAGCTCTTCCCTAAAGCAAGTAAGAGAGCGAATAAAAATGGTTCAGACAATAATAAAGAAAAGGCATACAGGAGAGCGATCCCTGCCAATAGCAGCATTGACTTTTTTACTCATCATTTGAATGAACAGCATTTTGATAAGTTTTCCGTAGTTAGAGATCTGCTGATGTACTCTTTTTTAGCAGCCTCAGGAGTGAGACAGTCTGAGTGCTTACAAATTACCGTTGATGATATTGATTTTGATAGAAGAGAAATAAGAATCGTCAACCCATTTACTCGCACTCAAATTGGACTAACTGAAAAAGAAGAAGAGTGTCTTTCTTGGAAAGGAAGAGTGACTGAAAAAACGTTCTTGATCCAGCCTTTCACACATATATTCTGGGGCTTATTAGAGACATATATAAGCACTCATTACAAAACGAATGTTAATCATAGATATCTCTTTCAAAAATTTAATGGCAGACCATTTTTCGCTGCCGACAGGTCTGAAAGAGCCAAAACCTTTAAAAGATATTTAAGAGCAGTAGATGAGGGTTTAGGCAAACACAACTTACATGGTTTTAGGCACTTATATGGTTTTTATGTCTACAACTATCTTCCAATAGTTAACAGTAAAGGAGAACCTACAGGTGAACAAGGAATGCCGCTAGGTTTTGTCAAAATATTAATGGGTCATGCACAAATATCTTCTACAGAAGTATATGCCAGAGAAGATATTGATTTAATAGAGTTTGTTATAGCTTCAGCAAATTCATATGTTAGAAAAAAAGGGATAACACCTAAGCAACTCTTATCCCAATACTATACAAAACAAATGAAAATGCTAGAAAGTAAACTAGAGGATCTTTAATGGAGTTCCCGATTTATAACACTACTGAAAACTTACAGTTTATTTGCCATAATAATGAAGTTGGTGACAGAGCTATCAAAGCATTAAATCTGGCAATGGAGTGCATAAAGAAAGATTTAAACGCTAATAACCTTACGCAACATGACATTGAAAATGAAAGTGCAAGTGCAGCCCTTCCTCGCTTATCATTGTTTAAGTTTTTTGGTGATATTAGAGCTGTACAAACTGACAAAAAATGGATAGAAGGTATATTTGAGTTATCAAAGTCCAATTATAAGCAAGTACGTGTTGAGGTAGTCAAATTCTTACCTCAAGAAGCCAAACATAAAACTATAACGCAAAACCATGCAAGAGCACTAAAGCGAGATCTTCAGCTATTTATACATTGTTGCTGGGTTTCAAAATTATTGCTTATTCCCGTTTCATTTAGTCCTCTTCCAACTTTACGCAATAGTCACGGACAACAGTATGAATGGGCTTTTGATGCTTACCCTGAGTTGTTAAGGTATATTCGCTCGCCATTTTGTTCAGAGTTAAAAAATCAAAATATTACGGAATATATCAGTGAAAAATCCCTTACAAACTTAAACTGGTATGCACATAGATATATTAGAGCCTGTGCAGCATGGGGAGTTGAGGATATAACACCAGATCTTCTCAGCCTCATGAATAACTCCCCCAAACAAAAAATTCCAAGAACTTTGGGCTGGTACATAGCTCTTATAGACATGTTGCCAGACAAAGTTCGATATACTATTGCTGATGTTTATGATAAGTCCTCTGGTGGAGCTTTTGGTAAAACTAATTACAAGAGATCACCTGATTTATCAGTTGAACACTTTCCTCCACTTGTCATCGAGTCTAACCCTAATATTGAAAATTGGGCAACGATTAGCAATGACTTTGTTAAACAACTGTACGATAAAGGGACTAAATCGTATTACTCGTACTCTCTCGCTATCGGTAAAGTTTTAAAAAAGCTCATTGCACAAGAATTACCAGTACCATTAATTCGTGATATCAATAGAGAAGCCCACATTGGCTTGATTAAAGAAGCTCTTAAAAATGGTGTAGGAAAAGAACATTATCGAGAGCAGTTCAGTAAAGTTAGTGATTTTTTCGACTACGTATCACTAATTGAACAAGGTTTTTCAAATCCCATTTCAAAGAAATTAGATCTGCCAATCGTTAGTAGGCCGAAAGGAACCAACAAAGAAGTCGTTGACGAAGACGTTTTCGCTTCATTTTTATCTTATTTGTATGGTATTGCTGAATGGCTTTGGTTTATTAGTGAAAGCTATGACAATAAAGTTAGTTTTTTAACAAAGGGTCATAACGATTTACAAAGCATTGAACCTGCCTCGACAGGGTTTCAGCCCTTGGTTTATATTGAAGGTCAATATAAGCCAATAGATAGGATTCCTAGGCACTTTGTTTCCCCTCTTTTTGGACATAATTCAAAAGATAGTCAATTAACCCAAACGTCACTTATGCTTCACTTTATTCACCTAGCTGTAGTTATGGCTGAAACAGGAATACGCCATATGCATCTCAGGTGGCTAGACAAAAACCTGTACGATGAAAAAGTTGAAAGACTAGACTTTCAAGAGAGATCATACGTGCCCAGCAAACTATATGTGAATACAGATAAATCACATGGGGCATGGGTAGCCGATGTACCCGAATCTGTCATAGGAATACTCGACAGGCAATTAAGATGGCGGAATAAATATCTCACAGGTAAAGACAGCCCAATACCTTATGACCACTTTGAAAACTCAGAGTTTGAAGACATTACTCCACTATTTGCTACAGCAAATAGTGCAAGCACAACTTCTGACAACTTTTCTGTAGTCGGTGACGATACTTTCAGAAGACACTTTAAAAACTTCTTAATCGGTTTTTCATGGTTTTATAAGCAAATAGGATATGTGTCACCACTAGATATTAGCGACTGTGACAGTCTTGAAGGGTGTATGAAAAAATGGAGAACTACTTCTACAAATTACACACCTCACAGTATGCGATCTCAGGTAGTAACAGATAATATTACAATGCTTCCTCCAAGTGTAATTCAAAGAATAACAGGCCATTCAAATGACGCCCATGTCCTTTACTACGCCAAACTAAATGAAAGTTGGGTAGGTAACCAACAAAAAGCTCAAGACGAAGAATTTAAAGACTTTATAAGCCCTATGTTTATTGATGCGAAAAGTGATCACTCTGCGCTAACCAGCGCAATGAAAACAGATCCTTTAGGTGCATTAAAAGACTTCGGTGGAATTTCATTTGGCACGGGCATAAAAAGTGGACTGAATAAAGTTATGGATGATATTAGAGAAAATAAAGATGTTCATGAAATCATAGCGTTTAACTCAACACATATGTGCCCCTTTACTAATAAATGCCCCTCTGACATTGAAAATACAGAATTAAAGGAATTCAAAAATTGCGGTAGTTGTCCATATGCTGTGAAAACAGTAGATCATCAGCCAGCTATTGCGGCAAAAATAAGAGCATACGCTGATAAATCTGCCGAACTAGAGGAAATAATCAGTTCAGCTAAAGAATCCAACTCTGATCTATCCATATATCGAGGAGAGATTGCTCTTAAAAAGTTTTATGCAAATGAAATTTCTGCTTGGACCGTTACTGCTACATGTCTTGAACAGATGGCCCATAGCTTGGAGCACAAAGACAAGTGGCTAGTCGCTAAACCAGAATTTCTAACGAAAAAACTCCAGTCGATGAAATCTTCCAACGAGTTGACAAATACCTTAGTTCGAATTGAAGAAGCACTTAATAGTGAAGAGTTTTTAACTCCCCAATTAAAAGCAAAAGTTTCACTGTTCCGCAATAAAATACTTGTGCAATCTGGGCAATTTCAAAAACTAATATCTGATATCCCAACTGGAAAAAACTTAATATCCGAATTTAAAGGTATCATTAAAGGAATATGTGATATTACGGGGATCAGTGTTAATCAATTGCCAAAAGCTTTAGACGAGCAAAAAGCTGTAATTCCAGACACCTTACAGCACATTATAAGCCTCCCTAGCAGCATTAAAGGGGAATGTAATGACTAAAGGGGCAAAGAAAGGAGAAAATCGCTTCAAGACCTCTCAAGAAGCTAGAATACAGGCTAGGCTTCAAAGAATACAAGAAATTGTCATACCAAAAATGAAGTCTTACTTGGATCTCATACATTTCAAAAATAAAACTAAGTTTCAAAAAATGTGTGCGGAGGTTTTCAATGAAGATCTTCCAGTAAATATGAAAGTAATCTCTAGGCGCACAATTGCTAACAGTCCTTATTGGAATGAGCTTGGGCCAATCTATTATCTCCACTATGGTGATGATCAGCATAGCGATTTAGAAACAATAAAAGCTAAAGCACTTAATAGCTTTTCTGATATGGAAAAAAGGGAAGAACTTGAGCGCGAAATAAGCAATTTAACCTTACAGAATGAAGCCTTAATTAAGGCAATTGGAGAAGCCAAACTTAGCTCTACAAGCATAGAAGACAGCAATTCTTTGCAAAAATTAAAACAAGACTTAGATGATCTCATCTGTGTAATTGACTTTTTGGTCAAAGCTACCGAAGGCATTGTTGTTATAGACAAAGAGAACAACACCATCATCAACATGGCTGATGATTTACACGGGAAGTTGCCTTCTCAATTTGCAAAAACCTACTTTAAACATATAGGTAACGTAAATGACTAAAAAAACGCCATTTGAACGTTATCAAGCCTATGTAACTACCCTCAAAAGCTCTGGTGAAAAATTTCCTTGCAATAACTTTGGTGATATTAACTTCACTATCGTGGCAAAAGAATGTGGAAATCGTAGACAATGGTTTAGTGAAAACACTAATAAAATAATGGGAAATACCAATAAAAAGTTATCTCAAATTATTCAAGAATATGCTAAAACCGTTGGTACAAACCAAAATATACCCAAAAATCCAGAATCAGTTCTAAACGATATTTCTGAAAAAGTTAAAAAAGAAAATAGCAGATTATTGAAGTCCTTACAGCAAGCCACAGCAGAGATTGAGAAGTTGCGAGCGCAAGTAGAAGAATTAGAGTTCAAAGTGTCCAATATTCAACAAGAATCTGATGAGCGCTATAAAGAAATGTCTGAAAATGGAAGGTCGTTTAGTTATGCTGATTTTTAGGTTTTGATCAAATCTGACAATCGCATATGTGCCAATCTCAGCAGTTCAACAGTAACTTGCATAGCTTGGTTCAACCAGTTCGATTTTGGATAGAAATGGGTTAGTGCTTAAACTCAGGTTTTATGGTTCACATTAGGATTAGTATAGTTAATATTCGGAGACTAGCGGGCACTGTTGTTGATAAACTTTAACCAAGGGCCAAATTCTCTGAGCCACTACACATCATCATAATAGTCTGAAGTGGGTTTAATGAAGTTTGCATCTAACTGACTAAACCAATGACTAAACTCAGAGCCACTGCTATTAATACTATCTGCATCATAATCAGCTAACTCACCAACATAGAAGACGTTCTCTATCGGTATATCGCCAATAATGTCATCTGAGAGCACATAGTGGTCTTTGTCAGGATGAGTAATAATGAAACTTTGAAGAGTGAAGTTGTTATGTAGTGGCTAACTAAAACTGGCCACTACATTAAAGCTTACCTAGCTAATTTTTGGGCAGAAATGTGTTGGCCACGCTAACTTGAAAATAGACCGAAATGAGTTAGGTTACAACCATAGTCTCTTGTTATATGCGAACTATAAATTTAAATGGTACACATCCCAAGTCTATCAGAAACCCCATTAACAGAATAACCACGTTCCGTTATTTGCTTAACGGCTTGTACTTATTCGTTAGGCATTTACTTTTTACCTACTAGAGCTAAACCACCGTCTAAATCTCGCACTACTTGATTGCTGTCAGGTAGCCAAGCCACACCAATTAAATTCATTTCTGCATTTAGCTGAGTTACCGTTGCTTCGTCAGCTGGCAGGGCTAAACGTTTCAAAATTTTTGGTATAGCACTAGCTCCACGATTCCATTCAAAATTAAAGCTTTCATCATCGTGGGTTATTTGAACTGACGTAAAAGTGTTTCCACTCAAAAACTCTGCGTAGCCATCCTGTGCTTTTAACTGCCAGAGCAAGGATGCCATTGCTTCTACGTCTGTTTCAATACCGTCTGGGGTCTCTTTGATGCTCTTCATCGTTACGATATAACCATAATGATGTCATTAACCCTTTTGAAACCATGATGGTGCGTTCTTTATCGTACTTACCAACAATAGTGACGTAATAAATAGGCTGTTCACTTAGCGCAGGATCAACAACATGATTAGCTTCAAAAGTGGCAACCTCATCAGCCCTAAGTCCACATTGAACAGCTAAATCTACTCTTAATCTTGGCCCAAGTTTACTTAGTGCATTACTGGTATAAAGTAACTGCAACTCATCTTGATCATATGGTGATAAACTCGCATCAGTAGATTTTTTCTGTTTGTATTTTTTGGGGATCAATAGATCTGTCGTGGTGACCGTAAAGCCTTTTTCTTCAGCACCATATTGAGTGAACAATAAATCAATGTTGCCGTCTTTACGTTTTTTCTTAATCACTTTTGTTTTGTATTTGAAAGGAAGCTTTTCAATGCGGTGTTGCTTTCTAGCCCATTCGTAAAATTGACGCACATGGTTGATATACAAATTTGCGGTATCTCTATCAATTTTCTTAGCAAGAACCTGATCAATAAGGTATTTACGGTAACGATAAACAGGTAGCCAATATTTGGCTTTATCGCTGTCACTCACCGCATATACTTCATGCCAGTCAACGTCATGCGCTTCAATCCATTGTAAAAATAATGACATCGAATTTGCCAACGAATTCATCGTTACAAGCGATACCCCACCCAAAGGGTTCTTTTTACCGCCTCGCTTGGGCGGCATAAACAAGCCTTTGAATCTGTGCTCCAAAAATAAGTTAATTTCTAGTGCATCTAAAACACGCGTTAGTGATAACACCCTTGGAAATCGTTCAATAATATGATCTTGATGAAACATCACCATTCGCTTTCCGCTGTCATCAACATCAGAAAAATAAGGTAAATTTCCCAAATTAACGGTTTGCTTTACAACTTTTGGTGAATTATCGTTCAAATCATTACGCTCCATTTAAATACTGCATAAAATATAAAATCGAAACAATCAATTGCCAACATAAAATGCTATATTTAAATACTGCATAAATTCATTGATCTTTACTTATATCTACGTCAATATAATTAACGTTAAATTAAATCAGGATCATAAGTGCCTTCAAAAGCACTTATGCGCTAAATGCGTTTGTCCATAGGCCAATATAAAAGCCAAACAAGGTTATAGAATCTAATGAATACCAGTATTTATGACGCTACTCATGACACTAGGCTTAGTGATATTGCAGATATCCGTTCAGGCCACCCATTTAGGGGCAGTATAGAGCCAGATATAAATGGTGATGTGCATGTTGTGCAGGTGCGAAACACAAAAGCCACTGGAGAGATAGTTCAGGATGAAGTAATCACAACCACGCTAACAAGTAAAAAACAGCCAGACTGGTTAAAGACGGGAGATATACTCTTTGTGGCAAAAGGAGCCAAACATTATTCCGCATTGGTCGAAGATTTACCAAAGCAAACGGTGTGCTCACCACATTTCTTTTTAGTACGAATAAAACCAGCATTTACAGAGTTAGTAGCGCCAGAATTTATATGCTGGCAACTAAATCAACTCCCTGCACAGCGCTATTTTCAAACAACGGCTGAAGGCTCGCTTTATTTGAGTGTTCGTAGGCAAATTTTAGAATATGTGCCTATTACAATGCTGCCGATAGAAAAACAGAGACAATTAACGGCTATGCACCGCTGCGGAGTAAAAGAACAAAAAGTATTACAACAGCTTATTGATAATAGACAAAAACAACTTGAAGCCATTGCCATCAGTGAGCTTAGCTAAAAATTTAAACAATAAAAGAATTTAACCATTAAGGAATAAAACGAATGCCAACAAGTCAAATCAATCAGGATGATATAAACAAAGCAGTATGGGCCGCTTGTGACACGTTTAGAGGGGTTATTAACGCAGATACATACAAAGACTTCGTGCTAACCATGTTGTTCTTAAAATACATCTCAGATGTGTATAAAGACGATTACAGGAAGCTCGTTGAACAGCATGGTGATAATCCGAAATTAATAACTGCCATGATGTCAAAGCAGCGATTTGTATTACCAGAAGGTGCTAGCTTTTGGGATTTATACGAACAACGTCACCAAGCAGGTAACGGGCAACGTATTGACCAAGCACTACATGCGTTAGAAGAAGCCAACGGAACTAAGCTTAAAAATGTATTCCAAGACATCAGTTTTAATACCGACAAGCTAGGCCAAGAAAAGCAAAAGAACGATTTACTGCGCCACTTATTAGAAGATTTTGGTAAAGACATTCTTAACTTAAGTTCAGAGCGTGTGGGGAGTTTAGATGTTATTGGTAATGCTTACGAATTCCTTATTAAACACTTTGCCGCAGGCAGTGGTGCCACCGCTGGTGAATACTATACTCCGCCAGAAGTTTCAGACTTACTCGCGACCATTTTAGAGCCTGTAGAAGGTGATCAAATATGCGATCCCTGTGTTGGCAGTGGCTCATTATTATTAAAATGTGGCGCAATGGTGCGTAAGAACTCAGGCTCAAAAAAATATGCCTTATTCGGTCAAGAAGCCATTGGTGCAACCTGGGCACTAGCCAAAATGAACATGTTCCTACATGGTGAAGACAACCACCGCATTGAATGGGGCGACACTATTCGCAACCCTCAGTTATTAGACAAAGAAGGAACAGGCTTATTACACTTTGACATCGTAACAGCCAACCCACCGTTTTCTCTTGATAAATGGGGTCATGAAGATGCTAGCAGCGACCCGTATGGTCGTTTTAGACGAGGTATACCGCCAAAAACCAAAGGCGATTATGCGTTTATCAGTCACATGATAGAAACGCTAAAACCAGAGACTGGGCGTATGGGTGTCGTTGTGCCACATGGCGTATTATTTAGAGCATCTTCTGAAGGTAAAATTCGTCAACAGTTAATAGAAGAAAACCTACTTGATACCGTTATTGGCCTACCAGAAAAACTGTTCTTTGGCACAGGTATTCCTGCTGCTATTTTGCTCTTTAAAAAGCAAAAAACAGATAATAATGTGCTGTTTATTGATGCGAGTCGAGAATTTAAATCTGGCAAAAACCAAAACCAATTAATGCCAGATAACATTCAAAAAATCATCGACACCTACAAAGCCCGTGAAACAGTTGACAAATATGCTTACCTAGCGAATTTTGATGAAATTGCTGAAAATGACTTTAACCTCAATATTCCACGTTATGTTGATACCTTTGAAGAAGAAGCCGAGATTGATTTAGTGGCAGTACGTACTGAGCGTGTTGAGCTGAAAAACGAACTCAATACACTAGAATCTGAAATGGAAAGTTATTTAAAGGAGTTGGGTTATGGTGCCTAATGGATGGGGAAAACACTCGGTAGGAAAAATTTGTACGTCAATTGTACCAGGTAGAAACAAGCCCAAAGTTTTCAACGGCTCAATTCCATGGGTTACAACACCTGAGATTAAAGGCAGGTATATTCCATCAAAGTTTCAGAAGAACTATATTTCTCTTGAAGCATTAAAGGAATGTGGAGGGAAAACAGTTCCAAACGGAGCTGTTGTCATGGCGGCTGTTGGGGAGCTAGGCTTAGTTGCAATTACATCAGAAGAAGTGGTGTTGAATCAACAATTACACGCATTTGTTTGCTCTGACTTAGTTCACAACGAATATCTAGCATATTGGTTATCGAGTCAAAAGCCTTTCATGAAAAGTATTGCATCAAAAACTACTATTCCTTACTTGAATAAAACAAATTGTGAAAGTGTACCCGTTGCACTTCCTCCGCTCCCCGAACAACAAAAAATCGCCACTATCCTTAACACTTGGGACAAAGCGATTAGCACCACCGAGCGCCTAATCGACAACAGCAAGCAACAGAAAAAAGCCCTAATGCAACAACTGCTCACTGGTAAAAAATGCCTATTTGATGATTCAGGTAAACCGTTTGAATGTGAATGGGAAGATGTAAGCCTTGAATCAATTAGTGAAATTATGACTGATTATGTTGCGAATGGTAGTTTTCAATCATTACGTGAAAACGTTGTGGTTACAGATGAGGTGGATCATTCATTGTACGTCAGATTGACTGATTTACGTGTTGGGTTGGGACATAAGAATCAGAAATATACATCTAAAAAAAGTTATGATTTCCTTAAAAAATCATGTCTATTTGGTGGTGAATTACTAATGGCTAACATTGGAGCGAATGTTGGCGAGGTATGGCAAATGCCAGAAGTAGATATGCCTGCGACCTTGGCTCCTAACATGCTAATGACGAAATTCAAGCCGCGTGCACATAGTAGGTATGTATATTATTTCTTATCAAGTAGTTTTGGACAGAATAGAATTTCCAAAGTGATCGCAGGCAGCGGTCACCCAAAAATTAATAAAACAGAATTAAAACAGGTAAAAGTTTTGTTACCAAGTTTTAAAGAACAGCAAAAAATAGCTGCTGTATTAACCAACGCAGACAAAGAAATACAATTAGTGGAACAACAACTTGCTGATTTAAAGCAAGAGAAAAAAGCGTTAATGCAGCAATTGTTAACAGGTAAACGAAGAGTAAAGGTAGACAATACAGAGGCAGCATAACGATATGGATATCACAGCATTAACATTTGATGAACGAGACGAATTTAGGCGTAAAAGTATTGCTGAAAAAGTGATTTCGCTATTAAAAGCTGACATAGATATTTCACCTATGGTTATCGATGGTAGTTGGGGTACAGGTAAAACAGAGTTTTGCCATAAACTCATAAACCTGATGCACGGTAGTGATACGCACCATTTAATCTATATTGATGCGTTCAAAGCTGATCATGCTGATGAGCCATTAATGACTGTACTTGCTGAGATCATTAAAGTTTTGCCAGATGATGAGAGTAAGCAAGGTTTTATGAAAAAAACTTTGCCTGCTGTACGTTATGGTTTAAAAACAATTGCTAAAGCGGGAGTTTCACACCTTTTAAGGCAAGATGTAGCTGATGTTGCAGATGATTTTGATAAACAAATTCAGTCTGCCGCAGATAAAGCTATCGATGCAACGGTTGAATCAGTATTAAAAGTTCATGTCAAAGCAGATAAAAACTTAAAAGCGTTACAAGCTGCACTGGCTGAAATTGCAGTTACTAAACCGATAATTTTATTTGTCGATGAACTAGACCGATGCAGACCAAACTTTGCTGTCGATATGCTTGAGATTATAAAGCACACCTTTGATGTTGAAGGTGTTAACTTTGTACTAATCACAAATACTCAACAACTAAAAGCCTCTGTTAATCATTGTTATGGTCATGCAGTTGATGCCCAGCGTTATTTAGACAAATTTATAAAATTCAGATTTGAACTATCCTCTCTCTCTGACAGACACCTTAACTCGCCTATTCTAGCTGCAAAAAAACACTTTTTTACACTTGCACAAGAGAAAAAGTGTTTACCTGATGATTGTTTAAAGAATGCGGTATTTGGAAAAGCTATTGAGCATTTAATTCAATACCATTCTCTTTCACTCAGAGAAGTTGAAACTCTAATTTTGCATATCCAGATTGCACAAACCCTATCCAATTCAGATAGGTTTGTTGAAAGGCAATATATTGGTTATACGTTGCTGAGATTAATCGGTGTGATGTTGGTTTGCTACCGACCAGAGCTATTAATAGAGCTTAAAAAGGGTAATATTGACGCTACTTTATTAGGTGAGTTTTTAGGGGTGGAGGATATTCCAACGCTTGAACAAAGAGGAAATAGGCCAGACGCTTTTGAGGTAATGATGGTCATTCTTGCTAAAGATTGTAATAAAAACGTTGAAAAATACATACCACAAAAAGAACAAGAAGAAGAGTGGGATAAATACATACACCATGGATTTATGGGCGATATTCCAGACTCGCACGAAGCGATAAATCAGATTATTGAAACAGCAAATATAATGGCTTTTGAGTAAAGGTATACGTTATGACTTCTCCCATAAACTTCAAAGAAGAATTTAGTTCTAAGATCCCCGCATTAACCTTGCTTACTAATTTAGGTTATGAATTTATTCCACCTAGTGAGTGTGAAGCCTTACGTGGCAATCCATCCCTTACGACAAAGAGCGGGGCAGATAAAAAAAGCACTCACCAAGTAGTGTTAATGCCAATCATGCGAGCGTTTTTAGCTAAACAATCCTTTCCCTTTGCAGGTAAGCAACACAAGCTCACTGATGCTGCTATTGATAAAGTGATACATGAGTTAAACCCTGCAATGAATTTAGGGCTTAAAGCCGCTAATGAAAAGCTCTACAACGCTATGATGTATGGCGTGAGTGTAACTGAGTTTGTTGATGGTAAAAAAGCATCTCCGACTATTCAGCTCATTGATTGGCATAATATTGATAATAACCAGTTACATTTTACTGAAGAATTGGTTGTACAAAATGCTGAAGGTACAGGTAACCGTATTCCAGATATAGTGTGTTTTGTGAACGGCTTACCTTTAGTGGTCATTGAGGCAAAACGCCCTGATTCAAATAAAGAAGGTAAATCGACCAATGCTGAGGCGATTTCTCAGCAAATACGCAATCAAGGTCAGCTAGAAATTCCACACTTATTTGCTTATAGCCAGTTACTGTTATCGGTAAACGGACATGAAGGATTGTATGGTACTTGCGGTACACCTGAAAAATTCTGGGCAAAGTGGAAAGAAGAGTTAATACCTGAAGCTGAGTTTGTTCGCCTAAAAAATCGTAACCTTAATGATAAACAGCTTAATAGTTTGTTCAATCATCGCCCCGCTTACGCTAAAGATGACTACTTATCGTTAATTTCCGCAGGTGATTTAACCGTTACCGACCAAGATAGACTGATCATCAGTTTATTACGCCCTGAGCGTTTACTTGAGATGACCCGCTTGTTTACTTTGTTCGATAAAAAGGCAGGAAAGATTGTCGCTCGTTATCAGCAAGTATTTGGCATTAAAGCTTTAGTTGACCGCATTAATACCTTTGATGCAGCAGGTGCTCGTGAAGGCGGTGTTATTTGGCATACAACGGGCAGTGGTAAATCGTTTACTATGGTGTTTTTATCCAAAGCCCTTGTTTGGTTAGAAGAACTATCACAAGTTCGAGTGATCATCGTAACTGACCGAGTTGATTTAGAAGATCAGCTTAGCCGTACTTTTGCCTCTGGTGGTGTACTGACTGACAGAGATAAAAAAGATGCTATGGCAACATCAGGCAAACGTTTAGCCGAGCAAATTGGTAAAGGTAATGAACGCGTTATCTTTTCAATTATTAATAAGTTTGGCTCTGCTATTAAGCAAAAAGAATGTTTTAACGATAGCCCCAATATTATTGTATTAGTGGATGAAGGCCATCGTAGTCAAAACGGTGAAAACAATATTCGAATGCAGCAAACTTTGCCCAAAGCAGCATTCATTGCATTTACAGGTACGCCATTATTAAAAGATGATAAGACTGAAAACAAGTTCGGTAAAATCATCCACTCATACACCATGCAACAAGCCGTTGAAGATAAAACCGTAACCCCCTTGTTATACGAAGAGCGTATTCCTGAGTTAAACGTGAATGACAAGGCCATTGATGCTTGGTTTGAACGCAGCACCAGTAAATTAAGCGACAAACAACGAACTGATTTAAAGAAAAAGTTTTCACAAAAAGGTCAAATCTACCAAGCTGAAGGTCGAATTGATTTGATTGCTTATGATATTTCTGATCATTTCCAAAATTTCAAACAGCAAGGCTTAAAAGGCCAGTTAGCTTGTGACTCTAAAGCCTCGGCCATTCGCTATAAGAATGCATTAGATAAAATAGGCTCTGTGACTTCTGTTGTAGCTATGTCACCGCCTGATACGCGCGAAGGCCATGACGTTGTTGATCAAGACAGTAAAGACATCGTTCAAAACTGGTGGAAAGGTAACGTTGCACAAACCTACGGGGGCGATGAAAAATCTTACACAAAAGCCATTATAGAAGACTTTAGCCGTGACGATGGCCCCGACATCATGATAGTGGTCGATAAGCTACTAACGGGCTTTGACGAGCCTAAAAATACGGTACTTTATATCGACAAGCCACTTAAAGAGCACAATCTGATACAAGCCATTGCTCGCGTAAACCGTTTACATAGTAAAAAGCTGTTTGGTTACTTAATTGATTACCGTGGTATTTTGAAAGAACTTGATACCACCATTGAAAAATACCAAGACTTGGCTGAACGCACCCAAGGTGGCTTTGATATAGACGATCTTAAAGGTTTATATAACCGCATGGATACGGAATATAAAAAGTTACCAGGCTTACATAGTGAGCTGTGGGATATTTTTGCTAATGTTAAAAATAAGCAAGATGGCCCTGCATTAAGGCAAGCATTAGCCCCTAAAGTGCAGGATGTAGATGGCAAATTGGTTGATACTAATCTTAAAAAGCGTGATGACTTTTACTCTGCCCTGACTGTTTTCTCTAACTGCATTAAGGTCGCTTTACAATCTGCTAGCTACTTTGAAGATAAGTCTTTCGATAGCAAACGTGACTTGTATAAACGTGACTTAAAAGCCTTTGTAGACCTACGCAAACAAGTTCGTGAAGATGCCAACGAAACCGTCAACTACGATGAGTATGCAGAAGATATCCGTAGCTTATTAGATAAACATATTGCAGGTATTGAGGTAAAAGAACCTGATGGTGCTTACTTGGTTGGTAATCTGGGTAAAAATGTTAAACCGCAAGATTTAAGTGATGATGAAGCTCGAAACCAAACAGACAAAATCACGGGTCGTATCACTAAGATGATTGAAGAAGATCTTGCTGATGATCCTTATGCACAAGAGTATTTTTCTAATCTGTTAAAGAAAGCGATTGAGAAAACCAAAGAAATGTTTGATGCGCCAGTTAAACAATACATCTTGTTTGCTGACTTTGAACAAGAAGTAAAAGATCGCAAAGTTGCCGATATACCAAACGACTTTACCGATGATTCAGGCAAATTAAATAAACATGCTCAAGCCTATTTTGGTTTGTTTAAGCATGTGTTTGGCGCAGACTACTTAATCGAACAATCATTAGATAATGAGAAATTAGTAGAGCTTGCCTTTAATATTGATGAAGTGGTTAACAATGCAGTAGCTGAATACTCTATCAACCCTGCCGAAATTGAAAATGCCATCAGTATGAAGTTACTACCGATGTTGTTTGGCGATATCGGTATTGATAACGCTGAAAAACTCATTGAAGCAGTGCTTAAAATTACTCGCCTTGGTTTATCAAGAGGTTAATGTTGATGGCGAATTCATTAACAGAGGCTAGTTCTTCAATTGCTGCTGAAATTAGTACCAAGAAAACCCACACTAAAACGGCTGAGCGTGGTGCTTTTTATTACGGTAATGACATGATTCATTATGATGTGATCCGTAAATCACAAAGCAGCAAGGTTAACTCTAGTAAAGCTGTTGCTCGTAAGGTGGTGATAAAGGTGCATCCCGATCAACGTGTGGTTGCAACAGTGCCACATGATGCTACCGAGGATTCGATTCAACAGGCTATGCTTAAACGTGCCAGATGGATTTGGCAAAATATTGAAGAATTTGCTAAGCAAAAAGATTACGTTTTACCCAAACGCTATGTCAGCGGTGAACCCCAGTTTTACTTAGGCAGACGCTATGTTTTAAAAGTGCTAATAGATTCTGAGCAAGTGTCTAACGTTAAGCTTAGTCGTGGTAAATTGAACGTAACCTTACGTAAAGATTTTGATGATCGGGTGGTTAAAGTTAAGCCATTAGTAGACAAATGGTATCAACATAAAGCTAAAGCAATTTTTCATGAACGCCTAAATAAAATGCTGCCTAAATCGTCATGGGTAACAGGCATTCCATCCTTTAGAGTGATGGCTATGAAAAAGCAATGGGGAAGCTGTTCTGCTAAAGGTAACCTAATGCTCAACCCTCATCTAATTAAAGCCCCTAAAGAATGTATTGATTACGTGATATTACATGAGCTATGCCATATTGCCGAGCACAACCACAGCGAAAAGTTTTGGCGATTGCTTACTCAAGTGATGCCCAACTGGAAAGAAGTTAAAGCCAAACTGGATGATATGGCGGAGTTGTATTTAAATGAATAAAGATGAATTAAAGTTACTTTGTAAAAGCGAGAACAGAGTCTGCCCTATGCCCCCGCAATGGGCCAAGTTTGAAGAACTTATTGCTAAAATATCAGACGAAAAACCACCTCATTCACTAATTTTAGGCTCTTGGTTTGAATCAAGTGATAAAAAGATAGCGAGAGTCCAAGAGCAAATTGATTGGGCTGATGAAAGGGGTTTATTGAATGTTGCAATTGAATATTTGAACGGTCTAACAGAAAGTCAGTGGTATAAGGGGTTTATTAGAAGATCATGAGTAAACATAATGAGCATTCGTCATATAGAGAAAAATTAATAGAGCATTTATTTGCTGGTGAACTACTGAAGCTCTCGTGGCTTGAGCATCACTGTGGGCTTGAGATAGCAAAGCCCGAAGTGGATAATTCTGGTTATGACATCATTGTGGAGTGCTATGGGATAATTAGACATATTCAATTAAAAGCATCTCACATTTCGTCCTCAACTACTCAACAAAAAGTTCATGTCAAATTAGCTGACAAACCATCAGGGTGTATGGTTTGGGTTATTTTTGATGAGGTCACATTAACTTTAGATCATTTCCTATTCTACGGGGATAAAGCTGGAGAACCATTACCTAGCTTAGATAGCCTTAAAGTAGCAAAACATTCCAAAGGTAATAAAGATGGAATAAAAGCTGAAAGGCCAAACATTCGAGTGATAAATAAAGGACAATTCAAGACTGTTAAATCAGTTGGAGAACTATTTAACCTACTATTTTGTAATGAGCTATCTAACATAGAGGGCGAAGTATTTTTACCTCAAAACTTAGTTCCTGCTGATCATGATAATGAATTTAAGAAACTACATCGAATAGAAAAGTGGTCTAATAAGCCATGGCAGAAAAATTCACAGTTGATTAAAGCCTTTCTTGAACTTAATTCAGTTCAAACCAATATCACTCTTGACCAACTGTTTGACCATTGTATTAAATGTTATGGCGGGGTATTGAATGAATGGAAGAATAACTTCAACTCTATGAAATCAGATCATGGCAATTCACACGGAAGAGTATTTATAACTGTAGAAAATGAAGTTCAAATGTATGACTATGTGAGAAAGGAAATAAATAAATTTAGTTGGTAATCTGGTAACAGTTTACGCTGCTTTTTTAAGGTGGCATTCGTTAGATAAAAATGAAGATGACATTATATAGAATTCACCAGCAGACTTACCACTACCTGCGGCAAAGTGTTTAATTAGATATTCGTAGGCGTTACCAATAATATCAAGAGAGCCAACACGACTTGGGCGTAAGTTAAGAATGTCTTTACCAAAGTCTTCTAATAGGTGGCGGAGAATGTCGTTCTTTTGTTTTTCTTGACCTAGCTTATCAGTGTTAAAGCTAATATCTTGGAAAACATTTTTCAGCTTAGTGCCATTCGCTTCTTCAATGGCATGTAGTGCTTGGTCAATACGTTGGCCGTTGCCTACTTCATGAAGTTTCTCGTATAGATCCCAAAACTTGCACCTGTAGGTAATACAAAGTGTTGCTTCGCCATCATTGCGTGAATCAGCTCAGGGTTATCACCATATTGCTCTACAAGCTTGTCGTATTCATCTTGGTATACATCAGAGATGTACTTTAAGAACACCATGGTTAAGATGAAGTCTTTATAAATAGAAGGGTCTACTGTTCCTCTGAAGGTATCGCAGGCAGCCCATACCGCCTTGTTAATTTCATCTTGATTTTACCATCTTTTAAGTCCTTAATTTAAATTCTGTCTAGCCCTGATTATCAGAGCCTAATAATTCTTTAGCGATGCCTTGCATCTGTTTTGCTCTGTTCTCAATTAGAGCACTTAACACCTGTTTTTCTTGTTTCACTTTGCTATCAAACCCAACGATAGCGTGCTGCTTTTCGAGAGTTGGAATAACAAGTGGAGCGGCTTCTAATACAGCTCGTCTAATGCTTGTTTGTGAGCTACCTTCAGCAGAATTTGCAAAGTACCGCTGGGCACCATCTTGATTTAGCTGCCAGGCTACAAATTCAGGTAACACTGATTTATCAGTTACTTGAATTAAAAAATAGTGGGGTGCGCAAACCGTTGGTTTATCAATCGCGCCAACACAACCTGCTAAGTTACGACCACCACGAGCCGCAAACAGCACATCGCCTTTTTGTAACCAGTCAGGTGTTTTACGCCCTGTAATATTTGTGCGAATGAGTTGATGCCACTGTATGATCCCGTCGTTATCAATATCCCTGTTCTGCACAACATAAGTGTTACTTTCCGTGTCTTCAGGTATCTTTCCCCTAAAAGGGTGGCCAGCTTTCACAATCGCAATATCAGATAATGTTTTATTCATTCGTAATTGCACCATATAAATGATGCAATTAAGATAGCGAGGGATGATTATTTAGCTAATACTTATTTTGCATCTTTTGAATGATGCATTTTATTTGTGGTTAACGTTGACGGTTTAGGAGGTATGTTTTTAGCAAAATTGTTTTGTATTGATTTTAGGAGTGGCGTAAATAGGAAGTTTAAAGTGCACTGGTTTTATCTATTTCAGGCAGTAGTTCTGTTAAGTCACATTCAAGTGCTTTAGCGATAGCGCATAACTTAATAACAGTAACGTTAACTGTACCGTTTTCAACTCGACTTAAATAGCTCTGATTTAAACCTGAATCAAATGATAATTCAGCTTGGCTTTTATCTTTGAAGACTCTCATCATCTTGATATTTTTACCTAATTTTTTCGCAAAATCGTCCATTGGTTTGTCTCAAACACAAAAGACTAAATATCCCACATTGCGTTGTTTTACACGATTGCATATAATCCTAAATAATGCATATATGCATATTTAAGGTGTTTTTATTATATTTATTGAGGTTTATGCATGGAAAAATTCGAATTAGACAAAACAGTCATCCAAATTTTGTCTATGCCCAACGTCAATCACTTCACTGCAACTGAAATAAGAACGGCATATATAGCGATCAAGCAGGATGCTGAACTTAACCCAACGGTATCCCGTCGTTTCGTTTATGAAGAGCTTTTAAAATTAACCAGAAGGGGTTGGTTAGTAAGAAGCACAACTAAGAAGAAAGGGCTTACTCGTTACACCAAAAGCGACTTGTTTGATCACGCAATTTTAAAAGAAATGGTATCGCTAATGCCGTATGAAGAAGTAAGCGCGACTTCACCTGTCAGTTACTCCCAAATGCTCATTCAACGGCTAAATCAATACAACTCCGCGCTATTAGAAGGCTTAGGTGCGATAAAAGAGTATGTCGCATTGAAAGATATATATCCTGAACAGCATGACGATTTAAAAGGTCGTTACATGGCAGTTCAGGAAAACAACCACATCTTAAAAGGGAAAATTTCAGTTTTAAACGAACTTATTAAATCAACAAAAGAGAACGAATAAATGAAACTAAGAAATTGGCAGTCAGAGTGCATTCACTTTGCAATTTCTAAATATAAGTTAAAGAAGCACTTTTTAGCCCTTGCTACTCCTGGTGCTGGCAAAACAGTGATGGCTTCTGTATTAGCTAAATTGATGTATGACCAAGGTGACATTGATCTTGTGCTTTGCTTTTCTCCTTCTTCAATCGTCGCGCATGACTTTAGTGAAGCGTTAGGTGAACAATTCGAAGCAGATTTTGACGGCACCATCGGCGCATTGGGCAATTCATTCACTTATCAGGCACTGGGCACAATAGATAATAAGGTCTGGCGCTTATTTGAAAAGTATCGCGTGTTTGTGATCTTTGATGAGATCCATCATTGTGCAGGTTCAAATATAAAAGATGCTAACGCTTGGGGTAAGCCGATCATAACAACGATTAAACAAAAAGCGGCTTACACAATCGCATTAACTGGCACACCGTGGCGATCCGATGCTCAGCCTATAGCACTGGCTGACTACTGCAATGAGTCAGGGCAAATACAATGTGATTATGTATATGGCTTAAAACAAGCTATTTCTGACAATGTATGTCGAATACCGCAAGTAGTTGCATTAGATAATGACAAGATCACAGTTGTTGAGGGTGATGAAACAAGCCACTTCACAAGCTTTATAGAGCTGCTATCACAATCAATTGTTCCTTACTCAGAGATAGTGACAAACACGAGCGTAATAGAGCAACTATTAATCCACTCTAGTCACAAGCTAAATGAGCTTCGCGGCGTTAACAAAGAAGCAGGAGGGTTGATCGTTGCCTCATCCATTGCTCATGCTTGGCAAATACAACTAATTTTGAAGCAGACTATTGGTGAAAGTGCTGTTGTTGTCACGAGTGATGAAGGCAACGGAAATGATCTCATAAAATCTTTCAGATATAGCCAAGAGAAGTGGATCATCAGTGTTGGCATGATATCAGAAGGCACGAATATCCCACGCCTTCAGGTGTGCAGTTACCTTTCAAACGTAAAAACAGAGATGAATTACCGCCAAGTGTTGGGGCGTTTACTACGCATTACTGATGCGCCAAATCAACAGGCAATTTTATTTATGCCAGCAGAGCCAAATCTTGTTGAGTATGCTTATCGCGTGGCTCAAGACATCCCTGATGAATTAACAAAAGTAAGATTTGCACAGATGGATGAAGAGATCATCGCAGAAGCACCTGCGTTAGATGAAGGCGACGACATTGACGATAGTGACAGTCATGCAATCATTAGTGCTAACAAACCAACTATCAGCATTGGTGATACAACAATTAATTTAGATGAAAGGCTCACGTCGTTTAATGATATGCCATCAAGTGAATTAGATATTTCAATCGATAAAATCATAGGGATCTTTGGTCAGTTTAATCATAAAGAGCTTGAAATCGATGGCTTCGAACAATTGATCATCTCAGAGCAATCAATGAAGAAGCTTAGCCAGTTTAGTTCAGAAGCATTTTAAAAAAATGGAGTTGTTATGATTCATAAACCTCATGGTTGGGTAATTTTAAAATTCACCAATAAAGGTGATGTATTTTTTAAAATCTTTGCGAGTTGGCGCGGTGGCTATTCAGATGGAGATTCTTGGCGACTCAGCTCTGGCTCTAATAAACCTCCTGTTTAATCAAAATGTGGAAAGTGTTGGGAATGGTCGCAAGAGTCAGGCTCTTGTTATCATCTTCCTTTACATGGTGAAGATGGATATACATTTTATACAGCCAAATCCTCGCAAATATTATTCTTCAGTCTGGAGAAAATGATGTTTTCATTGAAAGAGTGAAGTTGTCTGCAATACTAACTTAACTTGGTTTCATGTTTACATGATTTGCTATCTGAGACATTGTAATTGAAGATTTTTGTAAAGGTTTGGGTATAAAAATAGGCTTTTAGATACTAATAAATATAGATTCTATTAATATATTTCTTATTTATATAGTAAATTTAGCCTTTCAATTTGGCATACTAGAGCAGCCCAGTACCAATGACTGTCCCATTCTCCTCGCGCACTCAAACACTTGACCCAGAAAACTGTTTTAGTGGTTCACATAAAAATGCAGAGTAGTTCCACTAGACCGGAATACGCATAAGCCGAGCATACTAGTATCACCATTAAATACAACCTTATGGTTGCACTAAATAATAATACTATATAGGAAGCTGAACAAGGATATAAGCCAAATAGTACATAAGGCAACATGAACGGACGGACAGTATCAATTTCTTTTTTGAAAAGCCATTTACCCCATATAATGGTTCGAGTCTGGGAGGGGCCACCAATTTATTGATAGGCCGCTTGGATTTATTCAAGCGGCTTTTTCATGTTTAAAATTTTAACTTTAGCGAAATACCAACAAATATCAACATCATCATTCCACGTAGATAGCGGCTGAAAACTCACAAATGATGTAAGTCACTAAATAGTTCTAGCAGCTTTATCATGACTTTAATTCCACTGCTAGCCTAAAGACATCAAACTAACATTCCATTGATTGCAAATAACACTCAAAGCATTTTTATATTTGGCTGCCTTACTTAAATTTAACAAAAACACATACCCCAAATGATAACTTCACAAAAAATTGATCTAAAACACAGTTTATTTGTATTATTATATTAAATTAAACCTACTACTGTTACATCGCTGTTTGCCATGACATTTTGGCTCAAGGTTTTCGTTAAAAGGAATAAAAATGAAAAAAATAAAACTGTTACCCTTAGCGCTTATTGTTAGTAGTTTACTGGGTGGTTGTGCATCAAGCTCCGAAACGCCAACACCTTCAAATATCGAGATGAAACCAGCAACAGGTGAGCAAGTAGCGCCTGCTGATTATGCAAAATTTTCATCAATATTAAGTGCCTCAAAACTGCAAATATCAACACCAAACGCAAAACCCGGCAGTAAATATGAATTAGCTCAAGACAGCAATTTTAGCGGTATCGTTAATGAGCACTTTTATGTAGATAAAGGCTCTGAAGCCCTGGTCATGAATATGGAAGGTTATAAGTTACGTAACGAACTACGCGTCTTAGAAAACTTCAAATCTGATGAAAGCCAAACTTTTTATCGTCTATCTGCTGATTTAATGCCTATCAATCCACGAGAAGCCGTAGAAAACAGCCCTTCGAAAAATGATGCGATGACCTTCTTACAGGTACACAACAAAGGTACTTTTGACGATGGCAAGCATGGTGTGGGTTATATCCCTCACCCATTACTGCGTGTCGTTTACGAAGCCGACCGAAAAGGCATAAAAGATCATTACTGGGCTATCATCAAAAATAACAATGTGAATTGTGGTAAAGACAGTGGAAACCGCGATACGCCTGTTTGTAAAAATTCGTATGTGAGAATGAATTTAGGGAAGTTTACCCCTGATGTGCCAACGCATTTTGACATCATTGTTGGCGATCAAAAGCTGGTCATTAAAGTTGATGGTGTCACTAAAGTGAAGCATGACATTAGCTACTGGAAAGACATGCTAAGCTACTTCAAAGCTGGGGTTTATAACCAGTTCGAAAACGGTAAAAGCGAAGCTCATTTCTACAATTTAGAATACGCCATAGACACAAAACAAGCGCAATAAGCTCTCTTTAATTGCTGAGTAATACACCGCATTACAAACCAATGTAAACCGTTCTTATAAACACACGGATTACATTGGTTTTTCCATCTTACCTTGCCATTGAAATAGCTCTAACGGCCCTTAAACAGGTACTTAGTTCTTACTTTCACGTTCCTGTTGAGCGATTTCCAAATAATTTTGCGCCGCAGTAATGGCTTTAACAGCCCGAGAGTTAAACTCTCGATGATAGAGAATATAAACCACCAGCAAGCTGGCTATTATCAGTAAGATGGGGTTCCAAAACCAACAAAGCGCTGCCATGGAAAAGTAATAACTTCGTAAGCCATAATTGTAAGAGTGAGCGGCCTGATCGCCCACCGTGGCCATTTGGCGCGAATACTTTGCCAAGTTTTTATTGCTTCGTGTGCGATCAATGGGCGCTGCGCCAATCATCACATTTAAAAAGCCATATTGACGCATTGACCAAGTAAATTGAAAAAAGGCTAATACAAAAATACTTGCCAGCATAGCCAACTTCACCTGCACTAAGGCATGATTAGGTTCAGCGGCAAAGGGAATAGAGCTGATCACTTCTTCAAGGCGCTCAACTTGAGCAAATAAGGTCAATACACCCGCCAACACCAGTAAGGTGGTTGAGGCAAAAAAAGCGATATTACGTTCTAAGTTTGCCAACAATGCTGCCTCACCCACACGGATCTCCTTGGTCATCACTTCCGCCATCCAATAGATACGATGCTGATGCAAACAGCGGGCGATACAGTTCGTTGTTTTGGCCTTTTTACGGGCAAAAAAAGTGTAACCCACCCAGCATGAGAAGAAACACGCTAAAGCGATAAAATCGATAAAAGAGAAAAGCATAAGACTCAAGCTATTATGGAATTAATGGTTAATTATGCAACACATTACTCTTGCCTTAAATAGCCTTCATGTTATTAACCGCTAAATAATCAAGTTTAATAACAGCTAGGCAGTTATCAGCTTGATTGAAGCGTATATTTACGACCAAGGCAGCCTTTAAACCGCTAAGCAAATATATTTCATTTCAAGATACTCATCGATACCATGATGGGAGCCTTCGCGGCCAAGCCCTGAAGACTTCACTCCGCCAAAGGGGGCGACTTCATTCGAAATTAACCCGGTATTAACCCCGACCATACCGTACTCAAGGGCTTCTGATACTTGATATACGGTAGAGATATCTTTGGCGTAAAAGTAAGCCGCTAAACCAAACTCGGTATCGTTGGCTTGTCTGATCACTTGTTCAACTGAATCAAATTCAAAAATCGCCGCTAACGGCCCAAAGGTTTCTTCTTTGGCCACTTTCATCGACTGCTTTAGATTAACCAATACTGTCGGCTTAAAAAAGTTAGCGCCTAAAGCATCGCCCTTACCACCCAATACAATTTGACCGCCTTGTTGTAGCGCATCATCAATATGAGCTTGCACCTTTGCTACTGCGGCTTGGTTTATTAGTGGTCCAATAGTGACGCCATCATCTAAGCCGTTACCCACTTTGAGCTGCGCTGCTGCTTGGGTAAACTTTGCCACAAATTGCTGATATAAGCCTTTTTGAACATAGATACGATTAGCGCAAACACAGGTTTGTCCGGCATTACGATATTTGGCTTGAATAGCCCCTTCAACTGCCGCGTCAATATCAGCATCATCAAAGACAATAAACGGTGCATTACCACCAAGCTCAAGGGATAGCTTTTTAATACTTGGCGCGCATTGCTGCATCAGCTTTACGCCTACAGCGGTTGAGCCAGTAAAGGACAACTTTCTCACTATGGGGTTAGCACAAAGCTCTGCACCGATGGCGATGGCATCGCCGCTGATCACGTTAAATACCCCAGCAGGAACACCGGCTCGACTTGCAAGCTCAGCTAAGGCTAAGGCGCTAAAGGGGGTTTGCGGCGCAGGTTTAAGCACCATAGTGCAACCCGCTGCTAATGCAGGTGCAGCTTTACGGGTTATCATCGCAAGCGGGAAATTCCACGGCGTAATAGCAGCGGTAACGCCTACGGCCTGCTTAATCACCATAATACGTTTATCAGCTTGATGGGCTGGAATGGTCTCACCATAAACCCGTTTGGCCTCTTCAGCGAACCATTGCACAAAGGAGGCGGCATAAGCGACTTCAGCTTTGGCTTCGGCTAATGGCTTACCTTGCTCTAAGGTCATAATCAGCGCTAAATCATCGCTATGGGCTAATATCAGCTCAAACCAAGTCATTAATATTATTTGGCGCTGTTTAGCTGTGAGTGCTTGCCATGCTGCTAAGGCACTATTGGCGCTTTCAATGGCTTGCTGGGTTTCAGTCTGGCCCATTCTTGGCACTGTACCTAGCTCTTTATTGGTGGCAGGATTAATAATCGTGTCGCAATGGGTCGATATGGCATCACGCCATTGCCCATTGATATAACATTGATGACGTAACAAACTGGGGTCTTGTAAATGCACAATCGTATCCTTTAGCAGCAAAATAGCAGACACTACTATCTTAGCTAAGTTTGCGAAGGTTAACGAGCTAACGATTTAGCAACTGGCTAACAACCAAGTTGTGCCCCCATTTCGCCCTTTACAATCGCCGCTTAAATGCCCTGTAAATGTGAGCTAGATTACAAAGCGTTAAAAATAATTGCATTCCTCAACTAGCAGAGTATTTTAATCAGTAAGACATTGAAAATTTTGATTTAACCTACTGAGTCATTTCAATTAATATTCAAGGCACTCAGGCTGTAAATACAAGGATATTGTTATGGTAGATACACTATTTAAAATATTATTTGTGCTGTTATTTCTGGTTATCGCTTACAAGCTCATTTTTTCAGGCAGCAGAGGATTGAAAGTCTTTGAAATGCATTTTAAAAACGGCAAACTCGATAAGCACTCGGGGAAAATCCCTGAAGCATTTCTGCGGGAATGTAAAAATATAGCCAAACACGAAAAGCTCACTTGTACTGTCAGAGCTGAAAAACTGAACGGGGTAAGATTACATGTCTCTGCCAATGTCGGTGACAAAATCACCCAACGGATCAGAAACGTTTTTCCATTTGAGTATTATGATAAGAAGCAACAGGACAATTCAAAGCTAAAGGGTTAAGGAAGCCAGAGGCTTTAGCGGTCAATATAAGTTGTATTAGTTGACCGCTACTGTAATGCCTTCAATCTGCCTTCAGCCATTGATATTTGAGTTACTCTTTGCTGATGACTAACGTAACCTGAGCAACCGTAACCCCAAATTTGATGATATCGCTTTTGTTTATAATGGTGCTTTCATCCACTAAAAACATCCAGTCATCAAAATGCACCTCATATTCTGAGTCATCAACCTCTAAAATCATGTCATAAGCCCAGCGCAGCGCACTGCCTCTGGCCTCACCGGTCGCAGTGCCTAAAATATCATTCGCCGTACCTTCATATTGGCCATTACCTAAATCGGTTATATGCCAAATTCGGGTTTGCTTTTCGCCATCATCATAAATAAACCACTCGTTAATAACCCCTTTATTACCTTGCCAACTGGCTTCCATAGTGACGGTAAATTTTCGGGTCACTGTGCCAGAGAAGTCTTGTACGATACCCGCCGCAGTTAACTTGCCGTCAAAAAAGCTACGTAAATTAAGTTCCGGAGTGGTTTTATCATAATCTTCAATAGATGCTGATGAACACGCTGTCAATAACACTAACGAAATGACCAGCAAAGATGACTTCTTAGCCATAGCGTAAGCGCATTGCAACTGTCGCCACGTACTGTTTAATGCCGTTAACGCTAAACTTGCTTTAATCATTTCTTAACTCCAATTAACTGCTGACGTAATTTAGGTCTACTGGTATTTTCTGATAACCAAATGCCAAGAAATGCGTCTGCAAACCCCGGTTCTAAGATCATCGCCAAAGGCTGTTCGTTATAAAAAAACTGGCCTTTATTTTGCTCGTGCATCATAAAGCTTAGAGTGTCACCTTGCTTAACATCAGGCCATATACCTTCTAGATGAGCCTGCAGTTGAGGGATGCGACTTTGCTCGATACCAATGTGCTGCCACTGCTCTACGGTAGCTTCAATTAAATCTTCTGCATCAATATCTCTATGGTATTGGATTTCAAGTTTCAGTGGATATTGCTGATTTTTGTATTCACCATCTACTGACATTAGCTTGGCGCTGTAAACCGAAAACCACAATAAATCCAGATCGGCTTGGCCTACCAGTTTAAAATCTATCGTGGCTAATGCTGTCGAAGCTGGTGTCGTTGGCACTGACGAAGATTGCACTGATGAAATTAGTTCTGCTGCGGGAGTTGGCTCAGTATTTAACTCTTGTGCGTTAGCCAATACGTTTGTACTCATAACAGCTAAGATACAGGCACTAAAAAAAAACCTAACTAAGCTCAAAACAACTAAGTGAAAAATTGCACGTGTATTTACACCAAGCGCATTAGGAACTGCTAACGAGCTTATCCGAGAATAACTATTCATCATATTGAGTTCCTCTATTGAGCCAATATAATCAGCCAACCACAGCCTGATAATTGCACCGCCGTTAGGTACACAAAGCTGGGTTAATTAAATAAGCTGGGCAATTTGTTTCACTTCGTGTTTGTGGCGAATGAACTTGGCAATGTGAAAAAATAACGGCATCAACAAGGCCCAAATAATGGCTAGAATTGCAGTGGTAAACAAATCGCCGTGAGGGAAATCGACCGCGCCAAAGTTGGCTCCAGCAAGGTAACTTAAACTACCAAATACGCCACCAACTAACACTTGAACAATAATGGGTAAGCCGCTAAAAATGCTTAAACTGTAATTAAGTGAAATCGCAAAATAACACCACAGCAGTAATAACCATATAGGCACAACCGTAAAATCAAAAAGCCCCGTTAAGGTAAGCGTTAAGTCAACTAGTACCCCGATAATGGTGCAACTGAGCATCACTTTGATATCTAAAACCCGTTGACGGCTGACGATAAAGTGCCAAATCAACAATAATCCTGGGATATATAGCAGCTGATTGCCAGCTAATACCCCTGCCCACCAGATAATCTGAAAGGCAATAACATTGATGATGATATTATGATTAACCCAGAGCATATACGTTATGCGCCACTGGCTAATGCAGTACGATATTGCGGCCTTACTGCCACTAAATGAACTGTGCTGGTAGTTCTTTCTAAAAATCCACCTTCACAATAACTCAGGTAAAACTTCCACATTCTGATAAAGTCTTCGCCATAGCCCATCTCTTTGATTCGGTCTTGGGCTTTATCAAATTTTTCATGCCAATGGTTTAAGGTTTGAGCGTAATCTTTACCCATATCATTGATGGACCACACCACCATGTCAGTTTTATTGGCAATGTGCTTATTCATTTCACTGATAGACGGTAAACAACCACCAGGGAAAATATAGCGCTGGATAAAGTCGACACTTTTACGGTAACTGTCATAGCGCTGATCAGCTATGGTAATGGCTTGAATTAACATGCGCCCATTTGGCTTAAGTAAACTTTCTAACTTCTTAAAGAAGCCCGGTAAATATTCATGACCTACCGCTTCAATCATTTCAATGGACACCACGCGGTCATACTCACCGGTCAAAATACGGTAATCGTCTTTTAACAAAGTTATTTTGTCAGTTAAGCCTTCTTGCTCTACCCGCTCTAGTGCGTAATCATATTGGGCATCAGAGATAGTTGTCGTGGTCACGGTGACATCAAAGTGCTTGGCCGCATATATCGCCAACGCCCCCCAACCAGTACCGACCTCAAGAACGGTTTGCCCCGCTTGTAAATCAAGACGCTCACAAATGGTTTGCAGCTTATGCTGCTGGGCTTGTTCTAAACTGGCATCGTGGTGCGGGTATAGCGCGCTTGAATAGAGCATTTCTTTATCTAGAAACTGCTCATACATCGGGTTGCCTAAATCATAATGCGCCAGAATATTGCGCTTTGAACCCGTTGATGAATTGCGGTTAAACAAATGACCGATACGATTAATACCAACACTAAACCATGAAAAGTAACGCTCAATTTTATCCAGTAATGAGAGGTTTCGGGCAAAAAGCTGCACCACTTTAGTTAAATCAGGGCTCGACCAATGACCTTGAATGTAGGCTTCGCCAGCGCCAATTGAACCACCCCAAATGATCTGCTTGTAAAAACTGGGGTGAGACACCTGCATAGTGGCATGCAAGTCAGAATCGACATTACCAAAGCTTAAGCTTTGCTCTGAGCTGCCAATTGCAGAGTTATCAGAACTAACAATGGTAAGATGGCCATCTGACAAGTGGGCTAATGCCTTAAGCAAAATCTTCTTCGCAAAGCTGTCAGAAATAGTCTCTTGCACTAAGCTGGTGTTGGTTGCCGCATTTTCCATAACTCTCTCCGCTGACTACTTTTTATATGCAATTTTTTGTGCGCTATTAGTATTTTAGCTGTAAATTTTATTTTTACTCATAAACAACAGGTTAGATTTCAATACACTAAAACTCTCGCTAGGCAAAAATTATTTGTTATGAGTTGAACATTACTAAACCAATACGCATCATTTCATGATTTGGTTTAATTTAAGTTTGTGGATGAGAGATAAAAGGGATCCGTTTAATAAATAACTTCAGCGCTTGCCAATAAATTCCAAACATAATTTTCAATGTCATTAGCGGAAAACTGAGCAACATACTGCGAATATTTTTGGCGGTAAAATCCTTTTTATTGAGCAACAAACTGGCATCGAACAGCTTATTGTCGGCATCATCCCTGTTTTGTATGGTCACATTTAAGCGCTTGCTTGGCGCGATGACCTTCCAAAAATAATGCATCTCAAGATCCATAAATGGCGAAACATGAAACACTTTATCTGTGGTGGTGGTTTTAGTGAGATTGACTAAGTAACAATGGCGCTGATCCCATGGCGTATTACTTACCTCCGCCAGCATATAAACCGCTTCGTCACCTTGATAGCAAAAATAGAAGTTAACCGGGCTAAAATAAAAACCAAAATGCCTCACTTGGCCAGCAAACACGACTCTGTCACACTGCGTCTGAGCCCCAAGCTTTGCTATCGTCCATAACACCCGCTGTTTCAGCGCTTGCGGCGGGCTCATTTTATCTATCAATGCTGCATCAACAGGGGAGCAATTAAACTGGCTTTCAAGGGCATTTAAATAATCATCAGGATTAAATCGTAGTACTGAGCGCTCAACTGCGCTAAATAAACGGCTAACCTTAGATAGCTGCGCCACTTCATCTAAGTCTATTGCCAGCATGGCTATCTGATAACTGAAGCTGTGCAGCTTCGGCGTAAAGCGCCGGTGAATAATATCGCCACTGTATATTCCACTGGTGAATTCACTCATAGGCTAATGCCAAAATCATTGCACACATCAAGTGCACTGTGGACACCATCTTCATGAAAACCGTTATACCAATAGGCGCCAGCAAAATGAGTATGGTTAACGCCGCAAATACGTTTACGTTCGCCTTGGGCTTTCATACTCGACTCATTAAACACTGGATGGGCATAATTGAATTTTCTGAGAATTTTAGACTCATCAATTAAATCTGTTTGATTTAAAGTCACACAAAACGTCGGCGCATCTTTGGGTAAGCGCTGCAAAATGTTCATGTTATAAGTCACGCTGGCAGGTCTGTCAGCAATTTCAGCTGCATCCTTGCCTTCTAGGCGGTAATTCCAACTGGCCCATGCCGCTTTGCGTTTTGGCAGTAGATTAGTATCTGTATGCAAAACTACTTCATTATTTTGATATGCCATCGCCCCAAGTACTTGTTTTTCATCCTCAGTTGCATCGGTAAGCATCGCCAACGCTTGGTCGCTATGGCAAGCTAGAATGACTTCATCAAAGCGTTGAACTTCGCCATCATTAATACGTAAGTTAACCCCATCGTCGCTGCGTTCAATGGAGGTCACTGCAGAGTTTAAAAACAATCGCTGTTTGAACGGAGCAATAAGCGCAGGAATATAGCTTCGAGAGCCACCTTTTAATACGTACCATTGTGGGCGGTCACTAATATTAAGTAAGCCATGGTTATGGAAAAATTGAATAAAAAATCGCAATGAGAATTTGCGCATATCATTGATACTGGCAGACCAAATGGCCGCGCCCATTGGCAAGATGTAATGCTCGCTAAAAAAGTCAGAGAAACCTTCAGCATCTAAAAACTGCCCTAAACTGTCACTCGGGTAGTTTTCCGCTTCAAAGATAGCCTTGCATTGATTATTAAAACGCACTATCTCGGCTAAAAACTTATAGAAATCTGGTTTTAACAAGTTACGTCTTTGGGCAAACATGCTCCACAAGGTGTGGCCATTGTATTCCAATCCCGTTTGCACATTACGTACACTAAAGCTCATTTCAGTGGGTAATGATTCAACGTCTATTTTTGCCATTAGCTTTTGAAATCGTGGATAAGTTCTATCATTAAATACAATAAAGCCACTGTCGATAGCATAGGGCTTACCGCCTACTTCAACATCAATGGTCGCGGTATGGCCGCCTATATAATCATTAGCTTCAAATACGCTAACTTGATGAAGTTCACTGAGCAAATGCCCACAGGTCAGCCCTGATATACCCGAACCCACAATTGCTATTTTTTTCATATTATTCCTTCAACTCATTATTATTATTTTTGCTATGACTACAGTTAATGGCATTTCAATTATTGTTAATTTTTCAAGCAGGCTTAACTTATTTTCGGCGCTAAAATTTTATTAATCAGTGCCGATGGTAAACATGATAAGCCCTTAAGCAATAAGGTAAATCGCTTCGGAAAATGAATTTCATCCTTAGCTTTTTTTAATTCTGTAAATATTGTTATTGCCGCTTTTTCAGCAGTAATTTGCATGGGCATAGCAAAGTCATTTTTATCGGTTAATGGGGTTTTCACAAATCCCGGGCAAATAACACTGACTCCAATACCAAATGCTTTTAAATCAAGGCGAAGACTGCTAGCGAGGTAATTTACCGCCGCTTTTGAGGCGCCATAAGCTTCCGCTTTTGGGAAAGGCAGGTATGTCGCACTTGAGCTCATTAATGCCACTCTGCCGTTAATGGCCACTAGCGGTAAAAAATGCTCTAAACAATAACCCATCGAGATGACATTAGTTTGAATCACTCGCTCAAATAAAGCGCCATCAAAACGCAGCGGATTTTCAATGTATTCACAACTACCCGCATTAAGAATAACCAGCTGTAATTTCGCGTTAGATGCGACTAATTTATCTGATAATGTTTGCGCTGCGGTTTGAATTTGCGCTTTATCGTTAATATCAAAAGCAAGCGGCACAACGCCACTTATGGCATTTAAACGCTGCTCATTACGGCCACAAGCAAATACCATGTAGCCTTTTTCAACATAAAGCATCGCTAGTGCTAAACCGATACCAGAACTGGCCCCGGTGATTAACACTGCAGGTCTTGCTACTGATTGATGAAGGTTTCCCTGATGAGAGTTAGCTTGTTCCATTATGCTGACGCCTTGTTTTTGATGAACTTAATCAACCGACCTACTAACGGGAGTTGTTCATACAGCATACTGCCAAGATCAAAATAATCGCGATGGGCTGTAATTTTATCGCTAAATTTAAGCTGGCTCATTCCTTCAACAGTGATGAGTTGGCCGTTGTTTAATTTAGAGTGACGATAGTGCATTGCCCAGAAAACGGCGGCCTGCTGATGGCTACAGCTCACCTCTTTAATATCAAATTCAATATGGTCAACGTTGGCATATAGGTTAGCAAAGTACAGGCTAAGGTTTTCAATACCTTCAACTTTGTGTAATGGATCTTGAAAGATAATCTCATCGCTATACACCTGATTAAGCAAGTGTAAGCTGTCTTTATTAAGCAGCTGGTACATGCCGATAAAGTCATCAATAATTTGTGGTCTAGCAAGATCATTATTGCTGGCTGGCTCAGTTAAATGACTTACGGTATTGGCAGTACTTGGCATTATGTCTCCTTTACCACCTCAAATAACGATTAGCTGATTAACTAATAGCAATCTAGGTGGCGCTTAGCTAAACCTTGCAAACTTTGGTAATCAAATCGAGCTGTCATATTGCGACTGCAAGATTAATAGTAAGCTTAGTTGCACGTTTTGTCCTATGTTTAACCGATAAATAACTTAAATAATCATTGATTTTCAATAAGTAAATAATGCTACTTAATCGGATTGTTAATGATTAATACGCAACGATAGTCGCTGCAGATCACAATAAAAAAGGCGCTTAGTTTTCACTAAGCGCCTTTAATAAACACAATAATCAGCTTTGGCGATATCAGTCTCTATCGCTATTTTAAGCTAATAAATTTAGCTCACTGGTAACCTCTTGCAGCAATTGGGTCCCAGTTTTTCTCAACTTCTTCTTTGATGAATTTTTGCTTCTCTTCGCTTAACTTAACTTCATCAATTCCAACCGCAGCATGAGCAGATTCCTTGGTGCTAATGTCTGGGTATTGCACCTCGGTTACCTTAAGCAACCTTAGCACGCCCGCAATAGACTCACGCGCAGCGGTTGCTTGCTCAATAGCTTTAGTTAATAACTCACGACCTTCATCTGGGTTATGGGCATATAAACCATGTGAAGCCATGGCAAAATCCCAGCGCCACTGTCCGTGACGAATCCCCATGATGCCTTCATTCATTTGATGCCAATTTGCACCAGCATCCCAAGCGGCTTTAGCTTCGTAATGCGCCTTAACCAATAGGCCCTCAACCTTACGTGCCATGGCATCAATTTCTTGTTTATCACTGTTCAGTTTAGCTGTGATTTCGTCTTTACTTTGATGACAGCCTTTACAGGTTTGATCAAAATACGGTAATGCTTTATCAACCTTATGACTGGTAAATGTCTCACCTTGTTCATTTTCTTCCGCAGGCATATGACAAGTAATACAGGTTACGTTATGTTCAGCATGCTTACTTCGGCTCCAATGCTCAAATTCTGGATGACGCGCTTTGAGTATTGGCGTTTTAGAAATAGGGTGAATCCACTCGAAAAAACGGCGGGTATCATAGTACTTCTCAATATCATCAGCTGTACTACCGAAGATCCAAGGCATGTTTACTACGTTACTTTTTTCAGGCTGGAAATAATAAGTCACGTGGCACTGGCCACAAACTTGTGCACCCTGCATAGAAACTGATTGTTCCGCAAATGGCAGACCCACTTTATTCATCGCATTCTGAGCATGAGGCCTTGGTAGGGCTAATTTTTCAGAACCGTTTTCATGGCAATCACTACAATAAACCACGCTTTTAATTTCAGTACCTAAATCGGTAAAGTTTTTTGCTGAATAACCTTCAAAGCCTAGTTCATTGATTAACCTTGGCGCATCAGGTGTTTTACAAGTCCAACAACTGGCAGAGGTGCCTTTCTCGCCTTCTTTTGGTGGCACACCAGTACGCAAGGTTTGGGTAACATCAGCGACAGCAAATTGATGCCCCCTTGGGCTGTGATATTCTTTGGCAAATGATGAACCTGCCCATAGGATAATATTGGCAGGATACTGGGCTAACATATCTTCACGTTCAGACTGCTCTTCAGTTGCCGCCCATGACTCATAATGTTCAGGAAATTTAGTTTCAAAAATATCCTTGGCTTGTGACGCCACCGCGCCGCCAAAAAAACTCAAGCTTAATAATACCGATACTGCTTTTACTGCCTTTGATTTAACCACTAAATCTCGGGCAACTAGGGATAAACGTTTGTTCACTGTGCTTCCTTAATATTACAAACTGACATAACTGACTAGTATAAATTCTATAGTTTTAACGACTTAAATTGCTTAAAACGGTGACTTCACTTTTAGCTGACCCAGCTTAGCCAGGCCTGCCATCAATACGAGGACGAGTAAGTATTGGGCTGTAATGCAGCACAAATAATCCAAAAGCCATAAACCAAAACCCACCTGCTAACCACAACCACATTTGGGTTTGAGCGGGTAAAAGCAAAGGCATAATGGCACGAAATATTGCAGCTATGGGTAAACAGGCAAACGCCAATACCATGCTAGGCCCTTGATAAATATTTCTACTGGTGTGGCCCAGTGACACTCTTGAAATCATGGCTAAACATAGAGATGCGACACAACCCACAGCAAATAAGTGCAACATGCTTCGATAAGCATAGTCATCATTGATAAACCAACCTAACCCCAGTAGCGATAGTGGCAGTGACAAATAAGACACATGTAATGACCACAACATCGGCTCAGACAGGGTTTTGTGGGGTAACCAACGGCTAAATCGAACTAAATGCAGCGTACCTGCTAGCAATAACAACACTTGCTCAACAGCTACAGGCAGTAACTTAAATATAGCTTGAACCACCAAAAGTACCATTATTACTAATAAGCTCTTTTCCAGCATGTTAATTGGCTGAGCTTTGGTGACCTTTAAACGCATGGCGGTAAAAAACGGAATAACCCGCCCACCCACAATAGTGATAAGCAGAGCCAGCCAAAATAACATTCCCTGCCAAATTTGATTAGCTAAAATAAAATTGCGTTCGTTTAATGCGTAATAACTCACAAGATTAACTATAAGCGCAACAGTTAACATGATTGAAAAACCAATGTTTTGCCATTGCCTCACTCGATAAACACAACGCCACATGGTGAACGCTGCAATCCCTAAAAACACGCTATCAAAAAATGCCGGTAACAGCAGTGGAATATCCATCGGCAATAACAACAATAATCGAGCTATTAGCCAACTGGTAAAGGTTAGCGCTAATGGGGTGCCTTTTAGACTAGGTTGATTGGTCCAGGTTTGTACTGCGGTTAATAAAAAACCGCATACTATGGCCATGGCAAAGCCAAACAATAATTCATGGGGATGCCACCATAAAGGCAATACATTTGCCCAAAAATTACTATTAAATAGGCTGTATTGCGGGGTAAACCAGCCCATTAACCATAATGGGATATACAACATTGCCAGTGCTGCGCCACCTAAGAAAAAAGGCCTAAAAGCTAAGCGCCAAATAGCAGCGGTTTTTTCTATTTCTGCTGGGTCGTCAATATTTAGCATAATTATCAAGCCTTTTTTGGTGAACATATAACATGCATTTTATATACATATTATATTATGCTGTTCTGAGCCAAGCAGCAATAGCGATTAGCCATTCTGTTACAAACCTAATTGAAACTGTGAACTCAGGCAAACAATCATAGCGTGCTTGGAGCAAATAAGCTCAAAACCAAGTCACTGCATTAGCAATGACTATTGGGGAGATGGTTAAGTTAACTCACTCGTTTCGCCAGCTTTAATCGGCAAACAAAGGGGAAGCAAGGACTAAATAAGAATGGAGATATGATTAAAATATACTGCTCATAAAAGGCCAGAAAGCCCTAGCGCTTTAGCGCTTTAGCGCGCTTAGGACTTCAATGGCACGCTTTCTCGCCATGGCATGTTCAACTATCGGACTGGGGTAGTGCAATTTAGCAGACGAAAACTCACGTTCAAAAGCAAATAACTCGCCGTTAGCATTGATATCTTGCTCACTTATTTCATTGCTGTTTATACCATCACAACTCAAAGTATCACCACTGAATATAGGCTGATGAATTTGCTTTAAACTCACCGAGGCCAACTCTGGAATATAATGCTTGATAAAACTGGCATCGGGGTCAAATTTACTACTTTGATTCATCGGATTAAAAACCCGAAAATAAGGCTGGGCGTCACAGCCCGTACCAGCAGACCATTGCCAACCGCCATTGTTGGCAGCCAAGTCACCATCGATAAGGTGCTGTCGAAAATAGCGCTCGCCCCAACGCCAATCCACCAACAAATGCTTAGTTAAAAAGCTCGCCACCACCATGCGCAAACGATTATGCATCCAACCGGTTTGATTTAAATGCCTCATTGCGGCATCAACAATGGGAAAGCCGGTTACGCCGTCACACCAAGCTTTGAACTCTTGGGGATGATTACGCCAATTTACTTTGCTGCCATTTTCATTAAAGTTTTTGCCTTTAGACAAATCAGGAAATGCCACTAACAGGTGCCGATAAAACTCACGCCAAGCCAACTCATTCACCCAGGTTTTAGCAGGACTAGTATCATCCACTAATGCATCTGGAAAACGGTTCAATACTGAGGCGAGACATTGGTTAGCACTAATCACCCCGATGGCTAAATAAGGCGATAAACGGCTGGTACTGTCTAAGGCAGGAAAGTCTCTTTCTGCTAAATAATCCTGTAAATTATTAGCGCAGAAACGGTCTAAAATGCCTTTAGCGGCAGCCTCGCCTGCAAGCCAATGCTGACTAGAGACTTTGGGGTAATCAAATGCAATTGTCTTTGGAGCCTTAAGCGCAGGCCCCATAGCCGCTGGCACTGCCACAGGGGCAATTCGCCTAGATGACACTATCTCACGCCAGGTTTTAGAAAAAGGGGTAAACACCTTGTACATCTTGCCTGCAAGATTAGTGACCTCCCCTGCAGCAACAATGCAATCTTGAGCGATAAACTGGATAGGTACACCAATAACAATAAGCTGTTGATCGCGTTTACGTTCATTAAACTCGGGTTCCTGGGTGGCAAATACCTGATCTATTTGATTATCGATTAGGTATTGCGGCATCCAGTCCATAACATCGTCGAACCAAGGTAAGGTTATCACCTCCAACTCAACCCCTAATGCAGCTAGACTTTGGGCTAAAAGGTTGACATGGCGCTCAATAAAATCCACTTGAATCGGCGCGACATCATGACTTTTCCACTGCTCAGTACTGGCAATAAAAATCGCTTTAACTTGACCATTTGTTTGACGAGCCAGCTCAAAAGCTTCAACAACACTATGGTTATCAGCAAGACGCAAGTCTTGCCTAAACCAAATTAAGCTATTCATTAATACAACCTCTTAGCTAAAGTCTTATCTGGTTTACGCCAACCGCAGGGTTAATACGACCACGTTTATTACAACTTAGTAAGCGTAGCGTAACCTGAGTTCTTCAGGATGCGGATTTAAATACACCTGCCCTTCAATATAAGGGGTTGGGTGTTCGCGTAAATAATGGTTAATTAAGGTTATTGGCACCAATAAGGGTAATAGTCCTTCGCGGTATTTCATTATCGATTCGGTAAGCTCTTCTTTTTGATCTTTAGACAGATGTTTTTTGAAATAGCCCTGAATGTGCTGCAAGGTACTGGTATGGTTTTTTCGCGTCGCTTTGATCTTTAACGCCGTCATAAAGCCTTCAAAATAGGATTGTGCTGTGGCCTCAAGATCATCAATCTGCGCTAAGATTGGCCCTAAATCACGATACCATTGTGGGCTGTGAGCCATTAATAGGTATTTATAACGGGCATGAAACTGCATGAGTTTGTGCTTAGTCCAGCCTTCATCTTGCAAGCAATGCCATTCATGGTAAGCATAGACGCGGGTAATAAAGTTCTCTTTTATCAAAGGATCATGTAGCCGCCCTTCTTCTTCCACGGGTAAATGGGGATAGGTCTCCATTAATTTTCTGGCATAAACTCCCACACCAGATTTAGTGCCATTATTGGTACCGTATTTATACTCAATCACCCGCTCCATACCGCAGGTTGGCGATTTAGCGCAGAGAATATAGCCACCAATAAAGTTGAGTTCCTTAACCCGCTTTTCACTAAACTCAGCAAGTTTGTCGGTAACATCGATACTACCATCTGCACTTTTAACAAAAATTTTATCACCATCAATTTCTTGGCGAATACTTTTGCGTGGCGCGCCCATACCTATGGCCATTTCAGGGCATACGCTGATGTAATCAAAAAATGGCGCGAGATCTTTATTACAATAATTTGAGTTTTTATGGCCGCCATCAAATCTTACTTTTTGCCCTAACAGGCAACTACTGATACCTATCTGAATTCTCTCAGGTTTAAAGATTTCTTTATTCACTATACAACTCCTTGTGGCTTACATTTGTTTACGTGCCATGTAATTAGTTAGATCATCTTTTTATTGATAGTAGCCCTGAATTGGATATAAGCAATCACTCTTTTGCAGTTAATTTTCAGTAGGTTCAAATCAGGGTCAAGAATGTCAAAGCAAACATCAACCCATTGTTCAATCCCATAAAAAAGGCTAAACAATTGCTGCTTAGCCCTTCTCATCATATTTTCGGTTAAATTAAAAACCGCGCTTTAAGACGAATGCTGTTGACCGAATTTCTCTAGGCCCCAAACTAGGCTAATACCCACTATTAAACAAATTACCGCAGCCACTAATTGAGCAGGCTCGCCCGTCATTTGCTCAAATTGCATTGGCGATAAGTTTTGTTCAGTGAGTGCCACCAGCTCACCACTGGAATTTTCACGCCAAGTGAGGACTTCTTTCCATGGCCAGATTTTACCTAAGGTGCCTAACATTAACCCAGTTAAAAACATCAGTGTTTGATCATGAAACTTACGTAGCATGGCTGAAAGCACATGACTAAAGCTCAGTAAGCCCACAACACAACCACAGGCAAAACAAGCCAGCATTAAAATATCAAAGCCTTTGGCTGCAGCTAATACGGCTGGATACATACCTAATAGCAACAGAATAAAACTACCTGAAATACCTGGTAAAATCATCGCGCAAATGGCAATGCAGCCAGATATAAAGAAGGTAAAATAACTCACTTCAAGCTCAATGGGATTAAGCACTGTGATAGCCCAAGCAAAGGCGACACCTAAGATAAATAATGCCACTTGGAGCAAGTTAATCCCTTTCACTTGCTTAAGCATATGAACAACAGAAAATAAAATCAGCCCGAAAAAGAACGACCATACCGGTATAGGATGATTAGTTAACAACCAAGAAATGAGTTTTGCCAGCGTGAAGATACTGGTTAGGATCCCGCCAAACACACAAACCAAAAAAGGGCCATTAATGTGCATGAAAGCCGCTTTAAAACCTTGCTGCTTAATAATGCCAAAAAGTGAAGGATTAATTTTACGAATCGCATCTAATAACGGGTCTAAAATGCCCGTAATAAAAGCAATTGTGCCGCCAGAAACGCCAGGTACAACATCGGCTGCGCCCATCGCCATGCCTTTGAAGTAATTTAATAAATGATGCAAAACCAATCCTTATTAATAAAATGAACACACCTTAGAGGTGAGAAATACAAGCTTAAATACCTGATAAAACCTTATCTTAAAGCCAGCCGATAAACATCTTATGTTGGACGTTTATAAACTGAAAGTCATGTGACTTGGTTAGCAGTAACAGCATATAAAACAAATTATACCTGCACTAAGCTCAGTGAAGGAATATATCTTTTATCAATATCATTCGCTTATGTGCAAGCCGTTACAAGGATGTTAAACTCAAGCCCCCAAAACTCATCTGACCAGATAAAAATAAAACCAGATGGCTGAAAACAACATTAATCCTACGTTTAGAATCATTAAAGGACTGCTATGAGTCACGATAAACCCAATCACGTATTAGCCTTGTATCACAAAGTCACTAAATACCCTTTCGGTAATAAAATATTCTCAATGATGGTATCAAGAACAGCGCCCTACTTTGCTACCGTGCGCCCTCTCGTGACCGCATTAAGAGTGAACCACTGTGCTGTTTTAGTTAAAAAACGTCGCGCGGTACACAACCACATAAAAACCGTGCACGTAATTGCTATTTGTAATGGTTTAGAGATGGCCATGGGCGTGATGGCAGAAGCGTCTATTCCAAAGCATTTACGCTGGATCCCAAAAGGCATGTCGGTTGATTACAGCGCCAAAGCAGGCACAGATATTTTATGTGTCGCCGAAGTCACCCCTGAGCAATGGCAAGTGGGCGATATGTTAGTACCGGTTAATGCCTATGATACTGAAGGCAAAGTGGTTGTTCGTGGCAGCATCAAATTATGGATTTCAGAAAAACCCGCTAAGTAGTCTCAGCTAACAGTCTGTATCAATTTTAACCGCAGGCTGTTAGTCTTTTATTACAATAATTAATCAACAAAGATATGAACTCGAAATGGATCCTTCAACTCATATTAATCGCCCTAATGCATTAACCTCAAAAAAACTTCAACAGCAGCAACCACCGCCATTAACCATTAATGAAAGTCACGGTAATCGCAATGCCAATATGGATGCCCTCAGAGGCATCGCCATTATTGGTATTTTGTTCATGAACATTTTTTTTATGAACAATAGCTTTTATGGCTATGCGCAGCATTACCCTCAAATTCAATCAGACATCATTTTAGAAGTCTTTAGTAATTTCTTCCTTGAAGGGCGCTTTATTTCGCTGCTATCTATCCTATTTGGCGCTGGATTATATATTCAATATAAGCGCTACGAGGCGGCTAGTTTAGTGGCCTACCCATTATTAAAACGGCGCATAATATGGCTTGCAGTATTTGGTTTACTCCATGGCATTTTTATTTGGGGCGGCGATATATTACTCAGTTATGCCTTTAGTGCATTTTTAGCCCTGAATTACCTCAACGGCGATATCACCCAGTTAAAAAAACGGGCTAATCAATTTATTGTTGGCTCGCTGCTCGTTATGGCCTTGCTGAGCTTGTTAGTAGAGCCAGAGTATTATTATCGCGGCTCTGAATTCCACCTTCAGCAGCTGCAAGCATGGTCTGCAAATTATAGTGACATAGTGTTATTACAACTTAACCAAGTCGGTTACATGTTACTGATTATACCGTTAACCTTAATGTGGTTTTTAGGGGGGCTAATGATGTGGGGAATGGCACTTTATCAACAAGGGGCATTTGAACATGGATTAGAGCGGACAACCTTAATCAAGTGCGCTATTGCGGCCATTATATTATCAAGCCTAGATAGCCTGTTAAGCTTCAGTTCAAGCGCTATTTTAGTTGAGTTTTCAGCAATAGTGATGATGCTAAGTGCAATTCCTATGGCATTGATTTACTTACACCTTATAGTAAAAGCCTGTCAAGATTCCACTCACGTGCTCGCGCCTTTTCAAGCTGTGGGAAAGCTGGCTTTTAGTTGTTATATTTTACAATCCATCATAGGTGTCAGCCTATTTCGTTATCTTATGCCTGAGCTTAACGCCAGCCTTGATAGAGTTGACTATATCTTAATTGCACTTGGCTTAAGTGGGCTGCAATTGCTGTTAGCGCCGCTTTATTTGCGCTATTTTAGCCAAGGCCCGCTAGAGTCACTTTGGCGTAAGCTGGTTTCAAAAAAATGACTGGGTTAAAAACTAGCTGTTAAGCTGATATTTAAAATGAAAGTTGATACTTTGGAATAAAAGGATTCATGACACTGATGAAAATATTTGCACTAATCAGCTTATGCTTGATGGCACTCTTTAGTTATAGCATTTGGCCATTTTTGGCAATTTATGTTGCCGCGATAAACCTGTTAAGCTTTTTGATTACATGGCTTGATAAACGCGCAGCAGCAAAACAAACATGGCGAACACAAGAGCGCACTTTACACCTTTTTGCGTTACTTAGTGGCTGGCCTGCAGGGCTTTTGGCTCAACAAACATTTAGGCACAAAACCCAGAAAACACCTTTTAAGTGGATTTACCTCTGCAGCATAGTTATCAATATATTGGCTTTGGCGGGCTTGGCTTACCTGCAATATCAAGGGCTTTAACTGTGCTAAAACTTATGTGGTATGTTTCTAAACCGCTAACTAAGCTCTTTGGGTTAAAAATCATGATTTAGCCGTTAAAAAAACGCCGCTGCACTTTACCCACTGCACTTGGGTGAGTACCATTCATTTATTGCTAGCAACCATAAGAAGAAGTTATGAAAATCATTTTGTCCGTTTGTGTGATCGCAGGGATCATCTTTTACTTTTACACGCAATCAAACAATGAAAAAGCCTCGAAAGAGAACATCATTAAAGGCAATGCTTTCTTATTAGAAAATGAAAAAAATCCAGATGTCGTTACCACCTTGTCAGGGCTACAATATGAAATAATGCATAAAGGTGATGCAACTGAGCATCCAAAAGCGACTGACACAGTGACCGTTCATTATCACGGCACACTTATCGACGGAACGGTATTTGATAGTTCGGTTGAACGTGGTGAAAGTATCGACTTCCCACTAAATCGGGTTATTCCTGGCTGGACTGAAGGGGTGCAATTAATGTCAGTGGGCGATAAGTTCCGCTTTTTTGTTCCTAGCAGCTTAGCTTATGGCAATCGCTCGGCAGGTAAAATCCAAGGCGGTTCAGTACTCATTTTTGAAGTTGAGCTATTAGCAATAAACTAAGAATGAAATCAGCTAAAAATCTACTCTGACTAAAGATCACAATTTAAGTGGCTAAGTTTAGACGGCTAAGTTTAGACAACTAAGTTTTAGCGACTAAGTTTAAGCCTCTAGGTTTAAGGTTTAAGGTTTAAGCGCCAGAAAATAAAAATCCCTTATAGCCAAGCTACAAGGGATTTTTTATTGGTTCATCTATATTGTTTATCGCAACTCACTAAATAGTGATGTCGATATCTAGCTTAGCCCAAATGGATCATCAATTGATTTAGTCGGCTGGGTGAACCACACAGCGCCAGATTCAGTCATATAAAAATGATCTTCGTGTCTAACGCCAAACTCACCTGGTACACATAACATCGGCTCGTTACTAAAGCACATTCCTGCTGCTAGCTGGGTGTGATCGTTTAGCACTAAATAGGGCCATTCATGAATATCTAAGCCAATTCCGTGTCCGGTGCGATGGGGTAAACCTGGCACATCATAACCTGGGCCAAAACCTGCATTAACGATTACTTCTCGAGCCGCTTTATCAACACTTGCACACGTTGCGCCAATAGTCGCTGCAGCAAACGCCGCCAGTTGCGCTTGTTGCTCTAAATTCCATAATTCACGTTGGCGATCACTTGGCTCACCAAATACATAAGTGCGGGTAATATCTGAGTTATAGCCGCCTAGCTGACAACCGGTATCAATCAATACCGTGTCGTTTAAATCCAGTGTTTTAGGCGACTTAACCCCATGGGGGTAAGCGGTATCTTCGCCAAACAATACAATGCAAAAATATGACCCCGCAGGCGCGCCAACCTTGATGTGGGCTTGATGGATAAAATCTTCCACTTCTTTGGTGCTAATGCCTTCACGTAAGATACTGGCGGCAGCAATATGAACCGCTAAGGTCATGTCCTTAGCTCGTTGCAACAAGGCCAGCTCCGCTGGCGATTTAATCATTCTACAACCGGCAGTGATGCTTTTGGCATTCACATAATTGAGTTGATCATTGGCGCTGCGAATACCATCAAAGATAAAGAAGGCGGCGGCTTCATCAATGCCCACCTTGCCAGCATTAATGCCTTTATTTGCTAGCATGTCGGCAAATAACTGAAAAGGGCTTTCATCTTCTTGCCAGGTATTCACCTTGCCCTTGACGGCCATATAACCTTGTAAGGTATCAAGCTCAAATGCAGGGGCAATATATTCAAGCTCACCGCAGGCAGGAATAATCGCCCCAACCATACGCTCGCTAGCATACCAGCGAGTACCGGTAAAATAGTACAGGTTAGTGCCAGCATTAATGTAGATGGCTTCAATGCCTTGTTGCTGCATTAATTGCTGTGCTTGGCTAATTCGCTGTTCAAACTCTCCTACCCCAATAGCAGCCACATCATGGGTCATATCTGACAAACTCGCTAATGCTTGTTGTGGGGTTTGGGTTCCGACTCCGACTGTCATAGTACGCTCCGATAATTAATGCTAGATAAGCAAATTTTATTCTATTAGTGATCCGATAATCCGCATAGTGTAAACTTCAACCACAAAATGTATACAATATAAATTATCAATTGTATTTCAACATTACACTCGCTGCGGTTACCCTGCAGATGATGACTATCGTCAGCGCTTTGTTTGAAAATAAACCGCCGTTGCGATAATCGCTTTACCTTAATAAGACTGAATCAATCAGCCACCTCCAATGGAGCAACCATGCCAGATACGATCACTCAGCGCCTTGACGCCATTCGCCAAACCATGTCGCAACAAAATCTCGATGCTTTTATTATTCCCCGAGCAGATGAATACCTCGGTGAATATGTCCCTGAGCGCAATGAAAGGCTGCATTGGGCTACTGGTTTTACCGGCTCGGCGGGCATGGCTATTATTTTAAAAGACACGGCCGCTATTTTTGTTGACGGTCGTTACACAGTGCAAGTGGCACTGCAAGTTGATGCGCAGTTGTTTAGTTATGAAAGCCTAACGGATACGCCGCAAATTCAATGGCTGATTGATAAGTTAGCTCAAGGTAAACGTGTTGGCATAGATAGCCGAATACATACCTTAGCTTGGTATCAACAAGCACAGCATCAATTAACAAAAGCTGATATTAGCTTAGTGTCAGTTGCTGAAAACCCAATTGATATCCATTGGCAGCAACGCCCAATGCTACCAACAGAGCCCATTACCTTATTTAGCCATGAGGGCGCAGGCCGTAATAGCCTTGATAAACGTCAACAAATTGGTGACATCATTGCCAAGCAAGGCGCCGATATGGCATTAATTGCCGCTTTAGACTCATTCTGTTGGTTACTTAATATTCGTGGCAACGATGTGCCAAGATTACCCGTCACCTTAGGCTGCGCGTTACTCAATGCCAACGGTGATATGACCTTATTTGCTGATAGCAACAAACTGCCCCAAGGCTTTGCTGAGCATGTGGGCGCTGGCGTTGAATTTAAAGATGAATCATTATTAGCTGAAGCGCTTAAGCAACTTAACGGTGTAAAACTGCTGGCAGACCCTAATACCAGCAATGCTTGGACCCAGCTAACCGCAGAGCAAGCGGGCGCCATATTAGTTGCGGGCTCAGATCCTGTCGCGCTGCCAAAAGCACAAAAGAATGCCTCCGAGCTTAGTGGTATGCGAGCATGTCATATCCGTGATGGTGCAGCAGTAAGCCGTTTTCTTGCTTGGCTTGATATGGAAGTTGCCGCCAACCGTCTTTATGATGAAGCCCAGCTTGCCGATAAACTGGAATCATTCAGATTAATTGACCCACTGTATCGTGAGCCAAGCTTTGATACCATTTCAGCCACCGGTGCTAACGCCGCTATGTGTCATTACAATCATAATGACGCCACGCCAAGTCAAATGACCATGAACAGCATTTACTTGGTAGATTCTGGGGCGCAATACCTTGATGGCACCACAGATGTCACCCGTACTATTGCCATTGGTGACGTCAGCGCTGAGCAACAAAAAATGGTCACCTTAGTATTAAAAGGTCATATTGCCCTTGATCAAGCCAAATTCCCTAAAGGCACATCAGGCCAGCAGTTAGATGGCTTTGCTCGTCAGTACTTGTGGCAACATGGTTTTGATTATGACCATGGCACAGGCCATGGCGTAGGACATTTTTTAAGTGTTCATGAAGGCCCGCAGCGCATTGGTAAAAACGTGAATGGCGTGCCATTATTGCCAGGTATGGTGTTATCCAATGAGCCGGGGTATTACCGCGCTAATGAATTTGGTATTCGCATTGAAAACCTAGTGGCTGTGCTCCCATCACCAAGCCTAGTTAATGCTGAGCGTGAAATGCTGGAGTTTGATGCCTTAACACTAATCCCTATTGATAAGCGTTTAATTGATAAATCCTTACTCACTCAAGCTGAAATTGATTGGTTAAATCGCTACCATCAAAAAGTGTTTACCACCTTATCAACTATGCTCACAGGTGATGACCTTGCATGGTTAACTGAGGTAACGACTGAGCTTTAATATAACTCAGTCATTATCCCCATACTTGCCCAATTTTAAGCCATTTAAATTGGGCATTTTTGTTTTCAGAGCCCGTTTCTAATTGCCATAACGTCGCCATAATCATGCCCTAAAAACTGACCACAAAACTTAGTTAAGAATTAATCAAAAAACTTTGTTATACTCCGCCGCCGCTGATCCATTAGCGAACTTTAAAACCCATGTTAAAATGACATGCTAAGTCGTTTTGGTACTAGCACGATGAACTATACTCAGGCAGGTTGAAAACTAATATTTTTAGTTAACTAGCCACTGAACTGTTGAATGACGTGATAATGATAGGAACAAGATACCAATGAAATTTGAATCTTTTAGCTTCGCCCCAGAAATATTAAGTGCGATCGCTGATTGCGGGTATAAAACTATGACACCCGTTCAACAACAAGCTATTCCAGCAATTCGTCGTGGCCAAGATGTACTTGCCAGCGCCCAAACCGGTACTGGTAAAACAGCCGCATTTGCATTACCTATGCTGCAAAAAATGGTTGAAAACCCACGTGAGTTACAGCATTCAAATACCCGCGCGTTAATCTTAACCCCGACGCGCGAGCTAGCTGCTCAGGTTGCTGACAATATTGCTGATTACAGCAAGAACATCAACATGGAAGTACTGACCATTTATGGCGGCGTAAAGCTGACTAGCCAGGCGCAAAAGCTTAAACGTGGTGCTGACATTATTGTAGCAACCCCAGGGCGTTTACTTGAGCATTTAAACGCATGTAACTTAAGCCTTTCAAATGTTGAGTTTTTAGTCCTTGATGAAGCTGACCGTATGCTGGATATGGGCTTTAGCACCGACATTCAAAAAATTCTTCAAGCCGTGAATAAGCAGCGTCAAAACTTATTATTCTCAGCCACCTTCTCAACCTCAGTTAAGAAGCTTGCTAACGAAATGCTTGAAAAGCCAGTGGTCATTACTGCTGACAAACAAAACACCACCGCAGATACCGTAAGCCAAGTGGTTTATCCCGTTGAGCAGCGCCGTAAGCGTGAATTACTATCTGAATTGATTGGCACTAAAAACTGGCAACAGGTGTTAGTCTTCACTGCCACCCGTGATGCTGCAGATAAGCTAGTGAAAGAACTTAACCTTGATGGTATTCCGTCAGCTGTGGTTCATGGCGAAAAAGCCCAGGGCAGTCGACGCCGTGCATTACGTGAATTTGTTGAAGGTAAAGTACGTGTGCTAGTTGCAACCGAAGTTGCCGCTCGTGGATTGGATATTCAAGATTTAGGCTATGTTGTTAACTATGACTTACCATTTCTTGCTGAAGATTATGTGCACCGTATCGGCCGCACCGGACGTGCAGGTAAATCAGGTACCGCAATTTCATTTGTGAGCCGCGAAGAAGAGCGCACCTTACATGATATTGAAAAATTAATCGGTCAACCAATTCGCCGAATTACTGCGCCAGGTTATGAAGTTGGCAGCCGTGAATTACTGTTAAAGCAAATTCAAAAGCGTCGTAGCTTTGCGAAGAAACAACAACGTGCTGATAGCGCGGGTGAGCAAGTTGTCGGTGAGCGTAACATGCAAGGTCGCCGCGTAACGGTAGGTAAATCAACCAGTACCGTTAAGTACAAAAAACTGAAGTAATCATCCCTTTATTATTTCAATATTAAGGCGCTATTAGCGCCTTTTTTTATGCCTAAAAACCAATAAGTAACTCATTATTCGCTTTAAGTAAGTTCGATGAAATAAAAACTGTGGTGATCAGGTCTAATCATTGTCGCCGTAACAGCGAATATTATAACCAGTATAACTCGGCGATAAGAAGTGCCAATTAGGGCGCTCACTAAGATCATCACTTTAATTGAATATGGATTTCAGCATGTTAAAAAAACTTATATTAGTCGTCGCAATGGCCTTATTTAGCTTACCTTCAATGGCTAAACCTATTGCTAGCGATGAATACCACGTCATGCCATTAATGAATGGACAACAAATCCCGAACCTTGACCTTAAAGATGTTGCCGGCAATAAGGTTAACCTACTAGCATTAACCGCAGCTAAGCCCACTATCTTCTTTTTCTATCGTGGCGGTTGGTGCCCATTTTGTAATGTTCAAATGGGCCAACTTAAAGCTATTGAGCCTAAATTAATTGAAATGGGTTTTCAGTTAGTGGGGATTTCACCTGACTCACCCGCTAAACTTAAAGCCTCAATGAATGACAATAAACTGGATTACCTATTGCTATCAGATGAAAATATGACCGCATCCCAAGCATTTGGTATTGCCTTTTATACCAGTGAAAAAGTCACTAGTATGTACCGCGCCAAGCTCAGTGTTGAAAATACTCTTTGGACCACACCTGCAGGTGAGCAGCGCTTAGTCTTACCAGTGCCTGCAGTTTATCTGGCAGATAAAACCGGCTTGGTACACTTTCAATACATAAATCCAAATTATAAAGTGCGCCCCGCACCTGAGCTTATCTTAACCGCGGCTAAATTACTGCAAGGGCAATAATTTGCAGCAGCAATAACTCGCCTTTGCTACAATAGCCTCGCCGCACTTCCCATTTTTCTGCGGCGGAGTTATTTATGCAAAATACAACACAAGCACCAACATACAACCAAGCGATTTTGGCCCTAGCTGAAGCAGGGATTAAAGCCTTGCAAGAGTCTGCATTAAAGCAAAAAGCCAAGCGAACCCCAGCCCAAGAAAGTCATTTTCTGTGTGCATGGATGGTGGAGTCATTACGGGATAAGCGCTTTCCTAAAATGGTTGCAGATGATCTCAATAGCTGGATCCGTATGGCTCGCAGCCAAGGCGCTGGCGCCATGTTACCGCAGCTACTGCAACGTATCGCAACTCAATACCAACAAGTGCTCACCACCACCTTATCTGAAAAAGGCGCAATCGATGCGCTTATCGAGCATTTAGATAGCAACGAATGGTTTGTTATTACTGATACTGCGTTTTCAGACTCAGGTGCCAAAAAGCTCAAACTGGCGGGTAATGGTCAATCGAGTATGGTGATTTGTGAACATCAGCTGTCGCACTATTTTGATGTAGATAGACTCATTAAGCCTTTAGCTATCTATGTGCGTGGTGATGAGCAATATTTTGCCGAGCAAGCGCTCAATAAAGGGCTATTGGTTAGCCAAGGTAATAAAAAAACCAGTCTTATCAAACATCATAAAACCTATTTGGTATACCCAAACAACCAGTTATCAGAGTTATGTTTATTAGTAGAGTCGCTGGCTTAACTCGCTAATTAACTGCTGTAACGAAAAGCGCTAACTTAATGTCGGCGCTTTTTTTTGTTTCTGGTTGGGTTTCTTAAAGAATTTTAAGATGATGTTTAGCCAAACATTTTAGAAAAGGTTTTAGAAACGGCTTTAGAATGGGTTAAGACTATAGCCTTGCTCCGCCAAAATAGCATGGGCCGTCATTGCTGATAATGCCATTTCAACTCCAGGCAATAATGCTTGATTACTCAGGTTGTAATACGCTGCGCTTTGACCACAAATATAGACCTTCACCCCATATTCAGTTAATTGCTGTACCAAGGCTTTATTGGCATTTTCGATGGGCGCAGCTAAGCCGTGTTGCTGGCGATAATAGCCATCATCAGCTAAGTCCCCAACGGCGCTGCCATGTACGACCATAGCTAAATTAATATCTTTAGATTTAACCCCTGCAGCCTCATGCATATTAATAAATCTAGCAAGGGTATTTAAACTGCGATTAACCTCACCAACCTTAGCCGCTTTGCTCATATCAAAAGCGATATTAAATTGCATGCCTTTTGGCAAGGCCATTTGGCTGTCAATTGTCGCGATTTCGCCATAGCCTTTTATCACAGTTCCAGCTTTAAAGGCCTCTTTTCCTGCCATAGCAGCACTAGAGGTTACCAATAGTAAGCTAACCATCAGCAATTTGAGACTTGATATTTTGTGCATCTTTTATCCTTATTGATTGCATTATGACAAAGCTATCTTGAAACGCTGCATTTAGCTATAATAGCCCTCAAATTTTTACCCCTGTAAATAAATTGCTCAGGGGTATCAATCTCAAAAGCTGCGTAATCAAGTATCAATGCTTAACCGCCTGCTTATCTTAGTCGTATGTGTTGCTTAGCAAGCTAATGTTAAGCCGCCAAACTCAGGAGTTTCCATGGCTCGCCAAGTCATTTATACCTTTAAAGGTAAAACCAAAACAATCGCATTCAGTTACGATATACATCATGACCTATACGAAGCTGCGGCTGAAGCTGAAGGTATTGATTTAACCAACTTCTTGGCTATGGAACAGCAAATTGCAATGACCTCTAAAAAAGGGGCTAAAGCAGAAAAAGATTACCGTAAAACCGAGTTTGCCCGTTTCGGTTTTAGTAGCATCAAATTTGTTCGTGATGATGACGAGCAAAGCTAACAGTCAAAAACTAACCGCTAAGAGTTAAGAGTTAAGAGTTAAGAGTTAAGAGTTAAGAGTTAAGAGTTAAGCGCATTTGTATTAGTGGCATCACCAATTATTAGTGACAACAACAATAAAAGGATTTACATGATAAATTCAGACCACGCTAATTTCCCTAGAGCCAGCTTTATCCGCCGCTGTGGCGCCATAATATATGACTCATTATTGGCTGTAGCCGTATATATGGTTGCCGGTGCCATTGGTTTTGGCCTGTTTGTCGGCCTTACCAGCAGCGGCGTTATTTCAATGGATGGTTACGAGCACATTGCAGATGCACTGCATCAAACCCCACTGTATAAAGGTATTTATCAGTTATGGGTCGTACTTTGTGTCGTCGCTTTTTATGCCTTATTTTGGAGCCGCGGCGGTCAAACATTAGGGATGAGAGCATGGCGCTTAAAAGTGCAGCACCCTAATGGACAAAACTTAAGTTTTGTTACTGCGCTTGCCCGCGTGGTGTGGTCACTGGCTGGTATTGGTAACTTATTTATTCTTATCAATCCTGATAAACAGGCCCTACAAGATAAAATGACCCAATCAGAAGTCGTAGTACTGTCGGTTGAAGCGAACCAAATGCGCAATTGGCGCGGCGCTTAAACTAGCGGCACAAACTAATGCCATAAACTAGTGCCATAAACTAGTACCATCAAAGAACACGCCGTAATCCTATGGGTTACGGCGTTTTTTATTGGTGCTGTAGAACATCAAGCCGCTAACATGGCGCAGCGATTTGGGCTAAGGCTAAGGCTCAAACTAAAAGCAGAACTAGAGGTAGAGGTAGAGGTAGAGTACAGCAATAAAACCCTGGTTGATGTGGTCAAGTAAATTGATGTGGTCAAGTAAATATAAAAAAATCCCAACAACTAACGTCATTGGGATATTTATTATTGCAGACTTGCCAGAAGCAAGCGCCCTATCAGGCAAAGGCTATTTTCTGATGAAATATAACGCGCCAATACTAAAGAGTAGTGGTGGCATACCTGCACCTATATAGGCGGGTAAGCCATAAACAATACTCATAGGGCCAAATATCTCACTACAAATATAAAAGCTAAAGCCAGCGACCACGCCAAGCAAGACTCTTGCGCCCATTGTCACGGTTCTTAAGGGGCCAAATACAAATGACAGTGCCACTAAAATCATCACTGCTACAGTAATTGGCTGCATAATTTTACGCCACAAAGCCAGCTCATAACGACTCGGATCTTGCTGATTAGCTTCAAGGTAATCTAAGTAACCCACTAAACCTTGAATACTTAATGCTTCAGGCTTCACCGACACCACACTTAATTTATCAGGCGTGAGTGTCGAGTCCCAAATACGTTCTTCTTGGTATTCAAAAGTAATTTTATCATCGGTAACTATGGTATTTTTAACATCAAATAAGCGCCATACATTATTGGAAAACTTGGCGCTTTGAGCTTGAGTCATAGTGGTGAGTTTTAACTGATCATCAAACTCATAAAAGGTAATATTACCCAGAGTATTAATGGTTTGAACTTCACCAATATTAACAAATAAATCGCCATCTCTTGCCCACACACCACGATGGGATTTTATTAAGCTACCACCTGACACTTTAGTTGCTTGCAACTCCTTAGCACTGCGCTCTGCAACTGGGGCTCCCCACTCGCCTAAGGCCATCACAATGATCATTAACGGAATGGCCGTTTTCATCGCTGAAATAGTGATTTGCAACCGTGACATACCCGATGCCTGCATCACCACCAGTTCAGAGTTTGACGCCAGCATGCCCATTCCAATGAGCGCACCGAGTAATACCGCTATCGGAAAAAATAACTCAATATCACGGGGGATTAAGTAAATCACATAAATAATTGCATCAAACATTGTGTAAGCACCGCGGCCTACTACACGTAACTGATCAACCCACTTAATGATGCCCGACAAGCCAGTTAAGATAAGTAAACAAAGCGCAGAAGTGCTAATAATGACTCGGGCAATATAGAGATCGAGTATCTTCATACTGCCACCTTTTTACGCTTGAGTGATTGCAGTATTTTGGCACCACTTGGACGCTCTTTGCCCAACAGGAAAATACCAATGATAAACGCGGAGCCATGGATCCACCACATGCCTAAAACTTGCGGAATAACTTCGTCCTCAAGTGCTTTACGTCCTGCAACCATTAAACCGAAGTAACCTAAATACAGTAAAATCGCAGGGAACATTTTGGCAAACTTACCTTGTCTTACATTGACTCGAGCCAGTGGCACTGCAATTAAAGTCATTAACGGAATAGCCAAAGGTAGCGCTAAACGCCAGTGGAACTCTGCTGCGGCTTCTGGGCCGGGAGTCGCTACCAGTTCATTAATGGACAAGGCTGATAGTTTACGACGACGCTCATCCACTTCTTGTTCTTTAATTTCCATCTTATAACCACCAAATTCAATCATTTGATAGTCAAGATTATTAGCGCTTCCCTGGTAACGAATGCCATTATCAAGTTGTAATTGCTGGCTGCCAAATTCATCTTCCACTACACGGCCATTTTCTGAAACCACGATATTGGTTAAGCCTTGTTCATCTTCAGGATCTGGGAGTTGTGCCACAAACACTTTTTGTAATTCGTTTGATTTAGTGATTTTTTCAACAAACAGGACTGCACGGCCGTTGGGACTTGCTTGAAAACGACCTTGGGTAATAGCGGCTAGTCCAGCTTCTGATTGTGCTTGTTCTAGCACTTGGTTTTGTCTTTCTTCCGCCCAAGGAGATACATAAACCGATAACACACCGGTAAACACCAAATTAGCCACTGCGAGAAGTAAAGTTACTCTCGTGACATACCATTCACTAATGCCAACACCATGGAGCACGACCATTTCATTCTCGGCATACATTCGCCCATGGGCAAGTAATATCCCTAAGAAAAAACTCAGCGGCAGTACCAAAACGGTCAATTGCGGTAAATTTAGCCCTAGCAATGTGAGAACTAAAGACGCAGGAAAGTCGCCATCTGAGGCATCTCCCAGTACTCTCACAAATTGCTGGCTAATAAAAATAGTTAACAACACCAAAAGTATCGCAAATTGGGCTTTTAAAACTTCAACGATCAAGTATCTAAATACAATCACAGGTAGGATCCACAGTCTAAAACTTGTCTTTTTGCTGGTATCAGAGTAACTTCACTATTAAATGTCTGCTTTTAGCAGTTATTGATAGTTTTCTGACCAGCTCGTGAGCTTCTTTAAGTGTAATTCATTTAGCTGATATAGCAGAAAATTACCAAGGATTTATTTCCTTAAAGGGTTATAAATATGGCCTATCAGGCCTAATTAAAACATTATCTAATAAATATAAAAATTTGTCTTTAATAATCTAGGAGTGCTCATGGAGTTTAGCGTAAAGAGCGGCAGCCCCGAGAAACAACGTTCAGCTTGTATCGTTGTCGGTGTATACGAACCACGTCGTTTGTCTGGTATCGCAGAGCAGTTGGATAAAATCAGTGAAGGTTACATCAGTAACCTACTTCGCCGCGGTGATTTAGAAGGCAAACCTGGGCAGATGTTATTATTGCATCATGTACCAAACGTGCTCAGTGAGCGCGTTTTATTGGTTGGTTGTGGCAAAGAGCGTGAACTTGATGAGCGCCAATACAAACAAATTATCACCAAAACCATCAATACTTTAAATGAAACAGGTTCAATGGAAGCCGTTTGCTTTTTAACTGAACTACACGTTAAAGGTCGCGATACTTATTGGAAAGTACGTCAAGCGGTTGAAACAACTTATAACAGTTTATATTGCTTTGATGCACTAAAAACGCGCAAAGGCGAAACTCGTCGTCCATTACGTAAAATGGTATTCAATGTACCGACTCGTCGCGAGTTAACCCTTGGCGAACGCGCTATCGACCATGGTATGGCTGTATCATCAGGTATGCATTTATGTCGTGACGTTGCCAACATGCCACCAAACATTTGTAATCCTGCTTATTTAGCCTCTCAAGCACGTCAAATTGCTGAAGTTCATGACAGCCTTACGGTTTCAACTGTGGGTGAAGAGCAAATGGCAAAACTGGGTATGCATTCATACCTTGCAGTAGGCCGTGCTAGCGCCAATGAATCTATCATGACTGTGATGGAATATAAGGGCGCTGTTGATGAAACGCAAAAACCGATTGTTTTAGTTGGTAAAGGGTTGACCTTCGACTCTGGCGGTATTTCATTAAAGCCAGGCGACGGCATGGATGAAATGAAATACGACATGGGCGGCGCTGCTGGTGTTATTGGTGCCATGAAAGCGCTATGTGAAATGAAGCTGCCAATTAATGTTATCGGTATTCTTGCAGGTTGTGAAAACATGGTCGCAGGCAATGCTTATCGCCCTGGTGACATCCTAACCACTATGTCAGGTCAAACCGTTGAAGTACTTAATACGGATGCTGAAGGCCGCTTAGTATTATGTGACGTACTGACTTATGTTGAACGTTTTGACCCAGAGCTTGTTATTGATACAGCAACCTTAACTGGTGCTTGTGTCATTGCTCTGGGTAAACATGCTTCAGGCTTATTCTCATCTCATAACCCATTAGCACATGAGTTACTCAATGCCGGTGAGCAATCTGGTGACCGCGCGTGGCGCATGCCGATTTGGGATGAGTATCAAGAAATGCTTGAAAGCCCGTTTGCTGATATGACTAACCTAGGTGGTCGTCCAGCGGGATCTATCACTGCAGCTTGTTTCTTAGCTCGCTTTGCTAAGAAATATAACTGGGCACATCTTGATGTTGCCGGTACAGCATGGAACAGTGGTGCAAACAAAGGTTCTACAGGTCGCCCTGTACCTATATTAAGCCAGTTCTTATTGAACCGCGCTGGGGTTGAACAAGGCGAGTAATCGGCATATTTTCACAATATTGCCACTGTAACTGAATTAAAGGCGAAGTGAATACTTCGCCTTTTTTATGTCTTGTCATTACCACTCATCAGCGCGTACAAGATTAATCACAGATCCTCCACAAACCGCTATCGCAAATAAAAGCTAAACCTCAAAACATTGATTAATAAAAATTCAGCAGTTTTCTCTGTTTTTAAGCAAAATTAACCGCTCCTCACCCTAGCCCCAATCAATGCTTTTAGTGTAAAATTCGCCTTTACTTCATCAAAAATTAAAATAATGTCAAAGACTCTGTTTTACTTAATGCCAGCAATAAATACTCAAGCCACCGCGGCTGAAAGTGTATACCTTGCGGCATGCCAGATTGCAGAACAACATTATCGCCAGCAAAAGCTTGTTTATATTCATTGTCAAAGCAAACAACAAGCCTATGCCATTGATGAATTATTATGGCAATTTGAGCCAACAGCATTTGTGCCACATAACTTAAAAGGTGAAGGTCCTATTACAGGCTCACCTGTTGAAATTGGTTTTGATAAGCTTGGGGCGAATAAAAGCCGACAGCTGTTAATTAACCTTGCAGACCAAGTGCCGACATTTGCGGTAAATTTTCCGCAGATAATCGATTTTGTAGCTAATGATGATGCACTTAAAAATATTGCGCGATTACGTTACCGAGAATACAAACAACTCGGTATCACACTCGACACCGCTGAGTTACCACTTTAGCTTTAATATAAGTAACTTAGCCTTATTTTGAATTGTTGATTCGTTAACAATACAACCTATTAATTTAGATTGAGAAAACATAGATCCCATGGAAAAAACATATAACCCGCAGTCTATCGAACAGTCTCTTTACCAAAACTGGGAAGAGCAAGGATACTTCAAGCCACATGGCGACGAGTCTCAAGGCAACTATTGCATCATGATCCCACCGCCGAATGTGACGGGTAGCTTGCACATGGGTCATGCTTTCCAAGATACGATCATGGATACGTTAACGCGTTACCAGCGCATGAAGGGCAAAAACACCCTTTGGCAGGTCGGTACTGACCACGCGGGTATCGCAACCCAAATGTTGGTTGAGCGTAAAGTCTTTGCTGAAGAAGGTTTAAACCGTCACGACCTCGGCCGCGAAAACTTTATCGATCGCATCTGGGACTGGAAAAAAGAATCTGGTGGCACCATAACCAAACAGCTACGTCGTTTAGGCGCTTCTGTTGATTGGGATCGTGAACGTTTCACAATGGACGAAGGTATGTCTGAAGCCGTACAAGAAGTATTTGTACGCTTATATGATGACGAGTTGATTTATCGTGGTAAACGCTTAGTCAACTGGGATCCAAAACTGCACACTGCTATTTCAGATCTCGAAGTAGAAAACAAAGAAAAGCAAGGTAGCATGTGGCATTTCCGCTACCCGTTAGCTGATGGCGCATTGACAGCCGACGGTAAAGACTACTTAGAAGTGGCCACCACGCGTCCAGAAACCATGTTAGGTGACAGCGCCGTTGCGGTTCATCCAGATGATGAGCGTTATCAATCACTTATTGGTAAGTTCATTCTTCTGCCAATCGTTAACCGTCGTATTCCTGTTGTGGCAGATGACTATGTTGACATGGAGTTTGGTACCGGCTGTGTGAAAATCACTCCAGCTCATGACTTTAACGATTATGAAGTCGGTAAGCGTCACGCCCTACCTATGTTCAACATCTTAACCATCAATGCTGACATTCGTAGCGCTGCAGAAGTGGTAAATACTGATGGCACCGCAAACACCGAATTAGATAACAGCTTACCTGAGCGTTATGCCGGTCTTGAGCGCTTTGCTGCACGTAAAGCCATTGTTGAAGAGTTCGACACCTTAGGTTTATTAGGCAAAATTGATCCTCACGGATTAAAAGTGCCATACGGCGACCGCTCTGGCGTGGTTATTGAGCCACTACTTACCGACCAATGGTATGTGTCAGTTGCGCCTATGGCTAAAACAGCCATGGAAGCGGTTGATAACGGCGACATCAAGTTTGTGCCACAGCAATACGAGAACATGTACAACTCTTGGATGCGCGACATTCAAGATTGGTGTATCTCACGTCAACTTTGGTGGGGACATCGTATCCCAGCTTGGTATGACGAAAGTGGCAAAGTCTATGTGGGTCGTGACGAAACTGAAGTTCGCACTAAACATAAGCTAGATGACTCGGTTGTTTTACGTCAAGATAACGATGTATTAGATACCTGGTTCAGCTCAGCGTTATGGACATTCTCAACACTTGGCTGGCCAAAAAATACTGAAGAATTGAAAGCTTTCCACCCAACTGACGTGTTGGTCACTGGTTTTGATATTATCTTCTTCTGGGTGGCGCGCATGATCATGATGACCATGCATTTCATCAAAGATGAAAACGGCAAGCCGCAAGTGCCTTTCAAAACGGTATATGTCACTGGACTTATCCGTGATGAAGCCGGTAATAAGATGTCCAAATCTAAAGGTAACGTATTAGATCCTTTAGACATGATTGACGGTATCGATCTTGAATCACTTGTTGAAAAACGTACCGGCAATATGATGCAGCCCAAAATGGCCGCTAAAATTGAAAAAAGCACTCGTAAAGAATTCAGTGAAGGTATTGAAGCACATGGCACCGATGCACTGCGCTTTACTTTAGCTTCGATGGCATCAACCGGTCGTGACATTAACTGGGACATGAAACGCCTTGATGGTTACCGCAGCTTCTGTAACAAGATCTGGAACGCATCACGTTACGTGTTGATGAACACTGAAGTGCAAACTGAAGATGCAGCAGACGATGCTATCGGCGAAGCATTAGATTGCGGCCAAATCTTGGTTGATGGCAAGCCAGGAGCAATGGAATTGTCGCTAGCTGATCGCTGGATTATCGGTCTGTTTAACGAAACCGTTAAAACCTACGATGAGCACATGGCCAATTACCGTTTCGACTTAGCGGCTAATACTATTTATGAGTTCACCTGGAACCAATTCTGTGACTGGTACCTAGAGCTCACTAAGCCGGTAATGCAAAACGGCACCGATGCACAACTGCGTGGCACACGTCATACGCTGGTTAATGTACTTGAGCAAATGCAGCGCCTAATGCACCCAATGATGCCTTACCTCACTGAAACTATCTGGCAGCGCGTTAAGCCGCTAGCAGGTGTTGAAGGTGATACCTTAATGATTGCGCAATTCCCTGAGTATGACGCAACTAAGGTAGACGCGCAGGCAATGGAAGATCTTGAGTGGGTTAAGCAAGTCATTACTGCTGTGCGTAACATTCGCGCTGAACTAAACATTGCCCCATCTAAGCCACTTAACGCCCTACTTCGCGGCGTGAGTGAGCAAGATAAGGCACGTTTAGAGGCTAATCAAACTTTCTTCAAGACACTAGCTAAGCTTGAGTCTATGACAATTCTTGCTGATGGTGAAACTGCCCCAATGTCGACTACCCAACTTGTCGGTGACATGGAGCTATTAATCCCAATGGCAGGGTTGATTGATGTGGCTAAAGAAGTAGCCCGTATCGACAAGCTACTTGAAAAAGCAGCTGGCGAGTTCAAGCGCATTGAAGGCAAGTTATCTAACCAAGGCTTTGTGGCTAAAGCCCCTGCCGCCGTGATTGAAAAAGAACGTGCTAAGCAAGCTGAATATCAACGTGATATGGATAAGCTTGCAGAGCAAAAAGCAGAACTTGCTAAGCTAGAAGGCTAAGTAACAAAGCTTGGTTTATTTGCCATCTCGCTAAATAAACCCAAACTAAAAAGGCTATCAAGGTATTTGATAGCCTTTTTTAATGGCTAAAATTAACCCAAGCGATGAAAAGTATGATTGTTGAGCAGTTACAATAGATTGTAAAAACTTATCTCCATTAAGTTAATTACAACGCCACTGGCGGCTTATTCAGGCAAATAATACCTAAAAAAATGGTCAAAATGGCTTAGATACTGTATAAGCTTCGCCTCTAGATATTTTTCATCCATTTTAAGAGTCTTGAAGCTTTAGCTTATAATCACTTATCAACCTTAAGTTAGCTTCAAATGCCTTGGTTTACCACCTTGGTTCAAATACTCGACATTTAAAACGATAGGCAGGCACAACACATGTCAGATAAATTCTTTTTCAAAGGCCGTCAAACGCCAAAACCTGCCTATGGCGAAAGTGGTTACAACACCAAACGCCAAGCTAAACCTGGCACTGCAGCGCTTCCTTTACAGTTATCAGTTCAAACTGATAAGCGTAAGCTTGAAGTTGAAGCATTAGTTGCAGAGAGCAAACTAGTCGCAACTATTACTGTTAACAGTGACGTCGCTGAAGATATATTTGAACTTCTGGGTATTTTAAACAAGCCAACGGCAGTCACCGCAGAAGCCAAAATTAACCGTAATGACCCTTGTACTTGTGGTAGCGGTAAGAAATATAAAAAGTGCTGTGGCTAAGTCCTTTAAGTGACATCAGATTAATTAAAGCGAGCGATTAGCTCGCTTTTTTGTATAAAAAATCCCCCTCCGAAACGTAATTATCACATTCCTGCTCAGTAACTTTGGTAAATTTGGTTAATTTAGGTAAAGTGTCTGCCGACCTATTGTTAATAATAATAATCATAAGGGTGATTTATGAGTGAAAGTTCACACTCAGGCAACGACCTAAGAGAAGTGAAACAGCTGGGCATGTGGGCATCTATTGCCAGCTTAAGTTATATATTTTGGATTGTCGGCGGCATGGAGCTGGTGGAACGTATTGCCTACTATGGGGTAAAGGCCAGTGCCGGTTTATATGCTAAAACACCAACCTCGGAAGGCGGGCTGGGTATTAGCCTTAGTGATTACGGTGTCATTATTGCCATTTGGGCATTTATGCAAACCTTCATTCCAGTATTTACTGGCGGGATATCTGATCGCGTAGGCTACAAAGAAACCATCTTTGCCTCAACAGTAATCAAGATCATGGGTTACTTGGTGATGGCGATGTTTCCAAGCTTTTATGGCTTCTTGATTGGTGCAATATTATTGGCCGCAGGGACAGGGATCTTTAAACCCGGTATTCAAGGCACCTTAGTGCTTTCAACCGGACGGCAAAACACCTCAATGGCGTGGGGCATATTCTATCAAGTGGTCAATATTGGTGGCTTCCTTGGGCCTTTAGTGGCTGTACATATGCGTCAGTTATCATGGGATAATGTGTTTTACGCTTGTGCTGCCATCATCTCTTTTAACTTCCTATTTTTACTAGCTTATAAAGAACCAGGTAAAGAAGAGCGACTTGAGCGGGCCCGCAAAGTCAAATCAGGCGAAATTAAACAAGAAGCATTATGGCGTGATGCGCTTCATGAGCTTAAAAAGCCCGTTGTTATCTATTACATGTTGGTATTTGCTGGTTTCTGGTTCTTATTTAATGCCTTATTTGATGTATTACCTATTCATATTGCTGAATGGGTTGATACCAGCGTGATTGTCACCTCTCTATTTGGCCCTGAAGGCACCTCTAACGGCTTTTTCCAGTTTTGGTTAGGCCTAGATAATACTGGTACTAAGGTGATGCCTGAAGGCATGCTCAACCTCAATGCTGGTATGATCATGACCAGTTGTTTCTTGGTTGCTGCACTTACCGCTAAGTATCGTATTACCACTGCCATGTTAGGTGGTTGTTTACTGAGTATTTTGGCATTCGTGCTCATTGGCGCAACCAATGCTGCATGGATGATTGTACTGGCTATTGCAATGTTCTCATTCGGCGAAATGATGATTAGCCCGAAGAAAAATGAGTTTATGGGCAATATTGCCCCTGAAGGTAAAAAAGCCATGTACTTAGGCTTTGTGATGTTACCTCAAGGGATAGGCTGGACTCTGGAAGGCTACTTTGGGCCTAAACTGTATGAGATGTATGCCTCAAAAGAGATTTTCTCACTGCAGCTTCTTGCAGAGCGTGGCATGAGTCAAACAGATGTTGATGCAATCCCCCAAGGCGAAGCATTTTCAACCTTAGTGACTTATACCGGTGAGCCTGCACAGCAGCTAACAACGCTGCTGTATAACACCCACAGTATCGGTAATGCTTGGTACATTATTGCTGTGGTGGGAACCATTTCCGCTGTAGGGATTTACCTTTACGGCAAGTGGTTGTTTAAGTTACAACAAAGCTAAAGTAAATTTAAACAAAAAAGCTGACAAGGCTATTCATAGCATTGTCAGCTTTTTTATGGCGCTAATTTAGTATTACGCTGCTTTTAACGACGCTGGTGCTGCAGTGGTTTCAGCTTTACTTGCTGCAAATCTGACTTTTCCAACAGGCAAAATCACCCGGCCATATTCAGCATTCAACACTTGCGCCATGGCAAAGTAAATGGCGCTTAAGCCACATAAAATACCTTCAAAGCCTGCAATGGTGCCAATTAGCTCGCTGCCGGTAAAATCTCGCGCAGCTAATAGGAAGAATAAAATAGTTAGCAAGCCAAAGACAATTTGCTTGGCTAATGGGTAACGCATAGAGCCAATAAACATAAAGCCAGTAAACATGCCCCAAAGCGCTAAGTACCACCCCATAAAATTAGCAGGGCTTGCTGCAAGACCCATTTTAGGCATCACTAAAAGACCCACTAAGGTTAACCAAAATAATCCATAAGACGTAAATGCTGTGGTACCGAAAGTGTCGCCACGTTTGAAGCACATAATGCCCACGATAACTTGACCAATGCCGCCATAAAAAATGCCCATTGCTAGGATCATTGAATCAATTGGGAAAAAACCCGCATTATGGATGTTGAGCAAAATGGTGGTCATACCGAATCCCATTAAACCAAGTGGTGCTGGGTTTGCATATGAATGTGTTTGCGGTGTCGACATTGAGTTCCCCTACAGGAAGTGATCAATTAAAAAGAGTAGTGACGATGATGTCGCCACACTAGATTAACTTTGGTTAATCTTAGCGACGCGCATAATAGAGTAACCGCTGGGGGCGATCAAACTGGCACTCAAGCCCTATGAGGGATAGACGCACTAAATAATGACATTAATTAGTGTTATTTTTCAGTTTGTTAATTTATAAAACGACTTAAAGCGCAGTGCTAACCCCTTAACGACTCTCTAGATCTCAAATATGGTCGATAACTGCTGTTACTCACAAAAAACATGCCTTAGCCCAAGCTTGATAGCAAACTAAAGCTGGCTTGCAGGTTCAAAAATTGCACTGACTCACAAAAATGAATAATAACGCCATTGGGATCAATAAAAGGGTTAATGCAAACACTGAGGATAAAAAAAGGGAGCCCGAAGGCTCCCAGTGGTTTATTTGCTATGAGAAGCAGGGGATCTCATAGCTGATGAAACATCTATTATTGCTAACTAGTGTGCCCCTCCAGCATGCATTATATCAATACCGTAAGTCTTACCTTCAGCATGACAAGTTGCACAAGATTCAACCGGCAGATTAGCAATTGAAGCTGGATCACCCTCAACTATCGCACCATTACTCTTGAAGTGAGCCATTGCTGAGGCACTTGAGTGAGCGTGACAAGTACGACATGCTTCAGCGGTTGGGCTAATGAACATTGTTGCACCAGCATCTACTGCAATTGCGCGTTTACCTGAAGTAAGACCACCATCTGCTGCGAATAAACTCACATCATCTTTATGACAAGCTGCACATTCGGTAGCCACTGCTGGGTAACCTTGTGTTTCCATATCAGAATTTAAGTGTATTGCAGGGAAGCCACGGTTATCATCCCAAAGACCTGAATGGAAACGGTGAGCGACAGTGAATAAGTCACGGTTGCTATAGGTTAAGCCTTCAATTGTTTCAAATACTGGGTCGCCATTTTCATCAACTGCATCTGTTTTATATTCAACAGCCACATGATAAGAGCCACCCCAAGTGTCGTTATGACAACCTACACATTGGTCGAAACGTTCGTTACCGTAATGCTTAGCAATACCTAATGAAGTATGACAAGTATTACATTTAGCTTCATCAGCGGTTACCCGTGCTGGGTCACTAAAGCGAGATATCGTTGCGCCGCTACCATCAGCATTGGCTAGATTCCAGTAAGCTGGAGCCATAGTGACTGCAACATAACCAACATCATATTGCGCTTCGCCGCTTGAATCTAAACACTCAATGAGCATACCTTCTGAATCGGCACATACTGAGAAGCGTGGCGTTACAGAAATACTCTTTCCGTCTAGATTAAACTCACCTAATTGAGTCACCATTAACTGACCAGCGGATGCAACAACACCATTTAGTTTAACCGAAGCACTACCGTAGTAAGTACCATCAGTGTCTATCCAGCCGGTTTTCATTTCATCGTATTTAGTAAAGTTAGTGAACTCGAAACCATCTTCAACGGCAACACCATCAATAGTGACATCAAATGTAATCACCATTTCATCCATGTCAACTGTTGCGCTTTCAGTGTAACTCACACTATTTAAAGCAATTTCAATTGAATCAGTGGCAATCGCTCTCGCTGCAACATTATGTGCTTGCATTGGGCTTAAGCTACCTGCGCCATGACAACCAGAACAGGCTGCATCACTTTCAGGTACGATACCTCTGTGGTTTTCACCAGTGGCTAAATCTACATCGGTATGACATGACACACATGCTTCTGCGTAGACATTATCATTCCATTGCATACCGTTATCATGACATGCGGTACATTGATTGATTTCTGATGGGAAGCCAATTTCGCCAAACATATCTGCAGCTTCACCTTCTAGATCGTCAATATGATGACCAGCGTGTAATGTGTGAATCATTGCATTCCAATTAGCGTTAAAGCCTTTTTCTGGATCGTCTTCACCGCCAGCATAAGCTGGGTTATGACAGGCTACACAATTTTCAACTTTTTGATAATTATGGTGGGCACCAATGTTAGCTATGCGGATATCGGTAGCTTCATACCCATCCATTTGAGTATGACACTTAATACAAGAGGCGTTAGACACTGAATCTTTTTCAGATACCGCTAGCTCACCCGTTGCAGGAATAAAGTCAACCGGAGTAGAAAGCAATTTATCTGCAATGCCTTCACCTGTGCTGTCTACAACATCATAGCTACGCACCATAACGCGATGTAAGTTATTGGCATCACCATCTGCAAGTACAACCGGTGCATTGCCTTCATGTTCCCAAGTACCTGTGTAAGTGCCTGGGTTTGCTTCATCTTCAACTAAGGTACAAGCTTCAACTTCTGCGCCGCCGCGGGCTTCTGCCATACCTGTTGGCGTACAATACATACTTGAACCAAATTCATTGGTTAGGGTATGGCTTTCCCACAATAGTGGCGCGCCAGTATCCGTGGTATTGGCCGCTTGATTCATCACATAAAGCGCTACTTTGTCTAAGCCACTAAAGGGCACATCTTCGCCTTTAGCTGTTTTGCCTGTTACCGTAAATTTGATAGCAAAATCATCACCTCCTACTACCACGATATCTGCAGGGGCTAAGCTCAACACAAAATCAGCAGCAGATGCTACTGTATCAACAACACTTCCCGCTGGTGCTCCTGGTGTACCTGGTGTACCTGGCGCGCCGGGTTCTCCTGGGGCACCATCTTTACCATCATCTCCATCACTACAACCCGCTAGTCCAATAGCAGCGATTAACGCTGCTGCTAGAATCGACCTTTTATATGTTCTCATTATCGGATCCCCTATATAGGTATTTAAATCTGCTTTAGCAGTAACTTTAATATAAAAGATACCCCTTTAGATGTATCAAAAGAGTTTCATATATGTGACTGAAATTTAAAGATTTAGATCTTGCAATTTTACAAATCAAAGTTGGCAATTTCGATATATGAAATTTGTATAGGTTATTGAGTTTTATACTGATAATGATTGTTATTAACGAAACAGATTTGCGCTAAAAGAATGGTGGAAACAAGCATAAAAAATGCACAGTTCAAGGTGAATGACTCGACAGCCATAGCGCTTCTCTAGCCCATTAAAATGATATTCAGCGGCAGATCCCCCAGCACAGGGAAATGGCTAAATAGCACATAAGCGATTTAGGCAGCGATTAACTTAAGCACTGAATTAATAATAATCTTTCTGCTGTCATCACAATAGCGGCGGTATGAGGAGGTTCTTTCAATAAGGTGGTATTGCGGCGCGGCGCCATGGCCAAGCAATTTTTCTCTTTCGGTTTCCGGTAAGCTTTCAACACGTAGTGCATTAAAGTGATTTAACACTGCAGCTTCTGATGTGGCCATAAAGCTGAAACTTCGCATGGTCAACAAGTGACAAAACCACTCTTCAATGGAACTAACTCGACTGATATTAAGCGGCTCAATCCCTGATTGACGGCAGTAAATTTGGAAGAAATCTAATTTATCATTAAACCCCTTGGTATCGAGCAGCAAAAAGGGATAGTTAGCTATGTCATCTAAACTTATAGCATCATAGCCCCAAATAGGATGATTCGTTCTAGCCACAATCGAAGTGGAATCACTATGACCGAGGCTTTCAGATAATAAATCGCTGGCGCTGGCTGGGCCAAGGTTAATCCCTAAATCAATGTCACCTTGGTGGATCAACTCTTCAGAATGCTCATTCCATATATGCATTCTGACTTTACCTAACTTATCCATTATGTCGTCGCTGCCAAGCGCCATTGAAAGTGAAGTCATAATGATGGGAGTTACCGCAATATTGAGCACGGTTGATGAATTAGTACAGTTACCTTCATGTACGATGCGTTCAATATTTGAGGCTGACTCGCAAAAACTACATATGGGCTGATAAAGGTGCTCTGCTAGCGCGGTAGGTCTTAACCCTTGTTGACGTCGATAAAATAACTCATCATCAAAGGTTAACCGTAACGCCGTTAAACAACGGCTTATTTTAGGAGCTGAAACGTTTAATTCTTTCGCTGCAAGGTTAGCAAAGCCTGTTTCATAAATAGTTTTAAAGACCAACAAACAGAACACGTCTAATTCGCTGATTTTCTTAAGCGCTTTGAAATCCATGCAATTACCTAGTAATAACCTTGTTAATATCAGGCTTAATCTAACATAGCTGTAACAAGTAAAACTTGATCAAGCCCAACCTTATAGAATTAATTTAAGTTTTTTTAAGGTTTTATAAGATTTACTTAAGATTGATTTCAGTTTGAGTGAGCGAGCGAAACTCCCCGACTAACAATTGCTTATCCAAGTTAATATTGCCCACCGACTCACGATGTAAACCAATCACCGGATTCCTGAAGCGGCCAAACATACGCTTAATTTGATGGTACTTACCCTCTTGTAACGTCACCCGTGCTTGATACTCTGAGATGATTTCAAGTTGCGCCGGTAACGTGGTGATATCTTCAAAACCAAAATACATCCCTTGATTAAAAGCGCTGATATATGAGTCATCAATGGGATTTTCTAACGTCACCAAATACTGTTTGTTTACTTTGGTTTCAGGCGACATCAAAGCTTGCGACCATTGGCTGTCATTGGTAATTAACAGTAAGCCAGTAGAATTTAAATCAAGCCTACCAGCAATATGCATCATTTCAATATTGACGCCAGTTAATAGCGACAAGGCCGTGGGATGAATATCATCTTTTGTCGCGCTCACCACACCCACAGGCTTGTGTAACATATAGTATTGTTTTTGCTGGTTCTGAATAAAGTCACCATCAAGCATAATAGCGGTAAACTCATTAATTTGATGGTCCATCTCTTTACAAGTCTCACCATCAACATTGACCCGCCCAGCCAGTAAAATTAGCCTTACCGCCTTTTTAGGTAGCTGTAATTTTTTAGCTAAAAACTGATCTAAACGACTTCGTTTACTTTGCATTTATAAGCTCAATTTAAGTGATTTATTCTTATTTAACTAGTTAAAAGAATTAACTTATTACTAATCAATTTAGTGGATAGTTTGAGTTGGCAAACTAAATCGCATACCCTATTTGAGAGCGAATCTAAAAGGGAGTGATATGTTTTTGCAGCCAGTCTATCCGATTTTACAGCCAAATATGAGTATTGTAGAGCTAAAACAAGCCATTACTGATTTTGATATTTGGCTAGAGCAACAGATTAGTTGTAGCCCAATTACCGAGATCCTGACATTTCGCGCTCAATTTTTTGATAAACTTCTCAGTCATATTTGGCAAAAGTTTACTTTTGATACAAAAGAAATCTCTCTCAATGCTGTAGGTGGCTACGGCAGGCAAACTCTACACCCTTTTTCTGATATCGATATTTGTATTATTCATGACCACAACTTATCCACCGATGATGCCAATAAACTCAGTGATTTTCTGACTCAATTATGGGACTTGGGTTTAGATTTAGGCCATGCAGTAAGGCGCCTAGATGATACTTTTGTCGCCTGTAAAGAAGATGTCACCATCGCCACCACTTTACTTGAAATTCGCAATATTTGTGGCCATGAAAACCATCAACACCAAGTTATCAGCAAACTCTATGGCGAAAGTATTTGGAGTAGCGCAGCCTTTTTTGAAGCCAAGTTTAATGAGCAACAAGTCAGGCATCATAAAGCCCAAGGCACCGCCTTTAATATTGAGCCCAATTTAAAAAATAGCCCTGGCGGCATGCGTGATATTCAAACGATTACTTGGATAGCTCGCAAACATTTCTCCATTGACGATCTTAAAGATCTTCGTCGTCTTAATTTTTTAACTGCTGATGAATACGCAGAACTAATGGAGTGCCAAAACTTTATTTGGCGAGTGCGATTCTCATTGCATCAAGCGTCAAACCGCTCTGAAAATAGACTTTTATTGCAACATCAAGCTGAAGTCGCTCGCCTACTGGGATTTGGTGACAGCGGTAATATCACCATTGAAAAAATGATGCGCCAATTGTTTAGAGCAATGAAGCGTATTCGTGAATTAAACCTGATGTTGATGGCTTATTTCCAACGCGAGATATCGCCACTGAAACACAATAATTGTATCGATATCAATGACAATTTTGAGATCTTAAATGGCCAAATAAATGCAAAAAATCAAGATGTGTTTATTGATAGACCGCAGATCATGTGGATGTTTTATTATATTGCCGAATACCATCAACAAGTAAAAGGCATTACCCCTGAGACCTTAAGATTGATCAGGCAAGTACGTCGTCGTTTAATGGGTGATTTACAAGACTTTCATGTCTGCCGTGAACTGTTTGTCAAACTATTCAAGCACCCACAAGGCATGGGGCTGGCAATTACCTTAATGCATCAACATGGCATCCTTACCTCATATTTACCCCAATGGCGTGAAGTGGTTGGCCAGATGCAGTTTGATTTATTTCATGCTTATACTGTGGATGAACACACTCATAAACTGCTAAAAAACTTATATGCACTAACCCATGATGACATTAGTCACGATCACAAATTGGCCGCTGATATCTATGCTCGGTTCCAAGCCAAAGAAACCATTTTATTTGCCGCACTATTTCATGATCTTGCTAAAGGACGTGGTGGTGATCACAGTGAACTCGGCGCAGTAGATGCCAAATTATTTGCCAAATTCCATGGTTTAAAAAACTCACAGCAGCAATTAATTAGCTGGTTAGTGGAACAACATCTATTAATGTCCATCACCTCCCAGCGTATGGATATTCAAGATCCTGATGTCATTACTGCTTTTGCAAAATCCGTGGGCAGCCTCACTAAACTTGATGCTTTATATTGTTTAACGGTGGCCGATATTCAAGCCACCAATGATGATCTATGGAATGATTGGAAAGCCAGTTTATTAACCGACCTCTACTTTGCCACCCGTAAAGCCCTCAGGAATGGTCTTGAAAATGTATTGCAACTGCGCAGCGTGGTTAGGGAGCACAAACAAGAAGCCCTTAATATCATCAATGCCGATTCACAATTAACAGATGAACACCAAATACAGGCTCAATCTGCTGCTATTCAAAAACTATGGAAAAACCTGCCGTTATCCTTTTTCGGTAATGCAGAATCCAGTGAAATAGCAAAATACACCCTAGGAATACTTTCGCATCAGCAACAAGCTCAAGCAGATTCTGAATCGTTAATTATTGTTGATGATAGTAATGTCAAAGGCTGTAGTGATGTTTTTGTGTATACCAAAGACAGAGCAGGCTTGTTTATTTCTCTGTTTAATACCCTATCAACCTTGAAGATATCAGTGAAGCAAGCACAGATTTCACAAACTAAAGACGGTTACGTGGTTGAAGCTTTTAAAGTACTCGACTTTGACGGTAAACCGATTTTCAGTGCTCAGCGCCGCAAACAAGTCACCAGCAAGCTACGTCAAGTGATAGACAATAATGTAATGCCGCCGAAAAAGCGCCCTTTAAGACACACCCAAAGTTTTGATAACAAACCCACCATTGAATTTATTCACTCTAAAAAAGCTAACCGCACCTTAGTGCATATTTTAGCGCTAGAAACCCATGAGTTTATGGGGCAAATAGCCAGTGCATTCAGAGCACTAGAGCTTACAATTCATTCTGCAGCCATCAGCACAGTCGGTGAGCGAGCTGATAACGTGTTTACCCTTTCCAACCAATACGGTGCACAGCTTTCAGAAGAAGAACAAACCGATTTACAGGAAAAATTAGTGAAATCGATCACTTCAACCTTATAATTATCTCAATTAATGTTGTCAATGAGCGATACATGTCTACCAGCGAAACAAAAACAACAGCTTATAGCTATAGTGTTGAATATATTTTAGATCGATCTCATTTTGAAGAAACCTTCGATGAGTCAGTTGTCATTAATACCAGTCCAAAGCGTTACTTAAAATCTGTGGCATTTTTAGTCGCTGGATTTTTAATGACCATCACCGAGTTAAGCCCCTATGTTGCTTACTTCTTTATTGGTTTAGGGGCAGTTGAAGCACTGCAAGTTAGGTTTAATCGCGCTTGGTGGTTAATGAGGCAACTAATAAGTAAGTCAGCGAATAACCCAGTAAATTTAACCATTGACGATAACGGTATTCATTCAAAGTCGACTTATATTGATCATCATTTAGCTTGGGATGATGTTTATCGCATTGCAGAAACAAGCCAAGGTTTTTTACTCACAACCCAATTAACCAAGCATTATGTTTCTAAGCGCTGCTTAGATGACACTTGCAGTGATTTTATTCGCAAAAAAATGAACTAAGCATCTGTTTACATAACGTGTTAACACTTAGAGGAACAATTATGACTAAACCATCATTAAGTTTAAGTATTGTCGTAAGCCTTGTTATCTGCAGTTTTTTCAGCACAGATACCAATGCCAATGGAATACCAGCCCCTGAGGATACCGTAAAATCATTAACGGCGGCCTGTGAAAATATGGCCGCTGAAGAACAAATTGAAGCCATCGAAAAACAGCAATTTATTACCGACTGCATCAATGCTCAGTTAATTGAAATGGGCTATCAAAGGCAAGCACCGCTAGAGATTGAACAATCAAATACTGAACCAGTTGAGCAAGAATTAAATTAACGCCGTGACGCCTTTGGTTAAAAACGGCTTAATGTAAATTAATCACACCAGTATCAGTTTGTATCATTAAGGTAAAATCAGTGTAGCTAAATAATGAACAATGTTAACATTATGTTTATTGAAGTTTTATTGATTAGGTAGCAGCCTTAGATGTATCGATTATTGCTCATACTTACCATTGTTATTGCTGGTATCAAGCCAGCGCAAGCTGAAGACACCTGTCAAATTGATGGCGACTGCATTGTGGTTGGTCAATGGGATGTCAGTCTAGCTTTGGGCTGGGGCAATAAAACCAACCCAGTAAGTACCTATAAAGATATACCTATCTATGTCATACCCTCCGTCGCCTATTATGGTGAAAGCTGGTTTTTTGACAACTTCAATTTTGGCTACACCCTGGTAGAGCAAGAAAGTTTTACCCTTAATCTCGCGAGCAGTTATAGCGATGAACGTGCTTTCTTTTATCGCTGGGACCCATCAAACATTTTTTTACCCCAAGCCAGTAGCTTTGATGAGACGGTTGAACTCCCTGCAGCGGATCTCACAGAATCTAGAGGTATATCACAACCTGAGGTTTTAAATGAGCTTGAAACCAGACACTTCACTGTATATGGTGGTGTGGAATTTTTTTGGTACGGCAAATTAGGTATATTAAGACTCACCGCAGCCCATGATTTACTTAATGTTCATAATGGACAAGAAGCCAGTGCCAGTTGGTCGTACTCTTTAGCTCTTGATAAATTCCGCTTTGATTTATCATTAGAAGCTGATTGGAAAAGTTCGCAAGTTATTGCTTATTACTATGGTATTAGATCAACTGAAAATCTATACTGGAACACGCAATATCAGCCAGGTTCTGGCTGGAATAAAGCGATTGAGCTAACGACACGTTATAGTCTTTCACAACGCTGGGATTTACTTTTAGCGGCACGTTACACCCGGTTAGCTGATGAAATTATTGACAGTCCAATTATTAATGAAAATTACTCTCGCTCCTACTTCATTGGAGCTGCATATAGGTTCTAATCTTGTTCAGTAAACAAGAATATAACCTCTATCACTTTTTCGGTATATTAATACTGATATTTAGTGCTTTCTGCGTCAAAGCTGATACGCTTGAAACGCAAGCACAGCTTTCGGCTACGCCTCATTTATGCCTCAAAGACGCTCAAAACAAACATTGCGAGATGGATATTGAGCTAAATTGGCAACTGAAAACTGACCAACTCATTTGTATTGAATCTAACTATCAAGCAATGAGTCGCTGGTGTAGTGATTCTACTGATGATCATTCATTGCAATTTTCAGTAAAAACCAATAAAGACATTCACTTTGTCTTGGTAAGTAAAAATAATAATAATGAATTGGCGGACGTAATCCTAAAAGTCACCACAATGTCCGAACCTAAAGTTCGCAGACGTTACCGAAATCCTTGGAGTTTATTTTAATGGCAACCCCCCCATCAACTCATAGAGTTCTGTTGGTAGAAGATGATATTCGTCTTGCCAACTTAATTGTGGACTACCTAAAATCACACGATATGCACGTTGAAGTTGAACGACGTGGCGATACCGTTTTAACACGATTGATTAGTTACAAGCCTGATATCATCCTACTTGATATTATGCTGCCTGGACTTGATGGATTAAGCCTGTGTGAAAAATTACCTGACTACTTCTCAGGCCCTATATTGTTAATGAGTGCGCTTGGCTCTCCAGAAGACCAAATCAAAGGCCTAGAATTAGGCGCTGATGATTATGTTGTCAAACCTGTCGACCCAAGCTTGTTAGTGGCACGTATAAACAACCTATTACGCCGTCAGGCACAACCGCCAAAACCAGAATCTCATTGTTTAAGCTTTGGTAAGTTAAGCATCGACCCGCATACCCAAGCGATTCGCTTAGGCAATACCGAGGTTGATTTAACTAGCCATGAGTTTGAATTATTGTGGTTACTGGCGTCACAAGCGGGGCAAGTATTAAGTAGACAATACATCTACCAATACTTACTCAATATCGATTTTGATGGTAAAGACAGAAAAATTGATGTGCGCATATCTCGCTTACGTAAAAAGCTTGGAGATAGTATCGAAACACCATTCAGAATAAAAACTGTTTGGGGACAAGGTTATTTATTCGCGCCTGAAGCGTGGAATAACTAATTAGGTCATAGAAGACTTTGAAAAGACTCTTCATCAGCCTATACCTATTACTTAGCTTAAGCTTTTTAGGTATAGGCTGGACATTAGATAGCCTCTGGCAACAGCAAGTCGATGAATACGAGAACATTGACTCGCCATTAATCGCCTTTGCATTATTATTGTCTTTGCAACCTAAAGAGCAGCGCTTAGCGCAGCTTAAAATCATTCAAAAGCAACACCCCTACCCGTTAGCTTTATTTGAAAAAGATGAAATTGCTTTAAGTGGCAATGTCGAATTCTTGGCCAATGAAATAGTCACCACCACCACAGATAGCAGCCACGAATTGCAATTTATTGCCGTGGGCGATCAAGTGTTAATGGCAGGCCCAGTAGATATCGATCCCCGCGGGTTGCTGCGTAATATTTTTACGATATTCTTTTATTTGATGCTGGCCTTTGTCGCCTTAATTTGGGTATGGCCGTTATCCAAAGATCTCAAAACCCTTAAAAAAGCCACGCAAAACTTTGGTGAAGCCAAATGGGATACCCGTATTGAGCTCAATCCCGGCTCTCAAGTCGCACCGTTAGCCAACACCTTTAATGACATGGCGCGGCATATCAGTGATTTAATTGAAAACCAAAAACACCTCTCTAATGCCGTATCACACGAAATCAGAACCCCGCTAGCAAGGTTAAAGTTTGCTTTAGCCTTACTACCACAATATTGTTTGCCCAATAGCGATGAGCAACGACGCCAGCAATTTCTTGATGACATGCAAATTGATATCAAAGAAATGGAAACCTTACTGCAAGAGCTATTGACCTATGCCAGCTTAGAAGTGCAACAAGAGCCCACATTAGAGCGCTGCGGCTTAGTGTCCATTACAGAAGAGCTGATCACGCGTTTAACCCCATTAAGCGATAAACCGATTAAATTTAAGCATATGTATAGTGAGTTATATGTGATGGCAGAACCACTGCTGATTGAGCGTGCGATTCAAAATCTTGTTACTAACTCCCAACGCTACACCCATAATGAAATTGTTGTGTCTTTGTCTGAAGATGACCAACACCTGCTCCTAACAGTATCTAATGATGGTCCCGCGATCCCTGAAGAAGATCATGAAAGATTATTTGAGCCTTTTTATCGCAGTAAGTCACAGCACCAAGGCAATAAAGGCCATGGTTTAGGCTTAGCCATTATCAAACGCATCATGTTGCGCCACAAAGGCGATGTCACATTAACCAGTGATGATGACAACACTTGTTTCACTTTAATGTGGCCAAAAAGTAAACGCGAACTAGCTGCAGAAAGCGCACATTAATCTCAATGGTTAGCTTAACGCTGAAGCTGACGATAGAAATAATGGAGATTGGCCGTTAGCGGCGCAGGCTGTAATAGACCCACCACATCAAACTCAATAATATTAATTACAGCTAAAGCCTACCTAAAACCACAAGGTTGCAATCACTAATCTAAGCTAAAATCAGCCAAATCAATGTTGTCATCATCAGTTTGTTCATCAAAGTCAAATTGTGGATTAGCCTGAGCTTGCTGCTGTTTTATCGCTATTTGATGGGCTTTAAATTTGGCATATTGTCGGCGGCGCTTTCGCTGCTGGCATAAGCGAATAATATTATGCTTTTGTGCATCAGAAAAATGCAGCCAGTTAAAACGCTCATCTCGATTTCTCAAACAGCCATTACAATATCCGCGCGCATCAGTTTGACACACACCTATGCAAGGGCTTGGGACGGAAAAAAAACTTAACTGTTCCATATTTAACTGACGTTTCTCTCCGACAAAATTGAAGTTTTATGCTTCTAACTTAGCATTAATTAACCAAAAAGCCATGTTCAGCGCTGGTTATTTGAGCGACGAATTCTGTGTAAGATTGGTTTACTGCAGGCTTTTGATTTAAGCTGATTATTAATTCGCTCAAGAAAACATCCTATAACAAACAGATTCATTGATTAACCGGAGCCACTTATGCTATTTCGTGCGTTATTTACAATGTTACTTCTACTAGGATTAAGCGCCTGCCAAAGCACCACAGGAAAGTCAGACTTTGATACCAAATATGACTTTAGTCAGTTAAAACGATTTCATTTTATTGAAGTGTCAAATCAAGGGGATCAACTTAGCGCCGAGCGGATCAGAGCCAGTATACGTGCCAATTTATTAGCCAAAAACTTTATCGAGCAAGTAGAAAATGACTTAGCCGTGAGTGGTGAAGCCACTGGTAATGACATAACTGGTGACTTTGGCGTCAGCTACGCCTTTTTAACCAAGGACAAACCAAAAAGCTCAGGGCTTTCTATTGGTCTAGGTACTGGTACTAGTGGCAGTAATGGTGGTATTGGGATTGGTACTAGCATGGGAATCCCCATCGGCAGTGACAGTGCTAAAATCCAAGTGATTCAAATTGATATTATAGATTTAAAAGATAACCGACTCATCTGGCGCGGCACTGATGAATATGACTTTGAATCTGGTGGTAATGAAAAAGTCACTGAAACGACCAAAACCATTAATACCATTCTGGCTCAGTTCCCGCCTCAGGCTGCTGTAAAATAACAATTAATCTTATTCTTTATAAGTTGCTAAAATAAAAAGTCCGCAATCGCGGACTTTTTTATAAAAGAATAATCACATTATCACTAATGCCCTTCAGCAAACAGATAATTGAGCCAACCTTGCATCCGCAATAACACTTTACGAATAATCGAAACATGAGTGAAATGCTCGGTATAAATTGCCGCTTGCCCAGCTACACCTGCAGGCAAGCTGGTGCGTAGTTCATCGTCAGCTAACTCGATTAATACTAACACCCGGCCACGCTTAAATAACTCATTTGAAGAGCGCAGCGCACCGCCAAATTGCAGCTCACCTTCTGACATTGCAGGTAATACCTTAACGACTTTACCTTTATGTACTTGGCCAGGCATAGCATCAAGGATAATTTCCGCTTCATCACCTTCTTTTAAGCGCAGTAATGAATTTTGCCAAAATGCACCAGCAAAGTAGCGGTCTTCATCAGGTATAAATGTCATAGTGGGTCGCAGCGGAATAGGCACAGCCATCACCCCCGGACGCAACGCCATTTGAGTGACTATGCCATCAACTGGTGCTTTCACTTCGGTTTGTTCTAAATTAAAGATAGCGGCATCAAGTTCGGCTTTAACCACAGCTACATCAGTATTTACCCCGTCGATGTTTGACTCAAATGCCAGTCTAAAACGGATTTCTTCCGCTAACGCCGATTTAAAAGCAGCTTCTGCTGCTAAATATGATTGGCGTTTATTATCTAACTCAATTTCAGAAAATGGCGAGTTTCTACCACCTTTACGGCGACCTTCATCATAACGCTCAAAGGCAGATTTGGTTCTGTCACGATTAGCCTCTGCTTGCGCTGCGCGGGCAATCGCACTATCCCATGAGGCTTTTAATTGTGGCACGGCTTGCAGTGCATCTTCCAGTGCCGCTTCTTTTTGTTTAACGACAGCAATGAAAGGGGTTGGGTCGATTCTAAATAGCACTTCACCTTTTTTGACAGGGACATTGGGCTTAACATTGACTTCAACCACTAAGCCTTTTACTGCAGGATTGATTGGGATTGAAACGAAATATTCACGGGCAAACTTAGTATAAGGATGGTTATAGTTCATCAGTACTAATAAAGTACCAATTAATACTATTCCGCCTAACACCGCCGTTGGCACAGTCCATTTGTTGAGTGGGATTTTAAAAATTTTGAATATCGCCACACATAAAGCGGTATAGGTTAATATCAGTAACAGATCCATCGCTACGCTCCTTGTTCTGGCTGCGGTTGAGGTTTAACAGCATCGGTGACACTTGCTTGTTCCGATGGCGACTCAATAGAGATTAAACGCTCATTTAGGTCATTAACCTTATCTAACAATTCTTTCACTTCACCTTCCAACATAAGCTCTCGCTTCTTACCATCACTAAAGCCCCAGCCTCTATCTTCGCGGTATAAGGTTGCCCAAATCCATAAGAATGGCCAAATAGCGTGTAGGGTAAATAAACTGACCCAACCAGCGATATGCAAAGCATCCTGCTGTGGGTGATTACGCTTTTTAGCAATTTCATAGGGGATATCATGAATCGCGATAACACCGTAAAAAATAACTAATGCTACAAAAAATAGCAGTCCTAGAGCAAAATAATCCAAAAACATATGACACTCCTATCACAATCAAAGCAAAAGAAATAACAACCAAAATCAACAAACTGGCAACCTCAAGATAACACAAGGCAATAGCTAAAATAACCAATTAAAGTGCTTTATTCGCTATAAAAATAAGAGTTTTCACGTGATCTTTTACACACTTATCGGTTTAGCTAATCAATCAAATACGAATAAAAGGTAAACTGCCTCGGCTATTTTTTCCCCCTACAAGGTTAAATAATGAATAACAATGTCCCTTTCACCTTTGGTACCGCTGAAACTGACGGTGCAGTTAAAGCCATGCTGCTAGGTTGTGGTGAGCTTGGTAAAGAAGTCGCTATCGAATTACAACGCTTTGGCATCGAAGTTATTGGCGTAGATCGCTACCCTAATGCTCCAGCCATGCAAATTGCACATCGTTTTCATGTGGTAAACATGTTGGACGAAAAAGCATTACGAGACGTTATTGAATTAGAACAACCGCATCTAGTGATCCCAGAAATTGAAGCTATCGCTACTCAAACCCTAGTTGAGTTAGAAAAAGGCGGCATCAATATCATTCCAACAGCTAAAGCGACTCAGTTAACCATGGATAGAGAAGGCATTCGCCGCCTAGCCGCTGAAACCTTAGGTATTCCAACATCGCCTTATTTCTTTTGCGATACATTCGCTGAGTTTACTGCCGCAATTGAGCAAATTGGTCAGCCCTGTGTGGTTAAACCTGTAATGAGTTCATCAGGTAAAGGTCAAAGCGTGATAAAAACCAATGCGCAAATTGAACAAGCTTGGCAATACGCTCAAGAAGGTGGCCGCGCGGGTGGTGGGCGAGTGATTGTGGAAGGCTTTATTGATTTTGATTATGAAATCACCTTGCTGACCATTAGTGCTGTCAATGGCATTCATTATTGTGATGCCATTGGCCACAGACAAGAAGACGGTGATTACCGTGAGTCTTGGCAGCCTCAAGCAATGTCAGCAGCTGCACTTACCAAAGCGCAGCAAATTGGTGAGCAAGTAGTAACCGCGTTAGGCGGCTATGGTTTATTCGGTGTTGAGCTGTTTATCAAAGGTGATGATGTTTACTTTTCAGAAGTATCACCAAGACCCCATGATACTGGTTTAGTCACGCTTATCAGCCAAGATTTATCTGAGTTTGCTTTGCATGTTCGGGCTATTTTAGGCCTGCCTATTACCGAAATTAAGCAACATGGCGCAAGTGCCTCTGCGGTTATTCTGGCTGAAGGAAAGTCTGAAAATATTCGCTATCAAGGCGTTGCTGAAGCATTAGTGCAAACGGATACCCAAATTAAGCTGTTTGGTAAACCTGATATTGATGGTAGACGCCGTCTGGGTGTTGCCTTAGCCCGTGATAACAATATTGATAATGCCATAACGAAAGCCATAGCATCGGCGGCAAAAGTTAAGGTTATATTTTAGCTTTACACTATGATAACTCGCCTATTACCACGTCATAATTACGCTTTGTGACCTAGGTTAATGATTGCTCGCTGTAGACATAAACGCCTAACCTCAAGCACATAAAGTACTAAGGTTAGGCTTTTTATTGGATAAATTCGATGTGGTATTAACATCACCTTGAAGGGCTTATGAAGCAGTTAGCTGCTTTTTCTTTTAGGCAGTGCTCTACCTTGCAAATGAAATAACACTAAAATTAACATCCTTAATAAGGATTTAAGTTTACCACCTTGCTCGAAACGCCCCGCTATCATCAACTTTTGCAAAACAAATATTTTACCGTAAACATTGGCAACCAGCTCATCAGAGCTTTTACCGATATATTTATCAAACTCAGGGTAATCAATAATGGCCTTGGCCAATAAGCTATTAGCAGTTAAACGATTAAAGTCATAACCTTGTATCATTGATTGCTTAAACACATCGACATCAATTCCTGCCACGATTTGATCAGCACTAAGACCCTGTTTTAGCCCTACAGCGATAAAATTGATATTGGCTTCAATTTCAAATAACAGCGCGCGTTGCTGGCCTTTATGCTTCTCAACCCGCGCATGCTCTTTTTCAAATACATCGTAAAGCGCTTTCCATAAACTCATATTGCACAAATATCCTTATTTGTTTTTCTGGCTAAGTAACCTGATTACATGGGCTGTTTTTTAAAAATTGCGCCACATTATCCACGGCAATATTTAACAGATTTTGCCTTGCCTCTGTTGTTGCCCAAGCGATGTGAGGGGTAATAATGGTATTTTTAGCCGCTAATAACGGGTTATCAGCCATTGGCGGTTCGCTTGAAAGCACATCAAGTGCAGCGCTAAGGCGGTTGTCATTTAACGCATCTGCCAATGCTACTTCATCCACTAAACCGCCTCGAGCGGTATTAACCAATAAAGCGTTAGGCTTAAACAACTCAAGACTTTGAGCATTGATCATTTTATCAGTGGCTTGATTAAGCGGACAATGCAACGACACGATATCTGACTGGCTTAATAACTTATTGAGCGTCTGCCATTGAACACCTGCAGGTAAATCCGTTTTGGGTGTCGATGTGTTAATTAACACATTCATATTAAATGCCAGCGCTAACCTTGCCACTTGTTGACCAATATCACCATAGCCAACAATGCCTATGGTTTTACCTTTTAGCGATGCTAAAGGTGAAAGCGTAAAACAAAAGTCTCTTGATTGACTCCACTGACCTTTTTTTACTGCTTTATCATGTAAATCCACCTGCTGGGTATGTTGCAGTATTAAAGCAAATACCATTTGCGCCACAGCATCAGGGCCATAAGCAGGCACATTGGTTACAACTATCTGCTGCGCGCTAGCCGCTGCGATATCAACCACATTGGTACCTGTTGCCGTCACACCTATGTATTTAAGCTGTGGACATTGGCTTATCACCTCAGCATCTATTACCGCTTTATTGGTTAAAATTATATCGGCATCTTTGCTACGGGAAATAATATCTGCCGCCATAGTGTGTTCATAAACGCTAAGCTCACCCAGCGCAGCTAACGATGACCAATCTAAATCACCCGGATTTAATGTATGGCCATCAAGTACAACAATTTTCATGTTCGGTCACCTAATTAAAATTTAACCTCTAAACCAATATTGCCCTGCCCTTGCCACATGATATCGGCAGAAATATTCCACACACATTCATTGGGGCCGCAGAAAAAGCTATTGTTTGAGTTAACGAATGTGGCGTAGCCTCTTACATCGGCAAATAAGGCCACTTGAGAGGTAATGTCATAGGCTACGCCGCCGCCAAATCCCATTGAAAAACGGGTTTCAGTTGAAAAGTCATTGCTCGGTCGCATGTGCGTGACACCGGCAGTGACGGTAACGTAAGGTTTAACGCGGCCATTGGGGAAAAATAAACTTCCACCGACATGGAAATAATCAACATCAAGATCAGTAAAGACATCCGCACTAAAAGCATTGCTTCTCAAATCAGTTTTTTGCGTGCTATACAGAAAGTAGATATTACCTGGGTCTTTGGTCGTGACTCCTGCCATAAAGCCATAATGCTCAGATTCGGTTATTTTTAGCTTATCTGTTTGCTGACTATTCAGATCGCCAATGTCAAATTCTGTACTGCCAAAACTATAACCGCCAAAAGGAGCAACAAACACCTCAGCTTGAACAGAGGTTGCTAACAACGCCAAACTTACTAGACTCACAGTCGCTTTATATTGCATAGAAAACTCCCTTTAACATCACTTCTTAATGATGATTATTGTGTTTACCACCCCTGCGCTTATTTCATTCCTCGAGATGTTTTAACTGTTTCATAAGCAGATTGAATGTCTTGAGCTTTACTTTTTGCCAGCTCCATCATTTCTTCTGGCAAACCTTTAGCGACCAGTTTATCTGGATGATGCTCATTCATGAGTTTTCGATAAGCACGTTTGATTTCTTGGTCGCTGGAAGACTCCTGCTTACCCAATAGTGAATAAGCGTCTTCAAGCTGCATGTGGCTGCCATTAGCCGTTTGATGATGGTGAAACTCTGCCTGCCAACGATTAAGTAGCGCATCCAAATGAGCTTGGCCTAACCCTAACTCTTTGGCTATGGTTGATAAAATCTGCTTTTCTTTGCTATGTAATTCGCCATCAGACAGTGCGGTTTGAATTTGAATTTCAAGAAACATTTGTAATATTTCACGGCGACCTTGGGTCATCACTCGAAATTCGCGCAGGGTTTTGACTAAGTCGAAATTGGCATCGCGTCCATTTCTAAATGCTGTTTGCGCATCACGTCTTGCATCGCCAGTTAACTTCATTTGATCCATCAGCATAGTGGCAATACGAATATCCACATCCGTCACATGGCCAGAAGCTTTGGCAACATGGCCCATAACTGTAAAGGTTGTATTAAAAAACTCAGCTTGACGCTGATGCCCCTTACGCAGCATCTCGGCAAAACCACTGCGTTTATCGTACATATGCCCAAGCCAAAGCCCTAATAGGGCGCCGAAACCTTTACCAAACATGTAGCCGATAATAAAACCGAAAACCTTACCCCAAATACGCATTCATCTTCCTGTTGTTAATTTGTCTTACTGCTGAGCTCATCACTGTCTATGTCGACTGGTTATTTATGGCACATGTCGTCATGTGCTTACTGCGGCTTGCTTACAATTTACGTTTCTGCCGATATGGTGCCTGTTGCCAAGTAGTTTGTTAACAAGTCTAACCGCTCAATGGTACCTACATCACACCAGTAAGTACTGGTACGACTACCAATAATCTTTTTATCAGCCATTTTGTGACGTAATAATGGCCCTAAGGCTTGCTTACCAGCGCCAATGTCAGCAAACATTTTGGGATGATAAATCCCCATGCCTGAATAGGTTAGCTTATTGGCACCCGCTTGCGCTAATTGCGCTCCAATAATCGCAAAATCACCTTCTGGGTTATGCTGAGGATTATCAACTAACCATAAAAAAGCCTCTAATGCGGGTTCTGCTTTTAATTGCGCCATTGCCTGGGTGATATCAGGCAGTTCATCGATATATATATCGCCATTGATAACCAAAAAAGCTTCGTCACCTAATAGGCTTAAGGCTTGTTTAATACCGCCAGCAGTTTCTAAGGCGTTCTCTTCAGCACTATAGTTAATAGTGAGCCCCCACTGACTGCCATTGCCTAGCGCTTGTACTAATTTATGCCCTAACCAAGCATGGTTGATGACAACTTCTTTGATACCAGCGGCGGCTAACTTTTCTAAATGGTAAACAATTAGCGGTTTACCCGCTGCTGCAACCAAAGGTTTGGGAAGTGAATCTGTAAGCGGTCGTAATCGCTCACCACGACCCGCAGCCAAAATCATGGCTTTCATATTTTAATGTCCATAAGGTTAAGCTTATCTGTGTATATTAACGGTAGCCGCACGAATATCATTGATCTGTCGCATCTGCAGTAAAATGCGTTAGCACCTTTTGTTGCAACCATTGACCAAAGTCTTGTAGCTCTGGGTATAAAGCGGCAATATCAACGATGTAACTAAGGGTAAGTGGAATATCCTTCAAATAACCGGCTTTGCCATCACGCAAATTCAGCCGTACAAAAATGCCGGCGGCTTTTATGTGGCGCTGCATTCCCATTAAATCAAACCAGCGCTGATATTGGCTAAAGCTTACACCATCATCAATTAATCCATGCTGAATACATAAATTAAAATGATCCATTTGAAGCTGATTAACCACAGCATCTGGCCATCTCACATAACAGTCTCGCAGTAATGACACCGCATCATAGGTAACAGGGCCAATCACCGCATCTTGAAAATCAATTAAGGCTAATTGTTGCTGATTTATGAGAATATTGCGGCAATGAAAATCACGGTGCATTCCGACACTAGGCTGCTCAATTGCATTGGCGGTTAACACCCCAAAAGCATTCTCGATAATGCCATGCTCATCTTCACTCAGGGTTAATTGCAAATGCTTCAATAACAGCCACTCGGTAAAAATGGCTAACTCTCGCTGCACAAAAGCGGCATCGTATTGCGGTAAATCCCCCTTAATGGTGGACTTAACCTGTGCCACTTGCGGCAATAACCCTAACGCTTGCTGATAAAAATCAATCACAGATTGGTCATTCAGGCGTGTTATGAGTTGCTCATCGCCTAAATCTGACTGCAATACAAAGCCGTTAATATCATCTTGTGCTATAACTTCAGGTACCTTTAATCCTGATTGTGCGTATGCAGCTGCTAGCTCAATAAAGGGCGCTATAGGTACCAGTTCAACAGGCGAATCAGAGACGATATACGTATTTGCTAAATGCTGAATGCGAAAATAACGACGAAAGCTAGCATCACCACAAATGAGTGTTGGGGTGATATCTGTGTTGAAATGTTGACTTAACCACTTACTCAGTAAAATAAATCTTGTATCAGATAAACTCATCTCAATGGCTCTTATGTAAAAATTGCTTTATTATAGCCAACATAACATTTGGAAACAGCTAAAGATAAAATGTTAGCTGTGGCTCTTTTTTCAATTCATTTTGTCTAGACTAAGAATTCATAATCAATTATTAACATGCAGATCCGTTATTTCCTGGCATTAAGCCTGTTACCAAACCTAGTCTTGGCACAAGAGTCTCCTGAAATTGAAGAGGCTCAGCTTCAGTGTGCAGTGCAGGCCCCCGTTTCACCGTCAATAAACGACCGTGATAGCATTAGCAATATTTCAGCTGAAGATATTGTCATTATTTCCGATCGCTCTGAAGCAGCCATGGGCGATAAAGCCCATTTTTCTGGTAATGTCAGTTTCAGCCAAGGTAGTCGCCATATCAGTGCTGACGAAGCCATCTTAGATCAAAAAAATGAACAATTAGATGCTAATGGCAATCTGATTTTCAGTGATGAGCAATTTACCGTAACCGCAGATTCATTAAATGCGCAAATGCTGACCAACAGCGCCACCCTTACTGGGGCTAAGTATTGGCTTAATGGCCAACAAATTAACGGCGATGCTCAGCAATTAAAAATTACCGAACAAAACAATTTAGAGCTCAGTAACACCAATTTCACCACCTGCCCCCCTGGCGATAACTCTTGGCGCCTTGAAGCCAAAGAAATACGCATCGACAGCAGTGAAGAATGGGGTGAGATCTGGGATGCTAAATTACGCATAGCCGATGTACCGATTATGTACATCCCCTATATGACCATTCCGGTTTCAGATAAAAGAAAGTCAGGCTTCTTATTTCCCAGTTTTAGCACCAGTACCACCAATGGCGTTGAAGTCAGTGTGCCTTATTATTGGAATATCGCCCCAGAATACGACTTAACCTTTACCCCGACCTATATGTCAGCCCGTGGGTTTTACAGTAAAACAGAATTTCGATACTTAGCCGGTGAACAACAAAATGGTCAATTCAACTTTGAATTCCTTGCTAATGACGACAAGTTAGATAATAGCCCTGACCGTTACCTGTACCATTGGCGCCATCAAGGCGCAATAAATGACAATTGGCGTGTACAAGCTAACTTTACAGATGTCTCAGACAATAACTATTTCAATGATCTCAGTTCTGATGTTAATCGATCAACGGATAATCAGCTTTCACGTATTGGTGAAATTAGCTACTTTGAACGAGATTGGAACCTCGGCATGCGGGTACAAGACATTAAAGTTCTCGGCGAAGAAGAGAGCCCTTATCAGGTTATGCCTCAGCTGAACTTTAACTATCAGACTAATGATTTTTGGAATGGGTTAGATTTTAAATTCAATTCTGAGCTAACCAATTTTCAACATACAGAAAATGACTATGCCACGGCGACACGTTTTCATATGGAGCCAAGTATAAGCTGGCCGATACAGGGGCCTGCAGGTTCTGTGACCAGTGAAGTTAAATTACTGCAAACCCAATACTGGCAAGACAACAATAACAGCAATGATGAACTGGATGACACGGTTAACCGAACCATTCCTCAAGTGCGAATTCACGGACAAATTAATTTTGAACGTCAGTTAGCCATGCTTGGCAGTAATTACAAACAAACCTTAGAGCCACAATTTCAATATTTATATGTCGGCTACGAAGACCAATCTAATATTGGGGTTTATGATACTGCCCAGTTACAAGAAGATTACTTTGGCTTATTTAGAGACCGCCGCTTTTCTGGTTTAGATAGAATTGCAGACACCAATCAAATAACCTTAGGGGTTACAACGCGCCTCTTTGATGAGTCCAATGTTGAAAAATTTAAATTCAGCATAGGTCAAATTGTGTTTATTGAAGATAGTAAAATAAATAGTTACAACGACATAGAAGCGGACGCATCAACCTCTGTGCTTGCCGCTGAAATCGATGCCAATATGTATCAAGATTGGTTTATTAGTGGTGCTGTGCAATTTGATACTGAAAACGGTAAGAATAAGAAAAGTGAAGTCACCTTAGATTTTAGGCCCAGTAATGACAAATTATTACAGTTTAGCTATCGCTATGTGCCTGATTTGCTTAACACCAACACTAATGACAGAGTGAACATATCTCAAATAGGCATGCGCACCTCATGGCCAATAAGTGATGATTTATATTTTGTCGGTAACTTTTATTACGACTTAAATGAATCAAGAAATATTGAAACCTATACCGGTGTCCAATACGAATCTTGCTGCTGGGCATTGCGCTTAAGTTACCATTACCGCATTAAAACTAATTACGATGATGATTTAAATCCAAGTTTAGATACCCGAGAAGAGTTTGAAAGTGGTGTATACCTTAACTTTATCATTAAAGGCTTAGGTGGTTCTGGCCCCCTAGGTGTCGAAGACATGCTTGATGACGGATTATTTAACTATCGTAAACCACTTTACTTGAGGAATTAGCCATCATTTGTGGTAGATTGCTGAACCTACTGGAAAACAAACAGTCCTAATAAAAGATAACAACACTGTATGTGGTATATATTCCACTGCAATTAAAACTAAAAGTGCCAAGGATTTCGTGGATGAAACACTGTAAGAAAATGATTTTTGCTTTATTTACTTTGGCAATGAGCCAAGTAACCATCGCGGCGCCAGTTCCCCTCGACCGCGTATCAGTACAAATTAATGAGGGTATTATTCTTGAAAGTGAAATCACTCATATGGTGGCGTCGGTAAAAGCCAATGCGCTAAAAGCAGGCCAAGGCTTACCGTCAGATAATGCACTTCGCACTCAAGTTATTGAACGTTTAATTTTGACTCACTTGCAATTACAAATGGCAGAACGTATTGGTCTATCTATTGGTGACCTACAGCTTGATCAAACCATTGAGAATATTGCTAAAGAGCAAAAGCTAACGGTTTCTCAAATGCAACAACAAATTGAAAGCGAAGGCATGAGCTATGCGCAATACCGTGAGCAATTACGTGAAGAAATCACCCTAGGTGAAATCCAACGTATTCAAGTTCAGCGTCGTATTCAAGTCTCACCTCAAGAGATCAGTAACTTAGTTAAAATGATCCAAGAGCAAGGTTTAAAAGATGTCGAGTTCCAAGTTGGACATATCTTAATTGAAGTGCCAAATAACCCAAGCAGTGAACAACTAGAAGCATCGAGCAAACGGGCGAATATCGTATTAGACCGCTTAAATGAAGGTGAAGATTTTCGCCGTACAGCTATCGCATCTTCATCAGGGCCTAAAGCGCTTGAAGGTGGTATCTGGGATTACATGAGCGTGAACGAAATGCCAACCTTGTTTGCTGAGGTAGTAACTGACGCTAAAACTGGTGATGTCATTGGCCCAATTAAAAGTGCCTCAGGTTTCCATATTATTAAAATCATGGACGCTCGCGGCCTGCAAACCAAAGAAATCAATGAAGTAAGATCACGACATATTCTGCTGAAACCATCACCGATCCTTTCAGAAGATCGTGCTAAAGCAATGCTAGAAAGCTTTTTAGCTCAAGTTCGTTCAGGCGAAGCTGATTTTGCAGCACTTGCCCGCCAATACTCTGAAGATCCTGGTTCAGGGGCAAAAGGTGGTGAATTAGGCTGGGCAGAACCGACTGTATATGTACCTGAGTTTGCTCAAACATTATCAAGCTTAGAAATTAATGAGTATAGTGAACCCTTTAGAACAACCCATGGATGGCACATCGTTCAACTTGAAGAAAAACGTAAAACTGATGCTACTGCTCAGTTTAATAGCAATCGTGCTCACCAGTTGATTTATCGTCGTAAGTTCAATGAAGAGCTACAAAACTGGTTAGATGAAATGCGTTCAGAAGCCTATATTGAAGTTTTTGAACCTGAGAGTACTCGAGGTTAAGCTAACTTAATGACAATACGTATTGCGATTACGCCGGGTGAACCGGCGAGTATCGGCCCAGATCTTGTTATTAAACTTGCTCAGCAGCCATGGCCTGCTGAGTTAGTTGTTTGCGCCGACCCAGAATTATTAACTAGCCGAGCAAAAATGCTTGGCTTGCCGCTGACATTAAGACCTTACCAGCCAACGTTACCTGCTAAGGCTCAGGAAGCTGGCACCTTAACCATTGCGCCATTTACTCTTGCTGCAGAAGTTGAATGCGGCAAATTAAATGAGCTTAACAGTGAATATGTGGTCGACACCTTGCGTTATGCGGGTGAGAAAAACATGACCAATGAATTTGAAGCTGTGGTAACGGGCCCTGTTCATAAAGGTATTATTAATCAAGCGGGTATACCTTTTAGCGGCCATACTGAATTTTTTGCATTACAAGCAAATTGCCAAGATGTGGTAATGATGCTGGCAGCGCCAGGTCTGCAGGTGGCGTTAATGACCACCCACATTCCACTGGCTTATGTTGCAAAAGCCATTACACGCGAGCGTTTACATCATATAATACAAATCTTGCACAGTGAGTTAGTGCAAAAGTTTGGCATTACTTCACCTAAAATATTCGTCTGCGGCCTTAATCCGCATGCTGGTGAAGATGGACACTTAGGCCGAGAAGAGATTGATATCATGATCCCTGCTCTGAATGAACTTAGAGAGCAAGGTATTGATATTGTAGGTCCATTACCTGCAGATACTTTATTCCAGCCTAAATACTTACAAGAAGCAGATGTGGTTCTTGCTATGTATCACGACCAAGGACTTCCAGTACTTAAATCTTTAGGTTTTGGAAAATCGGTTAACATTACCTTAGGTCTTCCGTATATCAGAACCTCTGTCGATCATGGCACAGCTTTAGAGCTAGCCGGAACCGGTGAAGCTGATAGTGGTAGTTTTACCTGTGCATTAAATAAAGCCATTGAGTTGGCCTCAAAAGTAAGTAGTTAAATTTTAATGAGCAATAAAGTACATTTAGGCCACACGGCCAGAAAACGTTTTGGACAAAACTTTTTAACTGATGAAAGTGTGATCAGTCGGATCGTGGGCGCCATCTCGCCAGATAATGACCATGTTATGGTTGAAATTGGCCCAGGCCTTGGCGCATTAACTGAACCTGTTGCTGAATCAGTTGATTGCTTAACTGTAGTCGAATTAGATAGAGACTTAGTCGAGCGTTTAGAAAACCACCCAGTATTAAAGCATAAGCTTAATATCAATCAGGGTGATGCACTGAACTTCGACTTTAGCCAGTTGCAACAAGACGGCAAAAAGATGAAAGTATTTGGTAATTTACCGTACAACATCTCAACGCCGTTAATGTTTCACTTATTTGAGTTCGCTGAAATAATTGAAACCATGCACTTTATGCTACAAAAAGAAGTGGTTTTGCGCCTTTCTGCAAGTCCAGGCACTAAAGCTTACGGCCGCCTAACTGTGATGGCGCAGTACTACTGTAAAGTGGTACCTGTACTTGAAGTGCCGCCACAAAGCTTTACTCCGGCGCCAAAGGTCGACTCTGCAGTGGTACGTTTGTTGCCATACGATGTAAAACCATTCCCGTGTAAAGATGTCACCGTTTTACGTCATCTATGTACCACAGCCTTTAATATGCGCCGTAAAACACTACGGAATAACTTAAAGCACATGATAACAGATGATGAGTTCAGCGCGCTGAACATTGATTCGACTCTTCGACCGGAGCAAATAACTGTCGAGCAGTATGTGGCACTTGCAAATTTAGTTTGCGATAAAAATCTATAATTCTAAGGGCACTTTTCATTGAAAGTGCCCTTTCGTTTTTAGGAAGTTTAATGTCCTCTGTAGCCCCCAAAATTAAAATAAAAGTTGAGACTAACTATTTAGAAGAGCAGTCATCAGCAGCAGAATCAAAATATTTATTCAGTTATACCATTACCATCATTAATCTGAGCGACATTGCAGTGACACTCAAAGATCGCCACTGGATTATTACTGACTCAAACGGTGAAAAAAGTGAAGTGCAAGGCCCTGGCGTGGTCGGAGAAACACCGACTATCGAACCTAATACAGCTTACCAATACTCAAGTGGCACAGTATTAGAAACACCCGTTGGCTTTATGGAAGGCTCATACGGCATGAGCAGCGCCCAAGGTGAAGCTTTTAAAGCTGCAATCCCAACATTTAGATTAGCCGTCCCAGGGATTCTACAATAATCCTATGGCACATTATTTTGTTGGCGATATACAAGGCTGTTTTGAAGAATTACAACTGATCCTCGCTAAAGTGGACTTTAACCCTTCAAAGGATGAACTATGGGCTGTCGGCGATTTAGTCGCCAGAGGTAATGGCTCCTTACAAACTTTACGCTATTTAAAATCATTAGAGGCCAGTGCCAAAATAACTTTGGGTAATCACGACCTGCATCTATTAGCCCTTAACGGCAACATTAAAAGACCCAACCCCAAAGATAAGCTTGCTGAATTGCTAAGCGCTGATGATTTACCCGACTTAATTACTTGGATAAGAAAGCAACCCTTGGTGCAGACACTGCCCTCCCACAATATCATCATGAGCCATGCAGGCATTCCACCGCAGTGGGACTTAGCGACCTTACTCACAGAAGCTAATGCGGTGAGCCAAGCATTACAGCAAGATGATTATATCGATTCACTAATTGCAAAAATGTACACCGATGATGCAGAGCGCTGGGACATTACAGCCATAGGCTTGCCAAGACTGCGATATTGCATCAATACCCTAACGCGAATGCGCTATTTGTTTGCTGATGGCAGTTTAGACTTTAAATGTAAATCCCCCATTCAAGACAAACCACCACAACTCACGCCTTGGTTCGAATTCAACTCCCCGTTAAAACAAAGCCACACTTTGGTATTTGGTCATTGGGCGGCGTTAATGGGCGTGGTTAACCAACCTAATATGCAAGCACTGGATACAGGATGTTGCTGGGGAGAGCATTTAACCCTATGGCATTTAGAAACCAACGAAAAAATACAACAGCACAAAATAAAATCATAAATAATTAAACTTTCCAGTAACAAAGCCGATACAGTTATTGGATCTCCAATGATCATACAGCCCTGAGTGATCAAAGAGATAAATTCGGGATAAAATAATAACAGCCGGAGTATGCTATGAAAATTAATGTTGCCACCAGAGTGATTGGCGGTTTTACCGTTGTGACTCTCCTTTTGATAGTTTTAGGTGGCGTGTCTTGGCTCACCAACAATAGCATCAAGGACAGTACTAGCACCTTACAACAAGTTAGTTTGCCTGCCCTTACTGCTACCGGTGAATTAACGCAAAACTTAAGCGCCCAGCAAATTCACATTCTATTCGGTTACTACACTGATCAATCAGCTCAAATTCCAGCAGTCAAAAAAAATATAAACACTGAATCAGTGGAATTTAACAAAAAACTCAATATCTTGACTGGGTTAATTTCTGGTAGACAAGAGTTTTCCAGTAACCTTTCTCAGCTTAAAAACAGCTACCATAATTTTGAAAAAAATAGCGCTTTAATGCTAATAGAGCATGAAAATGCATTATTAAAACATGAACAACTATTACAACTTCGAGATAATTTAGAAGACAGCGCAGATGATGCATCATCGATTTTATTAGACCTGATAGATCTAGAGTTGAGTGAAGATACCACTAAACAAAGTATTGCAGCTGCAGCGGGAGTCGTTGATAGTAATTTCATCAATATTATTACCACCATTTATGATTTAGTTGCCGCTAAAGAAAACGCTAAATATGAAGTAATAGTGAATGAGCTAGAGTACATGCTCAACGATACCCGCACAAAGATTGAGCATATCAACTTACAAGGCCGCGGTATTATTAGCGATAGCACTCTTAATGATTTAAACGTAGAAAGTGATGCTGTATTTGCCCTAGTGACAGGTAATAACTCCATAGTTACCTTGAAAGGCCAGCAACTAAAGCATGATCAAACCGCTGCCGAAATGTTAGCCGCAACCGATAAAGACCGTTTAGACGTTAATGCTAGAATGAACGAGCTAGCTAATAAAATTGAAAACTTCACAGCTAAAATAAGTGACGATGCAATTAAAAATATCGATTCGGCTACTATCCAAACAATGCTGGTAGTTATTCTGGCCATTGTGGTGGCAATTATCATCAGTTACGCCGTAGTGAAACCATTAACTCGCTCATTAGAAAAAGTAAACCAGGCGCTAAATATTCTTGCCTCTGGAGATTTAACTCATAAATTAGATGATTCAGGCCATGACGAGTTCGCGCTACTAGCTAAAAACTGTAACAGCTTAGTGGATAGTTTAAGTGACTTAATCGTCGGCATTTTAGACCGCTCGAATCAGTTGGCCGCAGCAGCTGAACAAACCTCGGCAATTACTACCCAAACTACATCTGGTATTCAAGAGCAAAAAAATCAAGTGGATCAAGTGGCCACTGCGACAACAGAGCTAAGCTCTAGCGCCCAACAAGTTTCAATGAGCGCCGATCAAGCCCTTGAACAAATTAAACAAGCCGATCAAGAAACTCAGCATATGCGCACACTTGCTGAAGAGAATAAAGTCACTATTCTTGCCTTAGCAGAAGAAGTCGCTAAAGCGGGCGTGGTGATCAATAAGGTCCATACTGATAGCGCATCAATCGGCTCTATTCTTGATGTAATTCGTGGTATTGCAGAGCAAACTAACTTACTGGCATTAAACGCTGCGATTGAAGCTGCCCGCGCGGGTGAGCAAGGCCGTGGTTTTGCTGTTGTCGCCGATGAAGTGCGCAGTCTTGCTTCTAGAACCCAAGAATCGACTAGCGAAATTCAGCAAATGATTGAAGTGTTACAACAAGGTGCACAACAAGCAGTGACGGTCATGGAATTAGGCCGCACACAAGCAACCAGCTGTGTCGATAAAACAGAACAAGCTAACTTGGCCTTAGAAACCATTAGTCAGTCAGTACATAAAGCTTACGACTCTGGTAATCACATTGCCCAAGCCGCTCAAGAGCAAAACTTGGTCAGTCAGCAAGTCTCTGAAATGCTAGAGCACATTGCTGCTATTTCAGAAGAAACCGCCATAGGCGCAGATCAAACAGCACAATCAAGTCAGCAAGTAGCAATGCTGTCTGAAGAGCTACAAAGCTCTGTGAAGGAATTTAAAGTTTAACGACTCACAGTATCTAAATGTAGAAAAGGCTCTTTAGAGCCTTTTTTATTGCCTTTAAAGCCTAATAGCGCCATGACTTAGCAATGATTTGCGGCAATAAAAACCATAAGCAACAAAAAACCGCCCTAAGGCGGTTTTGGCAGTCAAAGCTATCAACTTTATTTATGCATAAGATTATATTTGATAATTCACAATTGCTATCACCAAATTAATCAATGCGCTTTACTCACCACTATTAATGCGATCTTGAACTGCAGCAGTAATAGCACTACCACTATGGCCATTGCTATTAGCCCAATCAAGAATGCTTTTCCCGTCGGCTTCTGGTGAACTTAAATCACCAGCAGGAAGACGTTTAGCGATGTACTCACCCACTTCAAATGAATTTGCATTATAAGCGGTTCTTAATAAGCTTGCGCCATCACAAGAAACACCGGTATAGATATTACGTAATTTAACACGACTTTCTTTGAGTTTTTTACGTAGTCGATTTTTATCATTCGATTTAACGTAATCACAAATACTTGCCACAAGTTGATCGGTATCAGCGACTGCTGGGGTTGAAACTGAAGATGCTGCAATTAGGACGGCGACGGCCACAGGCATTAAACGCATCCGATACTCCTTTGTAGGTATTATTATTTTCAGCTTACCATCAAGGGTAAACCTCTATTCAGGGTAAAACAGCTTGTAATTTAACATTTTTTCACAAAGGTGTTAAAGCTATATTGCAATTGTGCTGCATTAACCTGATTAACCTTATCTTGTAACGTCCAGCTATCATCATCCCACTCGGGGAAAAAAGTATCGCCATCAACAGTTAGCTCAATGAAGGTTAGATATAATATATCGGCCAGCGGTAAAATTTCTTTATAGAGCTGCCCACCACCAATGACAACTAATTCATCACAATCTGTAACAAGTTGTTTAGCTTGCTCAAATGAACTCACACATGAAACGCCTTCAATGTGATAATCTGCTTGGCGGCTGATGACAATATTATGTCTACCTGGAAGCGGTCTACCAATAGATTCAAAGGTTTTACGCCCCATCACCACAGGCTTACCTAAGGTCATCGCCTTAAAATGCTTTAAATCTTCAGGTAAGTGCCAAGGCATTTTATTATCTTTACCAATGACACGATTATTGGCCATGGCGGCTATCATTGCGATGCGCATATAAAAATCCTTATTTGATGCTAAAACGGGGGTTAAATAATAGGTCTGGTTCGATAATACACTAATGAGGGCATTGCTAAGCCGACTGATAATGCCCCAAGAATGAATACGGTTTTCAGGCCATTAAGAATGACTATCGAAGTTAAATCACTGCTGACTTGCTCTTGAACACTCAGTTGTACCAAAGCTATCAAGGTATTGTATGCATAGGTACCCGGTACCATGGGTATGATAGCTGCAACAGCATACATTAGCGGCGGCGCGAGGTGACGCTTAGCAAAGCGTATCGTAATAATACCAACGATGGCTGCAGCTGCAAATGTCGCCCACTCTATGGGCATATCAAAATGCATAAGTAGGCTTCTTGAACTATGCCCTATGGCGCCAGCTACCGCACAAAAAGGTAAGTATCGCTTCGGGACATTAAACAACATCGCAAAGCCTAGCGCTGGTATTGCTGAAAAAAGTCCATCATGCAGCAATTCTAAAATAAGATTCATATAAACAAAATCCCACCCAATGCCATTGAAAGTGTAATCCCAATGACAGTAGCCAGTGTTAAGAGTGTCGCGTGGCCCCAGCGAGATATACCCACATTCATATGGCCTTTAACCATATCTGATATCGCATTAATTAACGGAAAACCGGGCACTAACATCAGCACACTGGCAGCCATTGGGGTTTTAGGGGTTGAGGTTAAATCAGTGATGAAGCCGATTTGGGCAATGATTGTGGTGATAAAAGCGGTAATGGCAAAGATAATGAGTGCATTAAAGTGCTTTTTGACTAATGATAATCGCACTGACATACCAATAGCTGAAGCACAGAATGTAATAAGACACGCGGTAATATCACCACCAAACAAGTGACAAAAACTCGCACAAGATAGCCCAATCATCGGGATCAAATATTTTGCCGGATAACTCTTAGGCTCAATGATCTCTAAGCGGCGTTTAACTTGTTTGGCATTGCACACTCCGCGCTCTGCCAAGAGGCAAATGCGTTGTACTTCACACACCACCTTCATATTGATGCCATGCTCTCGAATGCGTCGGGTTGTAGTTATACAGCGGCCATGGACTAAACTGGTCAGTACAAGGGAGTTGGAGGAAATTGAAAGTTCAACGCTGGCAAGACCCAGCGCTTTACCTAAGCGCTGACTGATCTCTTCAACAAGATCAGACTCAGCGCCATAGGCTAGAAGTAATTGTGCACTTCGTACAACAAGACGAGTGATATCATTTTGAGTTTCTGCGTACACTTGTCTCTCGACTATTAACGTTGGTAAATGATTTCCACATCGTAGTCATCGTCATCGAAGTCATCATCAAAGTCGTCGTCGTAATTTTCATTTACCGATTCAACGCTAGCTTCATGGTAGTTATCCCATTTAAACTCAACTTCATCATCTGGGCTAGTGCCTTCATCTTCAGGAGGAAGTGAATTGATGAAATCTAATAGTTTTAAGCTAATGTCTTTAGTGTTCGTTCGGTTGAATGCTGACATAGTGTAAATGTCACCCTTCCAATCCATTTCCTTAACAATGCGATCCATTCTTTCTGCAAGTTCATCTTCATGCAATAAATCGATTTTGTTAAAGACTAACCAACGTGGCTTAGCTGCAAGCTTTGGTGAATACTTTTCAAGTTCAGCCACAATTGAACGCGCAGATTCAACCGGATCACTGCCATCAATAGGATCGATATCGATGATGTGTAATAACACACGACAACGTTCCAAATGCTTCAAGAAACGAATACCAAGACCAGCACCATCTGAGGCACCTTCAATCAAGCCAGGAATATCGGCGATAACGAAGTTTTGCCCAGGTCGTGGACTTACCACACCAAGGTTTGGTACTAGTGTCGTAAACGGATAATCAGCAACTTTTGGTGTTGCACGAGATACCGCACGAATAAAGGTTGATTTACCTGCATTTGGTAAGCCCAATAGGCCGACATCAGCAAGTAACAATAATTCCAGTTTTAAGAAACGTACTTCACCAGGCGTACCTAATGTTTTCTGTCTCGGCGCACGGTTGGTACTGCTTTTAAAGCGCGTATTACCTAAACCGTGGAAACCACCTTTAGCCACAAGTAACTTTTGGCCATGGGTAGTCAAATCACCTAATAATTCTTCAGTATCGAAATCAACAGCACGCGTACCCACAGGTACTTTAAGCATTAAATCTTCACCGCCATGACCGGTACAATCACGGCCACGTCCATTTTTACCACGCTCAGCAATATGCGAGCTGACAAAACGGAAATCAATAAGCGTGTTCATGTTTTCATCTGCGACTAAAAATACACTACCACCATCACCGCCGTCACCACCATCAGGGCCGCCGTCTGGCACATATTTTTCACGTCTGAAGCTAACGCAGCCACTGCCACCGTCACCCGCTTCAACTCTGATTTTAGCCTCATCAATAAACTTCATACATACTCCTGACACCACTTAATGTGTCAATTATAACCTCAAAAGATTGAGATGTGCAGGGAAGCGTAGAAGATACAATCACCATAAATCGCTTACTGCAAAATAAATAATCAACGATGCAAAACATCGCAAATACCGCACGTAAATTTAATCCACTAATTTTTAATAAACTAAAGTCTAGCTAACTAAATCAACAATGAAGTAAAAAAACACAAAAGCCCCGCCAGAAGGCGGGGCTTTCAAAGACTGATTAGAGTCTAGAATTAAGCTTCGATGCTAATAAACTTACGGTTATTAGGACCTTTTACTTGAAACTTAACTTTACCGTCTGTTAATGCAAACAAAGTATGGTCACGACCAATACCTACGTTTACACCAGCGTGGAATTTAGTACCACGTTGACGAACGATGATGTTACCAGCTACAACTGATTCACCACCAAAACGCTTAACACCAAGACGTTTACTTTCCGAATCGCGGCCGTTACGAGTAGAACCGCCAGCTTTTTTATGTGCCATGAGTTAGACTCCTAAATTATGCGCTGATCGCTGTGATTTTAACTTCAGTGAACCATTGACGATGGCCCATTTTCTTTTCGTGATGCTTACGACGATTGAACTTTTGAATAGTTACTTTCTCACCGCGACCGTGGCTAACCACTTCAGCAACAACTTTACCAGTTGCAACTAGAGGTGCACCAACGTGAACGTTCTCACCATCAGCAACCAATAATACTTGATCAAACTCTACAGTTTCACCAGTAGCAACTTCAATTTTTTCTAAACGAACTGTATGACCTTCAGCAACACGATGTTGCTTTCCGCCACTTTGAAAAACAGCGTACATAGCTATTTCACTCCAAATGGACTAACACTCCGGTTCATTGTTATGTTGATACCGGGTGCTAAAAACTTTTAATGACAATGGGCGCGGATTCTACGGCAAGATTTGCATTCTGGCAAGCGTTAAATTTGAATCAATAAAAAAAGCTCGGCTTAACTCCCACTATCTAAGAACAAAAGCAGCCTAAAGCATGAAAATTCGGTAAAATTTGTTAATATACAATTTGAACCTTATATAGTGGGCAATATAATTTTGTCCGGTAGCCTAATAACTAGAGACCATTATGGATTTAAACGCCATTCGTCAACTAGCTGATAACGACATGCAAGCCGTAAATCAGTTAATTTACAAACAACTTGAGTCTGATGTTGCATTAATAAACCAACTCGGTTTTTACATTATCAATGGCGGTGGTAAACGACTACGTCCATTGCTTTCAGTTTTAGCCGCTCGTGCTATCGACTATAAAGGTGAAGAACACCTAAAGTTAGCTGCCATTATAGAGTTTATTCATACGGCATCACTACTACATGATGATGTTGTTGATGAATCAACCTTACGACGTGGCCGTAAAACCGCTAATGCCCTTTTTGGCAATAGCGCTAGCGTGCTTGTTGGTGACTTCTTATACACTCGCTCATTCCAGATGATGACTGAGTTAGATAGCATGAAAGTACTGCGCGTACTGGCTGACACCACTAACATTCTTGCCGAAGGCGAGGTTTTACAATTAATGAATTGTAATGACCCTGAAACCACCGAAGAGAATTATATGCGAGTGATTTACTGCAAAACAGCTAAATTATTCGAAGCCGCGACCTTACTCACAGGTGTTATTGCAGATGTGAGCAAAGAGCAACAACACGCATTAGGTGAATACGGTAAATTTTTAGGTACCGCATTCCAACTAACCGATGACTTGCTTGATTACACTGCAGATGCTGATGAGCTAGGTAAAAATATTGGTGACGACTTAGCCGAAGGGAAACCTACCTTACCGCTAATCTATGCCATGGCACACGGTAATGATGAAGCTAAAGCGCTGATCAAAGACGCAATTGAAAATGGAGATGGCACCAAAGCTATCGACGAAATCGTCGCAGCCTTAAAAGATTCAGGTGCATTAGAGTACACCAAGCAAAAAGCCGATGAAGAAGCGGATAAAGCCATTGCGGCATTAGCGCCAATTGCTGATAGCGAATACAAAACCGCGCTTATCTCATTAGCTAAGATTTCAGTTCAGCGTAATAACTAAAAACCACTAAACTAAGCTGTTACTGAATATTAAAATGCACTTGATTGCTATCAAGTGCATTTTTTATTGCTAAGACCTACACTTGCCAATCAATTGGCGCACTATTTTTTGCCACTAATAATTGATTAATAATTGAAAAATGTTTGCAGCCAAAGAACCCACGATAAGCCGATAACGGCGACGGGTGCGGCCCTGAAAGAATATGATGCTGAGGTGAGGTTATCCAGCGGCCTTTTTTTATCGCGTGAGCGCCCCACAGCACAAATATAATAGGTTCAATTTGTTGATTAAGGCATTGCATTACTTGGTCAGTAAAATGCTCCCAGCCCGCTTTTGAGTGCGAATGAGCCTTACTTTCTTCAACGGTTAATACCGTATTAAGCAATAACACCCCTTGTTTAGCCCAAGCCGTTAGGTTGCCATGTTCGGGAATGATAAAACCACTGATATCTTGCTTAAGCTCTTTGTAGATATTTACCAAAGAAGGCGGCGTTTTCACTCCAGCTTGTACCGAAAAACATAAACCGTGAGCTTGCCCTGCCCCATGATAAGGATCTTGTCCTAATACAACCACTTTTACCTGCTTCAATGGCGTTAGATCAAAAGCTGCAAAGGTCTCATTTTCTGGAGGGTATATCACCTTGCCTTGCTGGCGCTCTGTCGCTAAAAAATTCATTAATTCAAGATAATAGCCTTGCTGTTGTTGCTCATTAAACAGCTGCTGCCAATTCGCATATTTCATCTCATACCTACCTATAACCCCTAAACCAATCTACAATTATTTAACAACACATTACTAAAGATGCCTAAATGCAAATTGAAAAGCTCAAAATAACTCAAACTGGGTTTACGCTTATTGAACTGGTTGTCGTCATTATTATACTGGCTATTTTAGCCGTCATCGCTTTGCCTAAGTTTATCAACCTTCAACAAGATGCGCATGTGGCAAATGTAAAAGCCACTGGTGGCAGCTTCGCAACCGGTATCAGCCTCGCGCATATAAAATGGGCTGCGTTAGGCCATTCAGGCCCTGCTGATAATCTGCCAATATTTGAAAATGCCGGTACTGATGGCCAATTAGATATTAATGAGTGGGGATATCCAGCACAAAACTGGCCTCCGTTTGAGCCATCACCAAGGCTAAACAACGTCGCTGATTGTATATCGGTATGGGAAACCGTACTACAAGATGCCCCCAGTGTTTCCACCACTGCCGATGAAAACGTATCAGATTACCAAGCCACCTATATAAATCCTGATCAATGTCGCTATTTTTATAACTCTCTAACGACTTTATCTATTTACTATGACTCTCGAAATGGTCAAGTGATCACTGACTCTGACCCAGACAGTTAAAATGACGTTATTGCTTAATAATTGGATCGAATCCGCAAACTCAATGGTTTTTTACCTGAATTTAAGTTTTAAAGTGGGTAAACTAATTGCAATTAAACCAGTACTAAAAAGTGGAAAATATGTCAGAAGAAAAAACTGAAACAACAATGTACCAAATTGCTGATCAATTTATCGCGCTAGCAAACCAACTTAGCCAGCAAGAAAACGATATTGGCAAAGTCGGTACTGCCCTTCGCTTTGCTGCAGCACGTTACAATGCATTTGAAGCTGCAATTAAGTCTTCAAATTTAGAAGCTGAAAAAGATAATGCCTTAGAGTGGTTTTCTGAGGAGTTCAAAGGAATGTTAAGTGAAAACTTAAATGACCATATAAAGAACCCACCAGGAAGCCAGCAGGCATCAGAAGAGGCCGTTGTAGAGAAAGACGATTCAGTACAAATATTTAAGAACTAACAACTGCTTTAACCAAAAAAAAGCCATCGCAAGATGGCTTTTTTGTTCTCTCTATCTGTAATAAATACTATTTAAAATAGATTTATCAACACCCGAACTGCCAGCAAGATAAGTACCACACCCGATAACTTATCAATCAATGCCGCTTTGTTTCGTAACCGATTTAAGATCGGCCCATGGGATAACACCACGGCAATAAGCGTGTACCAAAGCCCATCAACAACCAAGGGCGTTAGCACAATAACGGTTTGACCTGCCATGGTTTCAGCTGCAAGCACAAACTGACTAAATAATGCTAAAAAGAATAATAAAATCTTTGGGTTAAATAATGATATCGCTAAACCGTCTCTTGCAGCCTCAAGTAAAGATGCTGGCACTCCTGCTTGTAGCTTTTGCTCCATACCACCTTTAGAGTTTAGTGCTTGAAGCCCCATCCAGGCCAAATAAAGCGCCCCCAGAATCGCAATACCGTTAAACACAATTGGCGACTTTTCTAGCACCACTGCAAGCCCTAATAAGGTCACCAAAGCATAAACACCAATACCTATTGAATGTGCCCAGGCACAAACAACACCATGTAATCGCCCACCAGATAAAGTATGTTTTAACACCATAGCTAAACTAGGACCTGGAGACATGGCTCCTAAACAACAGATAGCTAATAGACCTAACCACGTACTAAACGCCATTTTATTTCCCAAATCATTAATGAGTGAATATTCTTACAATTAAATACAGATGATTATATTCATTTAATTATCTGCAGTTTAATAAAGGCGTAACGTTACCATGAATGACCACTGACAACATGGGTTTAACCTCAAATTAAGTAAAACTTGATATAGTCGCCTATATCTTCTGCATAATTAACTGAGAACACATCCTATGGCCTTATTGCTGCCAATATTACTTGGATTACTACTAACCGGTATCGGTTTACTGATTATCCTAAAAATAAAAGGGAATAATATTCCTACTGCGATCATCGTGTTACTTAGTTTTATGACCTTATGTTTTGGCGGGGTGTATGCTTTTTTACAAAAAGATGAAGATTACAATGCTTATAAACGCTTGCAGTGGCAAACGCTTAACCCAAGCCAAATAGCGCCTTTAGTTGAGCAAGGCTATACTGTATTTGTGGATGTATACGCGGACTGGTGCTTGCCTTGTCGAACCAACCAAGCCAATGTCACCCATAGAGAAAAAGTCGTTAATGTACTTACTGCAGATAATATCATTTTAATGCAAGGCAATTGGACTGAACCTAATGCACTTATCGAAACCTATGTAACCAATGAAGGCGGCATGGGTACGCCATTCAATAAAGTTTACGGCCCTAAGTACCCACAAGGGGTTAAGCTGCCAACAGTGCTCACCATTGAATCATTGTTTGATACTTTAGATGCGGTTAACTGATTCGATTAGTGTTTAGCAAGTTCAACTCAATAAATTTATCGCAAAAAAAGACTGCAGATGCAGTCTTTCTTGTTCAAGTTAAACGCTTAAAAGCTGTAAGTTAACTTACCGTAGTAGAAGCCACCGTTATAATCGAATGGACCACTTTCATAGTAAACTGCACCTAGAGCACCTAAAGTACCGTCTTTAAGCTTTTGAGCTTCTTGGTCGAAGATATTATTCGCACCCACTGAAATAGTTAATGCATCAACTACCGTATAACTCACTTCAAGGTCAACAGTGAAAGCAGAATCTGCCGTTTCAGAACCCCAATCAGACGTATCATCAGCATGGGTTGCATAGTATTCACCAAAGTAATTACCACGTAACGATACGTTTAAATCGTCCCAGGTTTGATTCCACGTTAAGGTCGCACGATGAGCAGGAATACCATCTTCTAAACGACGCACTTTACCTTCGTCAGTAGTATCTGGATCAAACTTATCAACGTTTGTATCCGTCCAGCCATAGGCAAGACTGAACATTGAGTCACCAGACATCAGCTCTGTTTCATACGAACCCACAATATCAATACCTTGAGTTGTAGTATCAAAGTCATTGGTATAATAAGTAACCGCCGAAATTAACTCAGGAAACTCTACTCCCGCCGCTCTTAACGCATCATAATCATCCGCTTGTACTTCAATTTGACTTGACTGCGCCAGACGACCTGTCACTTCAATATTGTAGTAATCAACCGTTAAGAAAAAGTCTTCATACTCAAATACCGTACCTAACGCATAGCTGATGGATTCTTCCGGTTCTAAAACTTCACCACCATAAAATGCCGCTAATGGATCCGTTGGTGGAGCAATAAATGTCTGGATCAAATCACCGTTTACAATCGAGGTTTGAGTGTTAACCACATTCTCTTGACCGACTGTTGGCGCTCTAAACCCAGTGCTGTGTGAGCCACGAATTGACAAGTAATCATTCACTGAATATTGGGTTGAAATCTTATAATTTAAGGTATCGCCGAAAGTAGAAAAGTCCTCATAACGCAGCGCTAAACCCAATAACCAATCATCAGTTAAATACGCTTCAACATCGGCATAAATACCAATATTGGTTCGAGAGTTTTTACCCGCAGCTTCAGGACCAAAACCTTTAAAGCCATGGGAACCAATATTGAAACCTTGATCTGCGTATGGGCCAGCTAACCAAGAAGCTTCTTCACCTTGAGTAATTTCAAATGACTCTTCACGCCACTCAAAACCCGTTGCAAAGCTAATATCTTCAATTGAGCCAATGGTGAAATAACGCGAGAAGTCGAGGTTGACTGTGGTTTCAACTTGCTCGTAAGCACCGGTATCAAAATCAGTTTGAGTATCTTCAGGGTTAGCCGCTAAACCTAAAGAAGGGTTAAGCGAGTTCCTTAAGCTAAAACTTGCTTTGTTGGCACCGGTACCTGCACTGGCATCATAAGCCCACTCACCAAATTCGCCTTCAAAACCTAAGAAGAAAGACATATCTTCAATGGTCCCAGCAAATTGAGGGGTATAACCACCTGGGCGCACTTGGTTCATTGAGAAACAGTTAGGATCTGCAACCATTGCTGCATATTCAGGGGTATCAAGTACATTAGGTACATTTGCAGGCACAACATCACATGTTGATGGATCGCCATTTACTGCCCCCACTAGCAAGGTTTCGCCGCCATCAAGGGAGTAAACATTGCCACGGTTATGGGGGTTACGGTAATAGAAGCCACCCACAGCATCTCTTGACGATACGTTACCAAATGCATAAAGGCTGTGCTTGTCATTAAAGTCAAAGCCAAGATTCGCAAATACAGTGTAATCATCTTTAATTTCTGGGTTACCCCATATTTGGGCAGGATCATTAACGAATGTGTTTCCTCCCGCAATTAAACCCGCAGCATCAGGGCGCTGTACACTGCGACTGGTTGCATCAGCAGTTTTGTATTGCGCACTAATATTAACGAAGCCAGCATCTGTTAACGGCAATCCGATGTTGCCATCCACGGTTGTCGTTGCACCATCGCCTTCATAATATTCACCGTGAGAAACAGAGACAGAGCCACCTTCAGCGCTATCTTTTAATTGGAAGTTCATTACACCTGCAATGGCATCAGAACCATATTGCGCCGCGGCGCCATCACGCAGCACTTCAACTTGCTTTAACGCAATACTTGGAATCACCGAAATGTCAGGCCCTTGAGCACCATCATTTATGCCACCTCCTTGGAATGCAATGACAGACGCACGATGACGTCGCTTACCATTAACAAGGATTAAAGTACTGTCTGAAGGCAATCCACGTAAATTGACTGGGCGTACAAGGGTTGCAGCATCACTAATCGGCTGAGCGCGCGAGTTAAATGATGGTACTGAGGTGACCAACATATCAATCATGTCGGTAGAGCCATTCTTCCTTAAATCATCAGCGCTAATGATATCGATAGGTACAGGGGACTCACCCACTGAACGAGGTGCAGCGCGGCTACCTACAACAGCAATTTTTTCTACATTGTCTGCAACTTCTTCCGCAGCTGCGACTTGAGTAGACATGACTGAGCCAGTCAATGCTACTGTAATTGCGAGGCTTAATGAGCTAAAGCCAAACTTGGTTGTTTTCTTTAGATTGGTCATCATGTGGTCTCTTTATTTATTATATTTTTGCTTGTGACTCATTTTTATTCATAAACATATGATTAAAAATCGTCTCTCCCAAAATGAAATACATCATCTCGGTTACATTTCTATAACAAATGCAAGCTAATTGCGAACAATTTCGATTACCTCTCAAAATAATCTACGCATTTCGAGGTAATAACAGAGTAAAAGACTAAAACACTAACTAAATGAATAGCAAGGCAGTTGATAACGCTGACTTTATACTTACAAACCAATTAACCATGAGGCTCAAGAACACCTTTCTAGTTCAAAAAACCATCAAAACTGAACGAATAGATAATGCTAACCATCAGCAATTATAGAGCAAAAACTCCATACTTTTTAATACTATAATTTTACAAAGCTATAGAATGTTGTTGACCTGTTAACTAAAACCACTCTAATCTAAACGCCTGTTTGAAGTGCAGCAAAAAAAACAACAAAGGGGATAAGCATGGGGTATGACGCAGATAAAGAACTCAATCTACAGCAATATGATTCATTGGTAGATTTGATCGAACAAACTTGCCAACGTTATGGGGATAATGTGGCTTATGCTTGTTTGGGGAAACAAACCACCTTTAAAGAACTCGAACTTGCTTCACGTCAGTTTGCCGCCTACATGCAAAACCATAGTCAGCTAAAACCTGGGGATCGCATCGCGATTCAGTTGCCAAATATCACTCAATTTGTGATTGCCGCATACGGTGCAATTCGTGCGGGGCTAATCATAGTCAACACTAACCCGCTGTATACTGAACGTGAGCTAATCCATCAGTTTAATGATTCCGGCGCAAAAGCCTTGGTGGTGTTATCTGACTTATTACCCACATTAAATAATGTAGTTGCGAAAACTGATATTAAATTAGTCATCAGCACCCATGCACTGGATTTAATTAATCCTCAGCCTCAAGCCGACACCCCTTTTGCAAAAGTCGAATTTAACCACATGCTCGCCTTAGGTGAACAATCAAGCTTTAGTCCTTACAAACCTCAGCAAGAAGATCTAGCCGCGCTGCAATACACTGGCGGCACCACGGGCTTATCAAAAGGTGCCATGCTAAGTCATCGCAATATGTTGGCTAACTCAGGCCAAGTAAAATCGCGTATTGCCAGCACTATGACTGAAGGCAAGGACATTTTTGTCGCGCCGTTACCGATTTATCATATCTATGCCTTTATGGTGAATTTAGTCCTGTATTTTGAATCTGGCAGCTGCTCAGTGCTAATCCCTAACCCACGCGATATTGCAGGCTTAATAAAGACTATGGCCAGTTATCCGTTTACTGGCTTTGCAGGGCTTAATACTTTATTTGTTGGCCTATGCCACCAACCAGAATTTCAAGCATTGGATTTTAGTAAGTTAACCATTACGCTCTCTGGCGGCACAGCACTGACAAGTGCTGCGGCAAATATTTGGCAAAAAACTACTGGCAGTATGATATCTGAGGGTTATGGCTTATCAGAAACCGCCCCGGTAGTGAGCTTAAATGCGCCGGGTTACCAAAAATTAGGCACTATTGGTAAACCTGTATTGGCCACCGAGGTTAAAATATTAGATATAAACGATGAAGAAGTGCCATTAGGTGAAGCTGGCGAACTTGCAGTTAAAGGCCCACAAGTGATGCAAGGCTATTGGCAAAAGCCTGAAGAAACCGCCAAAGTCATGACCCGTAACGGTTATTTTAAAACCGGCGATATTGCAGTCGCTACTGAAGATGGTTTTCACAAAATAGTCGATCGCAAAAAAGACATGATTATCGTTTCAGGTTTTAATGTTTATCCCAATGAAGTGGAAGATATTTTATCCCAAAACGAATTAGTGCTTGAGTGCGCGGTAGTCGGTGTCGAAGATGAAAAATCCGGTGAAGCAGTTAAAGCAGTGATCGTTTTAAAAGATCCCTCAATTGATGAAGCGCAAACCAAACAGCAAATTTCAGATTATTGCCGCAGCCAATTAACAGCCTATAAAATTCCACGCATTATTGAGTTTACCGAGCAACTGCCGAAAAGCACTGTGGGTAAAATCTTACGCCGCGAGTTAAGAAAGTAGCAGTCCACGGTATATGATTTAAAAGAAATATCATTCGTAACAACATCAAAAATGCCTTCACAATTGAAGGCATTTTTTTATCGCTGGCTAAACTGAAAATAGTCAGCGCTAAGCAGATTCTTGCCCTATGTCAATGTCAGCGAGTAATTGCAAGCTGGCAAACGCGTTATAAATTTCACTTGTATGCATTAGCTCTTGGTGTGTGCCCACAGCAACGACTTGGCCTTTTTCTAACACCACAATTCTGTCGGCATTAATCACTGTGGCTAATCGATGGGCAATGATCAAGGTGGTTCTGCCCTGCATCAGATTATCTAAACCTTGCTTTACATACACTTCACTCACCGCATCTAGGGCACTGGTGGCTTCATCTAATAATAGAATAGGTCTGTCTGCCAATATGGCTCTGGCAATGGCAATGCGCTGTTTTTGACCACCTGAGAGCTTAACGCCTCTCTCACCTAAATAGGTATGATAGCCGTCAGGTAACTCATTAATAAATTCATCAGCTTTAGCTGTTTTACAAGCGTTAATAACCTCATCTTCGCTGGCATCAACCCGGCCATAGCGAACATTTTCAAGTACGTTAGTTGCAAAGATAACCGAGTCCTGCGGGACTAACGCATATTGCTCGCGTAATTGGTTTAAGCTCAACTGCGAGATATCAAATCCATCTAACTTAACAGCGCCTGAGCGAGGTTGATAAAAACGTAGCAGCAATTCAAATAAGGTACTTTTACCGGCGCCGCTTTCTCCTACCAACGCAACTCTTTCACCCGCCTTAATCTGTAAATCAATGCCTTTAATGACATCATCGGCAACACTAGGGTAAGCAAAACGTAACTGCTCTAGACTCAGTTGGCCTTTAACCTCATCAGGTAGCATCTGAGGCGTTGTAACTTGTGGTAAATCAATAGGAGTGTTCACTAACTCAACTAATCGCTCTGCAGCGCCTGAGGCGCGCTGAATTTCACTGAACACTTCACTAATGGTGGCCACTGCACCTGCTGCCATTACCGCATAAAACATAAAGGCGGATAATTCACCAGCGGTAATATTTTGCGCCATCACATCTTGCGCCCCAACCCACAGCACCAAGGCAATAGCGGCAATACTTAAAAACATTACTGAAGATATTAAAATAGAGCGATAGAGAATACGGCTTTTAGCCGCGGTCATCACAGCTTCAACTTGCTCATTGAACACGTAGCGATCTTTACTTTCATGGCCGTAGGCTTGCACGGTATGAATTTCATGGAGGGTTTCATCGATATACGCCCCCAGATCGCCCACTTTATCTTGGCTGGTACGTGAATACTGACGCACTTTTTTACCAAGAAAAATAACCGGAACAAACACCATAGGCACAGCCAGTAACACTAAGCCCGTTAACTTAATACTGGTCAGCGCCATCATCACTATAGCGCCGAGCACGGTAACACTTGAGCGAAACGCCATCGACAAACTACTGCCCACCACACTTTGCAATAACGTGCTGTCAGCGGTAAAGCGTGAAATCACTTCACCAGTGCGCTGCTCGGCAAAAAATGCCGGCGATAATGACAATAAATGGTTATATACTTTCAAGCGAATATCAGCGATAACCCGCTCACCTAGCCAAGTCATTAAGTAAAAGCGACAAAAGACCGCCGTGCCACTTACTGCGGTTATCACTAATATAAACAAGACGATTTCATTGAGCCGGCCAGCGTTATCAGCCACAAAGCCTTCATCGACCATCATCTTCACTCCTTGGCCTAATGATAACCAAGCAAATGAGCCGATAAATAAAAAGATAATTGCCGCTACCACTCTCATTCGATAAGGCTTAAGAAATGTCATAATCCACGGCAATACTGGAAATGCTTGTTTAGACGATGGCTTTTGTTCAAGTGGCTGTGAAGGCGAGTCAGTAGTCAAAATAGATACCAATAAAAACTAAGTAGCCAAATAGTACCAATAAACAATCAAGCAGATGAAGATAAATATAGCATTGACAATACTGAGCCAATTATTGAACTCAGCATTGTTGCAAAATGGTGCAGGGTTTTACTATTGCTTGCAGTAAAACAAAACAGTAGATTAGCTCAAGCTGTTACTGTCGATGGTTTTCAGTGAGCGTAAAAATATCCCTAAGCCGCCAACACTCAGCACTAAGATAACAATTAATTCGAACGCGCTCATTTGGGTAAAGCGAAAATTAATTGAGCTAATCACGCCGAAGATAAGCGCAACCAGTGAGCCAAAGGTTAGGATCCAGCCAAAAATATTTTTGGCATTGTAAAACATCAAACCTACTCCAAACATAAATGGGATCATGATCATGCCACTGGTCAGGTTCATACCGCCCATTCTGTATAGACTATGCCCCATACCAAATGAACTGGTGATTTTAATGGCATTCAGTAGCATATAAAAACCACCGCACATCATAATCAAACCAATAAAAAATGACCCAATTCCACCTGACGTTCCACCTGCACCTTTCATACAATTCCTTTGTAAATGTTAATGTTATTAGCGCGTTGAGCTTAATCTATTGCCTATGTAATCTAGCATCAGTCACCTTGGCGCTGCAAACCTTATCAGCCTATGTCGAACAAATACGCCACAGGGCAATTTGGGTGTAAGGCGTCATCATTTTAGATATGGCGATTAAACGGGGCGATTAACTGCAGATAAGCCCTGAGTTCCTCTCGCACAATAAACGCTTATCTGCGATAATTATCGGCTATTTTGATGATGTTGATGACAGGTAATTATAATGACGGCAAACCAATTCTCATGTGAAGGAATTGAGTTAACACTTTTTCGCTATCCAAAGCAGCAAGAGTCCAACCTGCAAGCTTGGGATGCCGCCGATGAACACCTGATAAAACATATTATTGAGTCAAGCCAGATTCAGTCAAACACGAGCCCAGTTAATACCGCCATCATTAATGATAATTTTGGGGCGCTGCAATGCGGCCTTGTTGCGATTGAGCCAAGCTGGCCTTTATTTGTGGAAACCGACGCGAAAACCAGTTTACTGGGGGCTGAGTTAAACTTAGCAGCCAATCAACTGCCATCAGATAATATCCAGCGTTTTCATAGCCGTGAGCTATTACCTGACACCTTGCAGCTAGTGTTAATGAAGCTGCCAAAAAACCTCAGTTATTTTGCTCATCAATTGCAGCGCTTATCTCAGGTTTTACCAAAAGGTACTCAGGTACTCATTGGCGCTAAAGCAAAAACCATCAATAAAGCGATTTTAGCCGTCATTGAGAAAAATTTAGGCGCTGCTAATGCTAGCTTAACTTGGAAGAAAACCCGCGTAATCACTTGTATTGCTGACGGTAATAAACGCCAACTTCCACAAGCTGTCAACTGGCCTGTTGATGAGTTATCACTTAACATCAGTAACTTAAGCAATGTATTTGCCGCTAACAAGCTCGATATTGGTGCTCGTATCATGCTCGATAACTTGCCAGAAGGTGAGTTTAACAATATTATTGATTTGGGCTGTGGTAACGGCATTTTAGGCCTTCGAGCCGCTCAGGTTTATCCAAAGGCAAATATCCACTTTGTGGATGATTCTGAAATGGCTGTAGCATCGAGTCGTCACAATTGGCAAGCAAATGGCTTTGCTCGTGAAAAAGCGCAGTTTCATTGGGATGATTGTTTAACCCACTTAGATGCTGAAATGGTGGCTGATTTGGTGTTGTGTAACCCTCCTTTTCACCAGGGGGAAGCAATAACCGATCACATTGCATGGCAGATGTTTGTTGATGCCCGTAAACGTTTAGCCCCTGGCGGCATGTTACAAGTCGTGGGCAATCGGCATTTGGCTTACCATGTAAAATTGAAGCGTTTATTTAAAAACTGCAACACTGTGGCGTCAAATGGTAAGTTTGTTATTTTACAAGCAATTAAGTAAACCCTGCCAGACTCAACCTTTGTTCAAGCTTCGATTAAGCCTTTAACTTAAAGGCTTAATCGCGCTAACAGTTAAACGACTCATTCTGGCTAATCAGTGCAGTTAATCTGTGCCGCTAATCTGTGTTAGTCATATCAGGCCCTAGTTTCAATACTTCTCCCCCACAGATACTTTACTCGGCCGAGTCAAAACAGTTAACCGCCAAGACGAGCATTACCACTTAAGTTGTTACTCATGTAAGTTTATTACCAGCTGTAACAATCGAGCTTACCATAACGGCTAATGATCGAAGACTGGCTATAAAATAAAGCGCCTAATAAATCGATATTGATATGACACCCTATAGCAAATTATAACGCTATTAACTAACCCGAGACGCTATTATTCAAGCTAATAAGCTGCCACTAGCCCCTAAATAAAAGCTTAGATAAGGCAATTGAATTGGTAATAACAACAGAAAAATTGGTATACCAATAGACCAGCTAGATGATCTTCGTAACCAACGCCAAAAATACAAACAAATATCATTCTCAGAAAATTTGTTACAATTTAGTAATAAAAAAACTTTTAAGATAGCAAGGTAATTACATGCTTTTTAAGCACCTATCATCACTTTTTCACTGTAAATCAATAAAAGCTTATCCCGAAGGTTTAATATAATGTCCAATAAACTGACAATCCTTGTTAATTGATAAGGTAAAATATCACCAGGGTTAGACTCTAGACCAACTCGGCTTAAGTCATTAAATTAGTGATTTGAATTAGCGATTTGAATTAGCGATAAGAGTAAAAAAGACAACCTTTAACCGCAGCCCTTGCTTTGGCCGCTGATTTTGTACAAAAAAAACAAACAGAATTCTCTACAACCATAAAAAAAGGACGCTTAGCGTCCTTTAAAGTGTGTATTGATGGTTAACTTAATCTGTTAACCAAGTTATCAATTGAATATAAATCACGCTTCTCACTGTTTTTACGTTTCACTTCTTCAAGTGATTTAGCCTCAACAGTATCAAACAATACATTAATCAAGCGATTAAAGTGTTTGTGCATAGCTGCACGCGCCTCTGAAGCATCTGCTGCGGCTAGAGCCTCATAAATGGCAGTATGTTCATCTAAGGTCTTCTGGTTGTCTTTACTACAAACGCTATCGTAGTCGTCAATAATTTTTGGACTTGATGCCCGCAATGCCCACAAGCTTTCAAACATTTTGATTAATGCACCGTTACGAGTGGAGTTAGCAATGATGTTATGAAACATTTGATCTGCTTCTTCTACATAAGACTTATTTTCCATCATAACCAACGTCTTATTTAACTCTACCAATTCTTCTTCGGTAATAGTATTTGCAGCAAGTGCCGCTATCTCACCTTCAACAAGTGCTCTAGCCTGGGTTAATTCAAAGGCGTTTATTTTGTTTTTTAGCTGGGACTGATTGACTGATTGTAAGACGTAAACACCCGAACCCGTTTTAACTTCAATTTTCTCTCGCACTTCCAGTGCAATAATCGCCTCACGAATGGTTGGACGGCTAACATCAAACTTTTCAGCTAGCTCCCTTTCTGGAGGTAAACGACTACCAGGTACATATTCGCCGCGAGTAATAGACGCTTCAATCTCTTCTACGATGCGCCAAAACATACGTCTATTTTTCATGTTTGGTCCTTCAATATTTTAAAAAATAACAATTTGCATAACCTACATCATATCGATTTAGTCATTCAACGCAAAGCCTATTTATCAGTTTAGATTGCAATTCAGCAATCATACAAGCAGTAATTATTGTTACCTTAATGTTATTGGTAATAACAAAAAAGTAAAGTCAATTTAATATTGGTAACACAAAATGGTTGACACGCACCATGACCATTGGTTAGTTTCTATGCAGCGAAAGGTTGTATTTAAAGATCATGTTTAAAGGATTGTGTTCGCATTTAAATACAATATTTTATCTGGGGAGATAAACGTGAAACTTAATAAAATAAGCGACGCATTAAGGTTAAGTAAGCTTAACTGGCAGCCAAAATATTGTGCCTGATGCAAATCTATTTGGTTTCTCACCACAAGTGGCATCTGCGTCAGTGTATTGGGAAGGTGATTGGGCAACATTGCCAGTGCTTTATAAGTACCGTGAGTCCTATTTCCAACCTAATAACTTGCCGTTTCCAGATTGTTCAAACCGTTATGTGCAAGACTCTGATTACTTATCTGTATCACTTAAAGCGCTAAACCTGCTAGACGAGCCACAAATCATGACTCGTGGTAATGACACCACAGTTTCTGACTACTCTCGTTCAGGGCCTAAGTATTTCCTTGGCGCGAAAGTTAAGTTTTAATCCGCATTAGAAACTTAGCATTGCCACTCCTACCCCACTATTGAGCTAGGAGTTTATTTACGATTAAAACAACACTAAAACTCAGTATAAAAATAACAATGAGCGTACTAATGCAATATCAATATTTACCTAGCAAGGATAAAAACTTAAAACATATTGCTCTTATGCTGTGTCTATCGGCATTAAGCCCTTTCTTATCGCTCAATGCAGCCACTTACACAGTGAAGACGCCTGTGGAATATAACCAAACAATAAAAAATATTGTCGCAGGTGATGAAATCATCTTGGCTGACGGTATTTGGCAAGACTTTGAAATCAACTTTAGCGGTCAAGGCACAAAAGCGGCCCCCATCACACTGTCAGCGCAAACCAAAGGCAAAGTCATATTATCAGGACAATCTAATTTGCGTTTATCTGGCCAGTATTTACATGTAAGCGGCTTAGTATTTAAAAATGGCTACAGTCCAAGCCGTGAAGTGATTGCCTTTAGAAGCAGTGATGATGATTTTGCTAATCATTCGCGAGTATCTGAAGTGGTCATCGACAACTTCAATAAGCCAGAGCGATTTGATTCTGATCAGTGGGTGGCGCTGTATGGTAAAAATAACCGCTTCGACCACAATCATTTAGTGGGTAAGCGTAATAAAGGCGTGACCTTAACGGTGCGATTAAAATCGCCGTTAAGTCAGCAAAATAATCATCAGATTGATCATAACTACTTTGGTCCTCGGCCAACCTTGGGATCCAATGGCGGTGAAACAATCCGCATTGGCACTAGCCATCATTCCATGTCGGCATCGCAAACTGTCATCGAAAATAACTACTTTGACCGCTGTGATGGCGAAGTAGAAATCATCTCCGTTAAGTCCGGCAACAACACCATTCGTAACAACACCTTTTTTGCATCCCGCGGCACCTTAACCCTACGTCATGGTAATGCTAACCAAATAAGCAGCAATGTATTTTTAGGTAATGGCGTAGAGCACACTGGCGGCGTTCGGGTGATCAATCGCGATCAAATCGTCACCAACAACTACTTTGAAGGCTTAACGGGTTATCGCTTTGGCAGTGGCTTCACCATTATGAATGGCGTACCTAACTCGCCTTTAAATCGTTATCACCAAGTGGTTAATGCCAATATTAATCACAACAGTTTTATTGATGTAAACCATATTCATTTAGCTGCAGGTAGTGATGCTGAACGCTCTGCTGCGCCGCTAGAAACTCAGTTTTCAAAAAACCTGTTAGTTAATCGCAATCAACTATCACCATTCGCCATATTTGATGATATTTCAGGGATAAGCTTTACTAATAACGTTTCTAATAAGCTTAACAATAACAGCATTACTCAAGGCATTGATGCGCAATCGATTAAACTCGTGCGGGCTGAAAATGGCCTGTTATATCCAAGCAATAACGCCTTAAGCGCCTATGGCATATCGACCTCACTCACTCCCACTTTAAAAAGCGCAACTGGCGTGAGTTGGTATCCGAAAACAGAACCAGAAATCGCCTTTGATTCAGGTAACCAAATCGCAGTTTCAACCGCGCAAGAGCTTAAGCAAGCCGTTAACCATGCAAGCGCTGGCGATGTTATCGCACTCAATAACGGCGAATATCAGCTTGAACAAGTGTTACTTATCAATAAGCCGCTCACCATCAAGGCACGAGTAAAGCAACAAGCCAAACTGAGTTTTAGCCAATCCAGCCTATTTGAAATTCAAAATAACGGCAGTTTAAAGCTCGATGGTTTAGTCATTAGCGGTAAAAATAGTACCAATATTGCAGGTAACGATATTGCAGCTAACGATGTTGCAGAAAACAGTGTGGTAAAAACCACCAGCTCCGGCATGTTAACCAATTATCGATTCAGCTTATTAAATAGTGAAATCAAACAACTTGATAACCAGCCTTCATTTCACTTTTTTGACTCAGGTGCGCGAGCTTTTGCCAATAATATTGTCATTAGCAATAATCACTTTATCAATATCAGCGGTGATATTTTAAGGCTCAATAAAGAGACTGATGATAAAGGCATTTATAACGCTGAGTATGTACAAGTAAACAACAATCAGTTTGAGCATATTCAAGGCTCACTGGTTAATTTATATCGCGGCGGTAAAGACGAAAGTACCTTCGGCCCTCACCTTACATTTGTGAATAATCACATCAATCAGGTTGGCCTTGGAAAACGTAATCCCTTCAAAGCCAGCTTATACCTTCATGGCGTGCAAGTGACCGATATGGCTAATAATCAATTTACTGACAGTGCCGCAGTCAAAATAGAACACACCACAGGTGACCCCGTCACTCAACTCAGTCATAACCAATTTACTCATACGCTACTACCAACCATTAGCGCGCTTTATGAAAACCCTAAATTTATCCATAAAAACCAATAACTAAAAATAAGCAGTAGGAGTCACAATGAAACAGAGCGAACATTTTTCATTTGGAAATGAAACAGAAATTGAAGACATTGGCGGCGGTTTAAAGCGTCAAATGCTTGGGTTTAATCAAGAGCTAATGGCAGTAAAAATTTGGTTTGAGAAAGGAGCCATTGGTTACAATCATGCCCACAGACACTCACAAGTTTCATACGTTGTGGAAGGTGAATTTCACTTTAATATCGATGGCGTCACTAAAATTCTAAGAGCCGGTGATAGCTGTATGATCCCGCCTCATGCAGACCATGGGGCCACTTGCCCAACAGGCGGTATTTTAATTGATACCTTTAGTCCCGCAAGAGAAGATTTCATTGAGGGACTAAAATGAAAATAAGAAACTTACGCTGGTGGGTGATTCTACTCATCGCATTAGCTACGGTAATTAATTATATCGACCGTTCAGCGCTAAGCGTGCTTTGGCCTGATATTGTTGAAGATATATTTCCTAATGAAACCGCACTAGAGCGCAAACAGATCTATGCCAATATTTCTATTGTATTCATATTATCTTATGCCTTTGGTCAGGCGATATTTGGTAAAATATTTGACTGGATTGGTACCCGACTAGGCTTTGTGCTCTCAATTGGGGTGTGGTCTATTGCAACAGCTGCGCACGCATTCGCACAGGGTATGCTGAGCTTCAGTATCTTTAGAGCAATTCTAGGTCTGGCTGAGGCAGGTAACTGGCCAGGCGCAGCTAAAAGTAATGCTGATTGGTTTCCTACAAAAGAGCGTGCTTTAGCTCAAGGCATTTTTAACTCAGGCGCTGCGATTGGCGGCATTATATCGATTCCACTTATCGCTTATATGACCGTTTATTTTAGCTGGCAAATGGTCTTCGTTGTCATTGGTTTGGTTGGTTTATTATGGTTAATCCCTTGGATTATCTTAGTTAAAGCACCGCCTAAGTCTCACCCTTGGATTACCGAGGAGGAGCGACAATACATTTTAACAGGTCAGAAATGCACTAACGCTGACGATGAAGTTGATGCAAAAGAATATAACCCGACCACCACAGAGCTACTTTCTCATAAGCAAAGTTGGGGCGTTATTATTGCGTCTGCAGCAATCGATCCTATCTGGTGGTTGTTTGTTTTCTGGATCCCTATTTACCTCAATGAAGTGTACGCCATGGATGTTAAGTCTATTGGGATATACGGCTGGGTGCCTTATGTGGGAGCAATGCTTGGGGCATGGTTTGGTGGCTTACTGGCACAAAACCGTTTAAAAGCAGGTTGGGATACCAATAAAACCCGTAAGCTGACGATTACCCTGGGTTGTTTGATTATGTTGCCATCGCTTTTATCTATGGCAAACCCAGGTGGGCCAACGACCGCGGTAATGATCATGGCGGTGATCTTGTTCGGCTTTCAAACGGCTATTGGTAATGTACAAACACTGCCCAGTGATTTATTTGGGAAAAAAGCTGTGGGTACACTAGCAGGGTTTTCAGGAATGGCTGCCAAGCTAGGGGCATTAGGGTTAACAGCGTTAGTGCCCTATTTAACGGCTGACGGTAACTACACGCCAGCATTTGTTATTGGTGCATCTTTAGCTCTCATTGCCATTGCTGCGGTGTGGATATTGATCCCCAGAATTGAGCCTGTTAGCCCCAAAAGCAAATAGCCTCAGCTCAAGATAGATTAACAACGATTTAGCATTACATTATCTAGCAATAAACCTTATGTTCTGAGCAAACATAAAGTGACTAGTTAATTGTCGCTGGGGCTGAACCCAAATAGCCCTTTTTTATTTGGTGAGACCTACTTTTCATGTACTCAACCCCTTCCGAGTATCTGTTAAGTAGGTTAAACCTTTCTTTAAAAATCCGTCATCATTATCGAGTCTGGCTCTGCTCTTCCTCAAGATGGTTAAGGTTTTCAGTATGACTATTGGCCTTAGCATCAACTTGAGCCGGCGGCGACAATAACACCGCTAATCTTTGCTTTAATGTTAACCCCGCCATAGTCACTTCCTTAAACATGTCTCGCCACTCAGCAAAGCTCACGATTATAGGATTAAAACTATTAACCGGCTTGGTAATACCATACACCACGGTGTCATTTTCAGGCTCAAAGGTGTTAAATAACTTATCCCAAATGATCAGCACGCCTGCATAATTTTTATCAATATATTGTGGGTTACGGCCATGGTGCACCCGATGATGTGACGGCGTATTAAAAATAAGCTCAAGCGGGCCAAGAGATTTAATCGCTTGGGTATGCACAAAAAACTGTAACCCCAAATTAAGCAGTACTACAAATACCACCCAATTGGGGTCAAACCCAATCACCACCAATGGCAGCCAAAACAGCCACATTCCCGCTAAGGGGTAAAGCAAACTCTGCCTAAAAGCAGTGCTGAAATTCATATTTTCAGAGCTATGGTGAACAACATGAGCCGCCCACATCCAGCGCACACGGTGGCTTGCGCGGTGAAACCAGTAATAACAGAAATCTTGGGCGATCATCAACGCAATAAAACTGCCAATTCCCATTTGAATATCAAGTAGCTTCCAATCAAATACCATCAGGTATAATTTTGCGATAAATAATCCGGCTAAAATGTCAGTTAGTTGATGCATTGCGGCAAGGCAAAAATTACACGCAACTTCCATAGGGGCGTACTTGGCTGATTCGGGTAACTTATTGGCTCTAGTGCCTAGATACCACTCCAGTAAAATGCACAGGAAAAATAGCGGCGCCAGCACCAGTAGCAAGATCTCGGGGTGAGTGATCAGTGTATTCAAATCCATTGAAAACCTTCTTTATTTTTTATTATTGTATTTTATGAATCTATTTATAAATGCATTAACCCATTAGCGCTAACAGGCTTAGGTTCATTACCACTTTGCAAAATGATCTTCGGTTAATCCAAGTTGATTTTGTAACTGATGCACTCGGCCATTATTGTCGGTTATCTGGCCACTAAAATAACCAATATACTGCCTGAAATTACTTTTAAGAAACCCAAGGTTAATCTTCTCACTGCGACACTTTAATGCGTGAAAGCTTAAATCAATTTGATTGTCCCCCCCGGTGATGTACCAATCATCGTCACTGCGCTGGCGATTAAACTCAAACCTTACCGCGGGCATAAAATGGCGTTCACCATTAATCCATAACACGTTCTCGGTGGCGCCTGTTTCATTAACGCCCGCGGCTAAGTTAAGCCCCAACACACCAGACTCTACTTGAGTATTAATTGACGCCCAGCGCCAGCTGGTTTCTCGGCGCATGTATCCGGCAGAAAAATCATAACTCGCTAAAGCCTGATTCAGCGGCTGCGGTTCATCATTGACCGTTAAACTGCCTGATACTTTTAAACCATTGTGTTTTTGGGTATACGTCCAACCGTTATAGCCGGTTGGCGTGCATAAACTCATCGGCAAACTTAACATGGGCGCTGTTAATGTAAGCTCAGCCTGAATATTGTCTGCGGCGATATATAACTGCCAGACACCGTCTTTAATAACAAATTCAATCTGAGATTGGCGATGCTTAATGCGCGACTGACCATTTTTAGGTGACTGAGACAGTGACATACCCAGCGCTAACGGTTTTAAGGTTTGCGTCTGTGTTAAGCCATTTTTTTCTATGTCATAGAGGTAACAAAAACTGCTGCCAACATAGCGAATATCGGCAATAGCCACCCCAATGATATAACGAGGGGTAGTAATATTAATAAATTGAAATTGCTTAAAATCGACATGTTTTGCAAACCATGAACTGGGCTTATCCATGTCAGTAAAGTAACTAAATTGCTTAACACCAAGATCTGCGACAATGCCATCAAAATGCCCATATATAGGTTGGCCGTCATTTTTAATTAACGATTCTGGCGCTAATGCCGAAGTGGGTTGTCGATGATGTAAAGCCATTTAGCATCCAATGAATAATATGATTAGACTCTAACCTCTATACTTTCAGGGCTAAAGTCAATGGTTTGTTACCATGGGATATCACCACTAATCTCTCATCATCATGGCGAAATAATCCAGACTAATAAATGAACCTGTGAAACTGATTAACTCAGGTTATTGGGCTGGCAAGGCAGTAAAAATCTGTTATTCTGAGGCCATCATTTTTTACCGTTTTGTGACATGAAATCATTACCTTTGTTGTTATGCAGCTCGTTATTTCTTTCAGCTTGCGCCAGTTACACCCCGACCCATATTGCGCTTAACCCCAGTGTCCCCCAACCACTGAATCAAATCGACCAATATGCCACTGTTGCGGTAAACACCATTGATGTCCGCAAAGCTAACTTTATTGTTCGCTTTAATAAAGAAGGTGAAGCAGCAGAATTAATTAGCCCAAGTGAACCTATCAGGCAGCAACTGGACAATGTATTTAAGCAAGCCATGACCAAGGCGGGCTATCAAGTTGACCCTGCAGCGACCAATTCGGCTGAATTTCAATTAGATTATTTACTGACAGATGTCACCGAGTCGACTTTCGGTTTTGAGGCAAAGACGACATTAACCATCAATGTGGTCGCTAAAAATCAAACCCAAGAATTTACTAAGATATATAACGCTAAAGGTTTATTAAAGGGCCCATTTAGCCCAGATTACGCCACCCTTGAGCTGGATATGAATAAGCTCATCGATGAACTGACCAGCAAAATTATTAATGATGCTGAACTGCACCATTTCTTACAACAATAACCCAGGAAGAAGCCATGCTTAAGTGGATGTTAGCCAGCGTACTTGCATTATCAACCATGGTTGCTCAAGCAGCCGTGGATATTCAGCCCGATACGCTTTACCCAAAAGTTGAGTTTGATACCAGCATGGGCAAGGTCGTGGTTGAGCTAGATAGAACCCGTGCGCCACTCACTGTGGATAATTTTTTGACCTATGTGGTCAAAGGCGATTATGACAATACGATTTTTCATCGCGTCATTGCCGATTTTGTGGTTCAAGGTGGCGGATTAACCTCGGAGTTTGAAGAACTTCCATCGCTAGACCCTATCGTTAATGAATCCGGTAATGGTTTATCCAATGCTATGGGCACCATTGCTATGGCTCGCGATAACGACCCCCACTCTGCCACGCGTCAGTTTTACTTCAATGTAGGCGATAATAAAAACCTCAATCCTTCCAAGCGCCGTTGGGGTTATGCGGTATTTGGCGAAGTCGTAGAAGGAATGGCAGTACTGGAAGCCATGTCATATGTTCCAACTGGCCATAATGCCCAACTCAATTGGCCTGATGTGCCCGTTAAAGAAGTGAAATTGAAAAAAGCGACACTACTGAAACGATAAACCTTAAAAATTTCATGGTTATAGGTGACTCATTTACGTTACGTAAATTCATCAATTATTTAAAAAAGCGGCGTTAAATATACATTTAACGCCGCTTTTTTGTAGTTTTTTACAATGCCTAGCGATGATTATCTAGTCATAAATACTGAATTTCATTTTACTTTGTAAATCCGAGTGAATGTTCAAGATAACCAACTATACTTTAGTCTATCTTGTAACAAACCTTATTGGTCAATAAATGGAATTATAAGGACGCTTCTCATGCCAATTAAGATAACAACGCCAAAGACGATGACGCCCAATGATTTTATAGAAACCAAAGCCCCTCAACTGGCGTATTATGGAAAAGCCTTCTTAGATAACCAACTAGATCACCATGAAATCAAGCTCTACATGTGGGATGTATTGGAAGAGTGGCAAGCCGTCGACTTAGATAACCCTCCTGAAACTATGACTCCAACTGATACTGAAAAAGTATTTTGGCATTTATTGCACTGTTTTCATGAATGGCCAGCAATGGTTATCCGCGGTAATCAATATTTACGTCAACAAGTTCACGATTGCTGTGATTACATTAATAGCGGTGGTGAAGTACCTCAAGGTTGTGTTGGCATTAGACCCACTATGTAGTGGGTCTTTTTAGTTACAACACAGCTTGTTATAAGCGCTATGCTAATTACTTTTTTATTATTTGAATCATCAATATAACCAATGCTCACTCATAGCAGCGTTGAGCTTAAACTCATGGTTTAACAAACCTGAGTATTACAAATACCCTTGTTTATTGACCAAGCTCAAATTGCTGTACTATTAATAACTTGATAATAACTTGAACCATCTAGCGAGCCCGCTTAAGCTAGAGCCATTCTCCTCTTATCTGTTGTCTTATGTCAGAATTATTTAGTCGAACTCGAGAAGCGCTGTCAGTTTATTATCATAAGCGCGTGGTTATTTTATTGTTACTCGGGTTCTCGGCTGGCCTGCCGTTAATGTTAGTATTTTCAACCTTAAGCTTTTGGTTAAGAGAAGCTGGCGTTGACCGCGCCGCCATTGGTTACTTTAGTTGGATAGCCCTCACCTACGCCTTCAAATGGGCCTGGTCACCACTGGTTGACCGCATGTCTTTGCCTATTTTTACCCGATTTTTTGGCCGCCGCCGTGGCTGGATGCTATTTGCGCAGTTATGTCTGGTGGGCGCCATTGCCGGCATGTCATTTAGCGATCCCTTAGTGGATTTAGAGCGGCTTGCCATTTGCGCTTTCTTACTCGCCTTAGCCTCAGCCACCCAAGACATTGTCATTGATGCATTTCGTATTGAATCTGCTCCAGAAAAAATGCAAGCAGCCTTAGCTGCGGCATATCAAGTAGGTTATCGCGGCGCAATGATTGTCGCCACAGCAGGGGCGTTAACCATTGCCGCTTGGGTTGACCCTGGCAATGATGGCTACAATCTTGAATCATGGCAAACCGCTTACTTTGTGATGGCGTTATTAATGTCAGTGGGTATTATTACCACTCTTTGCAGTAAAGAGCCTGAAGTTGACACCAAAAGCGCTGATGAACAAGAGTTACAACTTAAACAACGCTTTGCACAAAAGTATCCGCCTAAACTTGCAGCGCCATTGGCTTGGTTGTATAGCGCCAGCGTATTGCCCTTTATCGACTTTTTTAAGCGATATGGTAAAACCGCGATACTGATTTTATTACTTATATCTTGCTACCGCATCTCAGACATTGTTATGGGAATTATGGCCAATGTGTTCTATGTCGACATGGGCTTTAGTAAAGAGGAAATTGCTTTTGTTAGTAAAGTCTATGGTTTAATCATGACCTTAGTTGGCGCAGCATTTGGCGGAGTATTATTAGTGCGTTATGGCACCATGAAGATCCTTTTCTTAGGTGCATTATTAGTGGCCATTACTAACCTGTTATTTGCTTGGCAAGCTTACATTGGCTACAACATGCCATTTTTGACCTTTGCTATTTCAGTGGATAACTTCAGCGCTGGTATTGCTACTGCGGCATTTATTGCTTACTTATCAAGCCTAACTAGTAGCGGTTACAGCGCAACTCAATATGCCCTACTCTCCTCTATCATGTTGCTATTCCCTAAGTTTATCGCTGGGTTTTCTGGGGTTTATGTTGATGCCTTTGGCTATGTAAATTTCTTTATCGCCGCCAGTTTAATTGGCTTTCCGGTATTGATTTTAATCAGCATGTTGCAACGGCACTCGCCGACAGTGACTCAAGGAGCAGATGAGTTATCGCCGACAACAGAGGCAGATAAGACAGCTAAATCTTAAAACCATTAACTAGCTTCAATATTCACCCACAAAAAAGCCCAACGGTGTTGGGCTTTTTAACGTAATGAGATTTTGGCTACCACAACCCCTTCGATTTAATTTTCCGTGCTCGCTGAAGTTGCGATGATAATGCTGCTTTTTCAATGTCATCAGCGCTTAAAGCATCAGCGCCTTGAGTTGATAAGTCACCCATTTTTCCCACCTGCAGCTTTAATAGATTAAAAGCCTGCATTAACTGTTGCTGGTTAACCTCAATAGCCTGTAATAGCTCTACCTTGTTTTGCTCCAACACAGGTTCAACAGCATCAATTTGATTATCACTTGATGCGACTGCTGCAGATGGCATTGCAGAGTTTGTAATCAATTCAACTGCGGCAATTAAGTCAGCTTGTTGCTGCTGCATTGCCGATAATTGCGCTGCTAACGTGTCAGATGAAACCTGTAACAGATCATTCTGACGGTCAAACTGCGCTAAGGTCTGCTGTTGACTTTGACGCAGTTCATCTTCTTTTTCAGCCTGATAGGCACTGGTTACTTCAGCTTGTTTCTCTGCCTCTTTTCGAGCTTGCTGTTCAAGCATGCTTTCAAAAGTGCTTTTTTGCTCAGCTAATATTTTATCTTGTTGAACTGCAAGTTGAGCAATAAATAGCTGCTCCATCTTCTGCCATTGGTTTTCAGCCAATGACATCTCTTGAGCTTCAAGCTGATCTTGCTCATCAATTTGACTATCAAATAATGCTAGCTGCTTTATCAAACGGCCGACATTGACGCTATCAGCTGTGTATTGCTCACTAACCAGCTTTGGCAGCTCTGCTGACAGTTGATTTAGATACAAACCTGACAGATAGATGTCACGATGAAACATACTTCGCCGCTGCTGCGAAATATCTTTGTCGTCATTACGCTGCTTCTCGTTTATCTGCCAAGCTCTGAGGTTTTCAATCGCAAAACGATGTTGCTCGTGTAACTCAGGCGCTAAATTGAAAGTACATTGAATACGCATACCAGCCCCTATTTACGCAGCAGAGTCTTGTTCACTATCAGCAGCATGGTAGCAGCAGATTTCACGGGATAAGGCTTCTTGTGGATCTTTTAACAACACAATTTTGTCGCCTAAACTTGGATATGCAGCTTGAATAGCGCTTTCAATCAAGGTTGCTCCACCCCCAACCAGATAAACGCGATTAGGATTACGCATAAAGGTTTTGGCTTCGTACGCAATCGCATTGCCTAGCTCTTCAATTTTGTGCTCAATCCGCTCTAACACCCAATCAAGCTTACTGAGATCATTAATGACTTCACTGGCAAACTCACGATTATGGCGTTGTTTAATTAATTCATTTGCCACTAAATAACTTGCATCACTGTCTGCTGCGGCAAGCGCCTTTCTCGCCGCATCGGTCACCATAGAAACCCCTATGGTCGCATTGCCATATACGCTTGATACATCATCAAACTCGCCAACAATGACCCCCATATCTAAGGTGGTTCCGCCAACATCGATAACTAAGGATTTAGTGAAAGCATTAATGCCAGAATCCACCAAGGTCGTCAGTACTGCAGGTAAACTTTCTGGTAGAACTTCAACATCGACGATTTCAAACAAATCGCCTTTGTTTAGTGATATCTCACGCAGTAAGTTGGCTTTTTTCCTTGCAATGTTTGCTTCATTTTTTTGGCAATCATCAGCGTTATAGTATTCAGTGATAGGCAGAGTAACTAAAATGCTGACAGGACAAGGTTTAATGCCTGTTTGCAGTAGAGCATGGTGCACTGACAATAAGTTTAAATCATCATATTGAAACGCGACGTGGGTAGTTGATAATGCTCTATCTGAAGTGGCATCGAAAGTGTATTTCGTTGAGCCAATCTGATAATTAAATATTTTCTTTCCATTGAGTAATGCAGCACTTTTCCAATCTTTTCTAAATGAGTTAGGTGATGTAACACAATGCACCTTTTCATCTTTAATCCAGCTAATTTTTACATTGGTTGAGCCATCATCAATGGCAAATTTCATTTTTACAGTCTGCATAACACGAATCTTTAAAGTCACTAAATGGAGGTATGCAGCCATAAGGCGACAACTTTAGAGTATAACTTTAATTTTATTTGGTCTTTTTTTGTAAAAGGATAAGTATTAGATGAAATACTACGAATAAAACATAAAAAAAGCTGCAACAGCAAGCTGTTGCAGCATTAAAAATAATTCGTTATTTATCCGCTAAAGTGGCTTATAACCCATAACGCTCAAATGAAGACGGATTAATCTCTAAAGTTATTAAATTGAAACGGTTGCCCTAAGTCAGCTTCTTTAGTTAAACGCATGACCGCTTGTAAATCATCACGCTTTTTACCTGTCACTCGAACCGAGTCACCTTGAATCGCGGCTTGCACTTTAAGCTTGCTATCTTTAATCGCTTTGACTAATTTTTTGGCGATAAGTGTTTCAATGCCTTCTTTAAACTTCACTTTTAGACTGAAGGTTTTACCGCTATGTACCGTCTTGTCATCCACATCCATGGTTGATGGGTCAACATTACGCTTACTAAGCTGAATGCGTAAAATATCCACCAACTGCTGACATTGGAAATCATCTTCGGCTTTTAAAGTCACCACATGATCTTTGTATTCGATTTCAGCATCTTTACCGCGAAAATCAAATCGTCCCGCCAATTCACGGCGAGAGTTTTCAACGGCATTACGTAATTCAACTTCGTCAACTTCTGATACGACATCCATAGATGGCATAGTCATTCTCCAATAAATTATTTAGGGTTATTTTAACACTCTAAGCCTGTAGGCAAAGCCTAGACTAAAGAGAAAACAATTAATAGTTGGAATTTAATGACTTTGAACGCTGCTTTTTTTATTATTGATTTACTCAAACGACATTGCATCCAGCTAAGATATGTACAGCATGAAAATGAAATTGTTTTTTAGCGCCGCTTTTGCTTTCGCTGTCATCATCATCAGTTACTTGGTTTTCTCTAAACCTAACTATCCAATGACGTTTTCTAATATGGATAAAGTCGGCCATACCGTCAGTTTTTTGGGCTTAACGTTTTTAGCTTATTTTGCCTTCAAGCCTAAATGGTACTGGATGGGGCTGATAATGACTGCCTATGCGGTATTAATTGAACTGATACAATCGCAGATCCCCTATCGTAGCGCCTCTATTGCTGATGTAGTTGCAGATTTAATTGGGGTGGTATTATTTTACTTATTGCTATTTGTGTTTAGAAAATATCAAGCTGCAAAGTTATTCAAAAAGGGACCGCTCAAATCTGCCCTATAGCACTCAAGAGAAACCACATGCCACAGCGCACTAACAGCGACCGCAATATCCTTAACACTACCCAAAAGCCAGTTTTTGATGTTAACGACAACCATGTTAACGACAATCATGTTAACGATAATCATGTGTACCAGACTGATATTGCGATTATTGGGGCTGGCGCTATTGGCAGCTTGCTGTACTGCCAGTTAGCAGCAATCAAGCAGCCATTACTACTCACACGCAGTCGCTCTGTAGGCGCTACAAGCCATGATGATTGCTCTACAATCACTCTTGAAACTCTTAACGGTGACAGTTTGCATCAGCCCTGTATCCAAGCGAACATAAATCAGCTTAACAAGGCTGCGTTAGCCAATATTAAATTAGTCATTGTCTGCGTAAAGGCTTATCAAGTGACTGATGCTATTGCTTCTATATTGGCGCTTATTCCACAGAGTTGTCATATTCTGCTGCTACACAATGGTATGGGGCCACATTTAGAGGTGTTAGCCCTTCTAAAGCAACACCCTCAACTTAAACTGGGGTTATCTTTAGGCACGACATCTCAAGCGGCGTTAAAACTGGCGCCGATGCAGGTGCGCCATACGGGTAAAGGTAAAAGCATTATTGGCCATTTATCTGGCCCAGTAATGCCTTTAGCAATACAAAACCAATTACTGGCTGCTGTTGAAGATATGTCGGTAGTCGATGATATCGTCACTAGTTTGTGGCAAAAGCTGCTGGTTAATTGCGCCATTAACCCACTGACGGCATTAGCCCAATGTGCTAATGGTGAATTGGCCCAGCCGCAATTTCAGCAGCAAATCGAGGCGATAACGCAAGAGTGCATCATGGTCGCCAAAGCTGATGGGGTTAACCTTTCGCTGCTTGATTCTGTTGCCATCATCAACCAGGTAATTAAACTCACAGCCAACAACTTTTCGTCTATGCATCAAGATATTCATCACAATCGCAAAACCGAGATACTGCAAATTAACGGTTACGTGGTAGCCCGCGCAGCCCATCACGGTTTAACAGCTGCGATGAATCAAAGCATGCTAACTGAAATAACCGCGCTAGAAAGTGCGCTATAAACCCAATAGATGAAAAACCATAGCTATGAAAAAACAAGCCGCTAAACTTATGTTATTGCACCCCAAAGCCTTATTACAGCCTCAAGCCCTGCCGTTTAGTGCTCGAGTCGGTTTATTCTACCTTGTTGCCGTTATCGCCATACTGGTAAGCGTAAGCTTCATTGATCGACCTTTGGCACAGCTTTTACATGATAGTAAGCAAAGCGACTTTGGATTAACCTCAGTATTTAAACTACTGGCAAATACTCCATTAGCCTTAGAAGTATTGGCAGGCGTGCTTGTTTTAATTGGCTTATTAGGTCGTAATAACGCATTCAGTCATTTAGTTAAGCCCATTGTCTTGGTCGCTATTAGCGCCACAGTGGTCCGTTTTGGGGCTAAAATTATCAGCGGCCGCACCTGGCCAGAAACTTGGGTTAATAATAACCCCTCTTGGATTGAGCATGGCGTGGAGATGTTTGCGCCATTTTCACTGTCGCAAAGCTATCATTCGTTTCCTTCAGGGCATGCGCTATTTACCTTTGCCTTCGCCAGTTTATTTTGGCAATACAGCCCAAAGCTTTACTGGTTGTGGTTAACAGCCATGGTAAGCGTTTTTATCGGTCAATTAGGGCAAAACTACCATTACTTAGGTGACTTACTGGCAGGGGCGGTACTAGGAGTATTGATAAGTCAGTTGGTGAGTCATTATTGCCTTGCCCCAATTGCGGGCACAAAAAATCCATAAATAACTGTCTTTGATTAAGTCATTTTTAACCGCTTAAATGTCGATACCAAAGCCAACCACAAATTGATAGTCATCTTGTTTGGGGATCTCGCCATCTGAGCCTGCTTGTGGTTTGTTAATATGATCCCAAATAAACGATAAATCTAAATCAAAAATATCGGTTAACTCTACTTCTATCGTGGCAATGGCGTGATGAGTATAGCCGCCAGACTTATCATCACCGTATTGAACACGATACGAAGAGACAAAATCGATATCACTGGTTATTTCAGTATCATAAACGGTTTCAATCACTAAGGTTACCGAACTACTGTCAGTGTCTTCACCCGCTTCAACATTATCAAATTTAGTGTAGGTATAGGCTGGACCACCACTGATATTCCACTCGGTTTTATTGTTATCGATGATGGTATAACCTAAACCCGACCCCAAGGTGAGTTTGTAATCAATATTGAGAAATTTATCAGTATATATTTCAGCAAACACCGGGCGTAAATAAAACTGCTTCGATATAAACCAATCAAAGTTGGTATTCATACGGTTATTGTTAATCTTTTCTTCGCTATCAGATTTCGAGTAATTTCCGATATAATCAAGATTTAAGCGCGATTCAGTGGTACGACGAACGGTTTTAGCAATCGCACTATAATCTATTTGCTTGGTATTTCCTGAGCGTAAGTTGGCCCCTAAAGAAATCTTACTAGACCAATAATTTTCTTCAGACTGTAGCCCTGCAATAATGGTTAAGATTTGAGATTTATCAAACGCTTCACCATCAAGATAGCCGACGCCATTTTTGACCAGTAAGCGACCACTCTGCGTCGATAAGTCTGTAAAGCCAATGCTGACAATGCCCGCACTTTGCAACTCTTTGACATCTTCCCAATCAATATAAACAACATTGAGTTCATCACTATCAAATTCTAGCTTACCGTCATAAAGAGTTTTGATTTCACCTTTTAACAATTCAAGTGAGGTTAATTGCAACCAATCATTCTTACTGTCTTGTGGTATGGCAAGTTGTTCTGGAGAAGTGCTGTTAATGATTGTTTCTGCAGCCATAATTTCACTATATAGCGCTGGACTAAAAAATAACGCTGTCGTGGTGCAGCTAACAAGCAAACCCTTTTTAAGGCCAAGTTGTCGCATAAAACGCTCCCAGAAAGTATTTTCAGTGTTTTATATGCCCATATAGTACGATAAAAGCCATATATTAAAGTCATCAAAATGCATTAATATTGGCCAAATGAGTCAAAGTCTCTTTAGCTCCACATCACTAAAATAGCGGCAACGGCAATTAACACTAACCCCAACACCTCATTAATTTTGATCTTCTGTTTAAGCCAAAAAACACTAATTAGCATGGTAAAAAACACTTCTATTTGACCCAATGTTTTTACATAGGGCACCGCTTGCAATGACATGGCACTAAACCAACCAATTGAGGCAATACAACTGCACACACTAATGAGTAATGTCAGCCGAGGTCGCTGCCATAATGCCAATAATGTTAAAGGGTCTTTAATGCCGAGGTAGGTCACTAATAACAGCGTTTGTAGCCCAATGACTGAAACCAGCACCCAAGCCGCCCGATGGGTAAATGGGATGGGATCTGACAAAGTAGCATCGCTTATCAACAGTAAACTCGCTTCTCTGACCCACAGTGAAGTAAAAGCAAACGCAACCCCACTGCCAATACCGAGCACGATGGTATTAAGCGATAAACGTTTAACCCCGCGCTGGGTGCTCAAAAGCATGACGGCAACCGCGCCAATGACCACCCCAATCCAGCCTAATAAACTTAAGCTAGTACCAAAAAATAGCACCCCTAAAATAGCCGCAACCAGCGCTTCACTTTTAGCAAGGCCAGCGCCAACGGCAAAGTTCTTTAATTGAAATAATTTGACCATCAAACCCGTGGCTAAGATTTGCATCAAGGATGCGCCAATCACAAAGCCATAAAACTGATAATTAAAGGTCGGCAAGCTACTAGGTTGCAGTTGATAGAGACTGAAGAGATATATTGCAGCGATAGGCCCAGCCCAAATAAAGCGCGCCAGGGTAACACCACTGACTTTCACTTGCTGGCTCAGCTCACTTTGAAAAGCATTGCGCCAAGACTGCATAAAAGCGGCCAGTATAGTAAGTGCTATCCACATAGATATATGCCTAATAATTCAGATAGTTGAGGATTGTTCTGATAACTAATTTGATGGCTAATTTGATGACAATTTTAAAGACTATAAAGTATCACAAACTGAGCAGCGGATTGTTGGTGATTTGTTCTAGCTTAGAAATTAGAAGTTGGCTGTAGCGAACATTTTAATATGTTCGCTTAAGGTTATTGTTGATGAGGGAATGTATGATGGCGGTACGCTTCTCTTTTTATCATGCCTGTTTTGGTGATTTCTTTATCACTGGTTTTTTATATTTTCACTGACTATTACACCATAATTAGATAAGTCTTTTCTTACTCCTAAAAAAATCATGACAGTCCCTTTAAGTACTTTCATTAAACCTGTGATTAATTTTCCTTGTTCGATGTCAAACAAACCACTTTCCTTTAAAGCTACATGACTTCCAGCCTGTACTGCTAACTCATAGTATTTTTTTGAAGTAGCAATATTTTTTGGCATACCATAGCCATAACGATAAAAGCGAGCGAGCATCAACTTAGCTACAACTCCTCCCTTATCTGAAGCTTTGGTGTATAGATTCTTTGCTCGTAAATAATCTTGTTGAACACCAACGCCAAAAAAATATAGCCTTCCCAAAGAAGTATAGGCATAAACATCATCACATAGCTCAATTGCTTTTCTATAATATGCTGCTGCTTTTTCGTAATTTTGTTGTATCGTTGCTGACGATGGCATTTCGTATAAATAACCAATCTCAACTAAGGCTTCATATACACCTTTTTTGACCATGCATCTAAATAAAAAAATGGCTTGATCGTATTTCTCTTCCTTAACTAGGCTTACAGCATCACCCCATAAAGAAATCTCATCATATTTGATATTCATTAACGAACTCCCTCCATAATTTTTTCCCAATAATAAATGAGGGCTAAGTAAGCTTTAATAAGGTAGTTGGTTGGCTCATTATGATTGAATAGCTTCATCCCTAAATGGCGTTCTCGATGTTTTTGTTCGAGGTTACCGACTCTGTCCTTAAGTGGTTCTACTTTAAACTGATTTATAACTTTTATTCAATGTTTAGCTTAATGTTTAGCTTAATGTTTATTGGCTAGGTTACAGAAGACCATCACTCCCATCTAATCCATTGCCTGCCGCAGGCTTATGTGCAGATACAACTGCGAGACGCTGCAAGTACGTCCCTGTAAGCTCTGCCAAAACATCCATGTTTTGGAAGCTCGCTGCTGCATCTACACTGGGATTATTATTTCTTCGATTTAACTGCATTTGTGACAATATAAAGAACTAGAAAGATCTTAGTTCTAATTAGCTAGAAGATTCAATTTGAATTGAGGACGTTGAAGAAAATAGCGTGAGCCTGACAGGACGTCAGGCTAGCTTTCGTCGGGCCATGGATGGCCCATCGGGAGCGTTAGCATTTTCGAATAAGTCCGAAGCAGTCTACAAACGAAGTCAGAAGCTGGATCAATCCCCATCGAAAATTATGCGCTTTTCAGCATTTTTCGTTAGGGGCGCTGGGGGATATCCAAAAGGGGAACAAGCGCTTTTCCCCTTTTGGTCTGGTGTGGGCGAAGCACCACGACTTTGATCTAATCTCAAAAACTAATAAAAAATTCAACTTAAAACTGACCCCACAAAAAAGCCCTGAACTTAACCATAAGTTCAGGGCTTTTAAAAGAATCTCTTATCTACTTACTGGTATCAATTGGTTCAAACGACTTAACCAAATCATCAACCGCTTTCATCTGCTTTAAGTAGTTTTCTAACTGGTTAAGTGGCAATGCACATGGGCCATCGCACTTAGCATTATCAGGATCTGGATGCGCTTCAATGAACAAACCCGCTAAACCTAATGCCATACCACTGCGAGCAAGTTCGGTTGCTTGAGCGCGGCGTCCGCCTGCACTATCAGTACGACCACCTGGGCGCTGCAGTGCATGAGTTGCATCAAAGATGACTGGGTAACCAGACTGCTTCATTTCATCCATACCCAGCATATCCACTACTAGGTTGTTATAGCCAAAGCTTGAACCACGTTCACACAGAATAATGTTGTCATTACCGGCTTCATTAAACTTCTTAATGATATGACGCATTTCATGGGGCGCTAAGAATTGCGGCTTTTTCACGTTAATGATTGAACCCGTTGCTGCCATAGCAACCACTAGGTCCGTTTGACGGGCTAAAAATGCTGGCAACTGAATAATATCAACCACATCAGCCACTGGCTGGCATTGATGAATTTCATGCACATCGGTGATAATAGGTACATTAAAGGTCGACTTAATCTCTTCGAAAATCTTTAAGCCTTCTTCCATACCTGGACCACGATATGAGTTCACAGATGAGCGATTTGCTTTATCAAATGACGCTTTAAATACGTAAGGAATACCCAGTTTTTGGGTTACTTCTACGTAATGCTCTGCAATTTTCATTGCTAGATCGCGAGACTCAAGCACATTCATGCCACCAAATAAAACAAACGGTTTATCATTCGCAATTTCTAGCTCATTTAAACCAATGATTTTATGATCCATAGTCATTTCTCTTTAATCAATACCATGGGATTAGCCGCTGCTAACCCCATTAAAAAATAATGTTATACCGCAAGTATCTGCAGTAACTGGCCACACATCCAAGCCATATATGTGCCTACAGCATAGCCCAATACCGCCAACAATACGCCAACTGGCGCAAGTGCTGGATGAAACGCTGCTGCAACCACAGGGGCTGACGCTGCGCCGCCAACGTTAGCCTGACTGCCCACCGCCATATAAAACAGCGGCGCTTTAATAATTTTAGCCACGATAAGCATAAAGCTTGCGTGTACCAGCATCCAAATAATACCAATGGCGAAATACCACAGGTTTTGCTCATCAGCGAGTTTGGATACATCCATATGCAAACCAATGGTCGCAACAAGGATATATAAAAATGCCGATGCCACTTTCGAGGCGCCCGCAGCTTCTATCTGCTTTACTGGACTAAAGGATAAAGCTAAACCAATAGTTGTGGCGATAACAACCAGCCAGAAGAACTTGGAGGTTAAGCTGTAGTCTTGAGTCCAAGGGTAATTAACTTCAAAAAATGGTCCTAAAAAGTCTGCCGCAAAATGCGCTAACCCGGTAACACCAAAACCTATGGCCACAATCAGCATTAAGTCACGCAGTGAAGGTATACGGGCATTTTCTGCATGGTACTTTTCAACTTTGGCTTTAAGGGCTTCAAGGGCGGTGGTGTCTGCGCCTGTTTTAGCATCAATCTCTTTAGCACGAGATGCCATCAGCAGTAATACTGCCATCCACAGGTTAGCGACAATTACATCTACAGTCACCATCACGGAAAAGATATCGCCGCCCACTTCATAAATTTCTTTCATTGAGGCTTGGTTAGCGCCGCCGCCAATCCAACTGCCCGCAAGAGTGGTCATTCCGCGCCATACTGCATCAGGGCCATTGCCGCCTAATACGTCAGGGTTAATGGCTGAGATAATCAATAACGCAATGGGACCGCCAATCACAATGCCCACGGTGCCGGTTAAAAACATCACAATAGCTTTAGGGCCTAAACTTAAAATCGCTTTTAAATCGACACTTAAAATCAATAACACCAAACAAGCAGGCAATAAGTAACGCGAGGCAACATAATATAATTTTGAGGTGTCACCATCGACGATACCAAAGGTATTCAGTAGTGATGGTAAGAAGTAACACAGCAATAAGGCTGGGATAAACTTATAGAATTTTTGCCAAAATGGGTGTGCTGACGAACTGGTATAGAAAACAAAGCCGAGAATGACGGCAAGTAATCCCAGTGCTGTTGCGTCATTGGTTACCATGGGTGTGGTGGTCATGAAAAAGCTCCCTTGCAAATGCATTTCATAGTGAATTTATTATTGTTATGAATGTACTTTAAAGTACTTATTATTTTAAATTGGCGAAGTTACTGACAGATTAACTGCTTTGCGATAAACAATTCAGGCTCATAAATGAGCCTGAATTTGAATATTATATTAACCACTTAGTGATAAGTCTGTGGTTGTTGACTTAACTCTTTCAGCTGGATTTTGACAATTTCCGTCACCGGGTCGTGTGGACTGCTGTCGATAAAGTGCTGTAAATCTGAAATGGCCACTTTAATGCACCCCAGTTGCTGGGCAATAAAAGCGCGCTCTCGATTTAAGCTCACATCATCAGGATGCCACTGCAGCAATAAATTGCAGCATTCCATCGCTTGTTCAAATTTCTGGGTTACGATGCAACCCGCTTTTAGCTCATGTAACATACGAGTTATTAAGCGTTTTAGGCTGGCTGTTTTTAAGTACTTAGGCTTAAGCATGGCCGAATTACCTAACTCACCACGCACCAGTATATGCAATTGGTGGCGGCTTAATTGCTGCCCCGTTAGCGGATCGATATAAATGACATTATCATTTATATGGCTTCTCACTACGGTGTGCCCCGGTAATAATACCGCTTCTAAGCTAATATCAAGCTGCTTAGCCAGTAAAATTAATACCGTGGCTAAGGTGGTGCTGTTACCTTGACGGGTCATAATGCAGCGACCAAGATCGGCAGCATCAACACTAAAGTAATCATCACGCACACAAAAGCCTAAATCATCATAAAACCAGTGCAATAAACCTTCAAAGCGCTGTTGCTGATCTTCGACATATAAGCTCATCACTGAGCCGGCAATTTCATACCAAGCCCAAAGCGCTTTCTTCTCTTGAGAAAAGCCAAGATGTTGTGTTATTTCAAATGCAGTTTCAGGGATCTTAACTGCATCTTTCATTTGATGTTTTGCCATTAAACTCTATTAACCCATTAATACAACTTGTTTAAAATGAGCCAGCCTGGCAGCTAATATGAGCCATCCGATAGCACCTAAAAAGGCGAAGATTTTGAATAAATTGTTACGGTTACCTTTAAGTGCCATAACGCCCAATCCAATGTAGGCTAAAACTGCAATTAATTTTTCAGTCATCCACTCATCGACAAATGGATATTGTTTGATCATGAAGCACAAGATTAGCCCTGATAACAATAAGAAGGTATCAATGACATGAGGGGCAACTTTAACAAACTTTTTATCCATGATTGGCGACTTGCGCATGTGTAGTACAAAGCGAGTGACAAAAAAGACCACACTTAAAAAGATGAAGGTTAAGTGCGTGTGTTTAACAGCTGGATATAAACTGTAAAAGGTTTCCATTATTGTTTTTCTCTTTGAGCTACCGATAAAATGGCCGCTAGTTTACTCGATCTGGCGGCTTATTAGCAATGTTGTGAAAATCGCCCCATTAGGCCAGTCACTACATGAGTAAATCAGCAACTAACTCAGTATTAACTGGGCAATTAACGCGATGGATCACTGCCAATGATTAACGAACGAAAAAATGGCGGTTGCAAGTGGCTTAAACCTTGTTCCATTGACCTAAGGTGCAACGGTCATTACTGCCAAAGTCTCGCACGGTTGCGACATTGTCATAACCAAGTTCAATGAGCTTTTGTCTTACGACCAGCGCCTGTTCAAAGCCGTGCTCCAGCAGTAAATAGCCACCTTCAGATAAGTAAGCCCGCGCATAGGTTGCGATATGAAATAAATCAGCAAAACCTGCGTCACCTGCGGTCAATGCACTTGATGGTTCAAAGCGCACATCACCCATGGCTAAATGCTCATCGGCTTCGTCAATATAAGGAGGGTTTGAGACAATTAATTGAAATTGCCGGCCTTCAATTGCACTAAACCAATCTGATTGTAAAATTTCAACTTGAGTGAGATTTAAGTTTTGCCGGTTGGCTTTAGCAAGTTCTACCGCATCAGTGACTTTATCAACGGCTGTGACTTGCCATTGTGGTCGCTCAGATGCCAATGACAATGCTATCGCGCCTGTTCCCGTACCTAAATCCAGTACCTTAGCCGTTTCCGCTACAGGCAAATTTAACGCGGTTTCTACTAAAATTTCAGTATCAGGACGCGGGATCAAGGTGGTGGCGTTAACAATAAATGGCAATGACCAAAATTCACGTTCACCAATAATATGTGCCACAGGCACACCTTGCTGGCGCTTTTCGACCATGGCTTTATAAGCTTTGAATTGATCTGTGGTGAGGACTTTTTCAGGCCAAGTATAAATGAAGCTACGCTGCTTATTGATGCAATGCAGAAGCAAGGCTTCTGCATCGATATTGGCCGATTCAGATGAATCGACCAATAAACTGTAAGCCCATTGCAAAGACTCCGCAATGGTAGAGAAAGAAGACTGTGACAAGGTTACTCCTTAGTCGTCAGCTAATGCAGCAAGCAAGTCCGCTTGTTCCTCTTGCATTAATGGCTCAATAATAGCGTTTAAGTCGCCTTCCATGATTTCATTTAAGCGGTATAGCGTTAAATTAATGCGGTGCTCACTCATACGACCTTGTGGGAAGTTGTAAGTTCGAATACGTTCAGAACGGTCACCACTTGCCACTAGATTACGGCGGGTTGATTCTTCTTCGCTACGACGCTTTTCATCTTCAACCGCTTGTAAGCGCGCTGAAAGCACACTCATGGCTTGGGCACGGTTTTTATGTTGCGAGCGTTGATCCTGACATTCCACCACAATACCTGACGGTACGTGAGTAATACGAATGGCTGAATCGGTTTTGTTGACGTGCTGACCACCTGCGCCAGATGCGCGGAAGGTATCGACTTTTAAATCTGCTGGATTAATTGAAATCTGCTCTGCTTCTGGCACTTCTGGTAATACAACCACGGTAACGGCTGAGGTATGTACACGACCTTGGGATTCAGTTTCTGGTACACGTTGAACACGGTGTCCGCCAGATTCAAATTTCAATTTACCGTAAACGCCTTCACCAGTTACGTGAACGATTAATTCTTTAAAGCCACCATGCTCACCTTCGTTGGCGTTCATGATTTCCATTTGCCACTTATTCGACTCACAAAAACGTGAATACATGCGGAATAAGTCACCCGCGAATATAGCGGCTTCATCACCACCGGCGCCGGCACGGATTTCTACGAAGGCATTACGGTCGTCATTTGGATCTTTTGGAAGCAATAAGATTTGTAATTCATCTTCAAGTTCTGCAATGGCTTTTTTGGCTGCTTTAATTTCTTCTTGAGCCATTTCACGCATTTCTGCGTCATCTTCAGTAAGCATTTCTTGCGCTGACTCAAGATCGGCTTGAGCCTCTTGAAACGCTTTAAAGCTTTTTACAATATCTTCTAACTGAGAATATTCTTTTGATAAGCCGCGAAAGCGGTCTTGATCCGCAATAACTTGTGCATCACTCAGTAATGCCAATACTTCTTCATTACGTTCAAGCAAGCCTTCCAGCTTGCGAATAACCGACTCTTTCATTTAGCTTTATTACCTTAATTTTTATCCAAACCAAGCGTGACACGTAATTGGCCTAAGGTATTCAAGTCCCCTTGACGACTAGCAGAAGTTAACGCTTGTGTCGGTGCATGGATTAAGCGATTGGTTAGCCTATTGGCTAGCTCTAAAATCACTTGTTCATTGTCACCACCTTGAGTTAATTTGTTCAAGGCGCGCTCTACTAATTCATCTTTAATTGCCAAACTTTGGCTTCGGTATTCTCGAATACTGTCTACAGACTCTAACGAACGCACCCATTCCATAAAGATATGAGATTGTTCATCGGCAATTACTTCTGCCTGCTCGGCGGCTTCTTTACGTGAAGCCATGTTCTGTTCAATGATGCTGTGTAAATCGTCCACAGTATAAAGGAAAGCATCGTCTAATTCGCCAACTTCTGCTTCTATATCACGAGGAACTGCAATATCAACCAATAGCATGGGTTGATGACGACGTTGTTTCAGTGCCTTTTCGACCATGCCCTTACCTAATATAGGCAATGGACTGGCGGTAGAGGATATCACGATATCGGCTTTAGGTAGATAGTCTGGTATTTGTTGCAACGTAATTGCCGTTGCATCAAACTCTTCACACATCGCCTGTGCACGCTCAACCGTTCGGTTAGCCACCACAATACCGGCAACCTCATTGTCTTTTAAATGCTTGGCAACTAATTCAATGGTTTCTCCAGCGCCAATCAATAATACATTGGTGGTACTTAGTGATGAGAAAATATGTTTGGCCATGCTGACAGCGGCAAACGCCACTGACACCGCGGCGGCGCCAATTTCGGTTTCAGTACGCACTTTTTTAGCCACTGAAAAGGTGTTTTGAAACAAACGGTCAATAGTAACTGCCGTTGTGCCTGCCTCTTTAGCTTTCGCAAAGGCTTGTTTAACTTGCCCAAGAATTTGTGGCTCACCTAATACTAGAGAATCTAGACCTGAAGACACGCGCATTAAGTGTTTAACGCATTCCTGATCCTCATAGCTATAAATACAAGGCATGAGATCATCATGACTAAGATTGTGATAATCCTCTAGCCATTCGATTATGTCTTCTTTAGTGCCGTTGTTGCAATAAAGTTCTGTACGGTTACAGGTTGACACGATCACGGATTCACCCGAGCTAGTTCGACTAGCTAGACTCTTCATCGCATCGTGAATCTTATCCGGTGAAAAGGCGACTTTCTCTCGAAGATCGACCGTGGCGGTTTTATGATTTATTCCGATTGCTACTAGGCTCATGTGACTCGTTTTAAGTTCTTCGCAGGATCATTAATTAGGTCATTCTACTTAATTGGTAAAACTAAAAACACAATTGGCTTAACAAAACGGAATAATTATCTATTTTTTTTCTAATAATTCTATCTTGTTAACAAAATCATCCATCATTTGACAAAATACACCAAGAAAAACAGGGCTATGTATATCTACATTAGCTAATATTGTCTAGTATAGGAGTAATAATTAATCAAATCAGTTTTATTTATAAAAGCATTTTTACAATCAGCTTATTGCCCAGTATCATGCCTTATCGCTTTTTTATCCCAGTGAGTCCCTTTGCGAATTTTAACAACTTACCTAAAACACTTACTGTTAATGAGCTGTTTATTGTTAACGGCTTGTTCTATTCGTCCGCCGCACACGCTTTCAGAAACACAGGTAAAGCACCCCAGTGACGCCCAAGCATGGGAATTACAAGGTAAACTGGCTTTTCGTTCTAGCAGCGATAAATTTAGCACCAACTTATTTTGGTTGCACGATCAAAGCAGCCAATATGATCGCGATGAATTGACCCTTACCACCATGATTGGCACAACTGTATTGTCACTTAAGTCTGAAAATGGCCTAGCCAGTTTAGACATTCAAGATAAAACTTACACAGACAACAACCCTGAGCGGCTAATCTACCGCGTCAGCGGCATGACCATTCCCATTAATAAATTACCGCTTTGGATCACAGGTCAAGTCGCCCCTGATGATGAAGTGCTAGAATATAATCCAGATGGCAGCATCAAACGTTTTAGCAGTGCTGATAATGGCGGGGATTGGCTGGTAAGCTTTATGAGTTATCAGCAACAAAGCGGTGCTAAGCTGCCCAGATTACTGCAAATCAATCGCGCTGATGTACAAATAAAAATACAGATAAATCAATGGCAAGCGCTAACAACCAATCTAGCACAAACCAATAACTAATCGATATTGGTTTATCGGCTATTGATGATGCGCTGTTATATAAGTACTTATATAGGCACTTCGACTCAAAATGACAAAACCACTTGAATGGCTTTTACATGACAACAAATAAAGACAATTTGGCAATCTCCACTGAATGGCCAGCTCCTGCAAAGCTCAATTTATTTTTGCATATTACCGGCCAACGAGCCGATGGTTACCACGAGCTTCAAACCCTGTTTCAGTTTATTGACCAATGTGACTATTTAGATTTTCAGACGACTGAGTCGAAACAAATAAGCTTGCATTCAGAATTATCAAAAGTTGTCGCAGAAAAAGATAACTTAATTCTAAAGGCCGCAAAATCTTTACAAGAATATTGCAATTATCAGGGCGGCGCACAAATTTGGTTACGTAAAAACTTGCCTATGGGTGGCGGTTTAGGTGGTGGTTCATCTGATGCGGCCACCACATTAGTGGCATTAAATAAGTTGTGGGGGCTTGATTTACCCCATGCAACCCTAGCAAAAATCGGCCTAGAACTTGGCGCGGATGTCCCTGTTTTTATTAATGGTTTTGCTGCTTTCGCTGAAGGTGTTGGTGAACAGCTTATTGCAGTGCAACCAGCAGAGTTGTACTACCTAGTCATAGTGCCTGAAGTCCATGTGTCAACCCAAGCAATTTTCCAAGCGCCAGACTTAACTCGCGATACACCTAAATTAGCAATCGATACTTTAATGCAGCAAAATTGGTCAAATGATTGCCAAAAGCTTGTCACAGAAAAGCACCCCCAAGTTGCCAATGCCTTAAGCTGGCTGGTAGAATATGCGCCGTCAAGAATGACCGGAACTGGCGCATGCGTCTTCGGTGAATTCGAACAGCAACAATCGGCGCTAGACGCGTTGGCACGCCTGCCAACGACCATGAGCGGCTTTGTTGCTAAAGGCTTAAACCTGTCACCTTTGATGACACGTTTAAACCAAGATTAACAAATACCTTCTAGAAATGTTTTTTGCTTATTGATGACAACATCCTTAAGTCACATTTTTAGCCACTAACTTAAAGCCAACACCTGAGGTTCATAAAGTGCCCGATATCAAGCTCTTTGCTGGTAACGCTACCCCTAAACTAGCCAAAAAAATAGCCGACCGTTTATTTTGCAAACTTGGCGATGCAGTAGTAGGCCGTTTCAGCGACGGTGAAATCAGTGTTCAAATCAATGAGAACGTACGTGGTGCTGATGTATTCATCATCCAATCGACTTGTGCACCGACCAACGACAACCTAATGGAACTTATCGTTATGGTTGATGCGCTTCGCCGTGCATCTGCTGGTCGTATTACCGCAGTAATTCCATACTTCGGTTACGCTCGTCAAGATCGTCGTGTTCGTAGTGCTCGTGTACCTATTACTGCTAAAGTTGTTGCAGACTTCTTATCAAGTGTTGGGGTTGACCGCGTATTAACTTGCGATCTTCACGCTGAGCAAATTCAAGGTTTCTTTGATGTGCCTGTTGATAACGTTTTCGGTAGCCCAGTACTGCTAGAAGATATGTTAGGCAAGCAACTTGATAACCCAGTTGTTGTTTCTCCAGACATTGGTGGTGTAGTACGTGCTCGCGCTGTAGCTAAACTACTTGATGATTCTGACTTAGCAATTATCGATAAGCGTCGCCCACAAGCGAACGTAGCTCAAGTAATGCATATCATTGGTGATGTTCAAGGCCGTGACTGTATTATTGTTGATGACATGATCGATACTGGTGGTACTTTATGTAAAGCGGCAGAAGCGTTAAAAGAACATGGTGCTAACCGTGTATTCGCTTATGCAACTCACCCGGTATTTTCTGGCAATGCTGCGAAAAATATCGCTGAATCAGTTATCGATGAAGTTATCGTTACCGATACTGTGCCATTAAGCCCTGAGATCGCTAAACTTGAAAAGGTAACTCAGCTAACAATGTCAGCAGTACTTGCTGAAGCGATCCGTCGTGTTAGCAATGAAGAGTCTATTTCTGCGATGTTCCGTCACTAATCAATTATTTGAATTAGTCGCTGACTTAAGGTATCTGGCTTAGGTCTTTGAGTTAGGTCTTCGACTTAGCACCGACATCGAAAAAGCGCACTCAATCGAGTGCGTTTTTTATTGGCTGTTATTTGGCATAAATCAATCTAGATTAATAACCCATAACTCAGTACCCTATTGGCTATAAAAATAATTCAACAATAAGTCATTACCCATGTTTAAGCCTTTCTCATTAATCTCACTGTGTTTTGTTGGCCTAATCTTATCCACTCAAGTCACTGCGCAGTGGCATCAAAAGAGCTTTGAAGTCATGGGGACCCAAGCTCATGTTGAATTTTGGCTTTCAGAAGCAGAGAAGAATACAGAGTCAAATGAAAAACAAACTGCAGATAACCTCATCATCGCTGTCGAACAAGAAATGCATCGCATCGACCGATTAATGAGTCCTTATAAAGCAGACAGCGAATTAAGCAAAATCAACCAACTGGCAGGGAAAGAGGCAGTTGTCATTAATCAAGAACTGTTTGATTTGCTGCTTGATTCACACAAGATTGCTGAGCTGACAAACGGTACATTTGATATCACTTACGCCTCAATTGGTTATCAATACGATTACCGCCAAGGACAAAAGCCAGCGAAACCCGAGATAAACCAAGCCCTCGAAGCTATAGATTACCGCGCAGTAACCTTAGACAAATCACAATCTAGTGTTCGTTTTAAAAACCAAGATGTACGGATTGATTTAGGCGGAATAGCTAAAGGACATGCCGTTAAGCAATGCTTAGCCATTTTACAAGCTGCAGGTATTAAGCACGCCTTAGTCAGCGCAGGTGGTGATACAGGACTGCTCGGTGACAGACGCGGCCGCCCATGGTTTGTCGGTATTAAGCATCCTAGAGCCGCTGAAAAAACAGCGGTGCAATTACCACTGGCTAACGAGTCAATTTCAACATCAGGTGATTACGAGCGTTACTTCATCGAAGATGGCGTGCGCTACCACCACATCATTAATCCTAAAACCGGCGACTCGGCCAGAAAAGTGGTCAGCGTATCCATCATTGGTAAAAACTCAACTTACGTTGATGCCCTATCAACAGCCGTATTTGTAAAAGGCTTACAAGAAGGCATGGCGCTGATTAACCAACTACCAGAATACGAAGCGATTATTATTGATAATCAACAGACGTTACATGTATCAGAGGGACTACAACAGGATTAGTAAATGCTTTAATAATGGGGGCTATTTGAGTAAGTTTATGCTGATTCCAATTTTTCTCTGTTTTTAATTAAACTCCAATAAAGTAGTAACATCTTCAATTAATAGGACAAATTCCTCTTGCTCCTTTTCGCGACCACTTGCCAATTGGAATTGAGTTATGTCATACAAACGTTCCATTAATTCAAAGCCAAAAACATCCTTGTGCCTTTCTTCAAACGATCCTAGTATACAAAATTTTTGTACTAGTTTATGGACATAAGAAATCAGTTCAATAGCTCTGAAACGCGTAAATGATTGATCCTTTTCAAATCTTACATCAATCATATCCTCAGAAATCGGCATAACACTATTAAATATACTCTTAATAACATCCAGTTGTTCTCTTAACTCAGGAGCAGTTACACCTGTCATCTTATGATTTCTTATTGTTGTCATAAAGTCGTTCAAGGGCTTTTTAGCCCCTATTGCTTTTAAAGTTACAGGCTTATAATCCCCATTTCTAGAATTCGGAAAGATATGATCGTACATCCAAAGTTGTGTGTAGGACTTGTATCCAGGATAGTCATTTTCTAATTTCTCACAGAAATGATGAAACTCTTCTTTGTGCTTGAAATAATTTGTGAATAAATTCTGTTCAAGAGTCATCTGAGTCTGTTTTAAAGAGGTTTTTATCTGCTGGTTTGTTTGCTCTGAACGATGATTCAGAGCAATTAAACCAACTAAAGGTACTATTAAAGAAAGAGTAGTGAGGGGAACTGAGTACGTTGTTACAATTAAGTCTACATCATATGGGATATGATTAAGGAGTTCTGGATTTAATTGATAGATATTGAAAACCATCCACGAACTAACTAGTGAAACTAAAAAAACAACTAGCCACACTGAAGGAGGGTGTAACAGATTCTGT
>NZ_MCVI01000004.1 GCF_002873135.1 Shewanella sp. 10N.286.48.A6
GCGCATAAAAACGATTTAAGGGGTAAATATTATGGATTCAATAAAAATATCAGATATTTTTATTGAATCCATAATATTTACCCCTTAAATCGTTTTTATGCGCTTACGCTTGACCGAACCACTGAAGCTTAATTCATTAAATTCAACAGGCTAAAATGAGATCGTCAGTGACTGCTATTTGTCGGTTCACTTATTTAGTGTAGTCAAATTTAACAACATCAGCAGATTGAATAATTAGATTGCTGTAATAGGGCTTTTAAATTAATTGGCAATAGCATGGAGCAGTTAATGGATCAGGTCAATTAAGCGCTGAGTTAAGCGATGGCAGGCTATAACAGTCATAGCATGAATTGCTGATATAGAGACTTCATATAAAAATCACAGCGACTTTAATTACTGCGTTGCATTTTTGCCACATTAACCCAGCAAGGCACAAGGTAGGACTAGCCAATGACTTTACCGTCCCATTAGTTATCATTTGAAGTAAAGACGATTTGAGGTGAAAACACTGTTCGATTTTTTCCTAATTTCTTAGCTTCATACATCAAATCATCTGCAACTTTTATTAAACCTTCTGCATTTTCTGCATCTGTTGGGAATTTGGCTACCCCAATACTGCATGACAGATTAAAAGTAGTTTGTTCGTATGTAATTGTTTCACTGTTGAGTTCATGAATTTTGCGAGCTAAAGTTTGGATGCCTAAACTATCATTTTCGGTCACCAATATTAAAAATTCATCACCGCCATATCGTGCAATACAATCTGATTTTCGACATGAAAGCTGTAAGCGACTCGCTATCTCTTTTAAAATAGCATCGCCACATGGGTGACCATAGGTGTCATTAATGCCTTTAAACCTATCTACATCAATAAAGAATAAATAAGCATGGCTCCCGCTACGCTGAGCAAGGTTGAGTGTATATCTTGACTGCTGTAAAAAGCTGTTACGGTTGCATAATCCGGTTAAATTATCAGTTTGGGCAAGCTTGGTTGTTTCCGCTTCTAATTCTTTTATTCGGGTGATATCTCGGCTAATCCCAAACATGCCTATTATTTCGTTAGAATCATTAAAAATCGGGGTTTTGCTGGTGCTTATCCAGCACAGCTTCCCATGTTGATCAAAATAAGTTTCTTGCAATGAATCAATAACTTTACCCGCTAATATGTCTTTATCAACCTGTCGATAATGAGCGGCATGATCCTCATCAAAAAGATCAAAGTCTGATTTTCCGATAATATCTTCAAGGTTTTTTATTTGCAGAAGATCCAGAAAAGGTCTGCTGGCATAGGTAAATCGAAAATCACTGTCTTTAAAATAAATAAAATCTGAGCTGCTTTCTAAAAAGAAAAGAAAATAGTCATTCCCTGACATTTTATTGTGTTTACCTATCATTATTAGCTTAATCCTTTAGTTAAATATAAGCTATAAAACGTCGAAGCAAGATGTCTTCTCAGCCTTTATCCATTTTAAACAAAGCTCGAATTATCACAATTCAAGCTATGATCCATACCAATCAAAGATTTAAAAATAACATTAACACCTAGATTAGGAATTGCAACTTTAGCTGCAGTTTGTTGAATCGTATCAAGGCAGTTTAATACTACGCTAAGTTAAATATAGTAGCGATGGCCAACTCACTTAAAGCAAGTTGATAGAATTGCTTTAAGTGACTGCGTTAAACTCTTTTAAGGCTAAAAGAGCCAACTCGGCCTTAGCTGATGGAACAAAGATATGATCGTGATAATAAGCCGCAATGACGTTAGCACTAATACCATAAGCCGTTAATTTGGCAGATACCGCCGCGGTTAACCCTACAGCTTCAAGACTTGAATGCACTGTTAAGGTTATTTGGCGAAATGAGCCTTCAAACCCTAAACCAGCTTGTTGGGCGGCAGTTTTATCCAACACTAGCGTTAATCCTTCTGCTTCACAAAATGTGGCGACAGGATCAAGGGAAATATAATCAACTAACGCGCCTGAAACCGTACAGAACACAAATTCTGATGGCAGCAGTTGTGGCTCCATCGACTTTAATAGTGCATTTAACTCTGTAATACCTGACATGATGACTCCTCTATTGCTGACACGCTATTATTAAACCTAAAGCTTGGCATAAATCGCTATATCACGGGGCAAGTTAATACTTACTTATTACTGCGGTTTTTAAACATGTTTTTTAGTTTTAATTTTAATGGTTTTAGCTTCATTAGATAATCACGAATAGTGTCAGTTTTTGCAAGAAAAGCATATTCTTGTTCAGTTAATTGTTGCGGCTGATAAGTTCGTATTAAACGATATAAATGGTAATGACTGACCTTTTTGGCAATCAACCAAATTGGCGACCATTCAAAGCTTCGAAATGTAATTCTTTCGAAATCAACCATGCCCAGGTTCTCATCACTGTCTGCTAATAAATCTCGCACAGGCATTGCATGGCGCGCGACACCTTGAGCGAGCATATTGGCAACCATTTCCCGTAACAGGATAATTTGTTTCACTGATAAGGTTTCTGGTGCAGTACCTTTTAAACGACTCATGGTCAGCGTGGTATTTTCATCGTCGAAATGAAGTAGTTTTGGGAAATTATCGAGCCCGATTAATCGTTGTAAGGCTATTTTTTCTCTGAAGTAGCGAGACTGTAACTAATTTTGTGTAACTGCTTATCAACACGTACTCTATAGAGAGTCAAGGATAGGCAGATACTCATGAACAAAAAAGATATTGAAGCTTTTGCTAAAGAAGCTGCTAAAAGCATTAAAACACCAGAAGACTTAAATCAATTCAGTCTGATGCTCAAAAAGATAACGG
>NZ_MCVI01000005.1 GCF_002873135.1 Shewanella sp. 10N.286.48.A6
ACTCAATGTATTATCAGAAAAGGATTAATTTCCCAATAATACGATTTGTAATTAATACAACGACAGACATCATCGTATTAAATACTATCAGCTTTCCAAATTGTTAAAGAACGGGCTAAAAAAAGCCAAAGATAATGGTTAGATTATCTTTGGCATCTCTTAATTGCATATGTCGACTCAACTTATTGAGAAGATGTAAATGGTGGAGCTATGCGGGATCGAACCGCAGACCTCCTGCGTGCAAGGCAGGCGCTCTCCCAGCTGAGCTATAGCCCCATTTACATGCAGT
>NZ_MCVI01000006.1 GCF_002873135.1 Shewanella sp. 10N.286.48.A6
AACTGGCAATCTCACTTTCAAAAAGTGGTGGGTCGTGAAGGATTCGAACCTTCGACCAATTGGTTAAAAGCCAACTGCTCTACCAACTGAGCTAACGACCCATCTTGGTTTTATCAACACTAATGTCTTGATTGGAACAAAAGCCAACTGTCTGTTTTGAACAAGCAACTGAGCTAACGACCCATCTTGGTTTTATCAACACTAACGTCTTGATTGGAACAAAAGCCAACTGTCTGCTTTGAACAAGCAACTGAGCT
>NZ_MCVI01000007.1:0-177 GCF_002873135.1 Shewanella sp. 10N.286.48.A6
TGATTTTAAGGGAGGGTTACTACCCCATTTCACATAGGCATGTCGTCCACACTGATTACCAGCAAGTTTTACTAAACATAACACCAAATAGGGTTTATTCGTATTAGGCGCTTGGCGATGTTCTGCTGCGGATAAATCCTCCGCGCTCCATGTCTGCATAAAGCGTTGCTTTATAAA
>NZ_MCVI01000007.1:960-1085 GCF_002873135.1 Shewanella sp. 10N.286.48.A6
ACAGACATTGCACCCTACTTTCACATGGCCATGTCGTCCACACTGATTTCGAGTAGGCTATTAACTAAACCTAACACCAAATAGGACTTATTTATTTTAAAATCCTAAACGAAAAAATCCCTGAC
>NZ_MCVI01000008.1:0-1822 GCF_002873135.1 Shewanella sp. 10N.286.48.A6
CAAGCCCTTAATCGTCCAAGACCTTAACCATCCAAGCCCTTAACCATCCAAGCCCTTCTCAATCACAAGCTCGATATTTTGGCAAAGTCACTCATTTTTAAACAACATCTTCACGGTGTTTTTTATGGCTAAAACTTATAATGAGTTGTCAATCATTCGCCAAACAGGCCCTAACGCTCCTACAAAAAATGTATCAAAACCAACTAAAGCCTCAGTAAAGTGAATCAAAAACTTCTTCGGGGCTGACACACTTGTTAAAGTTATGGTTATTATTGTCTTAACCTTTAGATTACGGTATAAAATAGCAAAATTAGCCAATTTATATAATGAGTTATGCCAAGCCGCCAGTTAAGTACCCTACTACTTTATTCTATTCTTTTTAGCTCATTTTTCATTCTTTCAGCTTGTAAATCGACTCCAGAGCCAGTGAAAACTGTGCATGTCACCCCTAAAAAACTGAGCCACTTGCCCTATGATGCTGCAACTCACGGCAAAGATATTGTCGATACTCAATTGGCCTTAGGCGATCGTAATTTATATCTTGCCAGTAACGGCAATATTAAGATGCTATCAACAGCGCAATGCCAAATTGATATTTCAGCCCATCGTGGTGATTTTCGCCAGCCTGAAAGCAGTTACAATGCAATTTCTGCCGCACTTAACGATAACTTCAACAGTGTTGAAATTGATGTCATGTTGCTGGGCGATGGCACTTGGGTAAATCACCATGACAGCCAAACTGGCCGCGCCACTGTGCATTACACCGGTGAGCGTTTCAAACTGGAGCGCATGAACCTTAAAGAGTTTAAACGGCTAAAACTGCGGGACAAGCATAATAACAATCTACTCAATGAGCGGCCGATCACCGCTAAAGAGTCCTTTAAAATATTCGCCGCCCAGCGACTGCCAAATCAAAAATTAAATGTAGAAATAAAGTCAAAAGCCAATGGCCAAAAATTGCTTGAGCTAGATAATATGCTCAGAAAGTACGTCGGCCACGAAGGCTATTACTTCTCATCGTCTGAGCAAGATACCTTAGTGAAATTGCGAGGCATAAACCCTATTGTTTACTTGGGCTTTGTCCAAGGTGGTCACCCTACCAGCATTGATATCTTGCGCAGCGACTTACGCAAAGGCGCAAGTAACGATGCTTACTATCTAGAAAATCACACTAATATTGAGCGCGCTAGCAATTATGGTACCAAACGATATCGCTCCCGTTATCAAGATCACACCAGCACTGATGCACTCAAAAAGCTAAGAGCAAAACTGGGTTACAACTCAGGGATCCACCTTGATATTCGCAGCTACATGCAAAACTCTGGGGTAAAACAACGCGCTCAGCGACTAGGAATGAAAGTGTATAGCTATTCACTTAATGGCACGGATTATCATCAGTCACAGTTGCTCAAACTGAGTAAAAATAATCTGCCTGATGGTGTCATTGTCGATGCCACGCCTTACAAGATCTGTCAGCAGTTGTTTAATGCCGCCGTGCCAGCGCAGCGCTATCAAGCAGTGACAGATTTAGGTCAATACATTGTCTCACTGCCAGTAGATGCTGACTTTGATCGCTTTAAAGAAATGCTCGGCTACCAGCATGAAGGTTACTATTTATCATTAACCTCCGGCCTTAAATCCATCTATAGCGCGAAAGCTAAAGTGGTGCCAGCCAGCACGCCTACGCCGTTATTGGAGCATGGTTTTCCCACTATCACCGATGAAAAAATTGATACCCATACAGGTGACAGCATCATCTTAACCTTGCCAAGCAGCAATGCTAAATAACTAAAACTGAAACGAGAACTAGAACTAGAACTAG
>NZ_MCVI01000008.1:2594-50766 GCF_002873135.1 Shewanella sp. 10N.286.48.A6
GAACTAGAACTAGAACTAGACCGATAACAACAATGATTAATAACAATGACCAATAACAATCATAGCCCCTTTGCTACCGATCTACTCAATAGCGCCCCGACACAACAAAAAATGCAAGCGGCTGAGCAAGCGTTAAATAAGGTTAAATCAAAGCAGCATTCAGCGCAGGCTAAAGCCAAGCATCAGCAGCAACGTGAAGCGCAAATAACCCAAATGGGCAAACCCTTTTGGTGGATGCTACTGATGTTCATTTGCTCAGTGGTGTATTTATTTCCTGAAGCCGTTTTTAATGCCGCCTTAACCGATGTCGCCGGTGGCCGTAATGCCAGCGAAGATGAATTGCACGCCATTGAGTTATTTGGTCGCACCATCAGTGGTATAGGGGTGACGCTGCTGCTAGCAGACTTATTACTAAAGGGCCGCCGCGTTGCCAAAGTGTCGCGGGCATTGGGGTATTTTGCACTGATTGCACTGATAGTGTGGCCAACAGTTTTCTTTGGTCAAAAGTGGTTAGTGGATCATTTTATTATTGATACATCAAGCCCACAGGAGCGCCAACAAGCTTACTTATCACAGGTTCTACGCAGCGCGCTTATTGAAAAGTCTATTCAATTTGAAGGGATCCATTACGATCCCGATAGTGAACATAACGCCACCGAAAAAACCTTTCTGTCTGTATTTGGCGGCCTTGTGTATGCCGATGATAAGCTGGTCGATGATTTAGAACAGCAAAAACGGGCCATCATGGAAAAATTTGTCCGTGACCGCGCCATGTCGAATTTCGATCTGCACTATAGCGACTACGATAGTTTTCGCCTGCGCCTACAAGATAGCTATAAAGAGTACGCTCAAGGTTCTAATGATTACAACCAAGCACTGGCCAGCTCGCCAGAGCGTTCCAATGAATATTGGCTAGACACCCAAAACCAAGTTAAACAAGGCTGGGAAAAATACCAAAAAGGGACTGATGCTTACGAAGCCCGCGTGGAGTCCCGTGCCCAACAAATCGCCCCAAAGGTGTATGACTATTTTGAGCGTCGTAATAAATGCGCCGACATGAAAAAAGGCAGCAGTCGCGATCGCTGTTTCGAGCGTTTACAAACCGGTTATGACCAAGAAATCGCCAAATACGGTATTGGCTATATTCCCCCTGATGATTGGCTAAAGCGAGAAGAGATTTCGACCTCGGAAAATGTCGGTAATTCAATTATTAGCGGGGTAATGACCTTAGGCCTATTTACCGCAATGCAAGCCGTTGATGCTGCTATGGGCGGCGATGCCGGTTTTAAAGATCATAGAATGATATTCACTAACGATGTAAATCATTACAAAAGCGTGCTGATGGTAAAAATGGAGCCAGATTTTGTCAAAGAATCTGGCGGTTATCCATTAGGGATATCAAGCATACATGAGTTCAGGCACCATGAAATAACCAGTGCTAAAGTCAACGCCAGATTAAAACAAAAAGGCCTAATGTTACCAAGCACTTGGGTTATGGCTGACAGAGTGAGTTTTGATAATGCTGTCAGTAAAAAAGTGCGCCAACAAGCGGATGCCAAATGGCGTGCAGCCATGAAGAAGCAAGGCAATGATATGCCGCCTAATTTAAGCTGGCAGCAGTTTCAGCAACAGGGCGATATTCAGCGCCGCATAGCAGCTAAAATGGCAGAACTGTATGTGAACCCAACCCTTGCTGATTGGAATAATCGTGAGTTTAAGCAGCGCATCATTGAGCCTAATATTCAGCGCAAAACCACCGAGTATCTTAATGTACTTGAAGCTCAGCAAGCTGAGTTTGCTGACGGCGGCGCATTTGAATCAAGCGGTAAGTCAGCCCTAAGAGCAACGATTATTCCGCCTATTTCCATGTCAATTAGCTTGGCGTTGGTGTTGCTAACCGTGTTAAAGCTACCCATGAAAGCATTTGAGTTAGTACAAGCAAAGCGCGCCTCAAACGCCGAGGCCCGCCCTACAAAGCCCTATATAAAACCGGCTATTTCAGCGGGGATATTAGTGGCTATTTTTGTGGTGCCACTGTCGCTAGGCGGTAATCATTACACCGCTAATGGCTCAGCGCTGCACTACTTTTTTGAGCAAATGAAAAAAAATGACTCTGCCAGCATTTCTTATGCGCTTAAGTGGCTATTGGTCACTCAGCCTATGGTGCAACCAATTGGCACAGCCATTGATCAAAGCCTGTTTATCACCCAGGGATTTGATGCCATCAGTGAGCCAATTCACCGCTTTGATCAAGCGATTATGTCGCCATTAACTGTCACAAAAAAACCATCGCAGTCAGCGCAAGCACATGCGCCGCTTTTACCTTTAACCATTAAAACCAATGTTAACAATGCCAAGGTGGCAGTGATGAATATAAAGCCCAAATACCAAGCGGGAATGAAACTGCCTGCCGGTGGTTACGACATTAAAGTCAGCGCTCCAGGCCATAACTCGGTGCGGCAGTGGGTCTACCTCAAAAATGATGAGACCACTTTCAATATTAAGCTTTAACAGCATAGTTAAGGTTAACTGATAACATAATTTTTAGTCTTTCACGCATTGATTAACAGGACATATTACGTGAGTAAATTAGAACAATTTCAAGATTTTATCCGCTCAAACGGTAAAGAGCTAACGGGGGTAAATGTCCCTGTGGTATTAAGTGATGAAAGCGCCAAAACCACCAATGTTAAATTTCATTTTGGTTGGACAATTGAAATTGGGGTAACCAAACACGAACACGGTGGCTATTGTCCATCAGGCATACAGTCAGGAAGCTCATCGCAAGCGTGTGATTGTGCCCACAATAAAGCCAAAGAGTATGTCAGTGGTCAAAATGGATTTTTTAATGAGACCTTTAAAAAAATCTTAACCGCTGATGTCGCCAAAAACTTTATCATTAAAGATACCAATCTAGGTTCAGCACCTGATAGTTATGTGGGTGAAGATATTTGCCATATCTGTAATGGCCGCGGCAAATGTTCATGCTCATCGTGTAATGGCAATGGCTCAACATCATGTACATCTTGTAGCGGCAGCGGCCGTCATCATGTGACTAGGCAAGATCACAATAACCGCACCGTTTACACCACAGAGTCGTGTTCATCATGTTATGGCAGCGGGACAAAAACCTGTTACACCTGTAATGGCTCAGGTCAAGTCACCTGTAAAACTTGTGATGGCGGCGGATATTTATATTACAGCTACACCATTGATGGCGATGCAAAACGATCAACTAAATGGTTTATCAACAGCCCCGATTATCACCAGTGGATAACAGATTACGTTACCAATGCGGGCTTTAATATTATTAACAACATCAGTGACGTGAATGAAATTGACGTTACTGAAGCCCTAAATGGCTGTACGTTCATCTATGGTTTTACTGCCAACCTACCGACCCTACAATATACCGCGACCATAGATAACACCGATACCACCCTGTGCTTTGCAGGTACCAACAATGTGACTCACAATGCCGGTGGCGTATATGACCCAGCAGTGTGGAAAAATGCCAAAAAGTTAGCCGCCGGAGACAAAGACGATGATAAGAAAGCCTTAGCGATTCCGGCCATTAAAAATATTATTGAAGCCCATGAAACCAAAACAAAAATTGCCTTACTGACTGAAAACTGGGTATCAAAAGATATCAAAGAGGCGGTCATCAGCAACTACCAAAGCTTGGTATCTCAACTTAAAAAAGATAACAATCAGGGTTTTGCATGGCAGTTGGTCAAAGGCGTTGTCAATTGGGGACTAATTTTAGCTATGGTAGCTATGTGTTTTGCCATGCTAGCACCTGAAATGATTTATGATGCTGAGTATCGCTCGGGGCTGCTAAGTCATTATCAATTTTTTATTGATTTACTGTTAGCGAGATTCGGCCTTTATGGACTCCCCACTTGGTCAAACTACCCTATCGCCCTTGCATGGTTTTGGGGATTATATGTCGCTATTCCTAAACTGTATTGGAAGCAAATTAGTCAGCCCAAACGGCTAGGGTTAACTGTACTTTCTGGCTATGTAATATCGTACTTTTTACTGAATCTTGTTGCTATCCTGTTCACCCTTAGCCATTACCCTTTGCTCCCCACCAACATGTTAGTGGGTGGCGGGTTACTGCTGAGTTTATATTTGGTTTTTGCGGGCTTTTTTGGGCCTAAAAAGTGGTACTTCAAAATACTGGCAGGTTTGGCTGCTGTAGCTGGCGTCGCAGCGCTCCAATTCGGCTTAGAAACCGTAAGCTCTCAAGTGCAATTTATACCAGAGCACTATTCGAATTACTCGCGATACTTAGGCGCTGCACTGGAACCGGCTATTCAATATATGCCGTTTATTTATATTGAGATAGCAGTATTAGCGGTTGCAACAGGGATTATCACCACCCGCAGACGATTCTGGATAAAGGCCAAAACCGCAGTATCTGAATACGACTGCGCCGTATTGCTTAAATCTTTAAAGCTGGACAAATAACTATCCATAAAGCGACTGGCTGGGGGATATTTTAGCCAGTCGCCCTTTTAAAATACCCTCGAACGCAGTACTCTAACCTTAATAGACATGGCAAGTATGGAGTACCGCCAATAATGAGTATGACCCGCTTAATGACCAATGCCATTTCGGTCGAACCTTCACCAGCTCGCACTCCAACTATCAATATTACTTATTTCTCTTCTATCAATAAGTCTGCAAATACCATAACGCAAAGCAATAAACACCATATTGGTGCGCATCAAACCCTGAGTATTGTGGCAGATGATAATCAACATCTTGATATTGATAACCTGAGCCATCAAGACCAAGGTTTTGAATTGAGCGATCAAGAACGTTACGCCTTATTTGATAGCCAAGGCATGAACCGTGACTTTATTCGCCGGCATATTCGTCAAGAACGTAAAAGTTATACCCAAGCAGAACAGCACCAGCTTTCGTTAATTGCCTGCCGCCATATGCTGGCAGAAATACAGCAAAAAAATGCCCAAACAGTGGCTCTGTACATCAGCCATGACGGAGAACTGGCAACACAAAAATTAATAGAAGCCCTTTGGCACATCGGGGTAAAAACCTACTTACCTCGCATTCACCCATTTAGCAAAGGTAACTTGTTGTTTTTGCATTACCATGCCGAATCAAAAATGGTATTCAATCAATATGGTATCGCTGAGCCTGCGTTGTCGGTGCAAGATATTATCCCAGTAAACAAACTGGATATGATTGTCACTCCACTGGTTGCGTTTGATGACAAGGGCAATCGCATGGGCATGGGCGGTGGCTATTACGATCGCACTTTGTGCCAAGTGATTGATGGGAAACCATTAGCAGTGGGCTTTGCCCACGACTGCCAGCAAGTGAGCCAACTCCCAGTAGAATATTGGGATGTGCCGCTACCAATAATTATCACCCCTACAAGGCGCATATCCTGTATATAAACCATTAATATGTCAGCAATTAACATGCAAAAAAAGCCCATCACGACAATATCATGATGGGCTTAATATTAGGCTGAGAACTCATTAAAACACTGGCGTTAACTCACCGCTTTATCTAACGCTTGGCTGATATCGGCAATAATGTCATCGATGTGCTCAATGCCCACCGAAATACGTACTAAATCTTCTGATACCCCAGCTTTAGCTAATTCTGCGCTGTCTAACTGACGATGGGTGGTACTGGCAGGGTGACAAGCCAGTGACTTTGCATCGCCAATATTCACTAATCGCAGCACCATTTGCAGCGCATCAATAAATTTACCACCAGCCACTTTACCCGCCTGTGCATCGGCTGCTTTTATACCAAAACTGATAATGCCTGAGGCTTTACCGCCGGTGATTTTTTTACATGTCGCGTTAAATGGGCTATCAGCTAACGCAGCGTAGTTTACCCAGCTTACATTAGGGTGTTGCTGTAAATACTCGGCTAACGCTAGGGCATTACTGCAATGGCGTTCCATGCGCAGACTTAAAGTTTCAAGCCCTTGGAGTAATAAGAACGCACTTTGGGGTGATAAAGCTGCGCCGGTGTTTCTTAGGGGCACGACCCGGCAGCGGCCAATATAGGCAGCGGGGCCAAAGGCTTCGGTGTACACCACGCCGTGATAAGACGGATCGGGTTGATTTAAAATCGCAAAGCGGTCTTTATTGGCGACCCAATCAAATTTACCTGAATCAATGATCACCCCGCCAATAGTGGTGCCATGGCCGCCAATGTATTTGGTCAGTGAGTGGATCACAATATCTGCGCCATGATCAAAAGCTCGGCATAACACTGGCGTTGCCACAGTATTATCGACAATTAACGGCACCCCATGCTTATGGGCAATGTCGGCCAAGCGTTGTAAATCGACCACGTTACCCGCTGGATTGCCGATGGACTCACAAAACAACGCTTTGGTTTTATCATCAATTAGCGCATCTAAGCCGTCAAAGTCATCATAGGCCGCCATGCGTACATCAACCCCTTGGCGGGGCAATGTATGGGCGAATAAGTTATAAGTACCGCCATATAACTGGCTAGTGCTAACAATATTATCGCCTACTTGGGTGAGCGCCTGTATCGCATAGGTGATGGCAGCCATACCTGATGCGACAGCCAAGGCACCAATGCCACCTTCGATGGCGGCTAAGCGCTGCTCAAGCACGTTAGTGGTTGGGTTCATGATGCGGGTATAGATGTTACCAGCCACTTTTAAATCGAATAAATCGGCACCATGCTGGGTATCATCAAAGGTGTAAGACGTGGTTTGGTAAATCGGCACTGCTGCGGCCTTGGTGGTCGCTTCCGACTCGTAGCCATAATGTAATGCCAGTGATTCCAGTTTCATGTTTTCTGCCGTCATAATGCCTTCCTTTACCTTAAGATATTCAAATTGGGCCATCTACCAAAAAGTTGTTTGCCGGATAAACTTTCGAATTAATAGCCGGATAAAAAACAACCAAAAACCAGTAGTACTCCACACTAACAATAAGACGTCTAGATGTCTATTTAAAATATTCAGCCATTAAAAAGGGAGCCGTAGCTCCCCTATATAAACTCAATAGCAAACACAGTTAGGCTAAGTGACGGCCACCATCCACCGCAAAACTGCGACCAGTGACGTATTGACTGCTTGTCAGGTAATCAACTAATTCAATGATCTCAGGGTTACCCGCCTCTTTAGGCAGTATGGCTTTGGCTAGCGCTTTTGCTTTGTAGGCCTCATCGTCGCCTTCATTAAACAAAATCATCGCAGGGGCAATGGAATTGACTTTCACCATAGGCGCAAGTTTACTCGCAAATGACAGGGTTAAATTGTGCATTGCCGCTTTACTGGCCGCATAGGCAATATGCTTTTTACTGCCTTTTTCTGCCACGTAATCGGTAATATGAATAATATTAGCACTGCCAATATTGCCACTTGCTGAAGCGATTAATTTGTCGGCCAGAGCCAAGCTTATTTGATAAGGCGCACTGACGTGAATATTCATCATTCGGTTCATGATATCGGCTGAGGTCATGCCCGGCTTGGTTTTATCGTTATGCCAGTCAGATGCATTATGAATGATGCAATGAAGCTCGTCATGGGTGTCATTAATGCGCGCTAACATATCGTCTATTTCAGCAGGAATGCACAAATCACATTGATAAAGGTCGGCACCTAATTCAGCTAATTCATCAATAGAGGGGTAATGGGTTCTAAAGGTGCCGATGACCTTCATGCCTTTAGCGAGAAAGTCCTTTGCTAAGGCGTAACCAATACGTTTGCCGACGCCAGTAATGAAAATAGTTTGCTTCATTGCAGTTCTCTTATGATGATTTTTATTGAAAATAAGAAGTGTTAGAAAAGGTCATTAATGCAGTCGTTTATCATTGCAATTAATCATAAGCAATTAATAATAGCCTCATTGACTCGAAATTAATGACCTTTAAAGTATGATTCAAGCTAAAGCCGATTAGCTGTTAGCAAAGAATTCAGCTCTTGAGGCAGGGTTAGCTTTAAAGCAGCCGCCTAGTGCGGAGGTTTTGGTATAGGATTGAGTATCCATAATGCCTCGGGATTTAACGCAGTAATGGGTGGCATTGATACTAATGGCAACATCGTCGGTTTCAAGCAAGGTTTGCAGTGCCACCAGCACTTGCTGGGTGAGTCGCTCTTGTACTTGAGGTCGCTGGGCAAAAAATTTCACTATGCGGTTAATTTTAGATAAACCAATAATTTTGCGCCCCGGCACATAAGCAACATTGGCAACACCATCGATGGTAATAAAGTGATGTTCACAGGTACTAACCACGCTAATATCACTGACTTTAACCATTTCATCTACGCCCATTTTATTGTCAATTTGGGTGACTTTAGGGAAGTGGTTATAATCAAGCCCAGAGAAGATTTCATTAACATACATTTTGGCGATTCGATGAGGGGTTTCACATAAGCTGTCATCGGTTAAATCAAGTCCAAGGGTAGAGATAACTTCTGTCATCAATCCTTGAATGCGAGCCACTTTTTGCTCGTTAGTCATGTCATTTTCAACGACTGGGGTTTCAAGACCTCGCTCAATCAGTACTTGCTGTACTTTACGTGCTTCTTCAGAAATCATGTGTTTTCCTTATGGCAACTCGTGCCAAATTAAAACTCACTTTATTTTCGCTGCTCTAATGATAATGAAACAGAGTCGGCAAAACGTAATGCGTGTGGTTTGTCGATTGTCACCCGCGACATGGTAATGGAAGGATGCTCACTGCAAATTGCCAGCACATCAGCAACTAATTTTTCCAGTAATAAAAATCGACCTTCTTCAACATGTTGGATCACTTTCTTGGTGATTATCTTGTAGTTCAGCGCATCAGCGACATCATCAGTTTGAAAAGACTTATCGGCTGGGTACTGAATTTCAATATTAATAACAACATCTTGCTGCTTTTCTCGTTCATCAGGGTTAAAGCCGATGAAAGTACGTAAACGTAAATTAGTAACTTTAATAATTGCTTGGCTAATTGACATAGAAAGCCTCATTTTGAATACGCGTTTTCGGATACTGTTTTTGTATACCAATGCGCAATACGTGAATACATCTAGTAAAGATCAAATAAAAAAAGAGCCAACGTAAACTCTGCTGACTCTCCTATTTATAGCGATAAACAAACCATTATGCGAGTTTACGTGCTTGATAGCTTAGTTAACTTACCTTAATTAGTCAGCTTAAAGAAAATCAACTACCACAGGATTAACTTCAAGCTAGTTGGCTTACTAAAACTCTTTATAATTTCTATAACTTACCTTGAAGAAAATAAGGTAAAACACCGGCACTATGATTAATGTCAATATGGTTGCAACCCCAAGACCAAACATCACTACCGCCGCTAATGACTCAAAGAAGGCATCGGTCAATAGCGGTAGCACCCCTAAAATGGTGGTGATAGCAGCCATACAAACGGGTCTAACACGGCTAACGGTTGAGTTAAATACCGCTTCAAAGGTTTCGACGCCGTCATTAATCTCAGTGTTAATTTGATCCAGCAAGACAATACCGTTTTTAAGTAGCATGCCCGATAAACTTAACATTCCCAGCAGCGCCATAAAGCTAAAGGGTTTATCTAAAATCAATAAGCCTGAGGTAATACCAATAATGGCCAGCGGCACACACGCCCAAATCACTAATGGTTTTCTCACTGAGTTAAACAAGAATACCGTGATTAAGAACATGAATAAAAAGCCCAGTGGCAAGGTGGCAAATAATGACTCTTGTGCATCATTGGATGATTCAAACTCACCGCCCCACTGCAGCTCATAACCCACAGGTAATTCTAGCGCTTCAATTTGTGGCTTAATTTGGGCAAACAATTGCGCCGGTAAAATATCATACTCAAAATCCGTATCGGCAAATACCGTTAAGGTACGTTTGCGATCCCGGCGTTGAATAATGGGATCTTCAAACTTAACCTCAAACCCATCAACCACTTGCTGCAGCGGTACAAAGGCAGACAGCGCAGGGCTCCAAATACGAACACTTTCAAGTGAGTCGATATCAATACGCTCATCTTCTGGTAAACGGCCAATGATTGGCAATAAGGTCGTCCCTTCGCGGTATACCCCTATTTGTAACCCTGTAAACGAAAACTTAATCGCTTCATCTACTTCACTTTTTACGATACCTAAACGTCTTGCTTGGGTTTCATTAAAGCGAGGCGCAATGTATTTCACCCGTTCACGCCAGTCATGACGCACGTTAACGGTTGCCGGTGTGGCCTGGAATATCTCCATCACTTGCGCTGCAATGCTTCGCAATACATCAGGGTCTGCACCGCTAATACGCGCTTCAATTTTAGCGTCTGTTGAAGGGCCGATTTCTAAGCGCTTAAACTTAAACTGCGTCTGCGGGTATTTAGCTTCGACTGCCCTTCTAAATTCAGTCATTACCTCACTAAGAGACTCAAAATCTTCGGTGCGAATAGCCATTTGCGCATAAGATGCGTAGTTTTTCTCTGGCGAGTAAGTCAGTAGAAAACGCGGAAAGCCTTTACCTATGCTCGAGCCAACAAACTCAACATTATCAAGCCCCATGGCGATGGACTCCATGCCCTCGACAATGCCCTGAGTTTCACGAATATCTGTGCCTTCTGGCATCCAGGCATCCACTAAGAAAATCGGCGTGGTAGAAGGCGGGAAAAACGATTGCTTAACGTAAGCAAAGCCATAAATCGAAATACAAAATGCCATCACCACGGCGATAACACTCACCCAGCGATGCTTCATACACCAATCGAGTAATACTTTGTAAAACACAAAAAAGGCACCACCGTAGGGATCTTTAAGCTCACCTTCCACTTTTTCAGCATCTTTTCCAAAAAATAACTGCGCAAAAAATGGTGTGATGGTAATGGCAGTAATCCAAGATAAAAACAGTGAAAACAGTAATACCCAGAATAAAGAGCCCGCAAATTCACCGGTAGCATCAGGTGATAAACCGATTGGCGCAAAGGCAGTAATAGCAATCACTGTCGCACCAAGTAATGGCCACATGGTTTGTTTTACAATGCTTTGAGCAGCTTCTAAAGTCGTTTGGCCCCGCTGCCTGCCGATTAATATGCCTTCAACGATAACAATGGCATTATCCACCAGCATCCCTAAGGCAATAATTAACGCCCCTAAGGATATTCGCTGCAGCTCAATCTCTGCTTGCAGCATCAACATGAAGGTGCCTAAACAGGTTAAGAACAAAATTAACCCAATTAAAATACCTGACTTAATGCCCATAAAGACCAGTAGCACGCCGATTACGATCACTACTGCGGCAATTAAGTTCCATACAAAGCTGCCCACTGAAGCATCTACTTCATTAGGCTGGTTATACATGGTTTCAATCATCATGCCCGCTGGGCGGACACTTTCAATACTGGCAAGCTTGGCGTCAATGGCTTTACCCACTTCAACCACATTCACCCCGGTTGAAAATGCGATGCCAATGTTGATCGCATTGTGCTGATTAAAGGTCAGTAGATTGGTGGGAATATTTTGAAAGCCCCGCGATACTGTGGCGACATCTTTTAAGTAAATAAGCTTATCGCCTTGGGTGCCTGGAATAATCAGCCCTTCTAACTCGCTAACAGACTTAAAGCCACCACTGGTACGGATTTTTAAGTTGTCACCGGCAACCTGAATGTTACCGGCATCAGACACCATATTTTGTGAGTTAAGCAGGTTGCTCACTAAAGATGGATCGATATTAGAACTGGCAGCTTTGTTGAGCGACATTTCAACGAAAACTTGCTCTTGTTGATTGCCTGCCAATGACACTTTACCCACACCTGGCACGAGCTCTAATTCACGTTTAACGTAATCGACGTAATCTAAAATATCGCGATAACTGTAGTCGCTACCGCTGACCATTAGCATCACCCCGTAAACATCACCAAAGTCATCATTGACCATCGGGGCCTGAACACCTGGCGGTAAGCTGGACGACATATCATTCACTTTGCGGCGCAGCTCATCCCAAATTTGTGGAAGCTCATCAGGGCCGTAGTTATTTTTCATGGTCACAGTAATTTGTGACATTCCCGATGTGCTTAATGACTTGAGAGTATCGATATAAGGCAATTCTTGAATGGCCTTTTCGATTGGGTAGGTCACTTCTTCCTCAACTTCCGTTGAGGTCGCCCCTGGGTACAGGGTGACAACTACCGCATCTTTAATGGTAAATGGTGGGTCTTCTAATTGGCCAAGGCCGGTAAATGACATTAAGCCGCCGATCAATAAGATCAGGGTAAACATCCAGCTAATGACGGTGTTTTTGACAAAGTAGCCTGCAATATTCATATGACACTTTCCTTTGTGTTAGCTGGAACGATTGTGAGTAATGGGTTTATTAACAATACAATCATCAGCCTACACTCCCCCTACTACTTGTACTTTTTGACCAGCCACTAAACGTGAAGCGCCCGTTTGAATAATCACTTGGCCATCTTTTAGCCCATCGATAACTTCAATTCTGTCGCCGACGATCACACCTAAAGTCACGTGCTGATACTGGATAGATTGATCAGATTTATCAAACAGCCAAACACCACTGTCTTGTATTTCAATGTCACTGCCATCTTGCATAATCACCGCTTCGATAGGCACCAAGAACTGTCGGTTGTAGGTGTAAGTAAGGTGGCTTAAGTCAACTTTCACCTTGGCAGGCATACCTTCAAGCACTTTATATTTAGGGTCTAAATCTACTGCTATCGTGGCTATATAGGTTGAAGTTGCGGGATCTTTTTCGGTGTTAACTTCCAGTAAATGGCCATCAAATGTGGCATTAGGAAAGGCTTCAAAACTGACCTCTAGCAATGCGCCTACGCTTCTGTCCTTAGCCTTCTTTGACACCGCAATCAACATATCAGGAATTTGTACATCCACTTCGATGCGCTCAATCTTTTGAATACTTACCACTGGCACGCCCGGCTGCACGTTTTCAAAAGACTCTAAAAATACATCACTGATCACCCCTGAGAAGGGCGCTCTTAGCTCAGTGTATTGCAGATTAAGCTCTGCTTGCCTTGCCTCGGCTTTTGCTACTAAGTACTGGGCATTCATTTGATCATAATCAGATTGCGCCATTAACTGCTTAGCCACCAACTGTTTACCACGTTCAGATTGTTTAAAATTAACCTCCATACGTGCCCTTCGATCGCTTAAAGCAATCTCAAAGTCAGTTTTTTCTAATATCGCCAGTAAATCTCCCTTTTCGACTTTTTTGCCTTTGCTCGCTGGAATTTGCGCGATACGGCCGCCAACACGAAAAGAAAGGTTAGTTAAGTCTTGCGCTCTAGCAACACCATTAAACTCACGGATCACCGAGTTATCTACAACCGGTAAAGCGTAAGTCGTAACTCTAGTAACATTGGGCTCAATATCGGGGCTTTTGTCACAGCCACTCAGAGTCATAACCGCCAGCAGCAGGCCAACACTTTTAAGCATGCTATAGATAAAATTACTGTTCATATTTATAAGCCTCGCTCTTTAATCCATTGCACCGCAGCTTGGCCATCTTTAAGCTCAGATGCTCCAGCAACGACTAACCAGTCACCATCTTCAAGGCCAGAGACTAAGCGATTGCCTTTTAATTTTACTGGTACTTTTTCAAGGGTTAACGCCTTTGGAGACCAGATAAAAACAAAGTCAGTTTCATTTTCAGTAATCACAGCACCAGCAGGAATTTTAGGATGAGCATCAGCGGTTCTGGCAGGCAGTTTGACTTTTACTTGGGCCGACATCCCCGGTAGCACATTAAGTTGCTTAGGCATTGGCAGGGTTAAAATGATGGTGTAACTACCTGTGGTTGAGTCGGCAATGGTATTGAGCTCTTTTAAACTGGCAGCATACCAACGATCGCGACTGTCAAACTTCACCTCAAGGTTTTGCATCTTATCAAAGCTTGAACCGGCTTTTTGAATCGCACCAATAAACTGCTCAGGTAACTGAAAACTAATATCAATGGCTGATTCGATCCGAATTCCCATCACTTCTTCTTGGGCTTGAACATATTCAAAAGCACGCTTGCTGCGTTTAGAAATGATGCCTTTGTAAGGAGCCAATAATTTGGTGTAAGTCACATCTGCTTTGGCTTTGTCTAATGCGGCTTGGGCAATGGTGTAATCGCTTTTGGTTTGATCGTAATCATTACGCGAAACCACCCCTTGCTCAACCAAAGATGCATTACGCTCGAACAGAACTTTAGCTAATTCAAATTGCGCCTGAGCGACAGCCAATTGCTGTATATAAATAGCGCCATCAAGTTGCGCAAGCACTTGGCCGGGCTCCACGGCATCGCCGGGGCGCACAAAAATGTCAGCAATTTCACCAGCAACCCTAAAAGATAAAGCGGCTTTTTCTGAGGCTTTTACTTCACCAGGTAAAAATCGTTCTCGAAAATCACTGCCCACATCAATTTGCAGGACTTTAACGGGCCTGGGGTCAAATGATGCAGCTGTTGTAGTCTGCTCAGCAGCAGTAGAATACGCGAGAAAGGGACTGGTTAAAGCCACCAAGGAGAACACGAGTAAAGAAGAAAATTTACAGGGCTTCTTCATTTTTTGCTCCGAAACATTTTAGTTAACTAGATAATAACATTCAAAAACTTACAATAATAGCGACTATAAGCCAGCAACAAAGATCTAAACAAGCACATTTGACGTATTATTCATTGTAGTAACTTATTGAGTTAATTTAGAACTTAGTAATTAACCATAGAGGTATCGAGATGGAATTACGGATTTTTTACGACAGTGCCTGCCCCTTATGCAGCAATGAAATGCAACAATTAAAGCAACATGACCGCTTGCACAAAATTGAGCTGGCTGATTTAAACCAAGACGGTTTTGCCGAAAAGTATCCCCATATCGACTTAGAAAAAGCCAACAAAATTTTGCATGCAGAAACCAACCATGGCGAAATATTACTGGGACTGGATGTGACGGCAAAAGCTTGGGCACTTACAGGAAAACATCAATGGGTACAGTTATTGCGCTTACCTTGCATCAAACCATTAGCCGATGTGGCTTATCTTGGTTTTGCAAAACACCGCTACAAATTATCCTACCTGTTAACCGGTAAGCAGCGCTGTGAAGATGGTAGCTGTAGCATCAAATAGTGAGTTAACTGCTTAAAGCCATAGCTACAATCAGCCATCAACCCAAGGAGATTTACTTGAGCCAATCATTCACTGCAAATTCAGGCTCAGTTGCGTTAATCATTGGTGCATCTTCTGGGATTGCAAAGGCCATTATTGCAGCACTGATTAAGCAAGATACGGCAACTGACATAAAGCACCTCATCAGTATCAGTCAATCTGCAACTGCTGAGACGAAATTGGCTAATGAAAGTGCTAACCCCATAACTCAGCAACATATTAGCTGCGATTATTCAGCAGACGCCATTGCCACACTGTGCCAGCAATTGCAGCCGTTTAAAGGGAAAATTACTCGGGTATTTATTTGTAATGGCAGATTGCACAATCAGTATCAAATGACTGGCGCAGCAACAGGGAGCGCCTCAGAAAACACAGTTTCTAAAACTCTCCCCTTTAAAACAATAGCCCCTGAAAAGCGCTTAGAAGATGTTAACCCTGAGGCAATGCAGGCTTTGTTTGAGTCAAACACCATTACCCCTATGCTGTGGCTACAGCATTTAGTCAAACTGGTTGCAGGTAAACAGGGCTGTATTATTAATGTGCTCAGCGCCCGAGTAGGCAGTATTAGTGATAATCGCTTGGGAGGATGGTATAGCTATCGCGCTTCAAAAGCTGCGCTAAACATGCTAATTAAAACCGCGGCGATTGAATATGCTCGGCGTGCCAAAAACGTAAAGCTCATTGCTTTTCATCCCGGCACCACAGACACCCCATTATCCAAACCTTTTCAGGCCAAAGTGCCCGCTGAAAAATTATTTACTGCTGAATTTGTCGCGTCGCAATTACTGAATATCAATAACGCAATTAAGGAAGCTGGAAGCGAAAGTAGTGAAGATGACAACGCTGAAATTGACCGAATTTACTACGATGGACAAGCCAGCTTTATTGATTGGCAAGGAAAACTGATTAGTTGGTAAAGGGCTTAGGTCTTTTTCCCTTGCAGCAACTTTAGCCTGTCAGCAACAAAAATGCGAAGCCAAAGGCTTCGCATTTTTATCGGTAAATCAAGTTATCAATAATTGATAAGCTTAAATTTACTTAACGAACTCAACACCAAGTTTGATGTCGCCGTTTAATGTATCAAGCATTGCATCACGGGCATTAGCTTCAAATGCGCTAACATCGCCGTATGGTAATACTTTTTCTACGCCGTTTTTACCAAGTAATACAGGTTGTGCGAAGAAGTCAGCATGTTCACTGCCGCCATCAACATAAGCACATTCAACCACGTTAGCTTCGCCTTGTAGGCCGCGAACCAATGATAGGCCAAAGCGACATGCCGCTTGACCCATAGACAGAGTCGCACTACCGCCACCCGCTTTAGCTTCAACAACTTCAGTACCCGCATTCTGGATACGTGTTGTTAGCGCTGCAACTTCTTCATCAGTAAAGCTTACGCCTTCAACTTGTGAAAGAAGTGGCAGAATAGTCACACCACTGTGGCCACCAATAACGTTGATGTTTACATCAGCAACGTTTAGCCCTTTAAGGTCAGCGATGAAGGTTTCAGAGCGGATAACATCAAGTGTCGTCACACCGAATAAACGGTTCTTATCGTAAACACCTGCTTTTTTAAGTACTTCAGCCGCAATAGCAACAGTAGTATTTACTGGGTTAGTGATAACGCCAATTAATGCTTTAGGGCAAGTTGCCGCCACTTTTTCAATAAGGTTTCTTACGATACCCGCATTGATATTAAATAGATCTGAGCGATCCATACCAGGCTTACGCGCAACACCTGCAGAGATAAGAACAACATCAGCGCCAACTAGCGCAGGAGTTGGGTCTTCACCAGCAAAACCAGCCACTTTTACATCTGTAGGGATGTGGCTTAAGTCAACTGCAACACCTGGAGTAACAGGAGCGATGTCATATAAAGACAACTCTGAACCTGCAGGAAGTTGAGTTTTTAATAGTAAAGCTAAGGCCTGGCCGATACCGCCAGCAGCACCAAGTACAGCTACTTTCATGATGATCTCCAATTACGTTCTAGTGATTGACTTCAGTCTGGTCTGTGACACAGATCATGTTTTCTTGTGGCGTCACATTACTGGATCACAGCGAGGATTTCAATTATCCCTTAGTAGATCACACTAATTTCCTTATTCTATGATATGTATATAAATAATGACTAATTTAGCCAGTAATAGCTAAAATGAATTTTTATTCACCAATTTAGCTTATTTCTTGACTTGATGCGTTTATCTATTCAGAATGAGCTACTTTTTTGAATAAAATCTATTCTTTTTAAAAATTACTATAAGACGAAAAAAATATGCCAGCGACTAAGAATCAGGATGAACTCGTAAAGACGTTTAAGTCGATATTAAAGGAAGAGCGCTTTGGTAGCCAAAGTGAAATCGTAATCGCACTGCAAGCAGAAGGTTTTGGCAATATTAACCAGTCAAAAGTTTCCCGTATGCTAAGTAAGTTTGGTGCAGTACGTACCCGTAATGCTAAGCAAGAAATGGTATATTGTTTACCCGCTGAGTTAGGTGTGCCAACAGCAGGCAGCCCTGTTAAAAACTTGGTATTGGATGTGGATCATAACCAAGCGATGATCGTAGTCAGAACCAGCCCCGGCGCAGCGCAGCTTATTGCCCGATTATTAGACTCGATAGGTAAGCCTGAAGGGATTTTGGGGACTATTGCTGGTGATGACACTATCTTTATTTGTCCTTCAAGTATCAAAACCATTGATGATACCTTAGAAACGGTAAAATCACTGTTTGGCTATAGTGAATAGCCCTCTTAGCAAATAACACCTTCACGATTTATTGAGCCATTAAAAAAGCAGCCTTAGGCTGCTTTTTTGGTTTTAACAGTGCGTAAGTGTTAAATTGAGGCGATTTCAGCATCGGTGAGAAAACGCCATTCGCCTTCTTCTAAATCAGCATCAAGTTCAATTTCACCCACAGCTTCACGATGTAAATTGACCACCCGATTCCCCACAGCAGCAAACATACGCTTCACTTGATGGTACTTACCTTCGCTGATAGTTAATCTGGCATGGTATTCATCAATGATCTCTAGCAGCGCCGGTTTAGTTAAGCCGTCTTCACTTTTTAATTTGATCCCTTCGGCAAAGGTTTCCACCAATGCAGGATCAAGTGATGCAGCAGCTTCGATAAGGTAACGTTTACCGCAATCTTTTTTAGGTGAGGTGATTTTATGTGACCATTGGCCATCGCTGGTGATCAGCACCAAACCTGTGGTGTCCACATCTAAACGCCCAGCAATATGCAGGGTATCGACTTTTTCAATATCCATTAATCCCAACACCGATTGATATTCTTCATCAATGGTTGAGCAAATGGTATCAACAGGCTTGTGCATCATGATGTAGCGCTCGCCCACGATCTTAATTTGACGACCTTCGATACACACTTCAGTATCATCTTTCACTTTAAAGCTCGCGTCTTTAACCACGTCACCATTACAGGTCACTTCACCTGACTTGATAACTCTTTTTGCTAATGAACGAGTCAGCTCGGTGCTCTCGCAGATAAATTTGTCTAAACGCATATATAAAACCAAGTGAAAACTAATTGGTCGCTATTATGAGCTGTTGGCTAGCAAATAGAAAACGATAAATGGCCACTGTAACATTCTGGTAATTTTTAGTTACACAACACAGTCAATAAATGCTCAATTTATCACTAAAAGCCTAGCCTTAGCCCTTGTTAAGTGCCCCTGTTAAGACTTAACATGTTGGTCACATAAAACTGTCTTAAGGCAGTGAACAATAAAAACAGCTCAAAATTAAGGCCGATAAAAAGGCTTCACTCTTCAATGCATAGGGAAACAACATGAAAAAGCTAGTTATCGGTGGGCTTTGCGCCTCACTTATCGCAGGCCTTAGTGCCTGCAATTCAGATAAAGCAGTCACTGAATCCGCAGCACCAGAAGTCGCTAAAACAGAAACCGCAGTTGCCGTTGAAAAAGCCCTTACCTCAGGTATTAGCTTTGACAATATGGACAAGTCAGTTCGCCCACAAGATGATTTTTACCTCTACGTAAATGGCGGCTGGTTAAACACCGCGGAAATCCCTGGTGACCGCACCAATATCGGCGCCTTTTACGACTTGCGCGAAAATGCCCGTGACGACGTTAAAGCCATCATCGAAGATGTCAGTGCAAACCCAGATCTTAAAATGGGTACTGATGAGCAAAAAGTGGCCGATCTTTACCGTTCATTTATGGATGTTGAAACCTTAAATAAATTAGGTATTAGCCCAATCCAAGCTGAATTTGCCCAAATTGCCGCGCTAAAAGATAAAAATGAATTAACCGCCTATTTTGGCGAAAGCCAAGTTAATGGTGGCGGCACACCATTAGCGTTTTATGTCAATGTTGATGCTAAAGATTCAAGCCGTTACGCCACCCATATTTGGCAATATGGTCTTAGCCTTCCTGAAAAAGATTACTACTTCAATGAAGAAGAGCGCTTCGTTAATATTCGTAGCAAATACCTTGAGCATATCGAGAAGATGTTTGACCTTGCCGGCCTTGAAAATGGCAAGCAAGCAGCGCAAACGGTTTTAGTATTAGAAACCGCTATCGCTGAGCAACATTGGGATGTAGTTGAAACCCGCGACAGCACTAAAACTTATAATCTTTATCAAGTTAAAGATTTAGCGACCTTAGCACCAGACATTAACTGGGATGGCTATTTAGCAGCCCTTGGTGGTGATAAGCAGTCTGACATCATCATTAACCAACCAAGCTTTATTGAAGGCATGAACCAAGTAATTAAAGACAATGATCTTAATACTTGGAAAACCTACATGACCTGGATGGCACTCACTCATAATGCGAGTCACTTATCTGAAGCACTTGATAATGAAAACTTCGAGTTTTTCTCAAAAACACTTAATGGCCAAGAAGAGCAACAACCTCGCTGGAAGCGCGGCGTAAGCACAGTCAGTGGCACCTTGGGTGAAGTTGTCGGTAAAGTGTATGTAAAACGTCACTTTGTACCAGAAGCAAAAACCCGTATGAGCCAATTGGTTGAAAATTTACGTGGCGCTTACGGCACTAGCATCGAATCATTGGATTGGATGAGCGAAGACACTAAAGTTGCAGCTAAAGATAAGCTGGCTAAATTCAATCCTAAAATTGGTTACCCTGATAAGTGGGAAGACTACAGCAAACTCACTATTGCAGCCGATGATTTACACGGCAACATTAAACGTTCTGCGGTTGTTTCTCATAACAAAGATATCGCAAAACTTGGTCAGCCAATTGATAAAGGCGAGTGGCACATGACGCCGCAAACCGTTAATGCTTATTACAATCCAACCATGAACGAGATTGTCTTCCCTGCAGCTATTTTACAGCCACCATTTTTCAACCTTGAAGCTGATGACGCGGTAAACTACGGCGGCATTGGTGCAGTCATTGGCCACGAAATGGGCCACGGGTTTGATGATCAAGGCGCTAAATTTGATGGCGAAGGTAACATGCGTGATTGGTGGACTGAAGCTGATTTAAAAGCCTTTACCGCTAAGGGTAAAGCATTAATAACTCAGTACAATGGTTATCAAGTATTTGATGATTTACACGTTAATGGTGAGCTAACTTTAGGTGAGAACATCGGTGACTTATCTGGTGTAACCATCGCTTATAAAGCCTACAAAATGTCATTGAACGGTGAAGAAGCACCGGTCATTGACGGCTTAACGGGTGATGAGCGCTTCTTTATGGGCTTTAGCCAAATTTGGCGAGTAAAAATGAAAGAAGAAGCGCTGCGTAACCGCGTTGCTACTGATCCGCACTCACCAGGTCACTTCCGTGCATTAGGCGCACTGTCTAATATGCCTGAGTTTTACCAGACTTATGGCGTAAAAGAAGGTGACAAGATGTTTATCGCCGCTGATGAGCGAGTAAAAATCTGGTAATCATTAACTTAAAGTCATTAGCTTGAGTAAAAAATCAATAAGGGCATCATTTGATGCCCTTATTATTTGGCGACATAAAGTACAACTGTGCGCCTTAAAAGCATTAGCCCGCAAAATCTACCTATTCCTAATCCATTGCCTCTTGAGCGCAGCGTTAAGACATTGCTTTTAACCACACCATAAACCGACATGGTATTCAGGTGTTATTCAGCTAATTAAAGCTAATCTAGCCCCATCAATTTCACGCAGATATTGAACTAAGGTGAATACTCAATGAGTCGAATTTTTAGAACCTTTATTATCTTTTTATTGTTGCTGACAAGCCGCAATGCCATTGCCGTAACGGTGGACACCAAACCCGTAAAGCCCACTTACGACTTTAGGCAAATTGTGAGTAACGATCTCGACAGCCTATTAGCGTTACAAAATACTCTCGGGGCGGCGCCGCAGCAATTTAGCCATGATTTAGATGCCTTGTTTGAGCGTGCCCCTGAGGCACAATCGGAGCTAAGCAATTTAGTGACTAAAATTAGCCAGCAAAATCAGGCTTACACGATTATTCCTAAAATAAAAAGCTACCAAAGAGCCCAGCAAAAAATCGCCCTTAAATTTGACGGTGATGCCAGCTACCTCACCGATATTGCCAGAGCAACCATTGTTACTAATGATGTTGCCAGCTTGATGAGCGCTTATAAAGCCATTGTCGCACACGCTGAAGTCGTACAAGTTAAGAACCGCTTTGCCACTCCTAAAGCATCTGGTTACCGTGATTTAAACCTGCTGGTTAAACTGCCTCAAAGCCAAATGGTTGCTGAAGTGCAATTACACCTTAATAAGATTGCTGAAATTAAAAGCGGCCCAGAGCACCATGTCTACGAGCAAATTCAACACATCGAATTACAAGCTCAACGCCAACATAGACCTGTCAGTGAGCTTGAATTAATGCAAATTGTGAAACTGCGTCAAACTTCACACAAGCTGTATCACAAAGCGTGGTTAAGCTATAAACGTCAGAGTTTGGCAGAACTGCAAGCGGCATAAACTCTCAAATAAAGCACTAACTCGTTTAACGTTCGCCCCTGTACCCCTTGTTATTTACCTCCCCTTGGCACCTTTTTAAAAGGTGCTTTTTTTTGCCTAAAATAAAATCTGAATTGGTTAAAAGCGCCATTCAGGCTATACTCCCGCCATTATTGCCCGATGACTGGATACACTGATGAATGACATCATTGAAATGCTACAAGACTTGAGTGAAACGGTACCAGTACCACTCGAATTACCGACATTCGAGCAACTGGTAGAAGTGGAAGAACAAATTTTAATTTCACTGCCAAATGATTTAAAAGAATACTTATTATTTGCCAGTGATGTCATTTATGGCTCCATTGAAATGGTCACGGCATCAGATCCGTATTCACACTCTTATTTACCTGAAGTGACCAGCTATGCCTGGTCTATCGGCATGCCAAGAGAATATATTGCTATCTGCCAGCAAGGCGATAACTTTTATTGTATCGACCAAGAAGGCAATGTGCGTCACTTCTATAAAGGTCGCATGGTCGACATTATGTGGGAATCATTGTGGGACTGGATCCAAGACATTTGGCTGAAACGAAAATAGCCTAAGTTTGACCAGCTAACATCATCAACGTACACAGTAAACCCATACCGTTACAGTATTAGAAAATTAGGAAACATCATGGCTAAATCAAACAACTTAAACGCAATTGAAATGCAGTGTTTACGGTTATCTTTAGGGTTAACGGTTGAGCAAATTGCTGAGTTAACTAAAACCACTCCTGAAGCGGTGATTGCTTGGGAAGCAGGTGAAACTGAAGCGCCTGTGGTTGCACAAAAGAAATTGCTTGAAATTGAAGACACCATTGAGATGCAAGTGCTTAACACCACTGACGGTATCGAAGCGTTATTTAAAACTGAACCTAAGCGCCGTTTAGCCTTTGTGGTTTACCCAACTCAAGCTATTTACACTCAGTACAATCCTGAGTTTTTAAGCTCACTGCCTTACACTGAGCTTTATAATACTGCGGCGTGGCGCATCAAAAAAGAATGCCAAATCATACTTGATGTTGAAGTCAGCTTAGTGGCCTTAGAAGTGGAAAGCTACAAATCATTCCGTGCTGACAAGGGCATGAGTGAAAGCCGTGAGAGCCGCGCAAAATGGGCTGCAGCTCAGCTGTAAGCCCTTAAGCGAGCACTTTATGACATTAAAATGGGAAGCCTCTGGCTTCCCTTTTTATTGCTGACTTTTAGTGTCAGTTTTATCGGTGTAGCGATAGTGACATCACACTCACTCAATCAATTCGATCAAGTGTTACTCACTTTGGGCCGCCGCTTTGGCCGCTGCTGACTTTTTAAGTGCTGCCGCTAAGCTCGGGCTTTGTTGTAAACGGTCACGATAAGTGGTGAGTTTAGGCGGAATGGTTTGCTCAAACATTGTGGCCCACAATAACGTTTGCGCCAATAAAATATCAGCAATGGTTAACTCGCTGCCACAAAGATAGCCTGATTCTGGTACCCATAATTCAGCAATAGCCGCAGCACGATTAAACTCAAACTTTGCCACTGGCAACATGGCATCTAAACGCTGCTCATCTGGTAAAGCAAAGCGGTGCTTACCCATACTCCATAAAGGCTGCTCTAATTCACAAATAATAAAACTGACCCATTGATGATGTTTTGCTGACGCTGCGCTGCCAGGCATAGGTAAAAATCGGCCATTACCGTACTTTTCAGCCAAATATTGTAAAATAGCGGCTGACTCAGTTAACACCAGCTCACCATCCGTAATCACGGGCATTTTACCACTGGGATTTAAGGCCAAATAGGCTTCAGCGCGGTTATCTCCTTTTGAAAAATCCACAAAGGAAAACTGCCACTCAATGCCTAGCTCTTCTAATAGCCAAGACACGCGTAATGCGCGACTTTGGGGCGTGCCATACAAAGTAATCATAATCTGTCCCTGTTTAATAAAGTAAGCTAATAACTGCCATAAAAAAGCGGCTTGCGCCGCTTTGTATTCATGCTGTAAACATTAGCCTAGTTTAATTAAAACTGGTAGCTAACTTTACCGTACCATAAGGCGCCGATGGCTGAATGAGTTGCTTGATCGTAACCCATGAAGTCAGCAGCACTAAATGGTGGTTCTTCATTAAACACGTTATTAGCACCCACAGTCAGTGACCAATGGTCAAAGCCAATATAAGTGACATTTAAATCCAAAGTAAGCATTGAATCAATTTGACCTGTGGCGCCTGCATCAACATTATCAGTGTATTCACCAATGTAGTTTAAGCGTGCGCTGGTTTGCCAGTCGGTATAACCCCAATCCATACCACCAATCCAGCGATATTCGGGATGTTGGTACTCGCCAGCTAACTCACGCGTTGAACCGTCTTCACGTACTTGATCAAAGCTATTGACCCAAGTCAGGTTATAGCTAAAGCCAAACTCACCAGCAGAGTCGGTATTCAATACATATTTGACATCAAAATCGACACCGTCTGTAGATTGACTACCTAAGTTGCCAAATTGGTCATAAATTTCAATAATGCGCCCGGGAACATTAGTCGATGAAGGTTCACGCTTAACCACATTGGCATTATCACCTTGGGTATCGACTAAGTATTGGGTATCAGAGGTGATCAAACCATCTTGATCGTAATTCCAGTAATCCACCCCGACACTTAAACCATCAGTGATTTCCCAAACACCGCCCACGTTATATGAGGTCGACTCTTCAGGTTGTAAATTAGGGTTACCAGAAAATATCACCGTACGCTCTTGGGCAGTACAATCTTCTTCTAAGCCCGTTAATGGACAACGTGTGGTATCCACTAAACCAGGTGACTCCTGAGAAGGACCTAAACCTAATTGCACCAGTGATGGCGCTCTAAACGCTTCGCCCCAACTGGCGCGCAATGTGAGGTTATCAAGCGGGGTATAACGCAGTGCTATTTTAGGGTTAGTGGTATCACCAAAGTCGCTGTAATCTTCATAACGCAGCGCTAATTGCGCTTCTAAACGCTCAAAAATCGGTACCGCTAACTCAATAAATAATGAAGTTTGATCGCGTTCACCTGCAGCTTCTGTGGCTTCAGTACCAAAAATTTCACCACGCTTAAACAGCTCATCAGGATTATCTGACAATGACTCTTCACGGTACTCAAAACCGACCGCCATGGCTAAACTGCCCGCAGGCATATCCATTAAGTCGCCACTGATTTTACCGTCGAAAGCATTGGTGGTTGATTTACCACTTCGGGTGGTATTAACACTGATATCGTCAATCACAGTGCCTTGCTGGGTCGTCGCTAACGGGTTAAACGCGCCTGAGTTTATGGCCTCTTGTAAACGTGGCGTCCACACAAAGCCTTGCTCACCAAACTCAAGGTTACGGTTATAGGAATAGGTGTAAGCTAATTCCCATTCCCAGTCAGACAACATACCATTTAAGCCTAACACCACACGGGCGCTATCTGATTCTGATGATTTTTGTCGCGGCCCAGTTTCAGTTAAACGCCGACGCATGGTCAAGTCTTCACCAGGAAACGGATTAATAGCTGCGCCACTAGCAAACAGTGGGTTATCGTTGAGCATGTAAAACTCACCAAAAGATGGGCTGGCAGCGCCTTTAATCACACTTTCATTATGCTGATACATAAGCTCAGCAAATAGACTTAAATCATCATTAAATTCATAGTTTTGAAATACTGATAAGCCCATGCGGCTCGACTCTGGCACTGAGGTCATTTCTGGCGCGTAATCATAGCGGCAGTAACTGCCTTTAACACTATCAGCGGGACAATTTACATCAGGGGTCCAGCCAAACAAGTCTGATTTAGGGGTAATTGAGCCATCCATACCAATGGTTGCAGGAATGTATGAACCAGGGTTACCCGCAGACGATCTAAAGTCGCTGCCGCCATTTGCAGTTTGATCTGCTGAACGTGAATAATCACGATCGGCAAATAAGGTTTCACGCTCTTTAAAATAATCAAAAATTACTGTGGTATGAGACTTTCCATTCGCCGCTTCCGTGCCCCACAAAATAGAGCCAGCTTGCTGACCACCGCCATCTTCAACGGTTTCAGCAATCTTGCCGTTAACCTCAAAGCCTTCGAAATCTTTTTTCATGATGATGTTTATCACACCAGCAATCGCATCTGAACCATAGGTTGCAGAAGCGCCGTCTTTAACGATATCAATTCGCTTAACTGCAGAAATCGGAATTGAATTTATATCAACAAAGGCAGTATCAATTGATTTTGCAAACGACGATACCGCAATACGGCGGCCATTTAACAATACCAAGGTAGCATCAGCGCCTAAACCACGTAGCGATACAGCAGCGCCACCATTGGCGGTATCATCTGAGTTATTGCCTTGGGTTGAGAAAGTACCACTACCAGATACCGGTAATTTACTCAGTAGCTGAGAAATATCTTGGGCGCCAGAACGGGCAATATCTTCAGCACTTAGCACCGTCATCGGTGAGGCGCCTTCAAGATCGGTGCGTTTAATGTGGGTACCAGTGACTTCAATGCGTTCGACTTCGGGTTCGGCAGCAAAAGCAGTCTGGGTTAAAAGCGTTGGGGTGAGCATAAGTGATACAGCAGTAGCGCAAGCGCTCCGCCAGAATTGAGGTCGTGACATAATTATCCCTAATTTAAAGTATGTACTTATTAAGACTCAACATCATTTTTAAGTCTGGTTTAGCTGAACTCTTTAGATTGAGTTTCTAATAACGCGCAGTATATTAGTACTTCGCAATACACTAACTTAAGTAATTCCCACAGGATGTCAACGATTGATTTTTGAGCAAATGTAACAAATCGTACCAGTAAACCATTAATTTGTTATATTCAAATATTGATAAAGTGTGACATAGTCATTATCAATTTAAACAATAAGATAGTGTAATAAGCAGCTATTTTATGTCAGCCCCATGACGTGAAGAATAACGAGACAAATAATGACAACAGCTCAGCCAGCAACAAGCAGCTCTAGCCGATTTACCACCCTCTTTGCGAGCCTAGGGCCTGGAATTTTAATGGCTGCAGCGGCCATTGGCGCATCTCACTTAGTCTCTTCCACTCGTGCTGGCGCCGAGTTTGGCTGGCAATTAGCCTGGGTTGTTTTAGCCGTTAACTTACTCAAATACCCTTTCTTTGCCGCAGGTGCTCGTTATACCGCCGCCACCAATGAAAGTTTACTTCATGGCTATTTAAAGCAAGGTCGTGGTTACCTGCTAATGTTTACCTGTTTAAATACCATTGCTGCCATTGCCAGTACTGCCGGTGTGTGCATGTTAACCGCAGCCATGCTAACCCAGTTTGTGCCGCTGCCCATTGATATACTGGCTTTTTTGGTCTTAGTCAGCTCGCTGGCATTATTGATCCTCGGTCATTATCAGTTACTCGATAAACTGACTAAAGTCATCATGCTAGCCCTGACATTAACCACGCTAATCGCTGTGACATTAGCTTTTAATCACTCAGCAGGAACGGTTGCAACTGTGCCCAGTGAATCACCTTGGCAATGGGCTTATGTGGGTTTCTTAGTGGCAATGATGGGCTGGATGCCAGCGCCAATTGAAGTCAGTGCCTGGAACTCTTTATGGCTATTGGAAAAGCAAAAAACACAAACCGTCACCAGTAAGCAAGCCATCTTTGACTTTAACTTAGGCTTTATTGTCACCGCTATTTTAGCGATTGTGTTTCTCGCCCTAGGGGCACTGGTTATGCATGGTAGTGGTGAGCAATTTGCCAGCTCTGGGGCTAAATTTGCCAGCCAGCTGATCGATTTATACAGCGATGTTATGGGCCAAGAAAGTCGTTATTTGATTGCCCTTGTCGCTTTTTTATGTATTTTCAGTACCACAGTAACCGTGATTGATGGTTACAGTAGAACCTTAGATATTGGCTGGCAGCTTTTAACCCATAAACCAGACTGCTCGGCACGATTAACCCGAGTTATGTTGCTGGTTTCCGCCTTCGCAATGGCTTTAATTTGGTTCTTTAAAGGCGCCCTATTACCACTGCTTGAGTTTGTTATGACCCTAGCATTTATGACCACGGTTATTTTTGCTTGGCTTAATTATCGCTTGATGACCAGTAATTCATTACCTGAAGAACATCGATATGGTTTGAAAATGAAAATATTATCTTGGTTTGGTTTAACCTATTTAGTCGGTTTCTCAGCTGTATTTATTTACTGGAAATTAATTCTATAATCGCTTTTTAAAAGCAAATTTAACCAGTTACAATGTCAATAAGTCAGTCACAATAAGCCATAGCATGAACTGGCATATCCGCATCATAATTATGAGAGAGCGGATCTGTGGGTAGATAATCTGACCTAATGCCCTCAACTCAGGTATAATCACTGTTCAATGTGTTTTAAGCCTAAAGCGATGTGATAGTAATATCGTTCAGGTAACTTTAAACATAAGCACTTACTTTACCAGCGCAGCCGCGCCCAGAGACCTTTATGATTAACAATGACATCCTTCGCCGCCTTCGTTTTGTATTTGATTACTCAAATGCCAAAATGACTAAAATCTTCGCTCAAGCAAATGTTGAAGTCAGCAATGACGAAATCATTAGCTTATTAAAGAAAGAAGAGGAAGAAGGTTATAAAGCTTGTAATGACAAATTAATGTGTCAGTTTTTAGATGGCTTTATCATCGAAAAACGTGGTTTACGTGAAGGTAGTGAAGTACCTGCACCGCTAAAAGATCTAACCAACAACTTAATTTTCAAGAAATTACGTATCGCATTAGAACTTCGTGAAGATGACATTATTGAGCTGATTGGTTCTGCTGACTTGGCTATTGGTAAGTCTGAATTAGGCGCGTTATTCCGTAATCCTAGCCATAAAAACTACAAAACCTGTGGCGATCAGATTTTACGTAACTTCCTTAAAGGTTTATCACTTAAACATCGCGGAATGTAATATTTTCCTTAGCGTTTAAGCTTCCTTATTTAATGCACAGCTTAGGCTGTGCATTTTTATTTGTATCAATAAGGCCTATCTGGCGATGCCAGCTCATCCCAATAAATGGCTTGTTTAAAATGCTGGGCTAAGCGTTGATTAAGTTTGTCAAAATTTGAAATCGCCACCTCTTGACCGCTAATGCAAGACCACACAAACCGATGACAGTTATTATTGAATAGCTCATACTCACGATATTGAAATAATGATTGCTGCGCCCTTTCTAGCGCCTCAGGAGCTACAAGGGGTTGATGAAGATGATTACAAGCTTGAAAAATCCGGCTGCCACTGCGGCTTTTTAAAAAGCGCGCCGACGAAATAGGCCTAATTAAGCCACTGCCATGTAACTCCACCAAGCTATTATCCCCAAGCCACACGCCTGTATGTTCAATGACCCCAAATACAAAACAGCACACGATGGCCCCAGGCTCTGGGCTTACCTTGACCTTATTATGATGCAATATACTTGGCAGTAATGGGCTGAAATTGTTGTCATCAGGCACCGCTGGCGCACGACCTAAATAGCGTTGTCTATGGAGCAATTGACGCTTTTTGTGCTCGTCAGCCACCAGCATTGCTGTGATTGCTGCGCTGCCTAACAAGATAAAAGGAACTGCCATAACACCCCAATATGTAAAACACCTTAAAATCATCATGGCAGAACCGCGCTAAATTACGCCGCTAAAAATGTAACCAACTTTGTCAAAATCACAGCTGATTGTGTGGATTATCTAAAACCTCAGTAAATACATCCACATGACTTTTAAGCCTTTACCATAAAGGTAAATAGCCAATGCCTAAAAAAACATCAATAAAAATCTGTGATTAGGCTCACTTAACAGACCACAATAAAATCAAGATGTGATAACCTGCACCGATAACAAGATACGTCTACGATTAACAACAAAATTCTATCTTTGAGATAAAAATTAACTAACTGTAGATAAAAATAACTGCAATACGTCACTGACAATAAGGTTTCCAATGGACGAGAATAAACGCCCTCTCTATCTTCCTTTCGCAGGTCCAGCGATTCTTGAATCTCCTATGCTCAATAAAGGCACTGCTTTTAGCGAAGAAGAACGCATTTACTTTAACCTTGAAGGGCTTATCCCTTGGGTGGTTGAAACTATCGATGAGCAAGCATCGCGTGCTTATGATCAATATAAAAACTTTACTAACGATCTCGATAAGCATATTTACCTGCGTAATATTCAAGATACCAACGAAACGCTTTTTTATCGTTTAGTGCGTAATCACATCAGTGAAATGATGCCAATCATCTATACCCCTACGGTAGGCTTAGCGTGTGAGCGTTTTTCTAAAAACTATCGCCGTAACCGTGGTCTGTTTATCTCGTATTCCAATAAAGACCGTATTGATGACATCCTCAATAACTCGACCCGTCATAAAGTAAAAGTCATTGTGGTAACCGATGGCGAGCGCATTTTAGGCTTAGGCGATCAAGGTATTGGTGGCATGGGGATCCCCATTGGTAAATTATCTTTATACACCAGTTGTGGCGGGATCAGTCCGGCGTACTGCTTGGCGATCACCTTAGATGTCGGCACTGACAACCCTCATTTACTAGAAGACCCTATGTATATGGGCTGGCGCCACCAGCGTATTGGCGGTGAAGAATACGCTGAGTTTGTTGAAGAGTTTATGCAAGCGGTTAGTCGTCGCTGGCCTGAAGCATTAATCCAATTCGAAGATTTTGCTCAGAAAAATGCCATGCCATTACTTGAGCGCTACAAAGATAGATTCTGTACCTTTAATGATGATATTCAAGGTACTGCAGCAGTGACTGTAGGTTCATTACTAGCAGCCTGTAAAGCTGCAAACACGCAATTATGTAAGCAAAGAGTCGCCTTTTTAGGCGCTGGTAGTGCCGGCTGTGGTATTGCTGAAGCCATTGTGGCGCAAATGGTTGCTGAAGGTATTAGCGACGAGCAAGCACGCTCACAAGTGTTTATGGTCGACCGCTGGGGACTGTTACTTGATAACATGCCAACCCTGTTAGGCTTCCAGCAAAAACTGGCACAAAAAACCGCTAATATTGAAAACTGGGACGGATTTAGCGATCACATTTCATTACTTAATGTGGTTAATAATGCCAAGCCAACTGTGCTTATTGGCGTATCTGGTGCGCCAGGTTTATTTACCGAAGAAATAATCAAAGCCATGCATAGCCATTGCAAGCGCCCGATTGTATTCCCGCTATCTAATCCAACCAGCCGCGTTGAAGCAACGCCTAAAGATGTGCTGCATTGGACCAATGGCCAAGCACTTGTGGCTACCGGTAGCCCGTTCGAACCAGTTGTAATTGAAGAAGAAACCTTTGAAATTGCTCAATGTAACAATAGCTTTATCTTCCCCGGTATTGGCTTAGGCGTATTAGCAAGTGGCGCAACTCGGGTATCAGATGAAATGCTGATGGCATCAAGTCGTGCGCTGGCAGAGTGTTCACCCCTTGGTCAAAATGGTACCGGCTCATTACTGCCAAGACTGGAAGACATTCAGCAAGTGAGCAAATATATTGCTTTTGCAGTGGCTAAAAAAGCTATCGAGCAAGAATTAGCCCTACCTTGTCCAGATGAATTACTGCAACAACAAATTGAAAGTAATTTCTGGGAACCTGAATATCGCCGTTACAAACGCACCGCGCTCTAACAGATAACAGACCAAAAAAAGCAATGCTGAGGCATTGCTTTTTTTATCGATAATTAACCTGCTACAGTCGGCTAATTTGTTATTTGCGTTTAATCATTGGCAAAACGGGCTAAAAAATCTAGCGAAGGCGCGAAGAATGATGAGCCGGTTAATGCCTTGGTAAACTGCATCAAATGATCATGATTACCATGGCCGTCACCATGCACCATACTGCGAAGCATTTCTTCAAAGTTGGTCGGCGTGCGACAGGTTGAAATAAACATTAACCCTTGTTCTTTAAGCGACCCAAATGGCATGCTCTGACGCAATATCTCCATTGAGTTACCTTGGGCATCTTTTAAATTAACTCGCTTAATATGGCTGGTTAACGGCTTATCTTCAGAGGCGTATTCAATATCATCTTGCTTGGTACGACCAATGATATCTTCTTGTTTTTTATTCGGTAAACGATTCCATTTACTTAAGTTGTGGGCATACTTTTGCACATGAATATAACTGCCACCTTTAAAGCTGGCATCCTCATCATCAACTAAAGCCACTTGCTGACGATTACGGCCTTTCGGGTTTTCGGTGCCATCAACAAAACCAGTTAAGTCACGGCTATCCATAAAGCGGAAGCCACGCTCTTCTTCAATCAGCTCAACCAAGCCTTCAAACATTTGGTTGATTTCATTGGCCACTAGATGAAGGATGTCGTAACGATCGCAACGAATATGCACAAATAAATCATATTCAATGGCAGGCGCATCACGATTTTCAGCTTGCATCGCTGGGAATGGACGCAAATGTTTAGGACGTTGTTCACTATAAAGTGAATCCCAATAGTTAGCGCCAATAGCTACAAAGCCATTAAAGGCACTATCTGCATATTGATCTGTGAGCTCATAGATGTATTGAGCAACATTGGCTAAACAAGGGCGTAATTGAGCTTCAACAGCGTCATTTGCATTAAACATCAAATAGACGCTATGCAAATTACCTTCGGCACAAACCCCTAACTGTTCGCGAGGCATATTCTGATTTTCCATGTTGGAATCAATCACCTTTATCAAATATAAGAGAGCATAATTGTAAGGTAATTGAGCAATTAATTCCTTGTGCTCAAGCTCAATTTTTTAACAACTTTGATACGCATCACTAAAAAATAACCAGTGAATGTGGCGAGATTGATAAATTGACTTTCAGACCTAAGGTCAGTTCAGTTAATTGGCTTCTAACTTCGAGCGTTTGTTGTCCTACCTTAACCCAATAATGACAAATTGTACCTAGAAAACGACGCTCAATAATTTCACCATGGCCTTGAGAAGCAGGTTGTAGATCAATCTGTTGCGGTCTAAGTAGCAACTGGCCTTGATAGTTAGCAGCTTGAGATAACTCAGAGGTACTTTCAATTAATCCCAGAATAGATGACACTTGCTGCTGATTTTTCACCATCACAGATAAATAATTACCCGCACCAAGAAAATCAGCCACATAACGCTCTTTAGGGTGAGCATAGAGGGTTTCAGCTAAACCGTGTTGTACAATGGCGCCATCTTTAAACAATGCCAGCTTATCAGCAAACACAAAGGCCTCATCTTTACTGTGGGTCACAAACACCGCACTGACATTACGCTGTTTTAATATTTGCCTGATCTCTAACATCATTTCATTTCGTACTTGGGCATCAATGTTAGAAAACGGTTCATCAAGTAATAATAATTCAGGCTCATAGGCTAATGCACGAGCAATAGATACCCGTTGCTGTTGTCCACCTGATAACTCATGGGGGTAACGCGACTCTAGCCCTTCAAGCTTGACCAGTTGTAGCATCTCTTCAAGCCGGGCTTTACGTTGACTATTATCCAGCCCATTGACCCCAAATAACACATTCTCACTGACAGTTAAGTGCGGAAATAAGGCATAGTCTTGGAAAATCATTCCAATGCCGCGATGTTCACTGGCAACAAACGTGTTGTCACCACTTAAACACTCACCATTAATTGAAATACAGCCCTGGCTGATGGCCTGTAAACCTGCAATAGCACGTAATAAGGTGGTTTTTCCGCAACCACTTGGGCCAAGCAGTGCAACGATTTCACCTTGTTCTAAAGTGAGATCGAGCCCTTTAAGAATCACCTGTCCTTGGTAGTCACTTTTTACATTTTGAATGGTCAATGTGGACATATTAGCTCTCTTGCTCCAATGAACGGTTTAGATAAATCAATGGCACTAACCCAACTAACACAATCACGATAGCAGCCAAAGCGCCATGTTCGAGTTGTTCATCGGAGACAAACTGGAATACATAGGTGGCGAGGTTTTCAAAACCAATGGGTCTTAACAATAGCGCTGCGGGTAGCTCTTTCATGCTTTCAATAAACACTAATAATGCCCCTGCAAAAATGCCTTTGCGTAGCAGCGGTAAATGCACTCGCCATAATAACTTAGTCGGCTTTTGCCCCATGGTAATACTGGCCATATCCAAGGAAGGCGAAATACGTTTATAGCTGTTTTCAATGCTGCCAATAGATATCGCCACAAAGCGAACGCAAAAAGCAAAAATTAGCGCGATAACGCTACCGGTAAATAACAATCCTGGGCCGCGCGCACCAAAATAGTCATAGACATCATTTATAGCAAAATCTAAATACGTTAATGGCACCAACACGCCAATAGCCAGCACTGTGCCTGGTATGGCATAGCCTGTGCTACTTAATCGTGAAGGTAATAGGTCTGCCCGACGGGGGCTTACGCGCCTAACAAACATCAACACTAATGCCAGTAGCACACATATAAAACTCACGACGAGGGCAATATACAAACTGTTGAAACTGTATTGCCAAAACTGGCTGTTCCAGCTCTGGTCAAAGTAGTCGATGGCGTAGCCGCTTAATACAATAAAAGGTAATAAAAACGCGAGACCAATCAGCAGGCTACAATAGCCAAAGGCGAGCCAAGCTTTAACACCTTTTAGCTGGTATCTGTCTGATTCAGTTAACCTAGACTGCTTTTGATATAACTCTTGTTTGCGTCTGGCAAATCGCTCAAAACCCACCATGGCAAAAATCACCAGCAACATAATGGCTGATAATTTTGCTGCTGCCGATAAGCTGCCATAACCCAGCCAAGTGTCGTATACCGCAGTGGTTAAGGTTGGCACCGCAAAGTAACTCACTGTAGCAAAATCGGCAGCGGTTTCCATTGCCACTAATGCCATCCCTACTGCAAGTGCCGGCCTTGCCATTGGCAGGCCTAAACGCCAAAAGCTTTTCCACGGGCTACAGCCCATAATTCTAGAGGCGTGCAATAGGCTGGAAGATTGCTCCATAAAAGCCGTTCTGGCTAATAAATAGATATAAGGAAATAACACCAATGACAGCATAATTGCTGCGCCGGTTAGGCTGCGAATATCAGGGAAATAATAATCTTGCGGGGACGTCCAGCCAAACACTTGCCTTAGCAACTTTTGTACAGGACCGGCGTAATCAAGCATGTCGGTATACACATACGCGACAATATAAGCAGGCATTGCCAGTGGCAATAGCAGCGCCCATTGAAAGTAACGTCTAGCAGGGAAATGACAACGAGCTACCAACCAAGCGGCTGGCACTGCAATCACTAAGGAACCGACACAGACCTTCAGCATCAGCAATAGGCTGTTACTAATATAGGTCGGTAAAACGGTGTCAATTAAGTGACTAAAAACAGCTTCGTCAGGGAGTGTAGCTTGTACTAAAAGTGCAAAAAGCGGCAAAATTAATATTACCGCAATTGCATAACCAGCGAACGACCAGCCTCTGGTTAAGCCTAAGATCATAAATACTTTCCAGTCTATGCCGCGTTATCGGTTAACGCGGCGAAATAAAGCATCCTTACAGATCAAATTTTACTTCATCAATTAGCTTCACTGCCGCTTGATGGTTTTCTGCTAGCTTAAAGATTGGAAGACTATCTGCATTGAAGTCCCCCCAAGAGGCTACCATGTCAGAAGGGGCAACATCGGCTTTTACCGGATATTCCATGTTGACTTCTGCGTAAAGACTTTGAGCTACATTAGATGATAAAAATTCCATCAATTTTATAGCATTATCTTTGTTTGGGGCAAACTTAGCTAGTGCCATACCTGAAACATTTATATGGGCACCGCGGTTATCTTGGTTAGGAAAGTTGATTTCCACTGATTCAGCCCAGCTTTTTTGCTTAGGGTCCTTAATCATCTTACCAAAGTAATAACTGTTACCTAAGGCGATATCACATAAACCTTCGTTTACCGCTTTAACTTGCGCGCGATCATTGCCTTGTGGTTTACGAGCTAAATTGGCTTTAAGCCCTTCTAACCACGTTTTGGTTTCAGCTTCACCGTGATGGGCAATCATTGAAGCAACCAGGGCAATGTTATAAGGGTGCTTGAAACTACGAGTACAGATTTTGCCTTTATATTGCTCAGAGGCTAAATCTTCATAATTAATATCTAGCTTACCTAAACGCTCTTTTGAAGAATAAACATTACGTACGCGCATGGTTAATGCGTACCAATCGTTACTCGGTGAGCGGTATTGGGCCGGGATATTGTGATTTAAAGTCTCGCTATTCACATCAACAACTAATTTTTTATCAACGAGTTCCATTAAACGAGAAAAGTCAGAGGTTAACACTAGATCTGCAGGAGATAAGCGCCCTTCACGAGCAATACGCTCAGCGATGCCATCTTTGGCAAAAACCACATTCACCTTGATGCCAGTCTGTTCGGTAAATTGCGCTAAAATGGGTTCTACTAGAAAAGCTTGACGATAAGAATAGATAGTAAGATCTTCAGCAGCGGTTGCTGAAATTGAACTTAGTGACGATACTGCTGCTAATCCTAACAGTGCCAGACGCTTAAACGACTTCATTCCAAATTCTCCTTGGCGTTGCGTTACTTTTTATCAGCATAATGGCCCCGTACAGGGGGACTTTCATAATACTAACGAGTAACTGCTTATAGAAATGATAACAGTTATCAATTGCGATAAGAGTAATAGATCACTATCTAAGGAGCAAGTATTGTTTAAGGATATAAGCTAACTAAGATTAAAATATATTTTTTAAATGTACTGCATTAATTACAGCTTCAGCGCTTTTCGCAGCAAGCGAATAAACAGTTTAGCCATTGATAATGCGAGTTACAGCAATGTTACTGCCGAAATACTAACAAGCTACAGCTCGCTAGTTACTCGCTAACGAAAGTCTATTTAAAAGCAGGCTACCAATATTTTTCGACGGTAATTTGCCCTGGTGCTCGACGTAGATTCTTCACTAACCCCTTTTCTATTAGTACCGTTTGCGCATCAGAAATCATTCCTGGATTACCACAAATAAGTACTTGTGAGTTATCTTGCGACAAGGTAACTCCAGCCGCTTGTTCAATGAGACCGCTACTTAACCCATCAGGGATACGACAAGATAAGCCGTCTTTATATTCTTCACGAGTGACAATAGGTATCAGTTCAAATTTTTCGGGGTATTGTTGCTGCAGCGCTTGTAATTGGGGTAAATAAGCCAAGTCTGCAATCATCCGCACACCGTACACCAGCACCACTTTTTCAAACCGTTGCCACGGCTCTGCTGTTTCCATAATCGATATAAAAGGCCCCACGGCAGTGCCAGTTGCCAAAAACCACAAATCAGGGCCTTGAAGTGCCCCTGAGGGGATTTCATCTAAAGTCATAAAGCCTGATGCCTTGGTGGTTACTTCGATGTTATCGCCAATTTTAAGTGCCTGTAAATCTGGAGATAACTGACCATCTTCAACAGCGACGGCCAGCACTTCGACATAATCTTTACCGGGTGGGTTAACGATAGAGTAGGCTCTAGCAATGCGCTTATCGTCACGCATCTGACTCAGTTTAATAAACTGACCAGCAATAAATGGCTCAACATCGGCGCGAATACGCAGCGAAAACAACTTGTCATTCCAATCTATACGTTCAATTACAGTACCAGTTGTCCACATAGGGTAATTCCTTGATTTTAGATCTGCTATTTATCTACTGGCAGGGTCTTTAAACAACATTTGGCTAGACCTTACTGTATTAAACTATAGGTTTGATCAACGCCTTCGGCAATAGCTGGGTAAAACTGTTTTAATAGCAATCAAACTCTATCGCTTACTTATACTTAGCTAGAACAAGGTCAAATTTTTTGTCATAAATATCCCCCATCAGCCATACTGAGGATAGTCATAAATCTGCATATCTGGTTAAAATAAACGCAGATAATCACAGGCTAGCGTCAAATTTGCATCAAACAGATCATTTTTAAGGAACAAAAATGCAGAAGAATTGGTTTATTTGGGGATTAGAAGTTTTTACGGGATTATTTCTTGCGTTTATCGCACTGTTCTTTATCGCGATAATTTATATGTATCTCGCAGATAAATTACAAACCAAGCAAGCGATTAGGCATAACTATCCAGTTATTGGCAGATTTAGATACTTATTTGAAAAACAGGGTGAATTTTTCAGGCAGTATTTTTTTGCCCAAGATCGAGAAGAATTGCCCTTTAATCGCGCCGAACGCAGTTGGGTTTATCGCGCTGCCAAAGGCATAAACCGCACCATTGCCTTTGCCTCAACCCAAAGCCACGATAAAACTGGCAGCATTATGTTTTTAAATGCGGCCTTTCCTAAATACGATTCTGATGAACATAATGACGCTGTCATCACCATTGGTACAAACTGTACTCATCCCTATGCGACAGCGAAAGTATGCCATATATCTGCGATGAGTTTTGGTGCGCTCTCGCGCCCAGCGATTACTGCGCTATCCCATGGCGCGGCCCAAGCGGGTTGCTGGTTAAATACTGGCGAAGGCGGATTAAGTGAACATCACCTTAAAGGTAACTGTGACTTAGTATTTCAAATTGGTACCGCCAAATATGGTGTACGTAATGAGCAAGGGTTATTGGATGATCAAAAACTTGAGCAAATCGCAGCCCATGATCAGGTAAAAATGTTTGAGATTAAGTTAAGCCAAGGCGCAAAACCCGGTAAAGGCGGGATCCTACCTGGCCTTAAGGTCACCAGTGAGATCGCCGCCATTAGAGGCATTCCTGTTGGGGAAGACTCAATAAGCCCCAATGGCCATCCTGAATTTAATCAGGTCGGCGATATTCTGGATATGGTCACGCATATCCGTAATATCACCGGTAAACCCACAGGTATCAAAGCCGTCGTTGGAGACGAGCAATGGCTCATTAATTTATGTGAAGAAATACTGCTACGAGGCATTGAACACGCGCCGGATTTTTTTACTTTAGACAGCTCAGAAGGCGGTACTGGCGCTGCGCCGCAGGCATTAATGGACCATGTGGGTTTACCGCTTAAAGAAAGCCTGCCAATTTTAGTTAACCTGTTAAAACACAAAGGCCTCAAACAACGCATAAAAATTATTGCCAGCGGTAAAATGGTGCTGCCCTCGCAAGTGGCGTGGGCACTAGCAACGGGGGCAGACTTTATTGCCTCAGCGAGAGGTAATATGTTTGCTTTAGGCTGCATTCAAGCATTGCAATGCAACAAAGACACCTGCCCAACGGGTATCACGACCCATAACAAAAAATTACAGCAAGGCTTAGATCCGCGCAATAAGTCGGCAAGAGTGGCAAGCTACAATCGCTCACTGCATTATGATTTAAAGGTTATTGCTCATTCTTGTGGGGTGAGTGAGCCAAGACAATTAACCCGCCATCATGCGAGAATAGTCACTGACAGTGGCGTATCTATTTCATTAGATAAGTTTTATCGGCAATACTGATTTGGACGCACATGATCCGCAGCACTTATACCAGTAGCCGTATTATAGCTATTAGACTTATCGCTAATTAATTGGCCAGATCTAATTTTGAACTAAGCCTCATTTAGGTGTAAAATCGTGACTTAGAGCAAGCTTTTATCAAAAGGGTTTACATTTGAAAGTATCACATTCATTAATGACGCCAATGATGTCTGCAAAGACAATATCATTAACCTGTAATAACTGCGAAAGGATGTCAGAAATTGAAGGTGAGAAAATCTGTTTTAACCAAGGCGAAATCAGACGATTAACCCTTGATGCTAACGCAGAGTCAATCATTAAAATGGTTTGTAATAGTTGGTCTAAAAACGCTTAATAAGCCGTTAATAAATCGCACTATTTAAGTCTTTGCTTTAACAGTGGTGAGCGCTAAAAGTATTCCCTTAATAGGCTAAATCCATCACCAAAGGTCAATAACAGATTATAGTTAGCAGAAAAAGCAATTAGATTGCTTTTTCTGGCTTGGAAACTTGTGGTAATTTAAGCTTGATGGCTATTTAGCTACTATATTCGCAGCTAAACATGACTAGTCGGTGATTTAAATAAAAACATCTTCGGCACTATCATCGGCTTTTAGTAAACTATCTTCACTGTTATTGTCATTGATTTTAGCCAAGGTTAAACCGCGAGTGGTAACAATCAATCCTGCGCACAACTCATCATAAACAGTTTGTAGTTCATCTTGATTCATTTCTCGATTTTCAAGCGTTGCCATAATTGCAAACCAATCAGTAGTCACTTTATGTTGTGTACCTTCTAAGGCTGCTATTAAAGAAATGTTTTGCACCCACGACCTCCATACCTAGATTTAATTACCAACTAACTTCCTACTTACCTATACGAACTCAATCCTTTCAAGGCAATTAATACTAATTATACACAAAAACGCCACTATCAAAGAGATAAAACTGCTAACAGCCACTTATCAGAGGGAGAGCGCCTGCTCATTTTGAATTTTCCATAGTTTGGCATAGACCCCATTAAGCGCTAACAAGGTGTTATGGGTCCCTTGTTCAGCCACCATTCCATCTTTAAGTACCACAATTTTATCGGCATCAATAATGGTGGATAATCGATGTGCCACCACCAAACTCGTATGACCTTTAGCAGCATCTTTTATCGCCGTTAATATTGCTTGCTCTGATTTACTGTCCAAAGATGATGTCGCTTCATCAAAGACTAGTATCGGCGCAGCTTTTAATATTGCTCTGGCAATGGAAACGCGCTGCTTTTCTCCGCCAGAAAGTTTAAGACCGCGCTCGCCGACTTTAGTATCCCAGCGCTGTGGTAATGACTCAATAAACTCAGTTAAATTCGCCAGCGCTACTGCACTTTTAACTTCAGCTTCAGTCGCATCAGGGCGACCATATTGGATATTTTGAAAAATGCTATCGTTAAACAAAACAGTATCTTGAGGGACGATTGCAATAGATTGCCGCAGCGCTTGTTGCGATAGGCCTCTAACATCTGTGCCATCGATACTAATAGCGCCAGAGTTTACATCATAAAAGCGAAACAACAGTTTTATTAAAGTGGATTTTCCGGCGCCGCTTTCACCCACCACTGCGACTTTTTGTCCCGCTGGTACAGTGAAGCTCACCCCTTTAAGAATGGGTCTGTTATCGTAATTAAAGTTCACATCATGAAATGACAACGCGCCAATCGTTGGCGAGATATCTGTGGCATTCGCTTTATCATTAATGCTGGGCACTTTATCCAATAAATCAAACATCCGCTCAATATTAGCCAGTGCCCCGCGTATTTCACGATACACAAAACCCAAGAAATTTAACGGGATAAACAGCTGCATCATAAAAGCATTAATTAATACAAAATCACCTAAGCTCATATTACCTGCGGTAACTTCTGAAGCGGCTAGCCACATCATCGCCGTCATCGCCACAGCGATGATTAACGCTTGGCCCGCATTTAAAGCAAATAATGATAGACGGTTTTTACGTTTTGCGACCTCCCACTGCTCTAGTGCAGAATCATAGCGATTTGACTCATATTGCTCATTATTAAAGTATTTAACTGTTTCATAATTTAATAAGCTGTCGATGGCGCGAGTATTCGATAAAGAGTCAGCCCTTGCAGCATCCCTAACATAGCCGGTGCGCCACTCAGTGGCCACAATTGAATAACCAATATAAGCAACCACGGCAACCAAGGTAATAAGCGCAAAGCCAACACCGTAGTTATAAAGGAAAATGCCAACCACTAAAGCAATTTCTAATAATGTCGGCACAATATTGAACACCATAAAGCGCATCAGAAAACTCACACCACTGGTGCCGCGCTCAATATCTCTTGATAACCCGCCGGTTCGTCTGTCTAAATGAAAATCAAGATCTAGGCGGTGCAAATGCTCAAATACGCTCAAGCCTAAACGGCGAATGGCTCTTTCAGTCACCCGACCAAACAAGGTGTCACGAATTTCGCCAATGACTACATTTAAAAAGCGCACCCCGCCATATGCAAGCACTAATGCAATAGGCACAGCAACAATAGCTGCGGTGCGTTGGCCATCTAAACTGTCGACTAAGTCTTTTAAAATAAATGGCAAACCAACACTAGCAAGTTTGGCAATGACCAAACACAACATCGCCAAAAAGATGCGACCTTTAAACTCAAATAAGTAGGGCACTAATAACCCAACGACTTTCCAATTAAGCTTGCCTACTGGTCCATCAAAATACGCCGACGGTCTCATTCATTACCACCAATGATTAAATTTAAGAATGTTTATTTCGAAACTAGCTTTTACTTTTGCCACCACACTAAGTTAACACTTAGTCGCCAATTTAGTGTGACTTGATTTGAGCAAGACTAAAGAATTTGTTTTAAGCAGCCAAAATTAAATCATCATAGCGTTTATTATCGACACTAATAGCACTTTAGACTTACAGATATTATCATTTGCTAGTATCAAAGGTTATTTTTTAGCAAAAAAACACAAAATATTGCAAAATCAGCTTGGTTTACAGTTCTGCAACGAAAAAGAATTTGCTACTCTTTACTCGTTACTTGTTAGCGATTTCCATTAATCATTCACCTTTATTCCCAGTTCAAAGGACGCAATATGTTAGACGCAGCAAAAACGCAGGCTCCACCAATGCAATTAATTCAAACTTGGGTGTGGATGATGATTGAGTCTGGTAACCCTGAGCTTCAGGATAAGGGAAGAAATAATCTTATTTCTGCTTTTGGTAGCCTTGCAAAAGCCAATGAATATTTAGCTAATAGCAATAATTAAGGCGCTAAAAAGCGCCTTAATTATTGGAGACAAGCAGCACTGTTAGCCGCGGCGATTTAATACGCTTTGATTTAACGTGGCTAATAGCTTTTCAGTATCACTCCAGCCAATACATGCATCAGTTATGCTTTGGCCGTAACACAACTCCTTGCCGACCACGAGATCTTGGCGGCCTTCTTCAATGTTGCTTTCAACCATCACCCCAAAAATATTGTGATTGCCTTGGCTAATTTGCCCAGCAACATCTTCAGCCACTAGCATCTGTTTATTAAAGTCTTTACTGCTGTTAGCGTGGCTAAAATCAATCATAATGTTAGCAGGCAATTTGGCGTTCTCTAATTGAGTTTCAATAGCACTAACATGAGGTTGGCTATAATTAGGCTCTTTGCCGCCGCGCAGAATAATATGGCAATCTGGATTACCTTTCGTGGATACAATAGCTGAGTGACCAAACTTGGTGACTGACAAAAAGTGGTGCGGAGCACTTGCTGCACCAATCGCGTCAATCGCCACTTTAATGGTGCCATCAGTACCATTTTTAAAGCCTACAGGGCTCGATAAACCTGAAGCAAGCTCACGGTGCACTTGTGACTCTGTAGTACGGGCACCGATGGCTCCCCAACACATCATATCTGCCACATATTGCGGCGTGATCATATCAAGAAACTCACCGGCGGCTGGTATGCCAGATTCATTCAAATCGACCAATAATTTACGTGCTGTTCGTAGGCCGTCATTAAGCTTAAAGCTATTGTCCATGTAAGGATCATTGATCAGCCCTTTCCAACCTACCGTAGTACGAGGCTTTTCGAAGTAAACACGCATTACAATTTCTAGTTGATCTTTAAATTGCTCACGTAGAGCAATTAAACGCTTGCCATAATCTAAAGCTGCGACGGGATCATGTATTGAACAAGGGCCAATAACAACAAGTAAGCGATCATCTTGTTTGTTTAAAATTCTATGAATGCTATCTCGTGCATTAAACACTGTTGCTGATGCTGCTTCTGACGCCGGAAATCGCTCTAAAATAGCAATTGGGGGCAATAATTCTTTTATCTCATCAATTCTAACGTCATCATTTTTGTAATACATAGTTTATACAACTCCAGCAAACAGTTATTTATGCCAACGTTAAACGTTGAGCAGTAAAGCATTACGGACAGCTTTATATTTCAAACACTAGCATACAATAAAACATCCAATCTACGGTTTTATCAAATTATTCAATTTAAATTACTGTTATTAAATAGCTTTCATATTCAAAATATAAAATATCTAATAAATTCATTCATTTCTAAAATTATCTTCAATTCAATTCGCTTTAATCTTGAGTCTGTTCCTTCGATTATTGCTATCAAAATATATCAAGCAATAAAAAACCACTTGCAGCTAACACGCTGTAAGTGGCTAAAGTAACTAGGCCTTATTATATTAATGGCGCATCATAGCTTGCAGCTTACCTTTATAACGATCTTGATTGGTCTCATCATGGCTAAGATCTAGCGCCTTTTGCATGGTTTTCTTGGCACGTCTTTGATCGCCTGTTGCCCAGTAGGCACGGGACAAACCAAAATAAAACTCATGGCGGTAATCCGCCCGTTCAACCGCACGTTTGTACCACACTAAGGCTTCTTGATATTGCTTTTCAAAATACGCCTCTTGGGCCATATCAAAGTAATAGAATGGGTTATTAATGCGGGCTAATTCAAGAATTTTATGAACCTGTTTCCACTCTTCTAGTCGCTCTTGCTCACCTAATATTAATGCAAGATTATACAGGGTAGTGATATTTTTAGGTTCTAACTGAAGCACATAGCGATAGGCTTTTTCTGCCCGTTCATCTAATCCTTTATGACGATAAATCACCGCCAGAGTGTTAATACTATTGACGTGATACGGGTCTAACTCAATAGCCCGTTTTACCAATGCATACGCTAAGTCGTAGTCACCGCGTACTAATGCTTCTGCTGCAACATTATTAAAGTACATTCCAGATAAGGTTTGTTTATTAATTTGCTTAACACGGTATGAGCGTATTGAGCGCTCAGGCAAAAAATCCACTAATATGTCCGAACCGTGAAGACTAATACTATTGGGAGCGTCACGGTGCAGTAGTTTCATATTTACGTGACCATTTACGAGGTAAAAACCTCCCCTTCTATCCCATATGGGTTCTACATCAATATCTTGAAACTTTACAGGGACATCAAGTACCTGTGCGATAGCAGTTGTCAGTACCACCAGCGACATGCAGTTACCCGCCCGCTCAAGGGCTGTCACGCTGGCCATTCGGGTGTAGTGATCTCGATATTCAAAGCCCCCCTCTTGAGCATTGATGTATTCAGCAAGCCAAAGGTTTACCGGTATTTTAAGGCCGTTAACGCCACCTGAGCGAGCAAAATCACGCTGTATTTCAGTAACTATCTCATCAGGTAAATTGTAAATCTCTGCTGTAGCGGGAATATCTACCTCATTAAAATAACTATCGTTAAATAAGCCACTGACATTAACCTTGGCTTTATTGATACTCGACGTGCTAGAGCAGCCTGAAATAAAAATCAATATTAGTAAATAAAAACAGAGATTAAGGCGTGAAAAACCAAAAGATTGAATTATTAATGAATTTTTCGAAGAAACGTCATCATGATGCAACATAATTCTACCCCACATAAAAGCCTATCATTAAGCATAGAAGTTAGTGGCAGAATTGCGATTTTGAAAAAGTTACAAAAGATGAATGTAAAAAGCTTAAGCCAGTGGCGAATATTTGAATTTCATTATTACTTGGCAACTGGCGGGTCAATTTGAATAAACACCTCTTGGTTTTGATAGGTGTATGGTCGGTAGGAATTACCGGCGCAATTAAAATAACGGTATGGCGCAGCGAATACCAAACAGCCATTCGGCAGAGCTTGTAAAATATTAATTTGCTGCTGCATTTTGAGCATTTGCTGCCATTGATAGTCCTGCTGAACTTGATTTCGTATTGCAAAAGCGTCAAATGGTTCAGATGTCTTTCTCACAACCACTTTTCCCGCAGTGGCGAAAAAGCTGATACTGATAAGTAAAGCAATCATCAATACTTGAAAGTAATTAACCATGTTAAACCTCATTGCACTTATTCACTCGTCACACTTGTTCACTTTTTAAGAGTCACAAAAAAGCAGAACCCTAAGGTTCTGCTTTTAGTTTTAACATGCTCAGTGTTTAAAGCAATCTATTATCCAGCTGATTTGATTGAAACAAACTCTGGGTAAGCATCAACACCACAGTCAGATGCATCCATACCGTTGTACTCTTCTTCTTCAGTAACACGGATACCCACTGTCGCTTTAAGGATAAACCATACTACGAATGAAGCTGAGAATACCCAAGCAAAGATAACTGCTGCGCCATATAACTGAGCACCAAAGTTTGCATCAGCATTTGATAATGGTACTAGCATTAGACCTAGGAAACCGGCAACACCATGTACAGAGATTGCACCTACTGGGTCATCAATTTTAATGCGGTCAAAGGCAACAATTGAGAAGATAACCACACCACCAGCGACGATACCAATGACACCTGACATTAATAGTGAAGGTGATAATGGGTCTGCTGTAATAGCCACTAAGCCCGCTAATGCACCATTTAAAATCATGGTTAGGTCAGCCTTACCCCAGACAACTTTACAAACTAATAATGCTGAAACTGCACCGAAAGCGGCTGCAGAGTTAGTGTTTACAAAAATCTTAGCCACTGCTGAAGCATTTTCTGCGTCTGAGACTAATAATTGTGAACCACCGTTAAAGCCAAACCAACCCATCCATAAGATAAACATACCTAATGTCGCCATTGGTAAGTTTGAACCTGGGATAGGATGAACTTCACCATTTGGGCCATACTTACCTTTACGAGCACCCAGTAATAGTACTCCTGAGATAGCTGCTGCTGCACCGGCCATATGTACAATACCACTACCAGCGAAGTCAACGAAACCAGCAGCAGAAAGGAAGCCACCGCCCCAAGTCCAGTAACCTTCAATTGGGTAGATAACCGCGGTTAATACCACTGCAAAGATTAAGAAAGACCAAAGCTTCATTCGCTCTGCAACTGCACCAGACACAATTGACATTGCCGTTGCAACAAATACAACTTGGAAGAAGAAGTCAGACTCCAGCGCATGATCTGCATCAGCGGCTTGTGAGCCAATTAATGAACCAAATGATGGTAACCAGCCACCTTCAGTGTTATCGACATACATGATGTTGTAACCCACTAACAGGAACATCACACAGGCGATTGAATATAAACATACATTTTTAGTTAAAATTTCTGTGGTATTTTTTGAACGAACTAAGCCCGCCTCAAGCATTGCAAAACCTGCTGCCATCCACATGACAAACGCACCTGATATTAGAAAATAAAACGTATCTAATGCGAAACGTAATTCGGTGACGGTTGTGCCTAACGTTGCTAACTCTTCCATTACATTCCCCTTATAGTGCTTCGTTATCTAGCTCACCCGTACGGATACGGATAGCTTGCTCAAGATCAGTAACAAAAATTTTGCCATCGCCAATCTTGCCGGTATGAGCCGCTGTCGTAATGGCTTCAATTAACATATCTAAGTTTTCTGCTTTAGTAGCAATTTCCAACTTCACTTTAGGAAGAAAGTCGACTTGGTATTCTGCGCCACGATATAGCTCAGTGTGACCTTTTTGACGACCGAAACCTTTTACTTCGGTAACAGTCATTCCTTCAATGCCCATGCTTGCAATAGCTTCACGGACATCATCCAATTTAAATGGCTTGATGATAGCGCTGACGAGTTTCATCTCGACCTCCAAAAGTGTGATTGTTATAAATTTGTTTGCAAATACAATTCAATCATCAGGCCAATCATGTAAAACCATGATTCGTATAGCATTTTAAAATATAAGTTAAATAAAAAAGTCTTTTCATGCACTAATAAGGTGCAACTTTAATTTGGCGCGCACAACATTAGAGCGAAGCGTTTATAACTATTTGAATACTTGATAATAAGAATTACGCAGTTAAAAAAGTGTCAAAATGAACAAAGAAAAGCTGTGCGGAAGGGGGGGGATGTTACTGATATAAAAATAAACACATTAAAGAAAGCATAAATAAAAAGACCTTCTAATGAAGGCCTTTTTATTTGCAGATTAGCTTTTAAAAATTTATAAGCTGCCAACCGTGTCAGTTGCTTCTGCTGAACTTGCAACCTCATCAGTCGTCTCTTCAGCGAGTAGATCTGCCATTAAGCTATCAACTTGAGGCTGACTGACCACTTCATCTTCAACTGCTACAACAGCCTCATTCACACTGGCAAGCAAGTCTTCAGTTTCATCAGCTAAAGCAGT
>NZ_MCVI01000008.1:51546-105279 GCF_002873135.1 Shewanella sp. 10N.286.48.A6
CAAGTTCTGCTTCTGTTTCAGCTGATGCAGTTGCTTGCATTTCAATTGCCGAGTCAGGCGCATCATTTGCAGTAGTCACAATTTCAGACTCGTCAATATCAGTGGTAAGCGCAACACTAACTGAAGGCTCAAGTACTTCATCTGCCTTAGCAAGTTCAATTTGGTTTTCTGCTGGCTGTATTTGCTGTGGTTCAATATCAATAACCGTCGTTGCCGGTTTCACCACTGAAGCTGTAACAGACTTTGATTCAATCAATTGAGTCAATTCATCTTTTTTATAAACCGCGCCAGCAATTGCAGCAACAGCGATAGCCGCGACAAATAGCTTAGCACCTGAACCTGATGATTTCTCTTGAGCCTTTCTCGCCGCTTCTGCTGCAGCAAGTTGAGCTTGAGGATTCGGTTGCGGCTTAATCTCAAGTTTTGACTTAGGCTTAGGTTCTGCAACTGGCTTCGGGTTATTATGAGCATCTGTATTTACTTGAGGCTCTACTCGAGAATTTGCAGTTGCAGCGCTACTACCACTGGTCTGTGAATTAATTTCTGCAAGAGTCTGTGGTTTAATCTGAGTTGTGGCAGGTGCAGGTTCAGCCTTAACATCGACTTTCTTAGGTTCGGCTTTATTAACATCTGTTTTCACCTGAACCGCTACGGTAGTTTTTACTACAGGCTCTGGCTTAAGATTGTTAAAATGTCCCTTATTTGCAGCTTGAGCTATCGGCGCCTCTGCAACAGGCGCTTCAGTCTTTGGGAAAGCATAGGCTTCTGTGACTTGTGCTTCTGGCTTATCTTCAACAGTTGCTTGGGGTAATACGCCTTCTTCAGGGCCCTTGGTTCTGGCACCTAAAAATTGACCACCATCATAAATTTCCATTTTATGGCTAGATACATCACCTTCAACTACACCAGAGCTTACAATCACTAAACTGTTGCAATGTAATTTACCTTTAAATTCACCACAAACTCTTAATTCTTGACAAAAAAGCTCACCGTCAATTTCGCCACCAACTTCAATTTTAACTTGGTCTGTTGAACGAATAACACCTTTAACTTTACCGGCAACCAAAGCAGGTCCCTGTACAGTCATATCTCCATCCAATGAAGTATCAGGGCCAATAAAAGTAACCCCATTTCCTTTGTTATTCATACCAATCAGTTTCCTTTATTATTAATTTTGACATATACTAAACCAACTTTATTAAAACAACAAATAACATTTCTTTTACACAAGTTGCAGGTCAATTCCGAGCTTTTCGCTTTAAAAGTAAAACTTAATAGTTTAATGTATCGGCTATTAGTAAAAGAGCCTGTCTTTAATATATAAATTTGCTATTGAACGGATTTTCAATAGTAGCCCAAATAACAGGGATGTAGCCGAAATGATTTTTTCAGATGTGATTTTTAAACAACTTCCAGAACCACAGGCCCTGCAAGTATCTAAAATCTCAGGATTACTCAATATTGAAACCGCCTTCTATGACTCACTAAACTTTGCCTGTAAAGCTGCCGATAAAAGGCCAAAATTTCTTATTCACTATTTAGAAGCCCCTCATAAACACGCCTATTTAATTTCAGCTGATATTCTTACAACAGGTAAGCATTTAGTTTTTTGCCCTCAACTAGATACTGAGTGTGAAACTTTACTTATCTCTAATGGATTCCATGGCGCACTCCCATTGGCCGCAACTGAAGTTGACATTATTGAAGCCCTTAAAAGCATTAATGCTAATAAGCTTTATTTCAGCCACGATGCCATGTCACGTTATATTCAATCAAAGAAACGACAACCCAATACCCAACGCCAGAATGAATTACTGTCATTAACGACCAAGAAAGAGCAGCAGGTATTAACCCTGATATGCCAAGGCTTAACCAATGATGAAATCGCTGCCAATTTAGGCATATCGATTAATACAGTAAAAATGCATATTCAGAATATGTTCAAAAAAACCAAAATATCTAGCCGTGGGCAGCTTTCTTACACCTTTGCACAAGTTTAAAAATTTAAATGTATATAATTAGCTCACTGCTAATTTGTAACGCTAGCTGTTAAATGGTGCGAGTTAACAGCTTTGAGAATTAACTACAGAAAATAACATTAATTGCACTTAGGTAAGCTTTAGCGTGCAGCAAAGCGCAACTAAAGCGCAAAATTTTTTTGGTGACATAGTGCTGTTTATACTGAGTACTTCATCACCTCAGCAAAACGCGCCATAAAATTATCAAACGCAGTGTTATCAGGGTAATCAAATTGATATTTATTATGGAAATAAATCGTTAAAGAGGTTCGGCCGTCACTAAGAATAATTGTGTAGCCATCAAAGCCTGTTTGCGCATTTAAGCCACATAGTTCATAGCTAGAGTTGTCGCCATCTGCAGCGGCCAGCTTTTGCCCCATGTCGGTTATCTTATTAAATACTTTTAGCGCTTCATATATATCAATGGCATTTTTCATCACTACATCCTTACAAATAAAACCTGTTCACTAAACACCTAATAGACAAAGCAATCAATACGAATGCGCGCTTAAGGTGGCTCAAAACAATCAGTGTAAAATAATGCAGTAACAAGACTGTGAGTTAGTCCTGAGAAAGACAAATTTTATATAAAGATGGTGTATCAAATTGAATCAGTGTGTGAATGCCGTGCTGCACCGCTTTTAATTTATATAAAACGGTGCAGGTCACTATTTTCCCGCACCGTTATCCTAACAAAACCAAAAATCTACGGTTTTAGACAAGACGTTATAGCTCTTCACCTAAAATGTGCTGATAAATATTAATAATTTCGCTGACCTTGTTATTGGCTTTATCTGCATCGATTTCGCCTTTAGCGCGCTGAAGAGTCAGGCGATGACTTTCATCCCGTAGCCAACAGTAGGTTTGAGTCAGGTATTGAGCAGTCATCACAGGTAAAATCTCAAGCTCGGCTAATAGCTGAAAAATGCGCACATTATCAGACCATATGGACAACTCTTTATTTTTGTTAGCGTAGGCTAACACTAAATACTGGGCCATAAACTCAATATCGGCAATGCCACCCGCACTCTGTTTTAAATCGAACTTACCGTTTGATGCTTTCAATAAATGCTGGCGCATTTTAATGCGCATATCGCGAACTTGTTTCGCAAGTTCAGGAAGCTGGCGCTGATGCGATAGCACCTCTGTGCGAATTTCACTAAAACGTGCCGCTAAGCGATGATCGCCATAAACAAAACGTGAGCGCACCAAAGCTTGATGCTCCCATGTCCAGGCCTCATCTCGCTGGTATTCGCGATACTGTTCAATCTCGCTAACCAATAAGCCTGAAGCGCCAGAAGGTCTTAAGCGCATATCCACTTCATAGAGCTCTCCAGAAGTGGTTCGGGTAGCAAATAAATGCACAATGCGCTGCGCAAGTTTTAAATAAAAATGGCCATTATCAATCGGTCTTTTACCATCTGTAGCGCCTGCGCCTTGATGGTTATGTAAAAAAACCAGATCTAAGTCAGAGCCATATCCCAGCTCAATGCCACCTAATTTTCCATAACCAATAATAGCAAAGCCCATTTTCTCAGAGCTTGTACCTGCAGGTATGCCGTGCCTTGAGGAAATTTGATGCCAGGCTTGTAATACCACTTGCTCAATGATGGCTTCTGCAAGGTAGCTTAAGTGATCGCTCACCTCCATCACAGGTAGCACGCCAGTAATATCAGCGGCGGCAATTTTTAACTGTTGTGACAGCTTAAACTGGCGCAACGCTTCCATCTGTTGTTCCATGTCATCTTCTGGAACGCGCAATAGGTACTGCCTTAACTCACTTGGGTAGTCATCCAGCGGGGTGGTATCGTAAAGCTGAGCCGGATCGATGAGTTCATCCAGTAACATCGGAAAATTCGCTAACTCTTCGGCAATCCAGGGGCTAGCACAACAAAGGCTAATGAGCTGCTGACGGGCGCCGGGGTTCTCACACAATAATTCAAGATAAGTGGTACGGGTTAAAATTTTATCTAACACCCCTGATACCGCTTTTAATGCCACGCTCGGAACTGGTTGCTCTAATAATTCATCCAACAATTTAGGCATTAACTTTTCAAGGGTTTCACGTCCCCTGGGGCCTATTGAGCGTTTTAATACATTGCTGCGCCAATCATCTAAGCTTGGCCATAAACTATCATCTTCAACATCATGCTCTTCAAGTAACGCTAAGGCATTTTCCTGATCATGAATTTGCCATAACTGGCAAGTCCAATGCTCGCTTGAGTCCTGTTCATCTTCGCCACCGACAGTATCTTTAAAGTGGCGATGAATGTTGCCCATGGCATTGGCAATTTTTTCCCGCAAGCTGTGCTCATCGCTCTCGCCCATGGCATAGCATAGTCGCTGCCAATCAGTGGCATTGTCGGGCAATGTTTGGGTTTGCTTATCATCAAGGGCTTGAAGTAGGTTTTCAACTCGGCGCAGTAAAATGTAGCTGTGTTTTAGCTCATCAACGGCCAAGTACTCTAACTGACCTAAGTTATATAAGGTATCAATTGCGCCAAACAAACTTTGCTGTCGCAGTGAAGGTTCTCGTCCGCCACGTATCAGCTGAAAACTTTGCACCACGAATTCAACTTCGCGGATCCCACCAGCTCCCAGCTTTATGTTGTCTGTGAGCTGTCTGCGTCTAACTTCTTGTGCAATAAGTCGTTTCATTTTCCGTAGCGAATCAATGGCTGAAAAATCGATATAGCGACGATAAATAAAAGGCCTTAATAAGTCATGTAAGTCATCACTATATTGCGTCCAAGGCCCGAGTACTCGCGCCTTAACCATGGCGTAACGCTCCCAATCACGACCTTGCTCTTGATAGTAATCTTCAAGACCACTGAAACTGACCACTAACGGGCCACTTTCACCGTATGGGCGCAGGCGCATGTCGACCCGAAACACAAAGCCATCAACAGTAATTTGATCTAATAGACTGATCAGTCGTTGACCCATTTTGATAAAAAATTGCTGGTTAGCTTGAGCGCGGCGACCACCGATGGTTTCACCATGTTCAGGAAAGGTAAAAATCAAATCGATATCAGAGGAAAAGTTCAGTTCTCGACCACCAAGCTTACCCATACCGAGAATAAGTAACGGCTGTGGATTGCCCTCTTCATCTGTTGGGGTGCCGATTTGCTGACACATATCGGTGTAGAGCCAATCGCGAGCACCAATTACCAGCACTTCGGCTAAGCTAGATAAATCCAGTAGTGATTCTTCAACATCGCAATAATTTAAAAAGTCTCGCCAAGCGATACGTACCATTTGGAAGTTTCGAAATTGACGTAGCTGTTTTTTAACCTGCTCTTCTGAGCTTGATGAGGCTAAATTAGTGTGTAATTCACCAGTAAAAGACTGTCTATCGAGCTGAGTTAACTGACCATCGAATAGCAATTCAATCCACTGGGGATTACGGCACAATTGCTCGGCAATATAATCACTCAAACCTAACACTAACTTTAATTCAGCTTGTTGTGACTGGGTTAGTTTTTCAGTGATTTCAGGCCATGTTTCACAAAGCCTTAACCAGTAACGTGCTGCAATTTCATTAAGCTCTGCAGACAAGACGTTGTTACTTTGGTTGTGCATGTTTATCCGATCCCTTTGGCAAATTACTAAGACTTACACATTTCAATTCGACATATTATGTCAAGGTGTGTTATACAATAAAATCAACGATCGCATAAATAGCTAGTCGATATTGTACCTTCGATTAAGACTACTATATCCTTTACAACAGTAATACCGAACCATGTAAATATTTAGTCAGTTTTAAGCATATAATTATGCGACTTGATACTATATTTATATATGTATTTTATACTATTTGGAGAACACATGGCTGGCATGCTTCCTCGTGTCCTTGCAGTATTTTCAGCGCTGATCTTGTGCATAACATTATCAGGTTGTGGTGATGACAGACCTGAAAAAATTACGCAATATCAGCAGCTGTCACAGCAGCGATTGACTCAACTCGATTCAATGCTAAACGCAGGTGAGCTTCGTAATGCCACCTTACTGACACAATATACCAGCTTACTTAAAAACAGTAAGCCTGATCTGGTGCCGCTACTTGATGAACTGGCGCGTGATGCGACCTCAAGTGGCCCTATGTACCAATCACTCAAACGCAGAACCAGTGAACTGGGCGATTCTGCCAACTTCGTTGATTTAGATCAGCAGCTCGAAGAAGCGCAAAATATTTATCAAGCAGCTGATTCAAGTTTGTTTAATGACATGCTTTCCGATCCCGTTAATGTGGTGGCTGATTTATCAGGTGGACAGCTGGCAAGGGTTAACGCCATCAGCCGTGAAGCCGAAGCAATGGCCAACGGTAGCGAAGATTTTGGTACAGGAAGCCAGCTAGTGGGTAACCCCGCTTATGGTAGCTGGCAAACTAATTCAAGCGGCATGTCATTTTGGGCCTGGTATGGCATGTATTCGATGTTCTCTAACATCATGAATCCTGTACGCTATGACCGCTGGTCAAACAATCGTGGTTACAGCTACTACAATGATGTCGGTCGCTACCGTTATACGTCTCCTAAACAGGCGAGCGCGCAAAATCGTACATTTGAGAACACAAAGAAAACCTTTAATTCTCAAGGTAAGCAATTTAATAGCCCGTATGCGAAATCACGTACAGGCTCAACCAGCTTATCAAGACAAAGTACTGCAACACCTAAAGCCAGTACTGCCGGAACCAAAACAGCACGTAGCACAAGTAAGTTCCGTTCAAATTATTCCAAAGACAGCAGTTTCCGTAATTCAACTAGCCGCACCACACGCGGTGTACGCCGAGGCAAATAAGGACTAACCATGACATTTTTAAATGACTTCGGACTCACCCTAGATTTAGCGATAATTTTAGCGATTGATCTGACCATCGCGGTGATCTTACTGGCGCTAATGCGCTACTTACAAGGCTGGAGCGTGAGAGTAAACAGCCGCGCTGAACTCGCAGAGCGTGATAACTTTGCTTTTGGGGTTAGTACTGCGGGTGCCGTTCTGGCATTAGGGATTGTACTTTCAGGGGCGATTACAGGTGAAGCTGCTGATTCGTATATTGTTGAAGCCATTGGCATGACAGCTTACGGCTTATTTGGCTTACTTTTAATCAAGTTTGGTCGAGTACTACACGACAAAATTGCCTTAAATGAAATCGATAAAAACAGCCAAATTATCAATGGTAATATGTCGGTTGCCATCGTTGATGCCGCCGCTGCCGTTGCCACAGCAATTATCATTCGCTCGGTATTAATGTGGGCAGAAGATATTACCTTAGATACTTTCATTGCTATCTTTACCGCCTTCTTAATCTCGCAATTAATGTTAGTGTTATTAACTCGCTTTCGTGAGCACCAATACGCTAAACGTAATCAAGATGCCTCGATGCAAAAAGCACTAGAGCAAGGCCAAATAGCCGTTGCGATTCGTCACAGTGGTTACATGATTGCCATGGCATTTACCTTTAAAGCAGCCAGTCACTTTATTATCTATGATCCAACTGCTTACTTAATGAATATCGTCGGCTGGTTAACCTTCTCGATAATCATGCTGGTAGTGTTGTCGCTATTACTTGCTGTGGTTAAAAAGCTAGTCTTAGCTCAAATCAACCTTACTGACGAAGTTGAGAAACAACACAACGTCGGTGTGGCTGCAGTTGAACTAGCAATTAGTGTTGCTGTTGCACTCATTTTAGCGGCGTTAATGGCATAAATAGATGAATAATACTTTGCTTGAACAGAGCCAGGAGGGCTGCGACAAGCAAAATAGCCCTTCTCAAACAGGCACCTTGCCTCCAGCGAATAAACGCAGCCTTGCTTGGTTTGATGATGCCCTATTGTTGGGCATTATGGCCTTACTGGCAGGCTGTGGTCTTATTTACGAATACCTACTTTCCCACTATGCAGGCCGCATTCTCGGCGCCTTAGAAGCTGCTATTTACACCATGATAGGCATTATGATTGTGTCTATGGGCATTGGCGCCTTTGCCGCTCGTAAAATTCGCTGTGCCTTCACCGGCTTTGCGATGCTTGAACTTATTGTGGCATTTTGTGGATCATTAGCGATTTTAATTACCGCCGCCGTGATTGGATTTGGCCAGCAATTACCGTTAATTATTGCCAACACCTTAGGCCTGCCACCAGATCATTTACCTGACGGCGGTTTTATTGGCGTATTACAAAATCTTAGTGAATATTTACCCTATATCTGGGGGGTTATTCTAGGTTTGATGATCGGCATGGAGATCCCGCTGATTGCCCGCGTACGTCAATCCTTATCTGAAGAGCACTTGCTGCACAATGCCGGCACCATTTATGGCGCTGATTATGTCGGTGCGGGTGCTGGCGCGGCTATTTGGGTACTGTTCATGCTGTCGTTAGATATTCAGCTCGCAGCAGCGCTCACCGCCAGTGTTAACTTGTTAGCAGGCTTTGTGTTTATTTGGCGCTTTTGGCAGCAAATTCGCTGGGCTAAACTGATCCTCGCAGGACATTTTATCGCCACAGGAGTATTAGTGCTGCTGGCACTGCACGGCCCCAGTTGGGAGCAAAATTTCAATAACCTGCTATATAAAGACAAAGTAGTGTATTCAGAAGCTACCCGTTTTCAGCAGTTAACCTTTACCGAGCGGCTGCGAGGCAAAGGTCAAGCGCCAGTGTATTCGCTATACATTAATGGTCGATTACAGTTCTCCAGTATTGATGAGCACATCTACCACAGCTTTTTAGTTCACCCGACACTTGCAGCCAGTGCAAGGCAGGATAATGTGCTAATTATTGGCGGCGGAGATGGCTTAGGGCTTAAGCAAGTTTTCAAATGGGATCCAAAATCGGTCACCTTAATGGATTTAGATGAACAGCTCGTCGACTTGTTTAGAGAGCCCCATGAGAACATGCCAGAGCGTGTTAGCAATGCCATGTTAGCCCTTAATGGCGATGCACTAAATGATCCTCGCGTTAAGCTTATTTATGATGACGCCTTTAATGGCATTGATAAACTGATTGCTGACAATCAAAAATTTGATGCCATTATTGTGGATTTGCCAGATCCGAGTCACCCTGATTTAAATAAGCTTTATTCTGATTTATTTTATCGAAAACTGGTCGAGCTATTGAGCGCTGATGGGGCAATGACGGTACAATCGACTTCGCCTTATCATGCCCAAAATGCCTTTATTTCTGTAGGAAAAACCATTGAATCGGCAGGGTTTTCGGTCGAGCAATACCATCATAACGTGCCAAGCTTTGGTGAATGGGGCTGGTCTATCGCCACCTTATCAGGACAAAATGCCAAGCAACGTCTAGCCCATAACGAGACGTTGCCCATTAATGAGCAATGGCTGACTCCCGGGCTTATACATGGCGCATTTGAGTTTCCTGGCACATTTTATAATGATGCTGACACTATCAAAGTGAATAGAATTGGCTCATTACAGCTATACCATTACCACTTAGCATCTTGGTCTGACAACCAAGGGATGAATCTTTTTTAACCAACTCAAAAATAGTCTTGACATAATATGTCTAAGTGCTATCTTTGAAACCTAAGACATAATATGTCAATAAGGACGAATATGAATATCCATAAGATTGCTAACCATTTGACAGAACTTGGCGACCTTAGCCATACCGGTTTGAAGTTTGATTGTTTTCCAATTGATGGTGATGTTGAAGTATTACAAGTCAACGTTGCTGGCCGTGAAGAATTACCGGTATTTGTATCGGTAACTGACAATCAAATCTTATGTATCAGTTATTTATGGGATGAGAGCGAAGTAAAAACTGAAACTCGTACCCAAATGTTTGAAACTATGCTTGAACTAAACATTCCAATGCCTTTGTCATCTTTTGCAAAAATTGATGATAAATATGTGGTTTACGGGGCGTTATCAGTCACCTCAAGCATGGAAGAGATCGAGCAGGAATTATCAGTATTGTCTGATAACTGTTTAGAAGTCATCGACGAACTTGTCGAATTTTTGAAGTAAGGAGCCATATCATGGGCATTTTAAATAAAATTTTAACGGCATTTCGTGGCGGCGCAAATGAAGTCGGCCAAACTATTGTTGATGCAAACTCTACTCGTATTTTTGAACAAGAAATTCGTGACGCAGAAAAGCATTTAACTAAAGCAAAACGTGAGTTAACTGACGTTATGGCGAAAGAAATGCAAGCAAGCCGTGAAATCGATCGCCTGAAACGCAGCATCACTGAGCACGAAGGTTATGCAACTCAAGCACTTGAAAAAGATAACGAAGCGTTAGCTATTGAAGTTGCTGAAAAAATCGCTCAGTTAGATCAAGAGCTAGCAGAACACGAAACAGCGAACAGCAGCTATTCTGCACATGCTTTACGCTTAAAAGAATTAGTGAAGAAAACCGAGCGTCAATTAACTGATTATCAACGTCAGCTAAGCATGGTTAAAACCACTGAAAGCGTACAAAAAGCCACCGCGACTATTACTGATTCATTTGCATCAAGTAACTCAAAGTTAATGAATGCAAAAGATTCACTAGAGCGTATTAAAGCTCGCCAGCAACAGTTTGATGATCGCCTACAAGCATCAGAAACCTTAGCTGAAGAGAATAGCGACAAGTCTTTACACGCTAAGCTAGCAGAAGCAGGAATTGGTGAGCAAAAGTCTAGTGCTAATGCTGTTTTAGAGCGTCTTAAAGCGAAAAAAGGTTAATTGACTATGGGATTTCTGCGTGGCCTATTTGGCAAGAAAGAAGCCCCTAAACGTCAGCTTGACCATGTGAACAAGCTACTCAAGGGAGATATGATCTCCCTTGATGATAGTTTTGCCTTACCTGAGCAACTACGTGGGCAGCAACTTAAAGTTGAAGCGATTCATACTTATGAATATGAACGTTCACAACAATGTGAGTGGTTACTTCGCGGTCACAGTGGCACCGCTATTTTCATGTCTTACATTGAAGAAGATGAAGCTTACTTAAGTTTCTCTGTCAAAGTAAATCGCTCTATCGTTGAGCAAATTTTTGATCTCGATGAATTCTCACAGTTATTTGAAGAGCCCGGTAATGCTGAGCTCAAAACACTACCGCTTTCAAATGAATTAGACAGTGAATACGCACGCTGGTTAAGTGATGCTTATCATCAAGTTGAATTTGCCACTTTTGGTTATTTCCATCGTCAAGATTACCGTGGTCAAAAGCCACCTCAAGATGATAGCAATCAACAACGAGGCGATGGCTTTGAAAGCTACTCATTAGTTGATAGCGATGAAAGCCACGCTGTGGATGTCGAAGTTTATGAAGGTGGCGATACTGAAGTCATGTTGACGCTATATCGTCCATTAACGGATATTCGCGAGTTTTGGCCGGCAAGCTAAGTTAAAGCGGTTTTAGGGAGTTAAACCAACCATGAGTAAAGGTAAATCGTTACCAGAAACCTGGATAAAAAATCAGCAAGCGGCCAAGGCAACCCAAGTCGCGTTTGATTTAGATGAAAAGTTTCAGTACCAGATCCGAAAAGCCGCCCTTGATGCAGGGGTCAGCCCTTCAGATCAAATTCGCTCAATACTTGGTTTAAGCGTCACTAAGCGCCCAAAAAGGCCCAGATTAACCGTATCGTTAAGCCAAGATGATTACGTCTTACTAGCCCAGCGATACGGGTTAAATTCAGATGCACAACTTGAAATTAAAAAGCGCGTTTTAGATGATTTAGTGCAATTTGTAGACGAATAGCTGATGTTTGGATTTTAAAAAACACGCCTTGTTTAAGGCGTGTTTTTTTTGGCTGCAATTAAGGTTTACGCCATACCCCATGATTGGTAGCATCACTGCACTGCTTTTGCAAAACGGATTTGTATCGATGATAGATAAAAAACGCTGGTCATTAAAAACCTTAAATGGTCCCAGCCCTTTCGAACTGGCAATGATGGTGTTATCGCTTTTTTCAGTCTTTATTGTGATTATGCTGACTTTCAGCAAAATAGATCCTGAAACCAGACGGGTATTATTGTTTATTGATACCAGTATCTGCCTCTTGTTTATGTCGCGCTTTTTTTATGAACTTTTTAAAGCCCCAAGTAAGAAGTTTTATTTAAAACATCACTGGATTGATTTTGTTGCCAGCATCCCTGCAATTGAAGCACTGCGTATCGCCCGTGTTTTCCAAATATTACGGGTGATCAGATTAATTCGTGCCACACGCACACTAATCATTCCGCTATTAAGACAAAGCAAACAAACCACCTTAGCCGGGTTATTAGTGGCAATGGTGTTTATTTTGGGCGCAGCTTCCGTGCTAATTTTATTAGTTGAAACTGGGGTTGAAGGCGCCAACATTCAAACTGCCGAGCAAGCCATTTGGTGGGCATTAGTGACCATATCAACCGTGGGTTATGGTGATTTTTATCCAGTTAGCACAATTGGCCATATCATTGGCGCGATTGTAATTATTAGTGGCGTGAGTTTTTTTGGGGTGATTTCTGGTTACATGGCATCGGTTTTTGTCGCGCCAGACAGCAATGAACGTGAAGAGCGTGAAGAAACTAATAAACAGGATATCAAATCTGCATTAGAGCAAGCATTGGAGCGTATGGAGCAAAACCAGCAACAAATGGAAAAAAACCAGCGTCAAATGCTTGATGAAATAGCCATTTTAAAACAGCAGCTTATAGACAAGAATTAACCAGCACTCACCACATTCGGAGTATTTCATCTATAAAAAAATAAGGCCTATCAACTGATAGGCCTTATGTTTAAATGTTTAGCTTACCAATATGGCTGGTTTTTTAAGGCACTTTTACGAGAATGCTCCATGGCAAACAGCAAACTAGCCTCTTTATCTTCAAGCCAACGGCCAATATCCACGTCGGTCTCTGCAGTCAGTTTAGCCAACAATTGATAACAACCTAAGGTTTGAATACCTAAGGCTAAATCTTGCCAAGGCGCTCTGAATGCTTCGCGGTCTTCTGCTTGATACAATTCACCATAAGCAAACCCCACCAAGATACTTTCATCTAAGCAATGGGCCACTTTTTGATAATCAAGGCTATCCATTGCCGCGCTCATTGGCATTACATCTACAATCCGCTGCCATGAATCTTGTTGTAAACGATTAGCAAACACACCCAATTCAGGATAATCCACTAAGCGGTGGGAACCATTGGCAGTTTTTAATAATAAATCCACTAATTCAAGCTGTAATTGACCGTATTCAGGTTTAAGCCAAAAAGCCTCGAGATTATTATCAGCAACAAGCTTAGCCGCACTGGCTTTAGCTAATGCCTTTAGCGGCGCTTTATTAATGGATTTACCGAATAAGTTTTGACGCTCATCAATAATTAAACTGAGGCTTTGCAGCGGCTCAATAAATTGTAGTTGTTGCTCTAACGTGTCGAAGTAACTAAGCACTTGTGAATTCAATAATCCAAATTGGCTTAGAGTCAGTCGCAACAATCGAATACAAGCCCGCAGTTGCATCCATAATTGTGCTTGCTGAGAAATTTCATCACTATCAAGCAAGATTGATTCAATGATCTGCCAGCGTTCGATGCCCGACTCTAATAATACTTCCAAGGTTTTTGATAAACTTTTATCGCTGGGTAAGCGAATATAATCGATGCTCTTTAATGATTGCGCTTGTGAGTGACCTGAAAGTAAATAGCCGCGCTGGGCTTTACTCGCTTTACCTAATCTCACCGGAACATGACGAGCAACGTCAATAGCCAACTGCAATAGCGCTGACGTGTCACCAGCTAACAGTTCAAACTCCACTTCACAAATGGGATCGGCTTTGCCGTTAGCCAGGACATTACCGGTATCAAATGCAATCTCAACTAAACTATCGCCAATATAAACATGCCATGATTGGCGGCAAAAATTAGTTTCAAAAATACAGCTGATTTCAGCTTGCAGCTCACTAACCAGCATTTCTTGCGGCCAAATGGTGTCAGGAAATAATGCCAGTTCGGGGAAATCTTGCTCAATAGCCACATTATATTCGGGCCGAGAGTGAATACCGCCAATAACTTTGCCCGCAGTTTTAATGGTTTGCTCGGTATACTTTTCAGTTTGGCGTACCCTAAGCCCCATCAAATGTTGTCTTAATTGTAATTGAGGTGTATCAAAGTATTTGTTTGATAACTGACAAGTTTCTTGAGGGGTAGCGCCGTCCAATTCATTCAGTAATTTTACCAATAAATCATGGTATTGTGGCTGTATAAACAGCTTAAGTTCTATCTCAGAGTCCATTGACTTCTTTTTCACCTTGTCATTAAATCTTCATTAATGCGTCATAATTAGTTCATAATGTCACATTAGTGTAATAAAAATCCCTTAGGATAGCGTTACTCAGTTCTATATACTGACTAATATCAACTGTAGATTAAATTAAAAACACAGTTTCATTATGTGGACGCTTAAGGTAACATGCGCCCGCTTTTCCAAAATTGGAATCATTAAATAGGTTAACCGCAATGCCAGTAAACTCTATTTTAGGAGTGTTTGCAAAATCACCCCTTAAGCCCTTAGAACAGCATATCGACAAAGTTCATGAATGTGCAGTACTACTTGTACCATTCTTTGACGCAACGACCTCAGGTGACTGGGATGAAGCGGTCAAAGTCCGTAAGCAAATAAGCTTACTTGAAAATGAGGCAGATACGCTAAAGCGTGAGATCCGCCTTACCCTTCCTAGTGGGTTGTTTATGCCAGTAGAGCGTACTGACTTGCTTGAGTTATTAACTCAACAAGACAAAATCGCTAACAAGGCAAAAGACATCTCCGGCCGTATTATTGGTCGCCAATTAGTTTTCCCTCAACAAGTGCAAGCACCGTTTAAAGCTTACCTCAAACGTTGTTTAGATGCTGTCTCTCTTGCTAAGCAAGCAATTAACGAACTCGATGACCTTCTCGAAACAGGTTTTAGAGGACGTGAAGTCGAATTAGTCGCCAAAATGATCAATGAATTAGATCGTATTGAAGCTGATTCAGATGATTTGCAAATCCAAGTACGTCGCTTACTACTAAGCTTGGAAGCAGATTTGAATCCTATCGATGTCATGTTTATGTACAAGATTATCGAATGGGTTGGAGGCTTGGCAGATTTAGCCGAGCGTGTAGGCTCTCGCCTAGAGCTAATGTTAGCTCGCAGTTCATAACTAAAAAGGTTATCAAGGAAACAACATGGTTGATGTATTAGTCACCAATGGCCCAATGCTTATTGGTATTGCGGCTGTATTTGGATTTTTGATGGCATGGGGTATTGGCGCAAACGATGTCGCTAATGCTATGGGAACCTCTGTGGGTTCTAATGCTATCACTATTAAACAAGCTATTATCATTGCAATGATCTTCGAATTCGCAGGTGCATACCTTGCGGGTGGCGAAGTGACCAGCACAATTCGTAAAGGGATTATTGACGCGAGTTATTTCGTCGATTCACCTGAATTACTGGTTTACGGCATGATAGGTTCTCTACTTGCTGCAGGTATTTGGCTGATCCTAGCCTCAGCGCTAGGTTGGCCTGTATCTACGACTCACTCTATTATTGGCGCTATTGTTGGCTTTGCTGCAGTAGGTGTTAGCGTAGATTCTGTTGAATGGGGCAAGGTTGTTGGCATTGTCGGCTCTTGGGTTGTGACTCCTGCGATATCCGGTTTCATCGCCTTTATGATCTTCCAAAGTGTTCAAAAACTCATTTTTAACACTGATGATCCGTTAGCCAACGCTAAGCGTTATGTACCTTTCTACATGGCTTTTGCAGGCTTTGTGATGTCACTTGTGACTATTACTAAAGGTTTGAAGCATGTTGGATTGCACTTCTCAACTGCTGAAGCCTATGGCTTAGCCGCTATTGTTGCCGTTGTTATTGGTATCTTTGGTAAGATTATGATCGGCCGCTTAAACATGAGCACCGACGTTAATCGCCAAACTGAATATGCAAATGTAGAAAAAGTATTTGCTATCTTAATGGTAGTTACCGCTTGTTGTATGGCATTTGCTCACGGTTCAAATGACGTTGCTAACGCCATTGGCCCATTAGCAGCTGTAGTTTCAGTTGTTAACAGCGGCGGTGAAATTGGCTCTAAAGCGGCTTTAGCTTGGTGGATTTTACCATTAGGTGCGGTTGGTATTGTGATGGGTCTAGCTATCTTTGGTAAGCGTGTAATGCAAACCATTGGTAAAAACATCACTCACTTAACCCCAAGCCGTGGTTTTGCTGCTGAACTTGCTGCAGCATCAACAGTTGTTATTGCATCAGGTACCGGTTTACCTATCTCGACCACTCAAACACTAGTTGGTGCGGTATTAGGTGTGGGTATGGCTCGTGGTATTGCCGCAATTAATATCGGTGTAGTACGTAACATCGTTGTTTCTTGGGTTGTTACCTTACCTGCGGGTGCGGCATTATCTATCCTGTTCTTCTTCACCATCAAAGGGATATTTAGCTAATAACTCGTCAGTTATTAAGCTAACCACGCAAAAGCCGGTCATATTAATGTCCGGCTTTTTTGTTTCAAATAGCAAACTTTCGTTAATCAGCGGGCTAATTATTCGCTTCATTTAGCCAAAGCATAACGTTTTACGCATAATCCCATTAGATTAATCAGTAATATCGCTTATTTGAATAAGACTTTTGCGTTCTTCCTTGCAATCAAGTCGCTAAATAAATAGCATGACGGGTAGTTCTAATGGTATGGAAAAATAACGTGTTAAGAATGTTCACAATGGTAGTATTACTACTGCTCTCAAATGGCTTAATGGCGCAACAAGCGACGCATTTCATTACCGATGATGTCGATATTTACATGCATAGTGGTCCAGGGACTCAATACCGTATTTTAGGCACCATCGAAGCAGGCCAATCAGTTACCTTATTAAACGAAAGCCAAAACGATTACAGTAAAATTCGTGATCATAAAAACCGTGAAGGTTGGGTGATTTCTGAGTTAGTTAAAAAAGGCACCGGCCTTAGAAACCGTTTGCCAATTGTTGAAGCAGAACTCGCTAAAGCCAAGCAAACTTTAGCGCAGCTAGATCAAAGCTCTGAGTCTGTAACCCAACAGCTAACAGCAGCTAACCAACAGATTTTATCTCTAGAATCAGAGCTTGCTAGCGCATCTCAACAGCGCGACCATGCGATTAAAGAATTGAATGCGATTCAAGATAATGCTCAATCAAGAATGTGGCAACAAGGCGCATTAATTGCTGGATTAGGCGCCTTAATCGGTATTTTCCTAGTCTATCTACCAAGACCACAACGTAAGAAGAGCAGCCGCTGGATGTAGTCCTAGCTCAATTACGCGACTTATCTTACCTGAAAAGCCAATGCCATTGCATTGGCTTTTTTGTTTCTGCTTTTTGAGCTTGCGCTGGCAACAAAAGCACAACATTTACCCCCTCAAAAAAGTCGTTATTTTGCCTGCAAGAGGTATAAAAAACACCTAGGCTATATTTCATCATCACAACTGACACTAAATCTTGCTCAACATCACATTTTAATCGTATACTCGCCTCGATTTCGTACATTGTATACAAAATAAAAAACATCATAATAAACATCTTGTTTACAAAGTTAGTAAACAGCTCAAGACGGAATGAAAATTATGTTCAATGCCAGTGAAGTCCTAAACGGTCATTACAATAATGCTAGCTTAGATGAGCTATTCTCAGCCATAACTAATAATTACATCGTTGATGAAGAACTGTATTTATCTGAGCTTATTAAATTAGTGCCATCGTCTGATACTGAAATTAAGCAAATCACTGATAAAGCCCATCAACTGGTCTTGAAAGTGCGCCAATTTGAAAAGAAAGGCCTAATGATTGGCATTGATGCTTTCTTGCAGCAATACAGCTTAGAAACTCAAGAAGGCATTATCTTGATGTGTCTTGCTGAAGCATTATTGCGTATCCCTGATGCCGCTACTGCAGATGCCTTAATCGAAGATAAGCTCTCTGGCGCTAAGTGGGATGCGCACTTAAGTAAAAGTGATTCAGTGTTAGTTAACGCATCCACTTGGGGCTTAATGCTCACAGGTAAAATCGTTAAGTTAGATAAAAACATCGACGGCAAACCTAGTAACTTGCTAAACCGTTTAGTTAATCGTGTTGGTGAGCCTGTTATTCGTCAAGCAATGAATGCCGCGATGAAGATTATGGGTAAACAGTTTGTGTTGGGACAAACGGTTAAAGAGGCCCTTAAAAACAGTGTTGCTAAGCGCCAGCAAGGTTACACCCACAGCTATGATATGCTCGGTGAAGCCGCGTTAACCGCTAAAGATGCACATAAGTATTACACTGAATATAGCCATGCGATTGCTGAATTAGGCGCACAAGAATACGATCTATCAAGCGCTCCTCGCCCCACAATCTCAATAAAATTATCGGCGCTGCATCCACGCTATGAAGTCGCCAATGAATCACGTGTACTCAGTGAATTATATGACACTGTCATTAAACTCATCGTGCAAGCGCGCGAGCTCAACATCGGTATTTCAATCGATGCCGAAGAAATGGATCGCCTTGAATTATCACTCAAGTTATTCCAGAAGCTATATAACGCCAACGAAACTCAAGGTTGGGGCTTACTGGGGATTGTGGTTCAAGCCTACTCAAAACGTGCCCTGCCGGTATTATGTTGGTTAACTAAGTTATCCCGCGAGCAAGGCGATGAAATTCCAGTGAGACTAGTAAAAGGCGCTTATTGGGACAGTGAGTTAAAATGGGCTCAGCAAGCTGGCGACGGTGGCTACCCACTTTACACTCGCAAAGCCGGCACGGACGTATCATATTTAGCCTGTGCTCGTTATTTACTCTCTGACGCCACTACAGGCGCCATATACCCGCAATTTGCCACCCATAATGCCCAAACAGTTGCCAGTATCAGTGCGATGGGCGCGAATCGTCACTATGAGTTCCAGCGCCTACATGGCATGGGTGAAGAGCTCTACGACACTATGCTGGCTGAAAGTGGCGCAAAATCCGTGCGTATCTACGCGCCTATTGGTGCCCATAAAGATCTACTGCCTTATCTGGTAAGGCGCCTATTAGAAAACGGCGCTAACACCTCGTTTGTTCACAAATTAGTGGACCCGAAAACCCCTATCGAAAGCTTAGTGGTGCATCCATTAACCACTTTAAAAGCTTATAAAACTTTAGCTAATAATAAAATTGTTCTACCGGAAGATATTTTTGGTATAGAACGTAAAAACTCTAAAGGATTAAACATGAACATCATTTCTGAGTCTGCGCCATTTTTTGCCGGCGTTGACCAATTTAACGATACCCAATGGACTGCTGGGCCATTAGTCAATGGCGAGACCTTAAGCGGCGAAACCAAAAATGTACTCAGCCCATTTGACACCACTAAAACGGTGGGACAAGTAGCTTTTGCCAATAATCAGGCAATTGAAGCTGCATTAAGTTCTGCCCATGGCGCTTTTCATCGTTGGAGTCATACCCCCGTTGAGCAGCGTGCATCTGCACTGCAAAAACTGGCTGACTTACTTGAAGAGAACCGCGAAGAGCTGATTGCCCTTTGTACTCGTGAAGCAGGTAAAAGCTTACAAGATGGCATTGATGAAGTCCGTGAAGCAGTAGATTTTTGTCGCTACTATGCTATTCAAGCCAAGAAAATGATGGCGGCGCCAACTTTGCTTCCTGGGCCGACGGGTGAATTAAATGAACTATTCATTCAAGGCCGCGGCATCTTTGTTTGTATTAGCCCTTGGAACTTCCCATTAGCGATTTTCTTGGGCCAAGTTACTGCGGCGCTAGCTGCTGGTAATACCGTGATTGCCAAACCCGCTGAGCAAACGTCATTAGTGGGCTACCGCGCTGTGCAATTAGCTCATGAAGCAGGCATTCCTGTCGATGTACTGCAGTTCTTACCAGGCACTGGCGCTACTGTTGGCGCAGCGATCACCGCTGATGAACGTATTGGCGGTGTGTGCTTTACTGGTTCAACCGGCACTGCCAAATTGATTAACCGCACATTAGCTAATCGTGAAGGTGCTATCATTCCGCTCATCGCTGAAACTGGCGGTCAAAATGCGATGATAGTTGACTCGACCTCACAAGCAGAACAAGTGGTTGCAGATGTGGTTTCATCGTCGTTTACCAGTGCAGGCCAGCGCTGCTCGGCATTGCGAGTGCTGTTCTTACAAGAAGATATTGCCGATCGCGTATTAGATGTAATGCAAGGCGCGATGGAAGAGCTCAGTATTGGTAACCCAAGCTTTGTTCAAACTGACGTTGGCCCTGTGATTGATGCCACTGCAAAAGCGAACCTAAATGCCCATATTGATCATATCTCGCAAGTTGGTAAGTTAATTAAGAAAATCGACTTACCCGCAGGCACTGAAAATGGCCACTTTGTGTCGCCAACAGCGGTAGAAATTGATTCAATTAAAGTGCTTGAGAAAGAACATTTCGGGCCAATTTTGCACGTTATTCGTTATAAAGCCGCTAATTTAGCCGCGGTTATTGACGAGATAAACAGCACCGGCTTTGGTCTTACTTTAGGAATTCATAGCCGCAATGAAGGCCATGCGTTAAATCTTGCAGACAAGGTTGATGTGGGTAACGTCTATATTAATCGTAACCAAATTGGCGCAGTAGTGGGTGTACAGCCTTTTGGCGGTCAAGGTTTATCAGGTACTGGCCCCAAAGCAGGCGGACCACACTACCTTACTCGTTTTATTACTGAAAAAACCCGCACCAACAATATTACTGCCATTGGCGGTAACGCGACGTTATTGTCCCTTGGTGATGCTGAAGACTAATAATTAGCAGGTTTGAAACCATAAAAATGCCCGCAGCTGCGGGCATTTTTTGTTCAAGCTATTTTATTTAGGTTAATAGTGTTCAAGCTAATAGTATTTACCGATAAAACCATCAACGGCTTACCATTAAGTAAGCAGGTATCACTTGAATCGCCATAACAAAGCCCAATCGAGACAAGGATAGGCCTTAGCACTGCTTATAAAGCTAAGCTTTCTTTTTCAGCAGCAGTTTTACGCTCAGGGCTTGTCTTAACATGGGTTAAGTACAAAGGTAAGCCCACGAGTAAAAAGCCGCCGACTAAATTACCTAATGCCGTTGGGATTTCATTCCACAATAGGTAGTCGCTAACAGTAAAGTCACCGCCCATGATCATTGAAAATGGAAATAGGAACATATTAACGATTGAATGCTCAAAACCCATAAAGAAGAACAGCATCACAGGCATCCACATTGCAGCCATTTTGCCGCTCACTGAGGTTGAGATCATAGCGCCTACCACTCCCATAGACACCATCCAGTTACACAACATGCCGCGAATAAAAATAGTAAACCAGCCTGCCACGCCATGCTCTTGATACCCTAACGTACGTGACTCACCAATTGAGCTCACTTTAGCCGCTAATACTCCACCGTCAGTGTTGTAACCATAAGTCAGGATATAGGATGCAAAAAATGCCACGGTTAACGCGCCGGCAAAATTCCCCACAAACACTAACCCCCAATTCCTAAAAAGTTGCTCCCAGGTACATCCCGGTCGCTTGTTAAGGACAGCTAAAGGCACTAAGGTAAATACACCTGTCAGCAAATCAAACTTCATCAGATACAACATAATAAACCCAACCGGGAATAATAATGATCCGACTAACAAGCTACCTGTTTTCACGATAACGGTAATGGCAAAAAAAGCGGCAAGTCCCAGTATCGCGCCAGCCATAAATGCCCTAACTAATGTATCTCGTGTCGACATGAAGATTTTTTGCTCCCCAGCATCTACCATCTTGGTAGCAAACTCCTTTGGCTCGATATATGACATAGTGCATTCCCTATAGTTATGTAGTTGACTGCTAATAAGCCAACTTCATACCAAGGTTGATAAATGCTTATAAATCAACACCCTAATCTAATTAGATTTTTTGAAAATGGTTGTAAGTAGTGCAAGCTGCACCTAGATAGCGCAAAAAAGCCATTATTGAAAGGCCGTATTTAGCATCAAGTTTGTCTCGCTAAATGAAGCGTAATGAGCAAGTTAGTGGTTGTTGCGGCGGATAAGTGAGTCTTCGTTAAGACTCAAATGGTACCAATAATCGAATATGGTTATTGTAGTGACTAGCAATAGCTTGATGACTAAATGGTTAAATGGCAATATTCATTTTAAGCTCTAACTTGTATGGCAGCGCTGATAACTTTTGCTTGAGATTTTGCTGAAATACTTTGATATCACCGGTCTTTATAATTGACTCTTCACTAGGTACGACATTGATATCAATTCTAAGCTCATTTCCCACTTTGACGACACTGCCTAAATGCAGGGTTTCTTGGCTATCAACTTCTTTCATGCCTTTGGATACTTCTGCAATCAGTTCTTGTTGTGGTGCCATTTGCAATAACTCTTTGACCGCTTGACTCACCATAGAAAAAGGAACTTTCAAAAAGTAAGCTGAAATTAATATCATCATGAGTGGATCGGCATAACCTGCATATTGAGCCAGCGAAGTTTGCGTTAAGCCCCATGCGATAACAAACCCCAGCGTAATAGCCATGCTGAGCAAAGTATCCATCTGCCACTGCTTAGTTTCTGCTTCAATTAACCCTGAGTGCGACTCGCGGCTCATTTGGGTTATTTTCCACCAAGCAAAACCACAACCAAGGGTATTTACCAGCCCAAAAACACTCGCTACACCAATGTCTAACGGCTTGACACCTTGTATTAAACTATCGATTGCGCCGAACAGTGAATAAATCACTAGGCACATAATCACCACACCTTTGATCGCAATAACAATAGGTTCAAACATCGCCTTACCATTGGGGAAACGCTTATCTTTCGGGGAATGGATAAGCTTAGCGGCGAGCAGTGACAAAATAGTTAACAGCAAACTAATTAACGAGTATAAACCATCAAAGGCTATGACTAAGGAACCCAATATCAGCCCAACCGCCAAGCCGCCTACAGCAAACATCAGCGCAAATACTGAAGACAGTATCAACACTTTTTGCTCTATTGCTTGAGATGGCACACACATATGAATTCCTCATAAAATTAATCATTTACCCGTATAGGTAATTGAGTACAGTTTGGCATTCTGTATTAAATCAGCAATGACAAACTCAACGTCTGTGAGGTTATTTTGATAGTAATATTATTATAGCAAGGCTATTCAATGACTTAGTTTAGCAACCGTCTGTCAGTTATATTGACAGTGAGTGCTTGGCATGAATCCGAAATAACACGAATAAGCTAATACAAAGGTGATAGCTGGTTATTGAAATGGACCAGTTGAACAGTTTGATTTAATGACCCATCGAGGATGGGCTTATCATGAACACAAGATTAAAAAGCAAATAGATAGTCATTTAACTGATCGGCTAACCAGTTTGTCGCGGGATGCTCATTAAGGCCACTTGCTGCAAACATGCAATAGTCTTCCTGCAATAAACCGTAAGTATGCTTAATCACCGCAATGGATTGCTGCCTCAATAAATGTTTAATCAAGGGTTCAGGCATTACACCCCAAGCATCTTCAGTTTGAATGGAGCTAAGAATGTAATCAAAACTTGAAAAACCAATATAGTTACGGGAAAAAGGCTGTAATTCAGGATTGGACTTTTCATTTAAATATACCATTGAGGCTTGCATGGCGCTGCGCAAGTCTTCATCTGACACTCGGCGTTTTGCTGCCAAGGGGTGGTCATGACGGCACACTGACATCATGCGAATTTTACCTAAAGGATGTGATGTCACCATGGCACTATCAGTGCTTTCATAGTCAATTCCAAAAGCAAAATTAACTTGCTCAGTTTCAACTAAATTGGCCAGATCGCCGGTGGAGGCCAGCACAATATTAAATGAGGTTGCTGGAAAGTGATTATTAAGCTGATGAGTCAACTCTAACCAAATATCGTCAGGTAAAGAGTCGTCACGGGCAATCCATACTTCTGCAGCAAACTCACCTTTAACTTGACGACAGGTTTGGCGGATCCGCTGCGCCGCTGTCAGCATACTTTGGCAATCTTTATAAATAGCCTTACCTGCTTCGGACAATGTGACTTGGTTACCGGTGCGATCAAATAATGCGGTATCGAGATCTTTTTCCATCGCTTTAATCGCCATCGTCATTTTGGTGCGATTCTGTTCTGTTTGTCTCGCCGCTTCTGACACAGAGCCCAGCTCTGCGACCAAACAAAAAGCTTCAATTTGCGAAAGTGTCAGTGCCATTATTATTCCTATAGTGAGGCTACCTCGCTAAGATAGCCTATTGCTTTGTGCCACAACAGTACGCTTTATCAATTTCGCTAGTCAGTTATCGGTTATCAACATAGCTTAGGCAATGCTAACCATCTTAAGGGAAAAAATGAAATCTAAAATTACAGCGGATATGGGAGTTTGAGGCAGGAAAGTGAGGTAGTAAAAGGCAGCTTGATAACAATCCTAATAACCATCAAGCCCTCACAGGCAATATTCGCACTATTGACTATCAAACAAACCGTTGCGCTTTAAACCTCGATGAACGTTTTTACATAACTTGGCAAATTTTTCTAAATCGCCAAAGCTCGGGGTGGCATTATTGTCCAGCGATGATTGCCAATAACTCACTTCACTATCAACAATTTCAAGCAGTTTTTTGGGACAGCCAATACAGCTACTATTAAAACCACATACGGCTAAAGCAGGATCATCTAAGGGAAAGGTATCTTTAACTTGGTTTATAAGTTGCTGCATTGCAGTCATTCTATCTGGTTTCATCATCAAGGGGCTCTTGCATCAATGAACGCCGATAATATTGCAGCGGCTGTTAAAGGTCAAAATACAGCCACCAAACCGCCTCAAGGTTAATGAGATGTATACTTTATTGTGCTGCAAATACAGTTAGCATGTGCCATTAAAGTAAAACCAACCCTAGAAGCAAAGAAGTCTAGACGTCTAGATTGACACTAATTTGTAGATCTCCTATGCTGACTATCATTGCACAAGTTATCATCATTGAAACTGAAATAACATGGATTGCTAAAGTAACTCGCAGCCTATTGGTGCAGCACCAATAACCATCAATGAATTGAATAAGATAATAAGAGAGACTCACTTGACCACACAAACACAAAAATCGGCCACCAGCCCAGCCTCCTTTGTTGCTTTACTGCCACTATTTGCTTTTTTAGCCTTATTTATTGGCGCTGGGGTTTACTTTCAAAGCCAAGGTGTAGACTTTGCTTTTTATCAGTTACCTAGTGTTATCGCGATTTTACCGGCGATTATCTTGGCGTTATTACTGTCTAAGCAAAAATTAAATCAATCCATTGATACTTTCATTGCCGGTATTGGTCACAGCAATATTATTGCTATGTGTCTGATTTATCTATTGGCAGGCGCCTTTGCCTCTGTCGCTAAAGCGACTGGTGGTGTTGATGCTACGGTTGCGCTGGGCTTATCAATGATCCCATCGAACTTATTATTACCCGGCTTTTTTGTTATTGCTGCCTTCATTGCTACCGCGATGGGCACCTCAATGGGTACCATTGCAGCGGTAGCGCCGATTGCATTAGGCGTTGCTGATCAAGCGCAAATTGATTATGCATTAATGGCTGGCGCAGTATTATCTGGTGCATTATTTGGTGATAACTTATCTATTATTTCTGATACCACCATTGCCTCAACCCGTACTCAGGGCTGTGAAATGAAAGACAAGTTCCGTGAGAACTTAATTTTCTCGCTGCCTGCATCAGCAATTGCCTTAGTGTTATTTGCTATTGCGGGTCAGGGACAAGCTGACATTGCCGCCCAAGAAATTGACTTCATTAACGTTATCCCTTACCTAACCATTTTATTTTTAGCGGTATCAGGGGTTAATGTGTTTGTGGTACTAACCGTAGGCATACTGCTAGCTGGCGCTACAGGCCTGTTCACTATGGATTATAGTGCGGTCCAATTTGGTCAAGATATCTATGCTGGTTTCACCAACATGCAAGAAATCTTCATTCTATCTATGCTTGTTGGCGGTTTAGCTGCGCTGATGACACAACAAGGCGGTTTAACCTTTGTAAGCCAGAAGATTGAATCTTTGATTGCCCGCTTCTCTAAAGCCAAAGGTGACGCATCACCCCGCGCTGCTGAACTAGGTATGGCAGGTATGGTTGCAGCAACCAATGTGTGTGTCGCTAACAATACGGTATCGATTGTGGTTGTCGGTGACATTGCCAAAGACTTAGCCAGCAAGCATGGCGTTGCACCTAAGCGCGCGGCGAGTGTTTTAGATATCTTTGCTTGTATCATTCAAGGGTTAATTCCCCATGGCGCTCAAGCACTATTGATAGCATCAACCTTTGCCATTAGCCCATTAGCTGCTATTTCACACGCTTGGTATTGTATGATTTTAGCTGTGGTTGCTATTTCAATTGTGATATTGCGTAAACGCGCTTAATTCACTGTCAAACCAACGGCATAAAACCTGAGAACAACCGACTTAATGATGGTTGAACTCAGGTTTTATTTTATATAAAAGAGCGGTTTAAAAGTGTTAGTCTAAAGTTAACATTTGCATATCAAACAACCCATGAGCCAATCAATTCAGTTTAATAAACATTACGATTTACATTTAATGATTATTTTCATGTCGTTAGCGACTGCTGTAATTAGTGGCCTTGGCATTGGGGCGGCGTTAATTGCTGAAGTGTCTCGTTTGGGTATTAACCCACTGAGCATTAGAGCTGATACCTTAGGTGACTATATGAGTTCACCGTTAGCCATTGTTTACAATATGTCATTAGTCATTGCTGGAATGTGTTTAATACTGGCTATGTCAGCGCGCTACTTTGTCTTTGAAGATGGCTACAGCCGAGGTATTACCGTCACTGGCGCTACCTTAGGCGTATTAATTGTACTCATTGGTATCTTTCCAATTAACTTTTTAGAGCAACACCGTCTGTTTTCAACCGGTTATCTCATTTGCACCTTTTTGCTGCATTGTTTTTGCTTTATGGAATACTTTCGCAAGCGTAGCGCTTTAACCAGTCCATTATTTTGTTTGAATATTATTGGGTTAATATTTTCAATAATATTGATGTCTTTGCTTAACTGGTCGACATTAGATTTTGATCCTTGCAGCCATGCTACCAGTGACATTTGTTGGATGTCCTTGGTGATGTGGGTACTAACTCAAACCAATATTTTGTGGTGTATGGTGTTAGCCATTGATATGAAAAACCGTATTAAGCAGCAACATCACCTTGCCAACTTATCGCTTGTAGGAAACTAATTTTGGCCAATAATATGCGCTTAGAGCAGTATTTAGCTCACTGCGGAGTCTGCTCAAGGCGCCAAGCCCAAAGGCTTATTGCCGCAGGTAGAGTGTGCTTTAATGGTCAAATCGCCTCAGCGTTAGATCGCGTCAGCCCCAATGTGGTAAACCCCAATATTTTACTAGACGGTGAAACTATTGCGCCACTAGAGAGCAAACAATATTGGCTATATCACAAACCCGTGGGCATTGATTGCCGCTTATTACCTGAGTTAGCCTCCAGTTTAATCCATCACTTACCCGCTTCACCCAGGCTGTACCCTGCAGGAAGATTAGATAAGGACTCGCGCGGATTATTACTACTGACAAATGATGGCGCGCTAACTCATCGACTGATGCATCCTGATTTTGGCCATGAAAAAGTCTATCAAGTCACGGTAAATAAACCACTGAAAAATGATTTTGCCGCGTTAATGAGTGCAGGAGTCAGCTATCGAGATGTGACCACTAAACCTTGTAAGGTCTCTGTCATTGGCGAGTGCCAATTTGAGATAACGTTAACCCAAGGGCTTAATCGACAAATTCGCAGAATGTCCCAAGCGCTGGGCTATCACGTTGTTGATTTGCTAAGAGTGAGCATGATGAATTGTCAGCTTGCTCAGTTGCCAGAAACAAAAATGCGGCCCCTAGAGGCCGCAGAATTAGTCACACTGCAGCAGCTACTTAAGTTGTAGCTGCTTATCAATTATTTTACGATGTCCATTTCTTCAAGTAAGTTGTCAGCATTATCTAAATACTTCATCACCCACAGCATGTAACGGCTATCCACTTGGATTGAGCGGTTAGTTTGAGGATCATAACCCCAGTCACCAATGATGCTTTCGTAAACGCCATCAAACAGTAAACCCACTAATTCAGCGCGGCCATTCAAAGTTGGAGAACCTGAGTTACCACCAGTGGTATCTAAAGTCGATAAGAAGTTAACCGGTACAGAATCGATTGATTTCATGTAGAAATCGCCGTACTGCTTTTGCTTAATAAGCTCAAGTTGCTTAGTCGGTGCATCAAATGGAGCTGCACCAGTATCTTTCGCAACAATACCTTCAAGACGAGTAAACGGCGCCGCCACTAAACCATCTTGGGGCGAGTATCCTTTTACGTTACCAATCGTGACTCGTAAGCTTGAGTTAGCATCAGCGTAAACCGGTTTACCTAGCTCACGATTATAGGCAATGACCGCATCCATATACTGTGGACGCACTTTCATTAAGTCTCCAGCAAGTTGTTTTTGCGCTTGTTCGCGTTGCATTTTTTCATCAAAGGTCATCACCGCATATTGAATAAACGGATCTTTCGACTGATTAAACTCAGCTACCGACTTATTCATCCAAGCTAAGCGGACGTCTTTATCTGACAGTGTGGTATTGGCATACATGCTATCAAGGGTTTTCATTAGCTTGGCTTCATCGAAGTTTTTACCAATCGAGAAAGCCTTATCAAAATCAGCTAAACGCTCAGAGGTTGGCAAAGCGGCATAACGCTTGAGTAAGTCTGCTAACATGGCTTTATCAACGCTGGCAGCATAACGACGGTCAATACGCTCCATACTTGAGGTAAACTGAGTCATGTCGCGTTCTTGATAGCCAGGCTCACGCTGCATATCCGGTAACGCTTTTTCATGAGCTAAACGATATAGGCGCTCAGCGGTGTTCTTCATGGTTGAATAACCCATGTAACTCAGCAGTAAGTCACGTTCTTGGCCTTGTTGGTCTAAGGCAATTAACTTATCTAACTGAGCTAATGTTTCACCATATTTCGCCTGACGCTTGCTATCTTTGCTAATCCACTTAGCTAATTTTTGCTCTAAACTTTTACGCTCATCTAACATGGTAGATTTACCGTAAAACTCAATCATCGAAGTAAAGTTTTTAGCGTAATTGGCTAATCCTGCAATTGAGCTTTCATATTTAATTCGCTCATCACTGCCTTCTGGGGCTGTGTCTTTGATGATTTCAATTAAACGTTCACGCAACACTTTACCTTGCGGATAAGCCCACTCAAATTGGTTTTCGACTTCATTCGCGATGCGATAACGGTTAGTACGGCCGGGGTAACCTGCCACCATAACAAAGTCCCCTTCGCTTACGCCTTTTGCAGACACTTTAAGAAAGCTTTTAGGCTCGTATGGGACATTATCTTTACTGAAATCGGCAGGCTTACCATCTTTACCGACGTAAGCACGGTAGAATGAAAAATCGCCAGTGTGACGTGGCCACATCCAGTTATCGATATCGCCGCCATATTTACCCACACTGGCTGCAGGATTATAAGTTAGGCGAACATCGCGGATTTCCATCTGTTTAACTAAGTAATACTCAAGACCGCCATGAAAACTATAAACCTTACAGCGGTAACCATCTTGCGCTTCACACTCTGCGACTAATGATTTCTCTTTTTGCTCAATGCCTTTGTAAAAGTCATTACCAGTTTTGCTCATTTCACCGTCTTTTATTTTAGCGGTGACATCAGTAACAGCTTCAGTAACATAAATACGTGAACCCGGTGTAGCAGGTAATTCTTCTGCATAAGTTTTAGCTAAAAAACCATCTTGTAACAGGTTGTTCTCTGGGGTTGAGTTGTACTGAATAGCGCCATAAGCACAATGATGATTAGTAACAACCAAGCCTTTAGGCGACACAAATGATGCTGTGCAGCCACCTAGGCTAATCACGGCATTCATTGGAAATTCGGTTAATTTTGAAATCGATTTGGCATCAATCTCCAATCCTTTTGCTTTAAGCTCATCAGCCATTGCAGGTAGCTGATAAGGCTGCCACATTCCTTCGTCTGCTTGGCTGGCAAATGTTGCCAAAATTGCAGCGCTTAATAACCATGTTTTCATTATTATTCCATTTTTAATAAAAGAGCCCCAAATTGCCTGTATTTTAATGCGGTCACAATGTCATATTGAAGCAACAATGTTCAGATTTAAGGCATAAAAAAGTCAGGCGGATAGCCTGACTTTATCATATTGTTTCTACAAAGAAATAGTCTTTGAAAAATGCCGTTACAAAGCTTATCGACAACACAGCTTCATTTATTGGCTTTTTTAGCTTAAAGCCACCATCAACTGAGCAACCACAATCAACAAACCTAATAGACCTGCGATAGCTAAGGCAAGCTTGCCACCACACACTTCATAGCCACCTAATTGTTGCTTACGCAGTTTTAATGCCATGACTATCGGCAAGAAGATAATCATAACCACTAACGGTATGGCCGCAAAGCCGAGCACTTGGAAAAAGCCATCAGGGTAATATAAAGCACATAATAGTGGCGGCACGAAAGTGACTAACCAAGTTTTAGCACGGCCTGCTTTATCATCTTTTGCTCGGGTTAACTCGGCAACATAGTCAAACAAGCTCATGGTAACGCCTAAGAAAGAAGTCACGAGTGCAAGATTGGCAAATAAATCAATAAACTGACTGACAACCGCTGAGTTAGCTACAGCTTGTAATGCATTAACTAGCGCAGGTAATGACCCTGCAAAACCATTTACCGTTTCACCGCCTAAGGTACCTAAAGTGACCAAAATCCATAAGATATAGCAAACTAGCGGGATAGTAGAGCCAATCAATAGCACTTTTCTTAACGAAACGGCATCACCGTCTAAGTAACGAACAATGGTCGCAATACACACATGGAAACCAAATGAGGTAAATACCACAGGAATAGCCGCTAACCATAAATGGTCAAGCTTATCGCCTTCGGCGACATTGGCTGAAAAATTACTTAATGATGCCACAAGGTTTACTTCAGGTAGCAAAAATGCCACCACTAGAACCAATAACACGATCATCGCGGTAAATAACACCCGAGATACTTTATCAATCCACTTCACGCCAACGGCAATTAGGCCACCAAATACTAACGTAAATAGCAGTACTGACACTTGGTTATTTAAATCGACACCTAATAATGGCTCTAAGCGAGATTCAAGTAGCGATGATCCGCCCATTAGATACACCATGGTCAGGGCAAATAACAAACTTAAAAACGATCCGCCTTGAATAAGTTGACCAACCTTGCCTAAGGTTTTGCCTGTAATGGCGTGGACGTTATCACCCACACCAGTACGTAAGTTAATTTCTAACATTAATAAAGAGGTATAAGCTGATAATCCCCAGATAACTACCAGCAATAAAATCGCAGGCATAATACCTAGCGCTGCGGTAGCAAGTGGTAAAGCTAACATCCCCCCACCAATAGCAGTTCCTGCAACAATGGCGATTGAGCCAAGTATTTTTAAGTTCAAAACATGAGTCCCGTATGGTTTTTATTTATTGGTCGTTTTACCAAGTCTTATTGATATGGTCGATTTCGACAGTAGCAGAAGGAGATTATCACTAGCAAGAGACTTAGGCATTTAAAGGCCTACACGCGCGTTAATAAACAATTACGCAACATATTGATAATTACTTTAACGCAAGGATTTTGCAATGGTGTAGCATTACAGCCATACAAGAGGGTTTTGAGGCTAGCAAACAATTTGAAGAGCGATATTAATTGAGTAATCACATATAAAACTACCCATCAACAAATGAAATGATGAGTAAACTGACTATGCAGGTAAACCAGAACAAGATAAATAAAAAAGGAAGACCTAAGTCTTCCTTTTACATAGTTAACAACAGGTATTTACTTATCTAATACCTTAACAATCAAATTAGCGACCATTATGCTTCCAAAAGTGTTTTGATGCGTTGACCATAATCGCTATCAGCTTTTAAGAAATGCTCAACCATTCTCAATTGCACATCTTCACTTGCTTGGCTCAATGTACCAGCAATGGTTTCAACTAAACGCTGCTTTTCTTCTTCACTAAAGATGCGGTACAAATTACCCGCCTGAGTATAGTCATCTTGGTCATAACGGCTATATCTTGCAGCCTCGCCATCAAGTCTTAGTGGCGGCTCAATAAATTGAGACGGCTCTTGAAGTGCTGCCGGAGCAGTGCTTGGGCCGTAATTGGCACTTGAATCTGCACCTGTTTGACTGCCGTTATATGGGCATTGTGTCCCTGCCATAGCCCCTGCACGTTGATGATGGTTAGCTTTAGCGGCATGAGGACAATTTACCGGTAATTGGTTGTAATTAGTTCCAATACGATAACGCTGAGCATCTGCATAAGAGAACAAGCGTGCTTGCAACATTTTATCAGGTGAAGCGCCGACACCAGGAACCAAGTTACTTGGTGCTAATGCAACTTGCTCAACTTCAGCAAAGTAGTTGTCTGGCATACGATTTAACTCAAGTTCGCCAATTTCAATTAATGGATAATCTGCATGTGGCCATACTTTGGTTAAATCGAATGGGTTTATTGCATAATCATTGGCGTCTGCTTCAGGCATTATCTGCACTTTTACAGCCCACTTAGGGAAGTTACCATCGGCTATAGCTGCAACCATGTCACGTTGCGATGAGTCAGGATCAATACCTTTTAAAATATCAGCTTGCTCTGCAGTTAAGTTCACTACACCTTGCTGTGATTTAAAGTGGAACTTGACCCAGTAACGCTCACCTTTGGCATTCCATAATGAGAAAGTATGTGAACCATAGCCGTGCATTTGACGGTAATTAGCTGGGATACCGCGATCTGACATTAAAATAGTCACTTGATGCATGGCTTCTGGGTTTAATGACCAGAAATCCCACATTGCTTGCGGATCTTTCAAATTAGTCTGCGGGTTACGCTTTTGGGTATGAATAAAGTCAGGGAATTTAATGCCGTCACGTAAGAAGAATGTCGGAGTGTTATTCCCCACAATGTCATGATTACCGCGGGCAGTATAAAAACGTAAACCAAAACCACGAGGATCACGCTCTGCATCGGCGCTACCCATCTCGCCGCCAACAGTTGAGAAGCGAATGAAGGTCTCAGTTTGCTTGCCCACACCATTAAAGTGATCAGCCAAGGTGAAATCACTTAGGTCTTTAGTTAAGGTAAAAGTACCATAAACACCGGTACCTTTTGCATGTACGACTCGCTCAGGAATACGCTCACGGTTAAAGTGGGCTAATTTTTCAATTAAGTGCCAATCTTGTAATAATAATGGACCACGCTCACCTGCTGATAATGAATTTTGGTCATCAGCTATTGGGGCACCATTTTGGCTAGTTAAGTAATTGTTATTATCCATTTGTTACTCCTGATTTGTGACATCTAGCCACTGCTCAATTAAATCAAATACTGTCGCCACGATATTTCTCCTGGCTGCGTTTCATTGAAATCATAATAACCGCAGCGAAAATAAAGTTAAAACGATTAAGATGAATTGCTACAATCTATTTTTACGATTCACTAGCAAAAAAAATGGCGAAGCATTCGCCTCACCATTTAATGATATTTAAATACAATTGAGTCATTACTGATCTCACACCAAATTAAGTGTAAATATTGCATCAATAGTTTACAAGCTGATTACCTGCGCAACTAGAAGGCAACTATATACGTAGATAAAACGACAAATACTCTCCACCAAAGAAAAAGTAAAGGGTTTATTCTGCGCTAGCTTCAGGTTCTTTATACAGTTTTACTAAATAATAAATATCAATCAATACAATAAAAAAATTCACTAATGCCACTGGGATGGCATCTATCGCCAAACCATAGGCGACAAAAAGCGCGGCACCAATAAGGTTCCACCAGCGTAATTTTTTTATATTAGCCATCATTAATGAAATAGCCACCACGGCAGAGGCTAAATAACCCACCCATTCCCATACTGTTGCAGCATCCATTGACGATTCCTTTTAAGGACTTTTATTCAGTGTAGTTAATAATTCACTGTTAAGTGCTGGCTTTTCTTGCCACAACCGCTGCAGTCATTCGAGAAATACAACACAACTCACCAGCAGAATTATTGATTAGCACTTCCCATACTGAGCTACGTTTACCAATATGCACCGCTCTTGCCGTCGCAATTAACTCACCATTTCGTGACGCCTTTACGTGATTGGCATTAATCTCTTGGCCAACACAATAAAAATGCTTAAAGTCGACCACAAAGTTCGCCGCATAGCTGGCAACGGTTTCGGCCAGCGCAACGTTAGCGCCGCCATGAACTATGCCTAAAGGGTTATGTACTGAGGGGTTAGCTGGCATGGTCGCCACCATATAATCTGCGCCAATTTCAGTGATTTTAATACCAATGGTTTTCATTAATGTGCCCTTCCCATGGAGCCCACTATCCATTTTAGCGCAATCTTCAAGGGTGACTTCTCTAAACCAAATACTCATTTATCAACTTCCAGTAATACGTAATTAATTCAGTCTACTGCCAAGCTATTTAACTTTAAAGGATTTCCATAAAAAAGGGATGGCAGCTGCCATCCCTTTTTAAACTTCGTTTTAATTTTTTAGGTTAACACTACTAAAAAATAGCTACGATTGGGTCTGAACATAATGTTGTGTCTGTTTCACAGATTTTATAAGTCACCTCTGCTGGTGCATTAGTGAAACGATCTCGGTAACGGCCATCATTCGACGTTGTTGATACCATTACATCATCACGGTAAATATTAACACTTTCACCGTTTGCACCGCTCCATGATAAGTCCACCGCCGCACTACCACGACGTGAAACCATAGTACGTGTAACTGCAGCGTCTATGCTGTAATCAAATACTTCGATATCCATAGCAGTTGTATCAGTTAAACCTTCACTGTCTGTTACCACCAATGTCACAGAGTAAATTCCACCTGCCGCATAAGCGTATGTAGGATTCATATCTGAAGAGGTAGAACCGTCACCAAAGCTCCATTCATAGCTAACAATGTCATCATTAACGTCTGAACTTAAGTCGGTAAAATCAACCGTTAAGCCATCAATAGCATATTCAAAGCCTGCCACTGGTGCTGTAGGACTCGCATCCCCCAGAGCCGATAAAAGTAAGCCCCAATGATTTAATGAGCCACTATCTCCACCCGCTAAATCACTAACCGTTAATGTCCAAGTACCCAATGCTATTTCACCATTGAATTGCTCAGTTGCCCATGTCTGTACAATATCATCAGCACTGCCACCAGTTTGATTGTGCAACATAGCTTCTGTGCCATTTGGTGATGTTAGTGTTACGACTAAATCTCCTATCCATGTATGGGTAATATCAACATTCACATCAAGGCCAAAGATTTGTAATTCATCCCCGATTTCAATGGTGCTGGTGATAGTAGTATTATCCGAAATATCCACAGGAGTATCATTGCTATAACCAAAATCATTCAATCCCGCAGGATAGACTTCTAGGCTAACAGCTTTACTTTTCGAAGTGATGCCGTCATCAGCATGAACGGTAATGACATAATCTCCCCAAATAGCAGACTCAAGCGTCGCAACATCAAGCGTAAAACTGTCACCGACTACTGCAGTGTTAGCAGAAAGACTAATGCCTTCTAATGCTGGTGATACATCAAATGACAGCGCGACTTGATCATCCCAACCAGCAATACTGCCCAGACTAAAGTCATAACTAACGGCACTGCCAGCTTCAACTGATTGTGAAGATGGCGTGACACTTAACGCAAATGATGGATCTGGATCTGCATCTGCCAGTGCGTTTGCGACATTTAAACGTGTTCCAGCCACTGTTAGGCCAGTCAATGCTGCATTAGCATCACCAGAATCCATTAGTAACTGCTTCATAGTGACAGGGTCAATATCAGGTGCTATTGACCACACAAGTGCTGCAGCGCCGGTGATATGTGGTGTAGCCATTGAAGTACCTGAATAGGTACCATAACTATTTCCTGGAAGGGTTGATAAAATCGCAGAACCAGGCGCGCCCATATCGACACTTGTTAATCCCCATTGAGAAAAACTAGACATATCGTCATTGTGATCGGTACTGGCAATCGACAAAACAACATCAGAGTCATAACTTGATGGATAGTGTGGATTTGCATCATTATCAACAGCGCTATTACCTGCTGCTGCAACAAATAAAATTCCTTCATCACCAGCCGATTCAATAGAATCTTTTAATGCTTGGCTAAATCCGCCGCCGCCCCAAGAATTATTGGTCGCTTTAACATCAACACCATGGTTCACTTTTAAATTAGTGAAATAATCAATACAAGCTATCGCAGCTTCTGTAGAGCCTGTTCCACTATCACTTAAAAATTTACAACCAATGATAGTGACATCCCAGTTAACCCCAACAACACCTACGCCATCATTACCTTGTGCGCCAATAGTTCCTGAGACATGGGTACCATGACCATTGCCATCCATTGGATCACCAGTTCCGGTAATAGCGTTAAAGCCGTTAACATCATCAATGACACCATTGTTATCATCATCAATACCATTTCCGGGTATTTCATTAGGGTTAACCCAAAGGTTTGCAACTAGATCTGGATGATTATAATCAACACCAGTATCAATTACGCCAATAACCACATTTTCACTACCTGTAGTAGTGTCCCAAGCGGTAACGGCATCGATATCAGCACCAGAAACACCACCAGTTTGACCGGTATTATTTAAGCCCCATAACTCCACGAAATTTGGATCGTCTGGCATACCAATTGCCGTATAAGTATAATTAGGTTCGGCATATTTTACTGCTGGATGCTTACTAATTAACTTAATTGCACTTTCAACATTACTACCGCTTTTAAGTGATAACTTAGCCAATCGTCCAGATAATAGGTACTTAAACTTATCATCTATACCATCAGCATTTTTATCTGTGACTGTTCCTGCGACTAGATTTTGCGCTGACAACCGTTCAAAGATTGACACATTTTCTTTATAAACAACGAGAATTTCATCTTTTTTATACTTTACACTTTCTTGAGCAATAACAGGGCTTGCGTTTAACGCAAATAGAGATGTTACTGCTAATGCAATTGGGGACATTTTGTTAATCATGATGTGGCTTCCTATCTTCCATTAATAATTCCCGGAACCGGTAATGCAGCACCTGTAGCTTTTCCATTAGCTATTTTTAAAAGCGAGTTGATTTTCCACGAAGTGAAACCCGGAATTTGTTGTTGCCATCAAATTGTTGCCACAAGCTGTATAACAATAAAAGGACTGAAACTTTAATTAGTAAGAAACTACTAGGCTTATTCGACTAGTCAATATTAGTGGTAAGCGAAAACAGCCAAATATAAGCATGATATTCAGTAACTTAAACCTTTGTAGCACTAAAGGTTTAATCTTAACCCCCTAAAAAAACTAACCTTTTATACGATTGAGAAAAATCAATGGGCACCGTAAGTTAATCTTGTAACGCGCTGCATCAGCAGAATCATTTGAAATTCTACCAACCTAAAACCAAACAGTTTTAGGGTTAATAATCATAAACTTAAAAGCAAACCCTGCTCTTAAGTTATTGGTGTTTATTGAGGGTTTATAGTGCTTCAAATACTGTTAGATCTTTAAAAGTTCACGCTGAAGTTACTTCTTGATCGCATATTAGTACTCAGTTACCTAAAGCTAAATTATGCACTTTGGCGACACAATGAGTTAACTAGGAAGCGAAATACTTTATCAAACGATTATTTTCTAATAATCAGATAAATCTATATTTAAACAGGGAGCGTAGAATGAAATCGCAAAAGAAATTATCGTTAGTATCACTTGCTATTGCAGCAAGCTTAGCATTACCCGTTTCAGCAGCAGGACTTTCATTACCAGAGGTGACAGCTGCAGAGAAATCGGCATTCGCTTCGAATACTAACGCAACAGTAACTCAAACGGGCATGGAGCAGGATGCCACAGTAAGCCAAACTGGCACGCGTCATATTTCAACCGTGACACAAATTGGTGATTTACAGTTTGCCGAGGTAACCCAGCAAGGGGACTGGCAAGAATCTTATATTAGCTCTGAAGGTAATGGAAACTCTGTCATTACTAACCAGGTTGATGATTGGCATATTTCAAACGTTGGCATCATAGGTGACCAAAACCAAGTTACTATTCAGCAGGCTGACTTTTATAACACTAGTGACGTATCGCTAACGGGTAATAGTAACACTGCTGATGTTATTCAAGATGGAGCTCAAAACGAAAGTATCATCGAAGTTATTGGTAATGAAAACGCTGCAGAAGTAACCCAGTACGGTGCGATTAACTTAGCGGTATTCGCTGTTGAAGGTAATAGTAATAGTGCAACCATAATGCAAGATGGTGTAAATAACCAAGCAGGTATCGTTTCCGATTCAGGCAGCCTAAATGCTGGCGATGGTAATGAACTATTTGTAAACCAACTTGGTGATAACAACTTTGGTGCTGCTTTAGGTGTATTTGGTGATAATAATACATTCGATTTTAGCCAAACAGGCGATGATAACACTGCTGTAGTAGCAAGCTTATCAGGCTCTTTAAATGATATTACTATCGACCAAACTGGCATTAATAACGGCGCAACAATAGAGTTTTCTTTTGGAGACGATAATGACGTTACTATTAGTCAAGATGGTTTTGGTAACCAAGTGGGCGGCGCTAATATTGCTATTTTAAATGGCTCGCTTAACGATATTGAAGTCGTACAAACTGGTGATGCCAATTTAACTGAGTTTATTGTTTATGGTGATGAGAATGTTATATCTGTAGATCAAAGTGGTGCAGATAACTACACTGCTTTTGTAGCTGATGGCTTCTATAATGAGGTCACTATCACTTCCTCAGGTGAACTTAACTTTGCATATTCAGAAACCGTTGGAGATAACAATACAGTTGATATGAGCCAAACAGGCAATGATAACGAAGCCGTTATTTCAAATGTCGGTTCAAATCAGACTGTTGATATCAGCCAAGAAGGTGATTTTAACTTAACTGATATAGTCGCCTTTGGTGATGACCACTCAATTACCGTTTCTCAGCTAGGCGACGGTAACTGGGTTGGTGGAGATGATGGTTACTTTGCAATTGATGGTACTATGAATACATTAAATGTAACCCAAATTGGTAATGATAATACGGTTACAGGCATGCAAATTGGCACTAATGATATTGCCACTGTAGTCCAAACCGGAAACTTTAATTCTGCAGCAATTTACCAGAATTAATTTATAGAAAATTTTCTTACTGAATATAGGGAGCACATTGCTCCCTATATATTTACTTTAATATCTCCTCCACTGGCAAAGCTTATTGTTTTCATTACGTTAAGCTAATTCTGTGCAATTTTATGACATAAGCTCATAAATTAATTTTACACGATGAAATAATTGCCGAAACAAACAAAAAACCAGTTACAACTAGCAACTGGCTTAATAACATCTCTAAATTATTTTAAAGCGGGTAAATAACCTAAGTTAAGCGAACTCAAAATGGGCTTGATAAGTTTGTGCCCAACGCAGTAACTCGACCCGATTGCGAGATTGGGTTTTCCTAAAGATGGAAGAGATATGTGCCTTTACCGTGTGCTCACTAATGCAAAGCCTGTGGGCTATTTCTTTATTCCTTGCACCGCTTGAAACTAGCTGAATAATGGTTCTTTCACGATTAGTGAGCATTTGCAGCATTGCGATAGTATCTGGGGGGATTTCTGTATTAGCATCAAGTTTTTGTACTAGTCGGCGGAAAATTTTGCTAATTAGCGGTCGATCATACCAAAGCTCATCAGCTACCATTTTACGTAACCCGGTCAACATTAAATCCATACGTTGGTCGGCATAAAGTAAGCCTCTTACACCTAACAATAGTGCAGACTCCTGATCTAACGAGCCCCGTTCAACTTGATATAAAGCGACAGGGACATGATTAACTAGCCGTGATACCAACAGCGGAATGCCTTTGCTATCCAGCGCGGCCCCCTTTTGGGCGATCAAATAGAAACAATTAGTATTATGTTCTACTTCAAGTTCACTAGGGTGTTTCACTACCCTGGTTTTTAACCCTATCGACTCAGCTAAAATAGCCAAGTTGCAAGGCGCTGCAACCTGGTGTAAGAAGACTAATTCATTAATATTCGAATTCATCACTTTTCTCCCTGAAAAGTATTCTGTATCTCTCGGCTATACGAGTTTCTTCCTGAAACATTGATAACATAATAACAACATAATGCAATAATAGTACATTTTAACTAGCCCATAAGGCATTTTAACTAGTCTATAAAGTATTTCTGCAATACTTAAGTACTCATTAATAGATTAAGTGCTCGCAAACCAAGCCGTTACCAAAAATAAAACAAGTAAAAATAAACTTAACAGTCACAAGATCTATAAATGTAGCTGATTAAAGTGATGCTAACTGCTTATTATGTACCTTTGTGAGCAAGACTAATGCACTAATACCACCTATAAGTGCCATAAACATATCTGACTGTGTATCCCACACATAGCCTTGAGTGCCTAAAAACGCCTCCGCATTCTCACCTGTTGCAGCTGCAACCCACCACTCAATAAGTTCGTAAAAAGCAGAAAATGCCAATACAAAACAAACTGATAGAAACTGACACCAATAGCCCGGTTGTAAGACGTGATTTCTTAGCATCACCTCTCTTGCCAGTATGACCGGAATAAACCCCTGAGCAAGATGGCCGATTTTGTCATAATTATTACGTTCGCTACCCATCACATCAGCCAACCAATCAAACAGTGGTACTTCGGCATAGGTATATTTAGCTCCGACCATGAGCACGCAGCAATGTAACAAAATCAATAAGTAAGCTAAGGGTGTTAGGGGGAATTTATTACGGGTAAAAAATAAGATGGGTAAGGCGATTAATGCTGGCAGTGCTTCTAACCACCAAGTAAACATATCTTTAGGTGAACTCACCGACCAAACGAGCACGACAGCAAAAATAACCACCCATATAACTTTCTTATTCACTATACATTCCCTTTAGATGATATTGTTCTAAACCAAGATCACAGTCTTTAGCCATCTAGCCCTCTACAATGGCAATAAATAATGCTATTTTGGTTGCGCATTAATGTCAGCATAACATAAGCATAACTATTGATAAGAGGGTACCCACACCATGGCAAAACACTCGCTTGACAAGGATAAGATTAAAATCCTGCTGTTGGAGGGCGTCCACCAAACTGCAGTCGATGTACTTAAGCGTGCAGGTTATACCAATATTGAATATCACAAAGCTTCCCTTCCTGAAGACCAGTTGCTGCGCTCAATTAAAGATGCTCACTTTGTCGGCCTGCGCTCGCGCACCCAATTAACCGCTGAAGTGTTGAACCATGCTGAAAAACTAGTCGCGATTGGCTGTTTCTGTATTGGTACTAACCAAGTTGATATTGCCGCTGCTGAGAAGTTAGGCGTACCCGTTTTTAATGCGCCATTCTCAAACACTCGCAGTGTTGCTGAGCTAGTGTTAGGTGAGATCATCATGCTGATGCGCGGTATTCCTCAGCGTAACGCCCTTGCCCACCGTGGCGGTTGGTTAAAAAGTGCCAATGGTAGCTATGAAGTGCGCGGTAAAACCTTAGGGGTCATTGGTTACGGCCATATAGGTACTCAGCTGGGTATTTTGGCTGAAACCCTCGGTATGCGGGTGGTATTTTTCGATATTGAAGACAAGTTGCCACTGGGTAATGCCAGCCAAATCCATTCAATGGAAACACTATTGAATGAAGCAGACGTTATCAGCTTGCATGTACCAGAAACTGCGCAAACTAAAAATATGATTGGTGCGACAGAGTTTGAACAAATGCGTTCAAAAAGCTTTTTTATCAATGCATCACGGGGCACTGTGGTTGATATTGATGCGCTTTCTGATGCCCTAAAGTCAGGCCATATTGCAGGCGCTGCAATTGATGTATTCCCAGTTGAGCCTAAGTCAAATGATGACGAATTTATTAGCCCACTACGTGGACAAGATAACGTCATTATTACCCCGCATATTGGTGGTAGTACTGCTGAAGCTCAAGAAAATATCGGTATTGAAGTCGCGGGTAAGCTGGCTAAATATTCTGATAATGGCTCAACTGTGTCTGCGGTTAACTTCCCTGAAGTGTCATTGCCACAACATAAAGGCACCTCGCGCTTATTGCATGTTCACCACAACCGTCCAGGTGTGTTGATTAAAATTAACCAAGCGTTTTCAGAAAAAGGCATTAACATTGCTGCGCAATATCTACAAACGACTGCAGATATTGGTTACGTGGTCATGGAAGTCAATTCAAACCAAGCCGAACAAGCGCTGGGCGAGTTAAAAGCAATTGAAGGTACTATTCGTACCCGCGTATTGTTTTAATTCAAGCTAAGTCGGTGAACGATTTAACCTTAGGCTTATCTCGCAGTTAAATTGTGAATTAAAGCTATCTTCAATTAATTGAAGATAGCTTTTTCTTTTGAGCCTCACTGAATTCCGTTACACTCAAAGCTTATCTTTGTTGCTCACCTTAGGGATCATTTTATGACACTCGCAACCACACAGCCAAACTGGGATTACTTAACTTCAACGCCCGACTTACTGGTTTCAAACTTAAGCCACTTAGGTTTAATTGAAGTGACCGGTGAGCAAGGTAAAACCTTTATTCACGGCCAAGTCACTACCGATATCGTATCGCTGACAGAAACTCAGTGGCGCTGGGGCGCACATTGCGATCCTAAGGGTAAGATGATTGCTAGCTTTAGAACCTACACAATTGCTGAAAGCCTTTTTATTTTAATGCCAGCATCAGTATTACCGCTAAGTTTGGCCTCATGGCAGAAATATGCGGTGTTCAGTAAAGCGGAATTAACTGATGTCACTGCTAAGCAAGTTATTTTAGGCTTTGCTGGTACGAAGGCTGCAGAGTTTATTGAGCAGCAATTTGGACGGATTGAACATGAAGTTACTCACGCTGAAGGCGCTATTATTTTAAAAGATGCTGAGCGCTTCATAGTGATTACATCAGCTGAAAAAGCGCAGCAATTAGTCACAGCTTCAAATCAACCACTATCTAGCCACCAAGCTTGGCAAGCATTAGAAATTCAAGCCGGTTACGCCAATATTGACGACAACCACAGCAGTGAGTTTGTACCACAAATGTGTAATATACAGGCGGTAAACGGTATTAGTTTTGAAAAAGGCTGCTACATGGGCCAAGAAACCATTGCCAGAATGAAGTACCGCGGTGGTAATAAACGCGCCCTGTATATTCTATCCGGTAGTGCCTCTGAAACTGTCAGCAGTGAAACTCAAATTGAAATTGCCTCAGAAGATGGCTTTCTTCGAGCGGGTAAAGTTATCGAAGCGGTTGAATTTAATGGCCAAGTGCTATTAACCGCAGTATTGGCTAACGATACGCCAAATGATGCAAAACTAAGAGTAAAAAATGACAACCAAAGTGAGCTAGTGGTGAAGCCGCTACCTTATTCGTTAGAAGATTAACTTAAACGGTTATATGGGTTAAAGCCAACAAAGGCTGCTAACCGTAACATTAAATAAAGGCTGATGGATGAGGTTACTTCTCATTCTTCAGCCTTTTTTATTATTTCAAAATCAACATATAAACGGGTTATTTCAATGAAAAGGCGATCTAAGTAATTTTATTTGTCGTATGATGATGTAATTACAAGTAATACCAGAGACGCTAATGACAGCAGTGATCACCCAACTATCGCAAGTATCCAAAGGCTTTAACGATGGCGATAGACTCCATCAGGTGCTTAACTGTGTCGATTTATCCCTGCATCGTGGTGATACCATTGCGCTAACCGGCCCCAGCGGCACGGGCAAAAGCACCCTACTTAATATCATTGCCGGTTTTGAGAAAATTGATTCTGGTCAGTTACAACTCATGAACCAACAAGCAGCGCAGTGGCAAGATAGTCAATGGAGCCAGTTTAGGCGCGCCCAACTTGGTATTGTCTTCCAACAATTCAACTTACTCACCCCGCTTAATGTTATCGATAATATCCGTTTTGTATTACAGCTTAATAATCAAAAGTGGAGTGATTGGGGCGATGAGCTTATTACGCAGCTTGGGATTAGTGACATTTTAACAAGACCTGTTGAAACCTTATCGGGTGGTCAGCAGCAACGCGTTGCCATTGCCAGAGCGTTAATCCACAAACCGGCATTATTACTAGCAGACGAGCCAACCGGTAATTTAGATGAAGCTGCAGGTCAGCAAGTAATGGAGCTAATGTGCCAGCTTACCATGGCTGCAAATACCACGGTGTTGATGGTAACCCACAGTGAAACCTGTGCGGGCTATATGAAACGCAGGTGGCATTTAGAAAAAGGCCATATTCATGAGTAATCAGGCTCAAGACATCACTGTCAAACAATGGCTGTTGTCACTAAAAATCTTCTTTGCCCACTACCGCCATTCGCCATTACAAGCTGGTGCCATTCTTCTCGGTATCCTCCTCGCAGTCACCTTGCTAATAGGCGTCAAGTCTACCAATGAAAATGCAGTAAGAAGTTACAGCGAAGCCACCGAACTATTAAGTCAACGGGCAAGCTTGTTGATCACCCCAGCCGCAGGGCAACAACTCATTAATGAGCAGGTCTATTTCCGATTGCGTCAAAGCGGGATCAGTAATGCTTTAGCTGTGATTAATGGCCTTGCAGTCGACGATAAAGGGCGGCGCTGGCAAATTCAAGGCAGCGATTTATTTGCTGCAGTTAACTTACAAAACCATTCATCTGAAGCTCAAACGAATACCAACAGCAAAACGCCCATTAATATTCCACTGGATAAGCTATTAGCAGGCAGCAATGTGTTGTTAATGAGCCAATCCGTAGCGGATAACATAGCAAAAGACGGGTGGTTTTATTTACAAAACCCACAAGATAAAGCCGCTAACACTATCAAGCTCGAAGTGATCAGTGTCGATGATGATTATGGCTTAGGTAATGCCATTGTCGCTGATATATCTTTAGCGCAAATCCTATTAGACCAACCCAATAAGCTGTCTTATATTGCTTTGTTTGATCCTGCTGAGCCACTGATTGAGCAAATCAATAGTCAAAATCTATTACAGCAACAGGCGAGTATTACAGAACAAGATCAAGGCCAGGCGCTACAAGAGCTTACCCGTAGTTTTCACTTAAACCTTAACGCCATGAGCATGCTGGCATTTGTGGTAGGGCTATTTATCGCTTATAACGGCGTGCGCTACAGTTTGATGAAGCGGCAAAAATTATTAGTACAATTACTGCAATTAGGGATTAATAAGCATAATGTGATGCTAGCACTGGTCGCTGAGCTCATTGTGCTGGTGATCATTGGTGCAAGCTTAGGCTTTATTCTGGGGCTGCAACTCAGCGTCTGGCTACAACCTATGGTCGCCATGACACTAGAGCAGCTTTATGGCGCTCGGCTAATGCCCGGCAACTGGCAATGGCAGTGGTTTGCCCAAGCCATAGTGTTAACCTTGTTTGCCGGTTTACTCGCCTGCCTGCCACTGTATCGACAATTAACGCAACAACCCCTCGCCCGAGCTGGCACCAAACATAATCAAGCAAGCAGTTTGCTGGTCACCCAACGCTGGTTGTTTGCCATCGCGATAGTGGCATTAACCATTTGCGCTGCACTGTTTCCGTTTACTGAGCAATATCAATTTAGCCTCGCACTGATGGGGATTGTTATTGTCGCTATCCCACTATTGCTGCCATTAACACTGCATTATGTCAGTAGTAGTTTGGCTAAGTATTTTCCGGCAGGATTATGGCAATACATGATGGCAGAAACCAAAGAGTTAATCGGGCCGTTATCGTTAGCCATGATGGCGATGCTATTGGCGCTAACCGCGAACATTTCGATGAATACCCTAGTGGGCAGTTTTGAAGTCACCTTAAAAACCTGGCTTGAAAGCCGCCTTCATGCAGATTTATACATGCGCCCGTCAAGCGAAAACATCACTGATATTGCGTCTTTCTTAGAGAAGCAGCCTAAGGTCACTGGTATATATTCACAGTGGACAGTAAATAGCAGTTATCAAAATATGCCCGTTGAACTTGTGAGTCGCGATTTGTATTCAACTAAGATTGTCAGTTCGCTAAAACAGCAATCAGATGACTTCTGGGCTGAATTTACTCAGGGTAATCAGTTGATGATAAGTGAGCCCATTGCGATTAAATACAAGTTACAAATTGGCGATAGCTTTACATTGCCAATCATGTCAGCAAAAACGAATCAACACCCCGTGACCATTGGCGCTATTTTCTTTGATTATGGTAACCCTAAGGGTCAGGTCGTAATTGGTAATACACTATGGCAACAATTACAATTGCCCAAGCAAGCTAAAAGTATCGCTGCCAGCTATGATGGCGATATAAACGAGCTTGAACAATCACTCGTTAATAGCAAGCTAATTTCAACAGCGCAAATGTATAACCAAGCCAAAATTAAGCAGCAAGCCATAGCCATGTTTAAGCAAACCTTTTCTATCACCATGGTGCTCAATAGCCTCACCTTAATGGTGGCTGCCATTGGATTATTCAGTGCATGCTTAATGCTAACCCAAGCCAGACAAGCACCACTAGCCAAACTATATGCCCTTGGGGTGAGCAAAGCACGCTTGCGCTTTATGATGTTCATTCAAATGCAGTTTATTGTATTACTCACCTGTTTAGTGGCGCTGCCAACAGGTGCTGTACTGGGTTACTTACTGATCAACAAAGTCACTTTACAAGCCTTTGGTTGGAGTATTGCCATGCTATGGGATTGGCAAGCTTATGCCCGAGTGGTGTTAATTGCGCTGTCTACCAGCGCCGTTGCCATCGCGATCCCACTTTACTGGCAAACCCGTAAATCACTTATTCATAACCTTCAGCAAGAGGCTTTATAATGTATAACGCCCCGATAACCAGCGCCATCAAAAAGCGACAGATTGACCCAGTGCTAAAGCTACGACAGTCAGCTTTTATCGCAATATGGGTACTGTTAGCTTGTCTGAGCCAAATGGGTTGTCAGCCTAATTCAACAGCAGAGTCAGATAACAAAGCCAGTATGGGCAGCCTATTAACGCAAGACGCTGACAGCCTTGAGCAATACGCCAAAGTACTGCCAGATCATCAACTCAATTTCCCGCAAGATCATTTAAGCCATGATAAATTTAGGCAAGAGTGGTGGTATTTAACGGCCAATATGACCACTGAGGCGGGTGAAGAGCTAGGGCTTCAATGGACTCAATTCAGAATTGCGTTGTCTGCTGCTGATACTGCCGCGCCAAACAACTGGGCTACTAATCAAATGTTTATGTCACACGCTGCATTAACCTCAGCATCCAAGCATCAAGCCAAAGAGAAATGGTCTCGCGCCCATCCACAACTGGCCCATGTTAGTCCTAACCCTCTCACCATCGCGTTAGATGATTGGCAGTGGCGCAGTGAAACAAATGCGTTATTTCCGGCAAATTTAACGGTTAACACTGAAAAATTTGGCTACCAATTATCATTAACTAGTAACGCGCCAATGAACCTACAAGGCGATAACGGCTACAGTATTAAAAGCCCTAACGGCGAAGTTGCTTCTTACTATTACAGCCAGCCTTTTATTGATTTAACAGGTTCTATTAACCGTGATGGTAAAACTGAAATAGTCACAGGAAAGGCTTGGCTTGATAGGGAGTGGAGCTCGCAATTCCTTACTAAAAGCCAGCAAGGCTGGGACTGGTTTTCTATTCGCCTAGATGATGGCTCTGCGCTAATGCTTTTTCAACTAAGAAACAGTAATAGTGAGGCCTTTTTTAGTGCCCGCAGAATGTTTTTCGACGGTAACGGCAGAAATATTAATAGTAAGTCACACCCAAACGACATAAAAGTTACCCCGCTTAGCTGGCAACAAACTGACAGTGGTCGCTATCCAATTAGTTGGCAGGTTAGCATTACTAGCGAAGATATTGATGTCACCGTTAAAGCACTTAACCCCAACAGTGATATGCCACTGACAATCTCTTATTGGGAAGGCCCGATCAGCGTATCAGGCAGTCATTCTGGTAATGGATATATGGAGCTAACGGGCTATTAGCACCATTGATGTTCAAAGTTAATTTTGCCTCTTCCTCGCTTTTTAAAGCCTATAGAAGCTGCTACTTCTATAGGACGGATTTTTCTATATCTGTCCTATACTTTTACCATTAACTATCAATAATCCGTAAGAATTAAATTTACATTTGCTAATTAAGTAATTGAGCAAATTGAAAAACGTGCTTTAGATCACACTTACTAGTGTGATCTACAGCAATAAACAGCCCGTATACTCAGTCTGGGGTATACCCATGAAAAATGCGCGGTTTAGACTCAATGATAGTTAAGTTTTTTGTTAATAAAAACCTTGGTAAATAAAAACAAAGATAGTTTTAAAAATACTGTCTACATACATTTAAGAGTGAGGAAACACCATGAGCATAAGCCGTCGCGAGTTTCTAAAAGCCAATGCAGCTACCGCAGCCGCTTCGGCAGTTGGACTTGCTTTACCAATAAAAATGGTTCAAGCAGAAGAGCAGTCTGCAGAAATAAAATGGGACAAAGCCCCTTGTCGTTTCTGTGGTGTGGGTTGTAGTGTTTTAGTGGGTACCAAAGGTGGCAAAGTTGTTGCGACTCAGGGCGACCCAGAAAGCCCTGTCAACAAAGGTCTTAACTGTGTTAAGGGCTACTTCCTCTCTAAAATTATGTACGGCAAAGACCGCCTTACGTCGCCATTATTAAGAATGAAAGATGGCAAGTATGATAAAGAAGGTGAATTTACCCCAGTAAGCTGGGATGTTGCCCTTGATACCATGGCTGACAAGTGGAAAGCCAGTATTGCCAAAAAAGGCCCTACATCGGTAGGTATGTTTGGCTCGGGCCAATGGACTATCTGGGAAGGCTACGCGGCATCTAAATTACACAAAGCGGGCTTCCTTACCAACAACATCGATCCTAATGCCCGTCACTGTATGGCATCTGCGGTAGGTGGATTCATGCGTACCTTTGGTATTGATGAGCCAATGGGTAGCTATGATGACTTCGAAGCTGCAGATCACTTCGTGCTTTGGGGCGCCAATATGGCAGAAATGCACCCTATTCTATGGTCACGCTTAACTGACCGTCGTTTAAGCCATGAAGGCAGTAAAGTCCATGTGTTATCGACATTTGAAAACCGCAGCTTCGAACTTGCCGACAACCCTATGGTATTTAAGCCGCAATCTGACTTAGTTATCTTGAACTTCATTGCCAATTATATCATCCAAAACGATGCGGTTAATAAAGACTTCGTCAGCAAGCATACTAACTTCGCAGAAGGTGTGACTGATATCGGTTACGGTCTTCGCCCTGAGCATCCTCTAGAGCAGAAAGCGAAAAACCCAGGTAACGGCAAATCTAAGCCTATCTCTTTTGAAGAATACGCAAAATTTGTCAGTACTTATACTGCTGAATACGCATCTGAAATGAGTGGCGTACCAGTTGAAAACCTTATCGAAATGGCAAAAGCGTATGCTGATCCTAACATCAAGATCATGAGCTTATGGACTATGGGTATTAACCAACATACTCGTGGTGTGTGGGCAAACAACATGCTTTATAACATTCACTTGTTAACAGGTAAAATTGCCACGCCAGGTAACAGCCCGTTCTCATTAACAGGTCAACCTTCAGCTTGTGGTACAGCACGTGAAGTGGGTACTTTCTCGCATCGTTTGCCTGCAGACATGGTTGTAGCAAACCCTAAACATCGCGCAATCACTGAAAAGTTATGGCAGCTACCTGAAGGCACGATTCCGCCAAAACCTGGCTACCATGCTGTACTTCAAAGCCGTATGCTGAAAGATGGCAAACTAAACTGTTACTGGACTATGTGCACCAATAACATGCAAGCAGGTCCAAACATTAACGATGAAATTTACCCAGGTTTCCGCAACCCAGAAAACTTCATTGTGGTATCAGACCCATACCCAACAGTGACAGCAACAGCTGCTGACTTGATTCTTCCTACTGCGATGTGGGTAGAAAAAGAAGGTGCTTACGGTAACGCTGAGCGCCGTACTCATATGTGGCATCAACAAGTTAAAGCCCCTGAAGGCGCTAAGTCTGACTTATGGCAGCTTGTTGAGTTCTCTAAGCGCTTCAAAGTTTCCGAAGTTTGGCCTGCAGAGTTAATTGCTAAAAAGCCTGAGTATGCAGAAAAAACCTTATATGACATCTTATTTGCTAACGGTGTCGTTGATAAATTCCCGTCATCAGAGTGTAAAGGTGACTACAACGATGAAAACGATGCATTCGGCTTCTACCTGCAAAAAGGGTTATTTGAAGAGTATGCTCAATTTGGTCGTGGACACGGTCATGATTTAGATGCATTTGACAACTATCATGAAAACCGCGGTAAACGTTGGCCTGTAGTCAATGGTACCGAGACGGTTCGTCGTTTCGTTGAAGGAAGCGACCCTTACGTTAAAGCTGGTGAAGGTTATAACTTCTACGGTAAGCCTGACGGACGCGCGGTTATTTTTGCACTGCCATTTGAGCCCGCTGCTGAAGAGCCAAATGAAGAGTTTGACTTATGGATGTCTACAGGTCGCGTACTTGAGCATTGGCATACTGCAAGTATGACAGCTCGTGTACCTGAGCTGCATAAATCATACCCTGATGCACAGGTATTCATGCACCCTAAAGACGCGAGTAGTCGTGGCCTGAAAAATGGTGATGAAGTGAAAGTGATTTCTCCACGTGGTGAAGTGAAAACGCGTGTTGAAACTAAAGGCCGTAACAAGCCACCTGTCGGCGTGGTGTTTATGCCATTCTTTGATGCTAGACAGCTGGTCAACAAATTATTACTTGATGCTACTGATCCGTTATCGAAAGAAACAGATTTCAAGAAGTGTCCAGTGAAGATTGTTAAAGCCTAATTTGACTTACAGTGATGCTGAAAACAAATTTAGCATCACTGAATCACTATTTATCTCTATCCATTTAATCAAAAAATAATGGATATGAAGGAGTGTAAACCATGAAGAAATTACTTAGCCTTGCTGCGATAGTGCTCAGTCTTAGCGCATGCTCAGGTCAACAAGCAGCAGAAACTGCTGCACCAGTAAATGTAAAATCACTAGCTGGTGATGTACAGATTACTGACACCATTCCTGCAGATGCAAAAGCGACTTACCCAAGCCGCGGAACTGCGATTGAAAGAACATTTGTGCATCAACCACCTATGATCCCCCATAGAGATAGTTATCCTATCACTATGAAAAAGAATGGTTGTTTAACGTGTCACAGTACTGAAAAGGCAGCGCGCATGAAAGCCACGCCAATCGACAAGTCACACGTAAAAGCCGATGGAAAATTTGACGATAAATATTATTTTTGTGTTCAGTGCCATGTTGCACAAGCAGATAATAAAGAAGCATTAGTTGAGAATTACCACACAAACTAAGCTTCTACATCCAGCTTGATATCGATGTAAAATAAAAATGCCACTGGATCTCAGTGGCATTTTAGTTTGTCGCTAACATGACAACATTAGCTAAGGCTCAAAGTCTAAAGCCTTTACGGCGTCACAATATTAAACCAGAAGTTATATTCATCAAGCATGCCTAAAAACGCAGTGAATAAGCTTTCATCGCCACTAATTTTTACATCGCCTTTTTTAATGGCCTCATCAAAGGTTATCTCTTTTAGCTGGATGCTATTCATGGTTTCCATGCTCATAACTAAGCCGACATCCGGGTCTTCAACTTGATTTGAGCTGTGGTGTAATACCGCATTCTCAACTGTTAAGCTGTAACCCTTTTTAAGATCAGTGAAATCAATATTGATATCAAACTGTTTACCCGCCGCTTTGGCAGAATCCAATCTTACCGCTAAATAATCAAACAGCAATTCAGGTGTCATCGCGCGAATAGTATCAGGTGTTGCGGTTTGAGTTCCCCCTGCCGACGGAATACCATTTCGCAGCTCATAAGCACCTTGTAAATATACTGAACGCCAAGGCCCTGACTCAGCTTGATAACCTAATTGCTCAAAGGCATCGGCCAATAACTCTTTAGCCTCAGTAGATTGAGGGTTAGCAAAAACAGCATGTTTCATCACCTCAGCAACCCAGCGATATTCACCATCAGCGAAAGAGTTTTTGGCTTTTTTAACCACTTCAGCTTCGCCACCCATGTACTGCATATACTTTTTAGCAACCACTTCTGGCGGCAGATTATCAAGGTTAGATGGATTACCGTTATACCAGCCCATATAACGTTGGTACACTGCGCGGCTATTATGTTTCAGCGTACCGTAATAGCCTCTGGTAGCCCAGTTCTGCTCTAATTCAGGTGGCAGTGTGATCATTTCAGAAATCTCTTCGCCTGTGTAACCTTGGTTCATCAGTCTTACTGATTGGTCATGGGTGAATTTGTAGATATCACGCTGCTTTTTGAAATAAGGAATAATGTTGTCACTGCCCCATAAAGGCCAATGATGACTTTGGAACTTAACTTTTGCTTCTTGGCCCCACAGGCTAATAGTCTCGTCAAGGAAACTGGCCCAAATCAGCGCATCTCGCACTTGCGCCCCACGAAGGGTTAAGATGTTATGCATGGTATTAGTCGTGTTTTCCGCCATCCACAAGGCTTTATATTGTGGAAACCAAGTGTTCATCTCAGCTGGTGCTTCAGTGCCGGGGGTTAACTGAAACTCCATTTCAACACCATCAATGGTTAATTTAGTCCCCGTCTGTTTGATTTCCTTATTAGGCACTAATAAACCCGCAAGCCCGGTCGATACTGTCATACCTAGACCGCCATTTACACCGCCCTGGGCATTTCTAGGCAGTAATGCGCCGTACATAAATACCGCACGGCGACCCATGGCATTACCGGCAATGACATTTTCTGACACCGCATGCTCAGTGAAATGCTCCGGCGCTATCACCTGCACTTTACCGCTGGCGACATCTTCAGCTGTGGCTAAGCCGGTTGCACCGCCATAATGGTCAATATGGCTATGACTATAAACAATCGCCACCACTGGACGCTCTCCAATATGCTTATTAATTAAGTCTAATGAGGCTTTAGCTGTTTCAGGGGAGATTAATGGGTCAAATACAATCCAGCCCTTGTCGCCTTTAATGAAAGTGATGTTACTTAAGTCAAATCCACGTACTTGGTAAATATTATCAGTCACTTCAAATAAACCATGATGAAGTACCAATTGGCTATTACGCCATAAACTGGGGTTGACCGTATCTGGGGAGGCTTTGTCATCACTAATATAAGTTTTGTATTGCTCTAAATCCCATACCACATTGCCATTGGCATCTTTAATGGTCACCACATCAGGCTTAGCAATAAAACCCCGTTTAGCATTGTCAAAATCTTGCTTGTCGTTAAAGGGAAGCGCCTTTAGCACTGCGGCATTGGCTTTTTGAGTATGTTCAGTAGCAGGTTTAGATTGAGTAGCGGCGACACTATTAAAACACACCGCGACAGAAAAAGCCGCGGCAAGCAGATAAAGCGGTTTCATATAAGCTCCTTTTAAACACGATTAAATACTTAATTCGTTATCCTAGGAGTAAAGTTAGCTGCTTATTTAACCAAGCGCTAGCGCTATTAGTTTTATATTTATT
>NZ_MCVI01000009.1 GCF_002873135.1 Shewanella sp. 10N.286.48.A6
CTGTGCGGCTTGGCCTGCGAATGGCCACTATTAACCAGTACGAAAGCATGAAGCTATAACTGTAAAACAGAGTATCCGAATTGACGTTAAGTACTATGAGACCTGTGACTTGGCAGCGAGTATTGTTAGTTGTACTCGCTGCAACATCCTTAACCCAAGCTAGATAAGATTAAGGTGTGAGTTTGTGCTTACTTACATTTGCTTACCTTTTACTTATTTAGGGGGGGTCAGTTAGTTAGCTTATTGAAGTGGTTAACAAGACGCATTAATACGATTTCTGCCATTGGCTTTGGCGCGATACAATGCGGTGTCTGCAGCGCATAACAAGGCTTTAGCCGTTCGAAACTGGCTATTGATTTCACATGCATAGCCTTGGCTTACACTAATGCTGACTGATTCATCCAAACCAATATCAATAAAAGTTAGGGCCTTGATATTTTGTTGAACGAGTAAGGCTATTTGCTCCACCTCTACAGTGCTTAAATTTGGCAATATCAGTGCAAACTCTTCGCCGCCATATCTGGCCACGGTGCATTCGTTATTAGGCACAGAGGCTTTAATGGCGTCGGCGACTTTTTGCCAGCGCTGACGTTTTTCATGGTTATTGGAGGCGCTGATTAATGCCAACTCTTGTGGTGTTAGATCTTGAGCAAACAACGGGTTATGTTTAAGTGCTTGGGCTTCTTTTAGCGGTTTTCCTTCTGCTAGCAAATAGGCTTTATGCTTATTTTCTGCCAGCCAGCGTTTAGTCAGATGATGTAAGCGACTTTTTATTCGCAGGCTATCATTGTGTTCGCTAATCCAGGCGGTTGCCCGTGGCCAGCGCCTTAATAATGCTTCGTGGGCAATGCTAAAACAGGCTTGGCCATTTTGCAGGTGGGACACAAATAAGCGGCTATTGACCATGGCCTGGGTCAATGTGTGCTGTTCTTTGCTTTGCAGTTGTGACCAGGTTGCGGTGCGGCTAGTGATGGAGGTTTCATCCTCTCGCAGCGTCACCAGTAGGGACAATACCTGTGGTAAACAGGCTTGTTGTGAGTCAGTTAATTGTGCCATGGCGTCGTCGGCATTTTTACCTATTGCGCCTTCGATACCGCCTAATTGTTGGTAAACGCTAAACAGTAATTGATTGTCTTTACTGCGTTGCAGGTATAGCGCTTGCAACATGTATTGCAACATAGGTAATGCATCAGGGTTACTGGCGGCCTCTGTACAGAGTATTTCATCTAGCGGCATGGCTGTTTCAGGATCGACACTCCAGCTTAAATTGGCTGCAATTGCTGGCAGGCGGATCATTTGCAGTAATTCATTACGCGAAGGCGACGCTAAATCAAAATGAGCCCCTTTACCTTTACCCGCCATTAAACTGGGATAAGTCACTAGTAATGGGTAAAACTCATTACGACAAGCACTGATAATCAATACCACAGAAGAGTTGGCCAGTTTTTCTAAGATCTCAATAAATGCATAACGTTGATCATCTGTAAAGATCGGCGATGACAGAAAGACTTCTAAGCGATCAATAAACAATGCTAAGTGAGTTTCGTTAGTGCTGCTGAGTTTGATGGCCTGCTGACATTGCTCAATAATGGTGGGCATATCTGTTATTAGCTTGTGCGACAGGGTTTCGGCGCTGTCACCACTAAATACTGGAATATCGTTGATTTCCCAGTCCAGCATAATACTGGCCAGTTCGGAAAATAATTGTGTTTTAGCCACATTGGCAAAATCTAAATGGCTATAGCTGGCAACCTTTACCCCGTTGTAAACCGTATTAGCCATTAAATTGGGCATGATTCCGGCATTAATGAGTGATGATTTTCCGCTGCCGCTAGGGCCTAAAACTAAACAAAATCCGCGGCCATATTTAACTTGTACACTGATGCGTTCAAGCAAGGTGGCAATTTGTTTGCTGCGACCAAAAAACACCTCGGCGTAATTGGCGCTATAGGCTTGTAAGCCCGGAAAGGGTGATCCTGCTTGCCACGTCTGGCTGTCGGCCACGGTTTCATGGCCAATGGGGAAATTTACCTTAGCAAGAGTGCGATAGCCGCGCTTGCGAATGGTTTCAATATAGCTGGGTTCAGTGGCTTTATCGCCCAATGCGCGGCGTAATTGGTTAATGACTTTATGCAGTGGATTATCGCCAATATCGGCTTCTGGCCAGCATTGATTGACAATGTCATCACTGCTGAGTACCTCGCCTTGCTGTTGACATAACAGCAATAAAACATCCATTGCCTTAGGCTCAAGTTGTTTGGTTTTTTTACCTTGTCTAAGGGCGTTACTATTAGGGTCAACCTGCCAGTCACCAAAGAAAAATATATCTTTGCTCATTATTACAATCCATTGAATATCAGCTATTTTTCAATGTCGTGAGTTAAAAAACGACAAGTTTTTAAATGCAAAATTAGTACATTAGACATTAGTTATATCAATAAATGGTTGTTTTTGTAAGCGATCGCCAAGCAAACAGAGTGGATATCTTTGTCAGGCGACTTTGCTTGGCTTTTATTCTGTAGATTTTGCGAGGCTAGTTTTTATCGCTATGTCTTTTGTCGCTATGCTTGTTAATAAAACCGTTGTTATCTAGATAGTCGTTGTCGATATTGTCCTTAAAAAGTCACTAGTAGGTTTGGCTACTTTGATGATGTCGTTAGCTGGCTTAAGGCCTGTGCGGTTAACATTTCTGTATAAGCGTTTATTTTGACATGCTTTGGGCTCCAGCCTTTAATAAAGCGCTGAAAATCGGCCCATGCTATGCAATACAAAGGGCGCCAAGTTTGTTCAACCTCTTTAGGATTAATATCTGGCTGATGGAGATTAATGCTGCTGGCGAGCTGACTAAAATAGTAATCCAAATATTGCTCGATTAGTTTATGTGGTTCGGTAAATGTCAGCGTACTGCTTAGCAGTAAAATCACATCTTTCATGCCGCAACCTTGGCCCACATATTGAAAGTCCACCGCAGCAGCTTTGTCGTGGTGAGTATTAAAACAAAAGTTAGCGAGTTTGGCATCGCCGTGGATTATTGTTTGGTATGGCGTCTGTTTTAAAGCGCGATCGATTGTATTGGCTGCCATTTTTAACGGCTGATCGCTGAGTGCCTGTAATTCATCGGGGCGAGTATCTAAATGCCAGTAGCTGCCTGTGGGCCATAGGTCGGTGGTATTCACGGTTGATGGCTGGCTAGTTGTAAATTGATTAGCCATAAATTGGCCGTGAAAATGCCCCAGCCATTTAAGGCTGGCCAAAATGGCTGTGTGATCGGCATGGGTTAATACTTGATCGAAACCTAAAGTATGTAAGTCTTCAAGGATCAGTAAGGTTTCTAGTTCGCTGCGCTGAATGTATAAACATTGAGGCACGCTGTTTTCGCTTTGACGATCATTATCACAGCCACTGCCACATAGCTGAGCGTAGTGCTGATACCAGTTAGCTTCAACTTGATAAGATTTGAGTTTACGTTGATGTGATAGGGCGCTATTCCAGCCCTTGGGATGCGACTCTGGCTGTGGCAGTTTAATGTGTTTAACGATAACAGATGAATATTGGCTACCAGTAAGCTTAGCGCGAAATAGTTCGCCATAACCGCCCCATAGGGATTGAATTACCTCAATCTCGCTTATACTTTGAGCTTTTAATGCCGTGGTAATCTTGCTAATAACTGCTTTATCTATCGTCATTAAACCCTTACTTTCCCTTTTTGATGTTGTAGCCACTTCATAAAACCATAATCTAGCTATTGTGCCAGAATTTTACTTAATAGCTAAAGTGATAAGCTAATCGATTGATAATTGCTCAACTAAGAATAAAACAAGTTATTGGCTGCTGTTTTTACGCAGCAGTGATTGAATTTTATCCCCAATAGCGTAGTTTTAGCGTAAAGCCCCAAACGAGAGTGGTTATATGAAGCCAGGTAAGAACGATACTAAATTGCTTAAACTCGCAATGGAAATTGGTGAGGGTTATGCAAAACGTCGCGGTTTTGAAAACTTTGGTGTTGGTATATCGCCAAAAGATAAAGTGGAATGTATTTACCGTTTATTGGTGCAAGATGGGCTAATTCAAGCATTAGCTGAAGATAATGATGATGGCCCAAATCGTAAGCATAAATTGATTTTGTGGATCAGTCGCCAACTTCCTGAAGATCATCCCCTTAAAAACTAACCCATGGGTGAGTTGCTTAGTTATTCCGATTACGTAAAAAGCCGAGATGTTCTCGGCTTTTTAATGGCGACTGGAATGTAAAACTTATCCTTTCAGTTCTACTTCAATGTCAGTTTCTTCTGGTGATTTCATCACATCTTTAGGTTTAGTGACACTGCCCACAGGTGGGTAGGGCACTGTGCCTTTAAATTCATCACGGGTAGTTTCGCTGTAATTGGGAAAAGGTAAGGCATCTTCCTCGATTAATTGTTTAATGGTTTGCTCCGCTTGTTGTTGTACCTCGACGTCTGCGCTGCTGGCATTTTGTAGCATGACATTTTGACCAATAGGGGCAATTTTAATGTCTAACTGCTTTAAAATATTCAGTAAGTGAAAGTTTAAATCCTCAGCAATACCAAAATATTCATTGATATCACCGGTATCGATATAGGCATTTACGTTGACGACAAACGCATCACGCTCAATGGCAAGAAAACGCGCCCGCTGAGCAATCTCTAACACTCTGGGGTGTGACAATAATAATTTTCGCAGTTCCATTAACAGCATTTGCAGTTGCTCTTTACTGGTATCAAGGCTAATGCGCAGATCGTGCTTATAGCGGCGACGATCGATAACAGAGAAGTTTTCTAACTCTTGGGATGAAAATACCGAGTTAGGGATATGCACTACGGTGCGATCGAGTTTTCTGATCCGCGTCGAGCGTAAGCCAATTTCTTCAACTACGCCCATAGTGGTGCCAAAGCGGCAAAAATCCCCCGGTTTTATTGGTCTTGCAGCATATAAAGTTAATGCGCCGAAGACATTTTCTAATGGTTTTTGCGCCGCCAAGGCAATGGCTAAACTGCCGACACCTAGGCCGGTTAAAATGGTGGCCATGTTGTATCCTGAGCTTTCAAACCACATTAAGGCAATAACCACCACAATGACGATTTTTAATATTGCTACCATAGGCCTGAGTAAGGCCACGGAGTAGCTTTTATCTTGATCGTTTAATTGCTTGGATTTTATTGCGGAATACAATTCCACTAAACCTAAAATTAGAATGGTGTTGGCGATATACAGCAAGGTGCTGTTATCAAACCAAACCCTTGCCCTAATCGATAAACCTAATGACAGCGCCACATATTGCAAGCTCGAAAGATATAAAAACCAGCGCAAGCTGTTGCCTGAAAAACGGGTTAATCCAGCCAGTTTATGTTCAAATTTAGCGGCAATGGTTTTGGCGGCAATGCTGATTAATCCGGTGGCGATCCAACCAAAGAAAATACACAGAATAAAGATCAGCAGTTGCCAGTTTTCCATATGGAACATGGTGAATTGCGGTAAAACGTTAGCCAGTGCTTCGATTTGCGGGCTGTAGCCATATTCGTCCCATAGCTCAGGAACTTGGGCTATAGTGGCGTTAGAGATCTTCCAAATTTTGCCTTTTTTACCGTCTGGAACTCGCTGTAAATAGACCGGAACAGGGCCTTTACTGGTTTCTAGTACCCCTAACAAATCACGATAGCTTGGCAGTTTATCGTTAAGGTGTCCTTCTGGTTGATCGCTGATCTGCGAAAGGTCGAGGATGTTTTGTTTATTCCATAATATCGCCAGTTTACGCAGTAAATCGGCACCATCTTCGGGATTAATATCTTTGGGCAGGTAACGCAGATCAATAAACTCAGTGGCAGCTTCCCAGTCGTTTTCTTGTACCGCTCGACCGATTTCAATGAGGGCTGATAAAGGAGTTTCGCCATCTCGGGCGAGGGTGAGTCCACCTTGAGCTTCGGCTATGGCTTCACTGCGCTTTTCTGCTTCAGCAACTTTTTTTAAATTGATATCGTCCGCAGCCATGGCGGTTGGCATTAGGCTCGACATCGATAACAACACAAAAGCAGTAAAAAGCGTTCGCCATGTTGTTTGCAGCATGATTTTATCCCTAAAAGTGCAATATCTAGCTCAAATATATGTGTTTTAGCCTCAGACTGCTAGGGCGGCACACTTCTAAGTAAGTAAAAGTTACATAAATGGGTGTCTCAACTTTATCACCAAGATAACTTTTCATATGATACAGCTTCCCAAGGTTTTGTTATCGGCTGGGCAGCGTATTTTTAGCCTTAACTAACGATAAAGAGTTGGATGGATAAAGGGCGCCCTAATAGAAGTCGTTGGCGCTTTTTTTGTGCTTTGAATCCAATTAATCAGCTGGCAGCGGATTACCTTTTAACGAGATTGCGTATCGTAGCAGGGTAAAACCTTCGTCTTCATATTGTCTGATAAACGTCATACCTAACTTTTCAATGATGTTGACTGAGCCAAGATTAAGGTTGACGACTTCGCCGTAAATAATATCTAAATCCATATGTTTCTTAGCATACTCAATACTGGCAAGGTTAGCTTCTGTGGCATAGCCCTTACCCTAAAAATCTGGGTGTAAGCGATAGCCTATATCTACTGCATTAATACGTAAATCATATTTAAACCCACAAAAGCCTATGACTTGTTTGGTTGCTTTTAATTCTACAGCCTAACGAGCCAAACCATATTTCTGGTATTCTGCTAACCAGATGTCCTGAATAATGTTTTTTGCATCTTCGATGTTATTACACATGCCTGCATCGCCAGTGTAGCGGTTGACTTCCTCTGAATTAAACTCAAGCACAGCCTTTGTATCGCCAAGATTAAATTCACGAATGATTAGGCGTTCAGTTTCGATTATTATTGTCACTTTTATTTCCTTGGTTCTTGGATTGGTGCATCTGCTCCAGATGCACCTGCTCCAGATGCATTAGTGATGTCATAGTAAGCTTGATAAGCAAAGCGGCCGATGGCGATAACGATCAGAATAATAATGATCCGGCTCATGGTGCCAGAAGCTGTGGTGGCTTTTTGCATTTTGATCGGCGATCTTTTTTTGCCACTGTTATTTCGTGTTGAGTTTTGGTGAGCATGGCTGTCTGATTTTGTGGCAACTCCCACTATTTGCGCTTCGATCGCCTTAATTTTACCGTCAGCTTGCTGCGCTACGATATACGCAATTTGATCACCTTGAATGGGCTTTCTCGCCATATGTTTAAGGGTTGAAATATGAATAAACACGTCCTTGCCACCTTCATCAGGCTCAATAAAACCGAAGCCTTTACTGCTATTCCAGCGAACTAATCGACCTGTTTCCATCATCACGAGTATGTTTCCTTTTTGAACGGCTAAATGTTTACAACACATTATAAAATTGACCAAGGCTATGCTAGGTTATTAATTCAATATAATAAATAGTAATTATCAGCGACTACGACTTTTAGCAGTCAAGCTTCTCAGTCAAGATGAACAGTCAACAAGGAAGACACCATGACATTATCAGCACGCTTAACAGCCATACCAACAGCATTGTCGATATCACTGGCTTTAGCAGCAACGATAACCACCACCTCGTTACGCGCTGTAGATCTTGATGATTCAGTGACCAAAGCATTACCACAACTTGAACAGCTTTATACTCACCTTCATCAACACCCTGAACTGTCCTATCAAGAGAAAAATACCAGTGCCAGAATGGCAAAAGAGTTACGGCAATTAGGTTTTGAAGTCACTGATAATTATGGCGGCTACGGTGTGGTGGGCATATTCAAAAATGGCGACGGGCCTACGGTGATGATCCGCGCCGATATTGATGCTTTACCTATTATTGAACAAACGGGCAAAGCTTATGCATCGACAGTGACAACCCAAGATGCACATAACAATACTGTGGGCATTATGCATGGCTGTGGCCATGATATTCATATGACCAGCATGATTGGCGCAGCCGAGCAATTGATGTTGCACAAGTCAGCTTGGCAAGGCACTTTGATGATGGTAGCCCAGCCTGCAGAAGAAATGGGCGGCGGCGCAAAAGCCATGCTCAAGCAAGGTTTATTTAGCGAGTTTCCCACTCCTGATAAGGTGTTAGGTTTGCATGTCAGTGCATCTATTCCTGCTGGTAAAGTCGGCTCTATTAGTGGTTATGCATTGGCCAATGTGGATTCGGTGGATATCAGCATTAAAGGCAAAGGTGGCCATGGTGCTTACCCCCATTTAACTATCGATCCTGTGGTTCTGGCGGCGCGCACAGTATTAGCATTGCAAACCATTCCAAGCCGTGAAGTGTCACCCCTTGAGCCAAACGTGGTCACAGTGGGTTCAATTCATGGCGGCTCAAAACATAATATTATTTCCAATGAAGTGAAGCTGCAATTAACTCTGCGATCATATAACCCTGAAGTACGTGAGCAGCAAATCGCTGCCATAAAACGTATCACTAAGGGCATTGCGATTAGTGCGGGTTTACCTGATGAACTGATGCCTGAAGTGTATGTGCATGAAGATGAAAAAATACCTTCGACTTATAATGACCCAGCATTGGCTGCCCAAGTTAAGGCCAGCATTGAAGCTGAACTAGGAAAAGATAATGTGGTGCTAGCGCCACAGGTTATGGCCGGAGAAGATTTTGGCTTATATGGCCGAACTGAGCAAAATATTCCGATCACTTTATTTTGGTTAGGGGCTGTTGAGCCAAGCGTGTATCAAGCCAGTATTGATAGCGGCGACAGCTTGCCATCATTGCATTCGAGTAAGTTTGCCCCAGATTATCCGTTAACTATCAGCACCGGCGTGCGGGCAATGACACGCGCGGCAATGGATTTGTTTAATAGTAGCAAATAAGCTTACTTTATCTGACTTAAAGCATGACGCTTATTTATAGCCTGAAGCATAGGATAAACGCTATAATTGAGCTTAACTTTTCGTTGTTAAATTGAGATCCCATGACCGTTATTTTTACCACCAATGTTGGCGATATCCATATTGAACTGGATATGGAAAAAGCCCCTGTTAGTTCGAAGAATTTTTTACAGTACTGTCAGGATGGCTTTTATGATTACACTATTTTTCATCGGGTGATAAAAGGCTTTATGATCCAAGGGGGTGGTTTTACTGCCAAGATGAAAGAAAAGCCCACTCGCGATCCTATCGTTAATGAAGCTAATCGTGGCTTGAGTAACACACTTGGCACCATAGCAATGGCAAGAACCGATGCGCCGCATTCGGCCACCGGGCAGTTTTTTATTAATACTGCTGATAATAGCTTTTTAGACCACACAGCGACCACCAACAGCGGTTGGGGTTATGCGGTTTTTGGCAGAGTGGTTGCCGGTATTGAAGTGGTCAAAGAAATTGAAAAAGCTAAAACGGCCACGGTAGCAGGTCATGACGATGTGCCTAAAACGGCGATAGTGATTGAGAAAGTCACCATTATCTAGTGAGCTATTAGCGCTGTTGTTAATCGTGCGGCTGTGAAAGAAGGGAAAGCCATGAGTCTATCTGTAGAAGATAATGCCCAATTAGTGCAGGCTAAGCAGTTACTTGAAAACCCCGGCTTAGCAGCCAAAATCACAGATTTTATTGGCTCGCCCATTGAGCAAGGTTTTGCGCTACTGCCTAAAAGTGTCAGTAATGGTATTGGCAAAGTCACAGAAATGGCGTTGATGAAAGCCTCGGATGCGGCGCTATTTACCATGAAAAACATCCCCCATGAGCAATCTTCTGATCGTTGGCACAAACTCGGTGTTGCAGTGAGTGGTGGTGTGGGGGGCTTTTTCGGCTTAAGCGCATTGGCATTAGAGCTACCGATTTCAACCACCATCATGTTGCGATCCATTGCCGATATTGCTCGCAGTGAGGGTGAACAACTCGATGAAGTGGCCACTAAAATGGCCTGCATAGAAGTCTTTGCCCTAGGGGGTGAGTCAAATGATGACGATCAAGCTGAAAAAGGCTACTTTGCGGTGCGCACCGTGTTAGCCAATTCAATTGCTGAAGCCGCTGAATACGTTGCCACTAAAGGCTTTAGTAAAGAAGCTGCGCCAATGATGGTTAAATTAGTGACCGTGGTGGCAGAGCGCTTTGGCGTGCAGGTGACTCAAAAGGTGGCCGCTCAAGCTGTACCTGCCATAGGCGCTGCGGGTGGGGCGATCATTAACACCTTATTTATCGATCATTTTCAAGACATGGCAAGAGGCCACTTTATCGTGCGTCGATTAGAAAGGAAATATACTCAGGCCGTCGTTCGTCAAGTATACGATGGGCTATAACATAGTTAACAGCGATGCTTTTGTAGTTGATAACACTATATTATTTGCCAGTTTTGACAAGTATTAGCGGATTTGAAGCATAAAACTTAGCTATAGTTCCTGATTGTTTCGCTCCGAGTCATATCCTCATTTTTAGTGGTAGCTAAGTCAACCTATGTTGTTTGATTGATGTTGCAATTTTGTTGGTTTTATTTCAATTGAATCAATTGGTTACGTTTTATTATTTTGTGGTTCTAGTCGTTTATTTTATTATATTTTTGCTATAAGGTTTTAGCTTGTTTGAATTTCTTCAAATAAACTAACCCAACAGCGAGCCTGAAATGAAAAAAACAACAATAGCCCTTTCTGTATTGTCTGCTATCACTTTTTTATCCGCCTGTAGTAGTGATGATGATAAAAAGCCTGAAGCACCTAAGTCCATCACCGCGACATTTATCGATAGCGAAGTAGCGGGATTAGCATTTACTTGTGGTGATGATAGTGGTGTTACAGATACTAATGGTGAATTTACCTTTATTGAAAATACTGCCTGTGCGTTCGAATTAGGTGGTTTTAAAATAGGCACATCAGCGACGTTGACTGAAGCAGATACAGTGATAACTCCTTATGATATTGCTGAAAATGCAGACGAAGGTGTCAGAATCGCCTCGCTACTTCAAACGGTTAATATCAAAGGTGATCCTGAAAATGGTATTGATGTGACAGGCTTTGACGGTGGAGTATTACCAACAAACTTGCTGTCTATGGATGATGATACGTTTATTGCTGAATTAGAAAAGTCTACAGATTTAGTAGCTGTGTCTATTGAAGATGCGAAAGAACATTTAGATGGCAATGTGGGGAAATCAAAAGGCTATCATAGTGAGGCTGTTCAAGCGGTTGTTGATGATGCGATAAGCATTGCCGTTGAATTTGAAAAGGCCAATTATCAATCTAAATTAGCTGAATATCACGCTATTTTAGACAAAGGCGATGACAGTAATAATGCCGATATTGAAACGCTAAAAGCACTTATTGCCATTGCTGAGGTGGTGAATGACCCGTTAGTTGCTGAACGTTTAGACATTGAACAAACTGAATTTAACTATACTGAAATGTTGCCTAAGGTTATAGATTCGGTCATTAATTCGGCTAAAGCTACCTTTGTTGAAGATATTCAAGGTACTACGGATGATATCTCTGCAATATTCTTTAGCATGGCACAAAGATTAGTTGAAGCCAGTGACAAACTGGGTGTGAGCTTTGTTGATGAAAACTATGTTGCTATGTACCAACAAGATGGTAGTGCAAATATTACCTATAATGATGCACAAAGTATTCGTGCATCAGCATTGGTACTCGCTAATGGCTTAAGTACTTTTGCAGCGTATCAATTGGGTTCTGATGAGTATTTCTTACCGCAACAGGACACTTTTGAACTTGATGTTATCAAGAGAACGAGTTCATACGATTCTTCCGGTTCACACTATTATCAGCTTGAAGAAATCAAAATGGATATCGATACTGAATATGACTCCATGAGTATTAATTCTGGCCTTTACTTAAACGATCCATCAGTGGGACTTTTACGTGAAGACTCGCAGTATTTTGCCTTAGCCCAAAAAGCCCTTACTGAAGCTGCTGAAATAGGCTTGACAGTTGATCTTGAGCAATTAGGCTTAGAAGCAGATGAAGCTAAAGAGTTACGTCTTTATTTAACGGACTTAAATGCACATTTATCAGCTGAAGATGGCGTAGCTACTCCATTAGTGATTGCTGACGGTGATCTTAGTTACAGCCTGAACTTGCATGCCTTTTATAATATGGATACAGCAATAGATCGAAATGACTTTAGTATTCACGCATATATTGTATGTGATACCAAAGGTAATGAGTGGTCTGAGAAGCTTTCAAAAGTGGTTAATTATGGACTCTGTGGTTCAGAAGAAAAAGACTATCTGAATAATGGAAGTCTGAACTATAGCTACGTGACTGAGTTCTCCAGTGGTATTGATGATGATGGTCAACGCTACTCGCTTTATCTCAAAGGTTATCAATCTTATGCAGATGGCGATATTGAAGAATCTTCAACATCAACGATTGATGATGTCTTGTTAAGTTGTAAGCAGTCAGACGAGGTTATTGATTGCAGAGAGTTATAATCACAAAGTTAAACCTGCGTATGATTGCGCAGGTTTTATTGATTATAGGGCTTATATTCTGCCAATCTGTTTATGCTTCGGTGCGTGGAGTAACCCAGATTGGCATTGAAGTGGATGATATTTCTGTTCGCCAATTTGTTTCAACCCAAAATGGCGCAGAACTCTTCTATACCTTGCAGGCCCAAACTCAATTACGCACCTTAGAGACTAAAATTCGGTTTGGTTTTTTTCTCTTGCAAGAATCTGCTATGGCTAAGCTTAATCATTATGTTAATGGCAAATTTATCATTGCTAACCAGCAGTATGAATTCGAAAAGGCCTATTGGTTTCAGGGGGAACTCATTTTACTCGCTGTAACTGCAGATATGGAACGAGGTCGTTTTAACACTGAAAAACTACGGTTTAATCCAGTATCTCGGCGTTTGTCGGCTGACCGTTTTCAACTCGTGACTCCAACGACTTTTGTCCGTAAATCTAATTGGATGGTGTCTGTAGACAATGAAAATTTTTTACCTGAACCAAAAGAAAATATTGATTTAATAAAGCGAACCCCCCCTCAATTTAACCCTCTGGCATTATTGCTGTAGTTATCATTTCTGTTAAACAGTAGCAATTTGTAAAGTGACTTATCGTCATTCATTTAAGCACTTTTGACACAATTTTACTGAATCAAACTATCATCTTGGTGGTCAGCTAATTTAAATGCTTAAATTATTATGCACATAGCTGCTGATTTTTACGCAATAGAATGTAATTTACTATCTGAATTTTATAGAAATTATATAGTAACAAATTAATTGTATGAACTTTCACCGCCCCTCGTTATCCTAGTCATTAAGCAACTGATATTATCGATGTTAAATTATTAATTTCGCTAAATTTTAAGGATATGTTTTCAGGATGAATAAGTTAACCCGTGCACTATTGGCATCAAGCTGCTGTATTTTACCTTTTTTCCATCCAGCTTTTGCCGCAGATACAGAGCTAAAATTCACCACTTTTACAGTTGATACCGAATTTGAACTGACCCATCCAGTATTAAGCGTTAACTTACTCGATAATGAGGGCAATGAGTTACTAGCACTGGGTGTTGATGATGAACATCAGCGCTGGTTTGCTGTATACGGCATTGTCGATAAGCAATTAGTGATGCTAGATAAAGTATTATTAAACAAAGATATTTATAGCTTTGATATTAATGAAGTCGACAGTAACACTGATAGCATGCTTGCGCTGCAACAGCTGTATTTCGTCACTGCAGAGCAATTACTACGTTATGCCCCAGTTACGGCTAATAGCGCTATTAACAAGCTAGATGTGAGTATGCTCCCAGCAGATGCGATCTCCGCTGATGACATGCTAGTGCAAGATCCTTCAGCTTCACTTTCACCTAAACAAATTACCAGCCAACAAACAGATACTGCAGCAAAACCGCTTTCTGGTGAGTTAGTTGCCGTTGCTGATATTAATTCATTAGCTGTTACAGGCCATGCTGATTTTATCTCTCGTGGTGATTTTGTCAGTGATATTAATAATGATGATATTGCTGATGTACTGATAAGTGACTTTAGAGAAATGCATGTATTGCTCGGTGCTGGTAATACTCAATTCATCCGACAATCACTGCCGTTACTGCCTCAAGTTGAGCTGACCAATAATGGCGCTGAATATAGCCGCGCTACGCTTTATCACAGTGATATGAACTTTGATGGTCGCGATGATATTGTCAAAGTCGGTGAGGGCTCGCTCGAAGTGTATTATCAAAACGATCAAGGGCAGTTCGCCGCGATCGCAGAATATATTTCGGTGAGTCAACCCATCAGTGGTATTGATTGGTGGAATAAGCGTGATGCCTATGGCAAATCGTTAGATCAAAGTGATTTACTGTACCGTAAAGTTGAGCGTATTGGTGATGTGAATGGCGATGAGATTACTGACTTGGTGGTCAGATATACCAAAAGCTCTGGGGTGTTTGATCGTACCAATGACTATGAAATTTACTTAGGACGTAATAACGATGGCGTGGTGGCTTTTGGCCGCGAACCTGAGACGATTATTAAAGCTGAAGGTACCTTAACAGGGCTACGTTTTGATGATATTGATAATGACAATGTCGATGAGGTGATTGTGTCAGGTTTTGATATTAGTATTTCGCAGATCGTCAGCGCCTTGCTGTCTGGCAGTATTGATCAAGATGTTCATGTGTTTAAAATGAATAGTGCGAATAAATTTGGTGAAAAGGCCAATGCCAGTAAAGAAGTTGAATTAAACTTCAGCCTAAGTTCTGGCCAAAGTGGTGAGCCTGTCGTGGCCTTAGCGGATATCAATGGCGATGGTTATAAAGAGTTATTGTTGTCTGATGATAATGAAACCTTAGATATTTATTTGGGTCAGGCAGGTAGCGCGCCTTTTAGTAAACGATCTCAGCAATGGGATATGATCATTCCAGTTGAAGGTTCGATGCTGTCGGCAACCGATATCAATGCCGATGGTAAAGATGATTTATTAGTTAAATTTGGCAAACAAGATCCTGACAATCTGCAGCGAAGCTTCTCAGTACTATTGACGCAGTAATCAGTTTTAAGGCTTATAACGCCTCAAAACACACACGAAAAGAACCAGCAATCACTTGCTGGTTTTTTTGTGCTTTCAATTTGGTTTTGGCGATTAAATGAACTACAAAATGACTAATTAAATGATGCCTTTATTGATAAAACCGATGTGAATAGGGCTAAATATTAGTGAATGCTGAAACTGATCTAGATCATAAAATCGATTAAATATTGTAAAAATCAGTTTAGATTTTTGCTGATCTAAGTACACTGCATCTAAACATGTAAATATTATGCATGATTAAATTCAGGAGCAAAGTGATGTTTTGTATTCAATGCGAACAAACAGTTAGAACCCCAGCAGGCAACGGTTGTAGTTATTCTCAAGGTATGTGCGGTAAGTTAGCATCTACGTCAGATCTACAAGATTTATTAATCTACATGTTGCAGGGCGTTTCTGCTTATGCGGTTAAGGCGCGTCAGTTCGATATCATCGATGCCGAGATTGATACCTTTGTTCCTAAGGCATTTTTTGCCACATTAACTAATGTGAACTTTGATGATGGACGTTTAGCTGATTACGCACATCAAGCTCAAACTTACCGTAACAAGTTAAAAGCGGCATACGAACAAGCCTGCGCTGAAAAAGACGTTGCTGCTGAAGAAGTGATAGCTCAAGCTGAATTTAACTTAGCGGCTTCTCAGCCTGAAATGCTACTACAAGCTCCAGTTGCACTGCCAAACCGTGGTGACGATGTTAATGAAGACATCATGGGCTTACGTTTACTTTGCTTATATGGCCTTAAAGGCGCAGCAGCTTACATGGAGCATGCACGTGTACTTGAGCAAACTGATGCCGATGTGGCCGGTGAATTTCACCAAATCATGTCATTCCTTGGCGAAGACTCAGTTGATGGCGACAAGCTATTTGCTACCGCAATGGAAATCGGTCAATTAAACTATCGCGTAATGGCGATGTTAGATGCGGGTGAAACGACGGCATTTGGCCACCCTGAGCCAACTGAAGTAAACACCAAATCATTTAAAGGTAAGGCTATTTTAGTGTCAGGTCATGACATGAAAGATTTAGAACTTATCTTAGAGCAAACTCAAGGTAAGGGCATTAACGTCTATACCCATGGCGAAATGTTACCGGCATTAGCTTATCCTGCATTTAAAAAGTTCCCACACTTAGTGGGTAACTACGGCAGCGCATGGCAGAACCAACAGCGTGAATTTGGCACTTTCCCAGGCGCTGTTGTGATGACCTCAAACTGTATTATTGACCCTAATGTGGGCGATTATTCAGATCGTATATTCACCCGTAGCATTGTTGGCTGGCCTGGTGTTGCTCACATCGAAGGTGAAGACTTTAGCGCTGTGATTGACAAAGCCCTTGAGCTTGAAGGTTTTAGCTACGATGAAATCCCACATGCTATTACGATTGGTTTTGCACGTAATGCCTTAATGGAAGCGGCACCAACAGTAGTTGAGAACGTGAAAAATGGGTCTATTAAGCACTTTTTCTTAATCGGTGGTTGTGACGGCGATAAATCTGAACGTAGCTACTTTACTGACTTAGCTAAATCAGTGCCTGATGACACCATTATCCTGACCTTAGGGTGTGGTAAGTACAAGTTCAACAAACTTGAGTTTGGCGATATTAATGGTATTCCACGTTTATTAGATGTGGGTCAATGTAACGATGCTTACTCTGCTATACAGTTAGCCTTAGCATTAAAAGATATTTTTGACTGTGATATCAATGAACTGCCTTTAAGCTTGGTACTGTCTTGGTTTGAGCAAAAAGCGATTGTGGTGTTACTGACACTATTATCACTGGGCGTTAAAAACATTCGTACAGGCCCAACTCCGCCAGCGTTTTTGACTGAAAACTTAGCAAAAGTGTTAGAAGACCAATTTGGTTTACGTAACACCACTGATGTTGAGTCAGATCTTAAAGCGATGATTAATGCGGCTTAAATAGTGGTTATTGGGTGATATAGGCTTAGCGCTTATATCACCTTTTTATTGTCTGTTTTTTACTTTCTACTTCTAACACATGGTTTCCCATACAGGTGCAATATGAGTTCATCAGGATTTTCATTTTCAGCAGCGTTATCAGCCGCCCAATCAACAAAAGATGACAACAAAAAGTCAGTTGCTAAGGTCAGCGCTGCGCCGAGTTTTTCAATATCGGGTGCATTGGCTGCCACAGCAAAGAAAACGGCTGAGGTTACAACTACTGCTGAAGCAAAAAAATCCATCAATGCAAATCAGTTATTATTAAATGCTGATGAGTGGCAACGTGGTGAAGTGCAATTGCGCTGTACTGAAAAATGGCATGAAACCCATGATGTAGTGAGCTTTCGTTTTCAAGGTTTAACCCCTGTTAAGTTTAACTACAAACCGGGGCAATTTATTACCTTCAAATTAGAGATTGAAGGCGAAATAGTTTATCGCAGTTATACCATGTCATCGTCTCCATCTAGACCTTATTCAATTGTGGTCACGGTGAAGCGCATTGCTGGTGGCAAAGTGTCAAACTTTTTAGCTGATAAGGTTAATCAAGGCGATATCATCACCTTAGTCGGCCCAGATGGCGCCTTTAACTTAGTGGATATAGCGGCTGAAAAGTATTTATTTTTAAGTGCTGGCAGTGGCATTACCCCAATGTATTCAATGTCACGTTGGCTGCTCGATACCAAAGTAGGCAGTGATATTGCCTTTGTGCACAGCGCTCGAACAGATGAAGATATTATCTTTGCTGATAGCTTAGGTGCGATGGCTTATCGCAGTGCTCAATTTCAATTAAGTTACCTGCTTGAAAATGCAGATGAGCTTGTTGAAGGCGTTAATCATACTGGCAACGACAGCCGTATGTTAGGCCGTATCGATATTGAAAAGCTGCAAGCATTAGTGCCTGATTTTATGACTCGCACCATTTTTGTGTGTGGCCCAGAGCCTTACATGGTGTCAGTTAAATCCTTGATTGAAACCAGTGGTTTCGAGATGAAAAACTTCCATCAAGAAAGCTTTACTGGCGCGGTTAAATCACCCCCAAGCAGCACAAACACTGCGGCTACAACTAGCAACTTCATGCTTTCAATTAAGGATAAAAAAGTTGCATTATCGGCTGAGCAAACCTTACTTGATGGCATAGAGTCTGAAGGGCTACCGATAATCGCAGCGTGCCGAAGTGGTGTGTGCGGCGCCTGTAAGTGCCAGGTGACCTCAGGGACTACTGAATCTAGCAGTACCATGACATTAACAGCTGAAGAAATTGCCGCAGGGTATGTATTAGCGTGCTCGACTAAAATCACTTCAGATGTCAGCTTAAAAATGTAAGCTAATTTGCAGCAAGATTTAATTTAAGAACAGTCAGCTATGCTGACTGTTTTGCTTTGTGGCAAAAATAATAAATGGGGCGCCTTATCCCCTTAGCTAAGAATGATCAGTTTGCTTGCAGGACATGAGATGCAATAAATCCGACCCAACTGGCGATAAGCAACACCCAGGGTAAATATGACTTCTGAGACTGTGGCGGCTGCTGCTGTTCAACTACATCATGGTTGAGCTGGTTTTTAGCTTTAAGATTCTGTTTCCGCTGTTTATCAGCCCCACGAGCTTTGGCTTTCTGCAACTTCTTATATTCAGCTATACCTTTCTCAATACCTTGAGCGATGAGTTTGGTCTGTTCTTTGGTTTGTGAAGGTTTTTGAGTAGCCTTAGCCATTTTCATTGCTTCAGCTTGGTTTTCTTGAGAGATACTTTTTGCCATGTTGCTCTACTTCTTGATTAGATTGCTGCTTAGTTACTACTTTAACAGCCTCGTGGGCGGCTCACTATAGCCAATCAGCGGCTAGATGATAATTCAGTAGGTTAATTTTTGTTAAACCATGAGCTAACGCAATAGTGGAATAGTGATTGTGTCGTAAAATAGCTTTTTAACTGTTGAGGAATTCTAATGTCAAAATCAATTCATGGTCGTAACGTTATCAAATTGATGAAAGATCAAAATACCCCGCAGCCACAACAACAATGGCTGGCGTTGATGGCAGCAGAATTTGGTGAAAATGCAGAGTTTCATACTTGTCGTGCCAGTGATATGAGCGCCGCACAGTTAGTTGAACTGTTTATTAGCAACGGTCGTTTAACTGAAACTGAAGCTGGTTTTGTGATTAATCAATGTGGTCACTGTGCAGGTAAAGAAACCCAAGAGGCAACGGCTTAGTCGCGGATTCGGTTTTCTTTAAGGCAAAAATGCCAGTCACTGACTGGCATTTTTGTATCTGTGTTTAGCTTTAACTAAGCCCTAAAGCGAGCGGTTAAACTCGCGTATTAAGCGCTAGCCCATAAAGCTTAAATAGCCTTGCAAGATAATGGCATTCACAATATCAATAAAGAATGCCCCTACAATAGGCACTACCATAAAGGCTTGTGGCGACGGACCTGTACGTGAAACTAATGCGCCCATGTTCATTACCGCAGTTGGGGTTGCGCCCATACCAAAACCACAATGACCACCAGCCATCACTGCAGCGTCATAGTTTGAGCCCATTAATCTAAAGGTAACAAAGTAGGCAAACACCGCTAAAATAGCCGCTTGAGACACTAAGATGATTAATAGCGGTACCGCTAAATCAAATATTTCCCACAGCTTTAGGTTCATCAATGCCATTGCTAAAAACAGTGACAAGGACACAGTACCTAAAATATCAACACATTCACTGTTGATTTTGTAGCCGCGACTCAACTCAGTGGCGTTGGTGATGACCACGCCAAAGAATAAGGCATAAACAAAGTCAGGCATTTTTAACCATGCAATATCCATGGAGCTAACAAATTTGCCGAACCACTTAGCCCCAGCCACACATAGCAGCAGAATGAATAGCACTTCTAAAATTTTCTTACCGGTAACGCGATCAATTTCTAATTGGTCATAGGTTACTAAGTCAGGATGATCTACGTGATGATTACCACCCACACCATATGAAGAAACAAGGTTATGTTTATTGATAAGGCGCTGGGCAACTGGACCACCAATAATACCGCCCATGACTAGACCAAAGGTGGCCGCTGCCATGGCAAACTCTAAAGTATTAATACCATAGTTGTCTTGGAAGGTTTGCGCCCAAGCAGCACCCGTGCCGTGACCACCTGATAAGGTAATTGAACCAGCGATTAAGCCCATTATCGGCTCTAGCCCTAAAGCGCTGGCTAAGCTAACGCCCACCGCATTTTGAATAATGATATATAAAGATGCAATGCCTAAAAAGACAATGACCTTAGTACCGCCTTTCATTAATAGCTTATAACTTGCCGCTAACCCCACGGTACTGAAAAACATCAGCATCAAGGTATTTTGCATTGAAAGAGTAAATTCTAAACTGATTTTGTTGAAGTGTAATATGGTGATTACGCCTGCAACGATAAGTCCACCCACGATGGGTTCTGGGATATTATATTTTCTGAAAGAAGGTACGTGTCGATTAATTGTATGGCCAATGAATAGTACCAAAATTGCCACGAGGAAAGATTCAAGCTCTCCAATAGAATAAACAGTATTCATGGAACTCCTTTTGTTTTGCACTGAATGAGTTACACAATGTGATTAGATATCACAATTAGATATGCATAAATATTTTGCTTTAATTTATTAGTTATATTGATTATAGAGGAACTTAGCGGTAAATATCATGGGGATTGCCTTGAAAGGCCAAGTGTCGTTCATTTGTCGAGCTGATTTAACAAGTTATTAAAAGCTAAACCCTTGATGTTAATTGTAAAGGTGGTTTCGTTAGCTTAATTGCACTGCTTATGTTGTGAATTTGCAGGTGGAGAATCTGAGTTTTGAGGAATAAAAAGTCACTTTAGTGACTGTATCTGGCTCTGTTTAAGATAAATAATTGCCGCTAGACTCAATCAAAGCAGATTACATAGTATGTTTTATGGTGTGTGCTATTTATTCTAAAACTGAAAAATTGCTCATTGGAGTGGTTTGCCGATGCTGATGTTTATAGATATATGAGCGAAATAAAAGGAAGTTCATTTCGCTCATATAGCGCTGGCTAAAGCGGGCGAATAGGTACTTTTATGTACTTTAAATAAACCTGTAACAGCCAAATGCTAAAGGGTATTAATCAACAGCAACCATGACATTGCTAGCTTTAATAATCGCGTAAGCATTGCCGCCCACGGTTAAGCCAAGTTGCTGACAAGACTTTTTAGTGACTACTGATGTGATCTCAACTCCTGGTGCAAGTTCAATGACCACTTCATTGTTTACAGAACCCTCTTCGATTGAGGTGATTTTACCAACCAGTGAATTACGAGCGCTGATTTTCATAATATTTAAATTTCCTATTAATGAGTCAATATGCTGATATTAATTATAAAAATAAGGTATTTATAATTTTTAAAGCGAAATGTATGGCCCGTTCCACTGTGCGTAAAAATGAACCATGAGCCTAAGTTTAATTGATAAATTCAATTTTGCTTGTTCAGAGGTTAACTTTTGCGAGGGATAAGTACGAAGAAATAGTAAAACTTAATGGGTTAAACGATGAGCGTTATTAAGGGTAAATAATTATAGGGCTTAAGGTGAAATGTTCAATTAATCAAGTGTTTACACTTAAGGTGGTAAGTACTAGACGTCATCAAGTATAGGCTTCCTTTATCAGGATTGGGCTAATGAATGTATTTGTCTCATATCAAAATCATGTTAGCTTAATTTTTACACATGTGAGTCGCTACATGTGCTGAGTGATTAAGTTGAGTGAAGATATGCTTAAGGAGAAGGGTTTACAGGATGTTTATCAAACAAGAGATATACCGATTTAGTATCGTTGTCATCAGTCTATTGAGCTTATCTGCGTGCAGTTCAATGTCCCAAAAAAACTTATCAGTTGATGTGAAAATGCCTGCTGCGAGTAGTTTACTCCAACTTCAAGCCAGCAAATATACTGTGCCATCCATTGAGAGTTTGACTCAACTAACACCGATACAAGAGCGGGAGTTATTGGCGTTTATTGCCGATGAAGAAATTGCTGCTTTACCCAATAGAAAAAAAGTGAGTCAATTTATTGGTCAAAAAATGGTTAATTTTAACTATGAAGGTTCAAACTTTAATGCCAGTGATGCGTGGTTAAATAAATCTGGTAATTGTATGTCTCTAGCTATGTTGACCTATGGCGTCGCAAAATTCTTAAATGTTAAAGCTGTTTTTCAAGTAGTGCATAGTGCGCCCCTTGTGACCGTCATCACCAAGGATTTGATGGTGTCATCGGATCATGTCCGTACCTTTCTTTATGAGGTTGATAGCAGTGATTCAAAATCAAATTTATATCTATATGGCGGAGAGTTCTCTGTGATTGATTACTTTCCTGATCGTAACGACCGCAATGGTGGCGTGGTATCAGACCGTCAATTTTTAGCCATGTTTTACCGTAATTTAGCTGCTGATGCCTTATTGGATGATAAGCTTGAATTAGCTTTTGCGTTAATGCAAAAAGGCCTGTCATTAGCACCGGATTATGTACCCTTGATTAATATGATGGCAGTAGTACACCGCCGTATTGAAGCCTATGATATTGCCGAAGCCTATTATCAGTATGGTTTGCAATTTAAGCCTAACTCACTAAGTCTATTAAGTAATTACAGCTTTGTTCTGAATTCTCAAGGTCGAATAGATGAAGCGCAGAGTATTAGTCAGCAATTATTGGATCTGGAAAATGAAAGCCCTTATGGCTGGTATAGCATGGGAATAGAAGCGTTAGCGTTAAAAGATTACCGAGCAGCAGAGATATTCTTTAGAAAATTCATCAAAAATAGCCCTTATTTCCATCAGGCCTATTATGAGTTAGCCAAGGCGCTCAATGCACAGGGAAAACCCTATGCAGCTAAGCAGAGCTTGAAAGAGGCGTTGACGTTAACATCCCTAGGGGAAAACCAGCAGAAATATTTAGCCAAACTCAATTGGTTAAACTCAGTTGCTAGAAAAGGGCTTGCTGAGCAGTAGGTTATTACGATTTAAAAAGAAAAAGCCAGCTTGCATCATAGAGGTCAGCTGGCTTTTTTATCATTATGAATTAATTAATCAATAGTTAGTGCGACAATCTTAAGGGGATGGTTGTCATCAAAAGAAGGGAAGTCTTCATGGCAATTTAACCATTCAATTGAGCTGACACTGCGGCCTTGTTTTTCAACACAGCGCACTAAGCTGTTGAGCCAGGCTTGTCGTTCCACTTTGGCGACATTGTTACAGCACACTATGGTGCCACCACTTTTTGTTGTTAGCATTGCAGGCTTAAATAAGCCTTGGTAATCATTAATCAGGTCAACGGTGCCAAATGGGCTTTTTGCAAAACGTGGCGGATCTAAAAATACCAAATCAAATTGAGTCGCAGCTAACTTCGGGTACTTAGGTAATTTTTGCCCGCGGCGCCCACCAACCTTAAGACCAGCTAATTGACGCAGCGCAGGAAAGGCATCGCTTTGAATGAACTCACAAGTATCGGCCACCTCATTGAGCTCAGCATTCTTTTTACCCGCAGCCAAAGCAAATGATGAGAAGTCCACATTAACTGCCCGAGTTGCACCGCCCATGGCTGCTGCAGTGCCAATACCGCAAGTGTATGAAAATAGGTTTAGCACGGTTTTGCCTTGGCTATTGGCTCTTACATATTCTCTACCGATACGCATATCGAGAAACAATAACGGGTCTTGGCCTTCATGGCGTAATTTTGAGGTGAACTTGATGCCATTTTCTTGGATAACTTGCTCTGAGCAGGCAAAGTCATTGAAGTCATCAGCAAGATTATTTTCAATGCGTGAATTACGTTTAGCACGGTCATTGTAGATAATAGGTAACTCAAGATGTGCGTTAAGGATTTCGGTTATTTGCGTAAGTTGTTGCTCAGTTAAGGTCTGATGGAATGTTTGAATGAGCCACGCATTACCATAACGGTCAATATTAAGCCCATTTTCGCCTTCAACAGTGCCATGAAATACCCGAAAACAATCGGTTTGTTGAAGCGCCGCTTGTTGAAAAAATTCAGCGCGTTGATTAATGGCGTGAGTAAGAGAAGACTGCAATGACATAGTTGTGCTCGTTAGCATGAAAAGGCAAAAACAGATTATACCAAGCTTATAGCGGCTTGTCGGTATGTGTTAGAGCTTGTAAGTGAGCTTTTATTGACTCGCCACATTTTACAGTAGCAACAAGCACTGATAATACGCTTACAATTTACTATTCAAAAGTAACAAATTGTAGCTTAGCCCTATGTTTTAATTGAATTTGGCGACTTGCTGTAAGTAAATATGTTATCTTTTATATACTGTAAATGTATGAAATTAATAACAATAGTTTTTTATATCGTGATTACCGAGCTACATAGCAGATAATGCTTTTGGGGCTTGTTGGCTCACCTATGTTGCCGTTAAATTTAGACTTTACCGTGACGGTTATTAGCTTTAGTTATGCCAACTGTTTTTTATTCGATTTACTCATCCGACACATTCAGTCTAAAACGACGAGGTTCATTTGAATCATCTGCTGCGCCATTCACTATTACCCGTATTATTGCTTTTTTTTTGCGGTATTTTTTCGACCGCAGCAACTGCAGCAAAGCCGCCAGTTTTCGATTTATTAGATGAGATTGCCAGCATTGAACACGGGCCGCAATTAACGGCGTTATATCTTGGGGCTGATAAAGACCCTGAAGGCACCTTAACGGCTTTAGAGCAACTAAAATCCCAAGGTGTTATCGATGGTAATGACTATTTTAAAACCATTTATTATCTGATCCTTTATAACGTTCAATTTGTACTGTCTGATGTTGAGGCGGCAGAAAAAACCACTAAAACCTTATATCAATTTGGCCTAGATAGCGGCCAAGACTGGATTGTGGCCGAAGGCCTAACCATTAAAGGCACCTTGGCGGCGAGAAAAAGTGAAGGTAAAAAAGCGCTGCGACTGATAGAGCAAGCGATCAGCTTAGCCGAACAACTGCATTATGACCGCTTACTGGCTCGTGCACTTAATATACGAGGCATAATTCACTCACGTAGTTTAGCTTATGAATTAGCGATTGAGGATTATCAAAGAGCGATTAAACTGGCTGAAACCACCAATAATAGCGATTTTGTATTTAAGTTATATTCAAATATATCAGTGCTTTATTCTATGGTTGAAGATTGGCCTAGCGCGATTGAATACAATAAAAAAGCCACTGAGTTATATCTTAAAAGTGATAATGTCAGCTTTGAGTACTTAGTGATCCTATACAGTAATGCTAGTAACAATATGCTAGAAATTAATGATATAGAAGCGGCGACCCAATACAGTGAAAAAAGCATTGCCGTGGCACGGGAGTCCAATAATAACCAGCTTATTGTCAACGCCTTAATGACCCAGACCCACTTATTAATTAGTCAGCAACTCTTTGCTGAGGCTGAGCCAGTGGCAATGGAATGTGTTGAGCTCGCGAAGCAAGTGCATGATCAATTACCTTATAACGAATGCTTAATGGGTCTCGGCGAGGTCAGTTTATTTAAGGGTGATAGCGCCACTGCTGGTGATTATGCCAACAATGCCATGGCCGGGCTTAAGGCCATTGATAACCAGGACTCACTATTAAAGTCCTATGAATTATTGGCGCGAGTCTATCAAGCACAGCAGCGATACCCTGAGGCCATTGAGCAATTAACCACTTATTATGAAGGCACCCAAAAGCTGCTTTTCAATCAGCGTGAAGAACAGTTATTTGCCTTAAAAGCCTTGTATGAAGGCCAACTTCAAGATGAAAAAATTGCCTTATTAACCGCAGAGAATGAGCTGAAGGCCGCCACCCTTGATAAAAAAGAGCTACAAGAAAGAATATGGTTGTTAGCTTTGGCTATTTTAGCTATTGGCTTAGTGTTATTAATTAGACGTTACTTTTTAAGTGAAAAGAACATCGATAGCCTGCGAACATCAAATAAAAGTTTGTATAAAGCTTCAAATAACGATCAACTCACAGGACTACACAACCGCCGCTATATCGAGCACTTTATTCATCATGAGCTAACCGCATTTCCGAATGCTTATTATTGTATGTTGATGATTGACTGCGATAAATTTAAAAATGTCAACGATACTTATGGTCATGATACTGGGGATATCGTGCTCACAGAAATTGCCAAGCGTTTATCGAACAGCATTCGAAAAGGGGATGTATTAGTACGATGGGGCGGTGAAGAGTTTATTATATTATTGCAAGTTGACGAAGCCGACCCCACCTCTCTGGATGAAGTGTTAAGCCGTTTTAATCAGGCTATTAGCACTGAAGCCGTTATAACTCCAGCTGCTGATTTAGTGGTGACAGTATCGATTGGCGCAAGTCGACCGACAACAGCCAAAAGGCTAGTCGAAGAGTGGGATACAATACTAAAACTTGCTGATACCGCGTTATACCAAGCTAAACAAGCTGGACGCAATTGCGCGGTTATTGCGGAAAAATAACTTATTCAGGCAAATGCACTTTAAAGGTTTTATCGGCGATAACTTTGCCGTTTAGCTCTAGGGTCATGCGCCAGTTGCCGACTTTGTTGTCAATTGGCGCCCAAATACAGTCTCCAAGGTAAAACTTCCAATCGTTTTCTTTGATGTACACTTCACCATCGAAAGGCGCTTGAATATTGCCTTCTGCATCGGGAATATCGGGGTGATAAATACAGTAACCTAACACTTGATTTTTGGCTTTGCGAATACGGGTGACAAAGCCAAATTCAATGTCTATTTCAGCAGGCACATGTACGGTGGCTTTTAAAAATCTTGGCAGTTCATCACTATCAGAATCCCATTGACTGAAAATCCCCGCTTGAATAATACTGACATCTGCTTTTAATTTACTCATATCTTGTAGATCTCTATAGCTAACGCTAGTCCTTTCTTTAATCCTTGCTCAGCTGGCTAATAGCGGCTTGCATTGCAAACTCATAGCCCTGAATGCCTAAGCCGCAAATTACCCCGACCGCTTTATCTGATAAATAAGAATGATGTCTAAAAGGCTCGCGAGCATGAACATTTGAAATATGGACTTCAATAAACGGAATATTCACCCCAAGCAGTGCATCACGCAGGGCGACACTGGTGTGGGTAAAGGCGGCAGGATTGATCACAATAAACTTGGCATCAGTGGCATGAATCGCATTGATAAGTGCATGTTCGGCATTAGACTGGATATGATCAAAGTCTAATTCGGCACCATGGGCTTGAGACTGACACTTTGCCACAATGGTGTCTAAGTTATCGCTGCCATAAAGGCCTGGCTCACGACGGCCTAATAAATTTAAATTAGGGCCATTAACTAGTAAAATCTTGGCTTTGGGCGTCATGCACTTTCCTTAAAATTGCTACTGATGAGTATTGATAATACCGAATAAGGTTAATTTATCATGTAATTATTGCCATAAGTGGATAAATTTTCATGGCTGTATTAAGGCGAGTTTGAAAACGATTGCAGCTTAATAATCAGATTTGTTTTTTCGTAGCGCTTTCGTAGCGCCGCGTTGCTTTTTGGCATCGACTCTGCGGCGTTGACTGCCTTTAGTCGCTTTGGTGGCAATACGTTTTTTTTGCACTATACCGACACTTTTTACTAGCTCAATAAACTGCTCTAATGCCAGCTGACGATTAAAATCTTGGCTGCGGCTTTGTTGGCATTTTATGATCACTTTACCGCTCTTAGTAATGCGATGATCGGCTTTGGCTAATAGCTTTTGCTGATAAAACTCAGGTAGCGATGACTGACGTATGTCAAAAATAATCTGCGCTGCAGTGGAAACTTTATTAATGTGCTGCCCACCAGCGCCGCTTGAACGGATAAATTGCCATTCAATTTCATTATTTTCGATGCTGACGCTGTTGGTTATCTTGATCATTATATGATTCTACTTTTTACCATTTACTTGGGTCTATTTAAGGGGGCTGATTCGAGTTTATTGTTTGTTACCACTTGAGTTTAACAAACTTTTGTTTAGTACTGCGGATAAGATTTGTTACTATCAATAATTATCTAGAAACTAGGCCACATTGACCGTTTGGAGTTGCTTTATGTTGTGCCAAATCCCCGATATCGCTAAAGGCGTTATTAGCTTATTCGTTAGTGGGCGTTTATCTACCCAAGACTATCGCACTCAACTACAACCTTTAATCACAGACTATCGCGAGCAAACTGGTAAGGTTTTCTTATACATAGAGGCGGACGTGTTACTTGAAGGTTGGGATGTCAGCTCCTTGTCTGGGGGCGATAAAGTGCAATTACCCCATTTTGATGCATTAGTGTTTGTCGGTGGCCCTGACTGGGTAGGCAATGCGGTTAATTTACTGGGTCCTTTCATGCAAGGTGAGGTGGCTTGGTTTCCATTAGAGCAAAAACAGCAAGCCATAGCCTGGCTACAACAATAATTTATTTGATTAACCATTCAGGGAATTAGAAAGTATGTCATTAACTCAATCATCTTCAAAAATAGCGGCAGTATTAAGCGCAGGTTTATTAATTATCGGTCTAAGTGCCTGTTCACCAGAAGTAGGCAGTGAGGCGTGGTGTAAGCAAATGAAAGAAAAACCTAGCGGTGATTGGACTGCTAATGAAGCTGCCGATTATGCCAAGCATTGCGTGTTTTAAGTTGATACTCACGTCGCTTTAGCAATAAATAACGTCAGCATAACCGCAACGTTAAATACATTAGTGTCAAAAAAGCCCAATCTTCGGATTGGGCTTTTTGTTAATTATATCTTTATCTTTGCTATCAATTTTAATTTTACTATTGTGGTTGTTAATGTTTTAAAAAACTCCAATGATGAAAGATATATTTTAATTAAAATGATGTTTACTTGGAATGCTAATTAATTATTTAGTTTATTAGTTGTTACTACTATTGTATTTATGAATTCTCATTCACAATTTGATTTTTATTGCTTAGTATTTCGATGTTAAAAGTAACTTAATACAATTGGTATTAAATTAAGTTTCAGTTAAGGTTAAATTAAGTTTTATTCTATTTTGATTTTTAATTATTCGTTTACTATTCGCTTGTTTTTATTTTGTTGATTATTATATGTTTTTTGTTTTTAATTGTTTTTTCTAATTTTTACAAAGATATGCGTATCATCATTGTCAAATATTGTTTTTTAAGAATTATAAATACCTATAAAGTGGTATAGCTCTGTAGCAAGGTTATTGTATTGGATTAGAACATTGTCACATTAATGATTTAAATAAATGTGAGTTTATATTTCCTGTGATATTACTTATTAAACTTTAATAAGTAAGTATTAAAGTTATAGCAATTGATGAATGCTAATAAATATAAATAAAGTTCCATTTGGAGTGATGATGAAATTACAAAAGCTAGCGCTAGCGGTGATGGTATCTGCAGTTTTTACAGGTACTGCAGTTGCTAAAGATGTTGATCTATACAAGAGTGAAAACTGGCAGCAAACCTTCCCTGAGCAATATAAAACTTGGGCTGAAACTGAGCAAAGTACCCCAGCCAATGGCGAGCTTGACGATCTTTTAGCGGCTAACCCAAACCTTGTTTCGGCTTGGGCGGGTTATGGTTTTGCTAAAGACTATAACCGTGCTCGTGGTCACCATTATGCATTAACAGATATTATTAAAACTCTGCGGGTAGGCCACCCTGTTGTTGGTCATGACGGCAAAGTGGTTGGTGAAGCAATGGCTGCTAGTTGTTGGTCATGTAAAACCCCTGATGTTGCTCGCATGTATGACGAAGTAGGTGAAGGTAAATTCTCTGACAATGCTTGGTCAACTTGGGGTCATGAAATGTCTAACACAATCGGCTGTGCTGATTGTCATGAGTTAGGTAAAGAAGAGCTTAGATTGAGCCGTCCGTATGCCGATCGTGCGATGAAAACAATTGGTAAAGATTTCGCGAAGCAAGATTCAACCATGCAAGCCAGTCAAACCTGTGCTCAGTGTCATGTTGAATACTACTTTGACGGCACTGATAGCAAAAAAGTGAAATACCCAATGGATTACTGGGTACCAGGCGTTGAAACTGATTACAAAAAGTTTGTTAATTACACAGGTACTGACGGTTTATATGTAGGTTTTGCTGCTGAAGCACAACTTGCGTATTTTGACCAACGCGGCTTTAAAGATTGGACCAACGCAGTATCTGGTGCGCCAATGATTAAAGCGCAGCATCCAGAATTTGAAAACATGTTAGATAGAACAGAACATGCAATGGATGACCATTTAGAGTTTGGTTGTACCACTTGTCATATGCCGAAAGCGACTAACGCTAAAGGCGCTGAATTCTCTAACCATAAAGTGACTTTTGAAGCTGATAAATTGCCAGCAGACTGTCAATCTTGTCATGAAGCCGGTGACTTTAAAGAGATCCTTGATGAGCGTAAAGCTGAGATCACTAAGTTACGTTTCGATGCTAATGGCACCGACCCACGGTTAACTGAAGTACACTTTAAAGCACAAGCTATTTGGGCTGCTAATGGCATTAAAGGCCTAGAAGCTGGTCAAACTATTCCACAAGCAAAAGGCAACTATGAAGCTGCACTTAAAGCGAAAACACCATTAGCCGGTGAAATGAATAGCTTACTGACTAAAGTCAGAAATGCGCAATGGTTCTGGGATAGTGCAACAGCATCTCACGGTATTCATGCGCATAACCCGACTGAAGCAGTACGTTTGCTTGAAAAATCTAATAGCATTTTAGATGCAGCATTGACTGAAGCTAATGCATTACTAGCCAAGTACGCACCTAGCTACAAGTATGATGCGACTAAGTACGACACTAAAGCGAAGGTACAACCTTTAGTGGGTCTTGACTTAGAAGCAATGCAAGCGTCTAAAGAAATATTCTTAGATAAGCGCGTTAAAAAAGAATGGCCAGCAGAGCTTAAGTAAGCTCGCTAGTTGATTGAAATGAAATAGACTTTCCATACTGTTTATTTAAATTCAATCACAGTACAGGTAGCCATTAAAACCAATGCCAGTCGATGTAAATCGACTGGCATTTTTGTTTTGATTTGCATCACTTTATTGTCGCTTAAGCTGCATTTTCACTTACTGGCATGTTGGCCATAGTCTCCATTTACGAATATAGCTGTTCAAAAAAACTGCAAATAAGGTGTTGCTTAATTAGGATTACGATTGTAATCTTAATTGGAGATTACAACCGTAATCCTAATGTTTGAAGCAAACTTTATTGAAAGAAGCAGTATTTCAAACATCTTTTATCCAACACTGCATTGAAAAAACAGTATTGAAAAAATAGCATCGAAAACAAATAGCATTGGAAGTAAACGATGAAAGACATCAGCAATAGCGAACTATTAGTCCTTAAACAACTTTGGCAACGGGCACCTTTAACATCAACTGAAGTGGTTGATGCTCTGGCATTAAGTCATGACATGCATGAAAAAACCGTTAAAACCTTAATTAACCGCTTAGTAAAAAAGCAGGCGATTAGTTTTGAGAAGCAAGGTCGGGTTTACCATTATTCACCATTGATTGTTGAGCATGACTACACAGCTAAAGAGTCCGAATCATTTGTTGAACGTATGTTCTCTGGCAAGTTAACCCCTTTAGTGGCGGGTTTTGCAAAGAACAATAAGTTATCAGCTGAAGATGTTGCTGAATTAAAGTCATTACTTGATGATTGGCAGCAGGAGCAAAAATGATGCTGAATTGGTTTATGGAACAAACCGTAATATTAACGCTATTTTGTTTACCGATGATGGTGTTTCATCGGGTTATTTTGGCAAAAATCGGTGCCCATTATACTTATGTGTTATGGAGTTCAGTGCCGATACTATTGCTAATTTCAGTAGGTCAGCTGTGGTTTCCTGAGGGCTTTATGCACCTAAAGCTTTCATGGTTGTCATTGCCTGAGCCTGCTGCAGTCATGCAGCATTATCAAGTGCTTGCCACTGATACTATCAAGCTATCTTCTATGCTCATTAGCTCACTGTATCTCGACTACTTATACATCGCGATTATGAGCTTGTTATTATTGAGTATGGTGTACCAACAGACTCAATTTAATCCCATTGTGGCCTCAGCGGTTAAAGTCGCTGAAACCAATAAGGGGGTTGATATATTGGCTCATGAATCCGTTCAGTCTCCAATGCTGGTGGGGTTATTGTCACCTTGTATTCTGGTGCCGTTAAATTTCAAATCATTAGATATTAATCAACAGCAAGCAATCATCGCTCATGAAGCGTTCCATCATCAGCGTAAAGACTTATGGTGCAATGTCATTGGTTGTAGCGTGCTATTGATGTTCTGGTTTAATCCGTTGATGTGGTTTGCTTACAGGCGTTTTAGACATGACCAAGAGTTGTCGTGTGATGCTCAAGTAACATCAGAAATGGATAAAAATAATAAAATTGCCTATAGCCATGCGCTATTGGCCTACTCGCAACATGTTCCTTTGAGCATGTTACACACTCACTATGGAGATAAAACCATCTTAAAAGAAAGGATTATACAGATGAAAAAACAGCACGGAAAAAACACACTCGTCATCATGGGGATCACCCTAGCATTAGGTATCAGTGGATTAATAATAAACCAGCAAGTTCATGCCGGTTCACAAGCTAAGCAAGCGGAGACACATGTTGTCCCTACAATGCGTATAGACCCTATTTATCCTGCTAAAGCGGCAACTGCAGGGCTCAATGGCTATGTGCAACTGGAGTTTGATATTAGTCAATCCGGTAAAGTGTCGAATGTTGCAGTGATTAAGTCATCTCCTACAGGTGTATTTGACCAATCAGCTAAAGATGCCTTATCACAATGGGTTTATAACCAATCAGAAAATGGCGTTAAAAATGCACAAGTGCAGCTTGATTTTGTCATCCATGAGCCTGCTGCAGATGTAGAGCGCATTAAAGTGAACTAATGATAAGTGTCAGCAATACTCGTTTTTTTGAGTATTAACTGAGAGGTTTAGCTTGATCACCTAAACCTGAATTGATCATAAATTAGCATGTGATATATAGGTTGTTGGTTAAGATAAGGCTTATTTATTATCCCCATCATGATGGCTTACACTGATTTACTTAACCCTGATGCCGGTTTAATGGCGTTTACGTTTGCCATAGTGCAAACCGCGACCTTAATTGTCGTGATAGCCATTTCGATAGAAGGTTATCTATTACGACCGCTTAAACCGATTGAGCGAGTGCTGGCAATAGCCGTGGTACCTTGGGTATTGTTTAACCCGTTAAGTACTGGCTTTGTGGGCGTATTAGTGATTTTAGGTCTGATTGGCGTGCAGTGGAAAACACGTGCTGTGGTAGCGGCTTAAATCGAAATAATAGCGAACCAGTTTATTCTAAAATACTGTTATTAAGCAGTATTTTTAGGCTATTTTAATAAATCGGTTTGTTGTGTATCTTGCGTTTAATTTTCATTCCAACCTCAAATCTGCTTAGGGCAGTAACAATTGTCTAATTGAATGATGACTATATTGATAATTCAATTATTAATGATAAAACGTCACTTATTCAACTCAAAAAACAGACTTTTTCAACTCCAAAAAACACACCACAAGACACCTAGGTAAAATAATTGTTAATAATGTGACAATAAAAAGTAACTCAACCACTCAGTAAGTCTCTGTTTTTATTATCTATTAATATTTACATCATATTAGTGAAACCTTGCTGTCATTTTAACGCAGTCTTTTTGTCATTTTTGCGGGTTAGTTTGTCGTCCATTGAAACAACTTAACTCGCTTACACCCGTCTTCGGAGATGACAATGGAACTGAAAAAAATGTTTAAACTTAGTGCTGTATCAGCTGCGCTTTCTGCAACCTTATTACTTGCGGGCTGTGGTGGCGATATCAATATTGATACGGGTTCACAAGAGCCGACTAACCCTACAAATCCAACGGATCCAACCACACCGACTGAAACGGACCAACAACTTGCTTACGGCGGCTTTGCAGAAAAAAGCACTACGATAGCGGCTATCGATGGTAAAGAAGTGTGGGTGTTAACAGGCACACTGGCACCTTCTACTGCAGCTTCAACAGTAAAGGTAGGTGGTCAAGATGGCGCGAACATCATTTTAGGAAACGATGTGGTGTGGATGCTTGATGGTGCAGTTATCGCTGGCGGCGATAAAGCTGACTCGGTTGAATTATCAATTATGGCTGGCACTAAAATTATTGGTGGTAGCGAGTCTTATTTAGTCATTAGCCGTGATTCAAAAATTATGGCCGAAGGCACAGCTGACGCGCCAATCGTATTTACTTCCCTTGAAGCGGCGCTAGGCCAAACTGGCGAAGCGGGTCAATGGGGCGGCTTAGTCGTTTTAGGTAACGCACCTGTTAACTCATGCCCTGATTTAACCAGTTGTGATGCTGCATTTGAAGTGGGTAACCACAACTACGGTGGTGATAACACTGAAGATAACTCAGGTGTTATTCAGTATGTTCGGGTTGAGTTTGGTGGCTTTAAAATCAACGACACCCAAGAAATGAACGGTATTAGTTTCGCGGCAGTTGGCGCAGGTACAACTGTTGATCATATCCAAATTCATAAAAATAACGATGACGGTGTTGAGTTTTGGGGCGGTAACGTTTCGCTTTCACATGTGGTGTTAACTGAAAACTTTGATGACTCTCTAGATTGGACTAACGGTTGGCAAGGTAGTGCCCAGCACGTTTATATCCGTCAAGAGGATAACGGTTCAAACCGTGGTATCGAAGGTGACAGCAACAGCAGCGCTGATGCTGAACCACAGTCTATGCCTACATTAGCTAACTTCACCATTGAAGTGGCTAACGGCACTAACAGTGGTGGTGATGACGCTGAAGGTATTTTACTGCGCAAAGGCACGGCTGTTAACGCATACAACATGCTGGTTAAAGGCGATGTTGATTCTGGCGAATGTTTAGAAATCAATGACGACAATACAGTTGATACCGCTGAAGCTGGCAACTTAAACATGCAAAACAGCTTAATCGATTGTGTTGAGCCGTTTAAGAGTGCCAAGGTTGATGCTGATAAAGGTTACACCAAAGCTTACGACGTTGAAGCTTGGTTTATGGCCCAAGAAGGTAACTTAGCCGGTGCTGCAGATTTATCAGGGTATATGCCTAATTCATCTTCTGTTGCTTTAACTGGCGGCGCAGCTGATTTAGCTAACATGGATGACCGTTTAGATGATGCCCAATATATCGGTGCATTTAATGGCAGCACTGACTGGACGGAAGGCTGGACCACGGCCATTCATGAAGATGCAGCGCCTGCACCAACTGAATTACCAGTTTTAACATCTTGCCCTGTAGGCACAACTTCAGAAGATGTGGTTGCAGGCCTTTATAAAGATGACAGCGTGACTTTAGTCTGTTCAATCGAAGGTAACATCACCACCAATACAACACTGCTTGCTGGTCAAAACGTGATGTACAAAGTAGATGGCGGCGCGGTGATTGTAGGTGGTGATAACGCAGACTCTGCAACACTGGCAATTCAAGCGGGTACGCAATTATTTGCGACCGACAACAGCTACATCGCCATTAGTCGTGGCTCTAAAATCATGGCCCAAGGCAGTGCTGAGCATCCAATCGTTATGACCTCTCAGCAAGATGTAATAGCTGGCGCAGAAGGTGAGCGTGGTCAGTGGGGCGGTTTAGTTATTCTGGGTAATGGCGAAACCAACAAGTGTCCTGATAAAGACAACTGTGATGTGTCATTTGAAGTGGGCGACTTCCCATACGGCGGTAATGACAATGCTGATAACAGCGGTCAAATCAGCTATGTGGTAGTCAAATATGCCGGCTTTAAAGTCAATGATACCCAAGAAATGAACGGCATCTCATTTGCGGCAGTGGGCAGTGGAACCCAAGTTGACCATATTCAAGTCCATGCAAATGGCGATGATGGTGTTGAGTTTTGGGGCGGTGCAGTCAATCTTAAATATGTTTACCTAACGGATAACTTTGATGACAGCTTAGATTGGACTAACGGCTGGCAGGGTAAAGCACAGTACGTGTATATCACCCATGAAGATGGTCAAGCTAACCGTGGTATTGAAGGCGATAGTCATAAAGGCACTGACGATACGCCGATTTCAAACCCAACTATCTCTAACGTAACAATTCTTCCTGGTGCTGATATTGAAAATGCCAGTGGCGATAAAGGCGAAGGCATCATTCTTCGTGTTGCTACTCGTGCATCAATTCACAACCTATTGATTCAAGGTCGCAAAGGTGCAACTTCTGAGACTGAATCAGGTGAGTGTTTAGAACTAGACGGTACTTACGCAGGTCTTGTTACCAACGTTAACGATGAAACATTAGTGATGTCTCACTCTGTTATCGACTGTAACGAGCCATTCAAATACAGCTCTGACAACACAGATACAACCGATGCGGTAGACACGCAGGCCTGGTTCTTAGCTCAAACAGGTAACTCTGCTCAAGAAGTGACGTTAACTAATGGCATGCCTGCTGGCACTGACACTGTGTTATTGGGTACGGGTCTTGATATGAGTACGACTGACACCTTCTTCGAATCAACTGATTATATCGGTGCATTCGATGGCCAAACTGATTGGCGTGAAGGTTGGGCTTTTATTAAATAAAAGCGAGTAGTAAACCTTAGGCATCGGGGAGTGAGTACTCCTCGATGCTGCTTAAAGTCCGATTAGATAATCAAAATAGTTAGTTAAATTTACATTAATTGTCACCGGTGTATCACATCTTAGTGGCGCGACCTGAACTGTGTACAGGATTGAAAAACGTTATGAAAACCAAGCCGAGTTTTATCGCTAATAAGCTAAGCCTAGCTGTTGTTACTGCTATTTCTGCAGCTTCTCTTTTTGCAACACTACCAGCTTACTCGGAAGAGACACCAGCTTATGATCCTGGTGAAGATTTCCCTATTGAAGTCATTGCGGTAACTGGGCGTTTACGTAGCTCTGCCTCAGAAGCGATGGAAGAGCGCCGTGAGCAACCCGCCGTGGTTGATATTATGGGCGCAGACCAGATTTCTCGCACCGGAGATAGTGATGCCGCCGCCGCGCTTCGACGTGTTACCGGATTAACCCTGAAGGATGGCAAGTTCATTTATGTACGTGGTTTAGGTGAGCGCTATTCTAGTACATCATTAAATGGTGCGGTTGTACCATCGCCAGACCCTACCCGTAATGTGGTACCGCTGGATATGTTCCCAGCCTCTATCATTGAATCTTTATCAGTACAAAAATCCAGTTCAGCCAGCACGCCAGCTGCATTTGGCGGTGGTCATGTTGATATTCGTACTAAATCTATTCCTGCAGACTTTTTCTTTAAAGCGTCAATAGGTGGCCGTTATAACACTAATGATAGCGATGACACTTATACCTATAACGGTGGCGGCGATGATTGGACTGGCCAAGATGATGGCACTCGGGCAATGCCAAACAGCATTAACGAGGTGACCAATCAATATGGCGGAATTAGCCCCATTGATATTGTTACTGGTTCAAATGGCACAATTGATTTTGCCAGTGCTCAAGCCATTAACCGTGGTTTAGCCAATGATATGTATCGCGACATGACGGTATTTACTGAAAGTACGGACCCTGGAGTTCGCGGTAATATCGCCATTGGCGATCGCTGGGACTTAAGCGATGACATCATTTTCGGGATGATGGCAGCAGGCTCATATAAACAACAAGCTGAAAACTACACCAAGCGCGAAGTTGAGCTAGATGGTGATGAGAACAAGGTACAAATCGAAAACTCAAAAGACGTCATGGGCACCGATTCAATTGTACAAATGTCAGGCATGGTTAACTTAGGTTTAGAAATTGGTTACGACCATAAAATTCAAACCTTCTCGACTTATTTACGTGATACATCTGATGATGTTTCAGTGGCCATCGAAGAAACCATTGATACCATCGCCGAGCCTAATGCGTTGCAGGTTTATGATATTGCTTATGAAGAACGTAACCTTATCAGCAATCAAATTCAAGGTGAGCATTTCTTTGAATATCTGTGGGATTTAGAAGCCAACTGGATGTATTCAAACGCCAGATCAAAGCGCTATGCACCGAGCGAATTATCTTACACTTACAATGTAATACTTGATGATGCAGATGGTATTACTAGCCGTAACTTAAATACCCAAGATGCGCCTAAATATGTTTATAGCCGCCTTGATGATAATACTGAAAACTACAAATTTGATTTAACCCTACCCTTTGAATTTGGCATGAACGTGCTAAAAATCAGTGGTGGTTATGAGTACTTTGAACGTACCCGTGAAAGCTTTGCCACGCGATTGGGCTTTGATGTCGGCTTAAGCCCAACAGACCCCAATGGCGATATTCTAGCGGGTGACTTTGACAATATATTTTCTGATGACAACATTGCCAATGACACGCTTGATTTAGAATTAAAAGACGCCTCAACCGACACCGAAGATTATGTCGCCGCTGAAATGATAGACGCCAGTTTTGTCAATTTTGATGTGGATTTTGATGATGTATGGCGCTTAACCGCAGGTGTGCGTTATGAAGATTTTCGCCGCGTGACATTGCCATTAACCCCAGATGGTGAGATTTCAGATGAAGGTGGTCGTTACGATATTGAAGACTACGCAATTGCAGAAGACGGCTGGTTTCCTTCATTGGCATTAACCTGGAAATCATCAGATGAAAGCCAATGGCGCTTTGGTGCCAGTAAAACCTTGGTTCGCCCAGACTTACGTGAAGTGGCGCCAGTGCGGTTTCAAGACCCAATTACCGGATTTGATTTCTTTGGTAACCCAGAACTTGAAAGCTCAGATATCTATAACCTAGATGTACGCTGGGAATACTACTCAGAAGATGGCGCAAACTTAAGTGTTGGTGGCTTTTATAAAGACGTTGCAGCACCCATAGAAGCGATTCAACGTATCTCAGAAGCGGGTCGTCAGCTTAAGTTTTACAACGCTGAGTCAGGTTATACCTACGGTATCGAAACTGAGTTTTTACATGACTTAGGCTTTATTGGCAGCAATGGTAGTGTTTGGGAAGACTTTTTCGTAGCGGGTAACTTAACCCTAAGTGACTCAGAAATTGAAATTGCCAGTAATGGTGAAATTGACCCAACCAATAATAAGCGCCGCATGACAGGCCATTCTGAGTGGGTTGCCAACATGCAGTTAAGCTTTGATTCGTCTAATGAGTCTCACAGTGCCACCTTAGTGTATAACGTGTTTGGTGAGCGCATAGCCTATGGTGGCCGTGGCGGTTTAGATGATGTGTACGAGCAACCCTTTCACAGCTTAGATTTTAGCTATAGCTTTTTACCTACTGAAAGCTTTGGGGTGAAATTTAAAGTGAAAAATATCCTAGGTGAAACCACCGAATACGACCAACAAGATGTGGTGGTATACGCGAAAGAGCCTGGCACAGAATTCACTCTGCAATTTGATTATCAATACTAATATTGATAATGAGTTCGCGATTAACAGAGTGACAACAGGTACTGGTTTTTAGCATTTTTACCTCATCCTTTAAATGCTAAAAGCCAAGTGCACAGTGTGATATCTAGGTGTTTGGAACACGCCAATATCGCACGCTTCTTTATCAGTAAGCGTTATTTAAGACTACGTGACTTAACAAAGAAGTTGGCAGCTTTGCAAAAGGCTGTATGCAGTATGTAAAATAAGCTGTAAAAGTAACAGGCCACTTTCTTTTGGAACAAGAAAGTGGCCTTTTTATTGGCTAGCGCTATTAGTTATAAGCGCTGTGAGTTATAAAATTAGCTCGTTAGCTATGAGCCTTAATAGCAGATCATTCTTCACTGCTGTCGATCAGATTGCTAATCGCTTTTGAGATCAGATCTTTTTTCATGCTAGTGCGAGCGACACCTTGTTCAAACCAAAAACTCATCGGCTGATCAAACCCAATACCATGCATGTAATTGTAAATCGCTTTACGCAGCCCTTCACCTAACATCTCATGATCAGTACCGGTAGGATCGCTAAAATCGACATCATTTTCAGCGAATAAAACTTCAGGGCGATCGCTAAGAGTAATACCAAATTTTTCTGGATTCATACCAACAGGGCTGTGGATCGTGGCCACAAAACGGTGCCAATAGGCAGACTGGAAACAACCTTGCTGCATCATCTGTCGCACCATTTCCAATGAATCCACCGTTTCTTGCTCGGTTTGAGTCGGAAAGCCATACATCAAATATGCGTGCACCATAATACCGGCATCGCTAAAGGCTTTAGTGACTTGGGCAACGCGCTCAACACTGACGCCTTTTTTCATCAGTTTCAATAAACGATCAGACGCCACTTCAAGGCCGCCACTGACCGCGATACAACCAGAGTCGGCTAGCAATTGACAGCGGGCTTGGCTAAAGGTTCTTTCAAAACGGATATTACCCCACCAACTGATCACCACGTTGCGCTCAATTAAGCGTTTTGCAAAGGCAAATAAGGTTTTTGGTGGCAGCGCTTCATCGACAAAATGGAACCCTGTTTGTCCGGTTTCTTCAATGAGTTGCTCAATGCGATCAACCAGAATATCAGCGCCAGCAGTATCGTAGCGATCGATATAGTCCAAACTGACATCACAAAAGCTACATTTACGCCAGTAACAGCCATGGGCGATGGTGAGTTTATTCCAGCGGCCATCACTCCAAATACGGTGCATTGGGTTGAGCATTTCACACAAAGACAGATATTCGCTCAATGGCAAGCCATCGTATATCGGAGCGCCGACTTCCACCTGCGGGATATCGTGGAGTTCTGGGTTTTCATTAAAGTGAACGTAAGGCTCGCCATTGTCATCTTCGGCAAGGAAGTAAGTTCGCACTAAATCATCGACTTCACGTTGGCCTTGAAAGTATTCCAGCAGGGTGATTAACGGGCGTTCGCCGTCATCAAGACAGATAAAGTCGATAAACTCAAATACCCGAGGATCTTTGAGTGCCCGTAGTTCGGTATTGATAAAACCACCGCCGATGATGATGGGGATCTCTGGATTAATGGCTTTACAGGTTTGGGCAATACGTAACGCGCCGAGCATATTACCGGGAAAAGGCACGGTTAAGGCTACAACGCTAGGTTGGGTTTCTTCTAAATAGTGCTCAACCAATTGCGCTAAAATTTCTGAGCTAAAGGTTGGCTCGTCCATCAAGGTATCGTAAAGGTTATCAAAGCTGGGATTAGCCGCAGCTAACTGCTCGCCATAGCGGCTCACTTCAAAGTAAGGATCAACCCCTTGAGTGATGACGCTGGAGAGATCGTTAATAAATAAGGTCGCGAGATATTTGGCTTTATCTTGAACGCCAAGATTACCAAAAGCGGCTTGCAGTACATCGCCTGATACCGCTTCCATTTGCGCAATGGCTTCAAATGCTGGGCCTTCAGGTAAAAATCGGCGCGAGTTAATCCGCAGTGCAAGACTGGGATCTTTACCCTGTAAAAACCGAATCGCGCTCTCAACAGTCAAATGATAACGATCAAATTCAGCCAGAAAATTATGAATAGCATCAGGTAATTCATCGTCTTCAAAGTGCTCGAAATTAGCTTCCACATGTTGACGAATAATGTCCAGCGCAGGCGCTGTCATCATTTCTAGGAAAAGCTCAATGGCAGGATCACGTTGCTCCGCCTCATAACCTCGAGAACGCAAAAAACCAGTTAAATACGCAGTTGCCGGATAGGGCGTATTTAATTGGGTCATAGGTGGAGTCATTAGAAGAACGGTCATAGCCTGCCTTTAATAGTAAAACTTGAGTGTACTGAACTAAACTGATTGTCAGCCCGAGCTAGGTAAAGAATGTGGCAATAATACAGTTGCCAAAAAATAAGCTGGGATTCTAACAAATGGCCAAGGGAAAAACCCGTAAATTAGCCAATTGAAGATTAATTTATCACTGTCTGTTTGTTTGTTTTTAGATCGAATTTAATCTCTTTCAAGCACAGTCTAGATTTAAATATTAGCAAGGCGGTTAAATATCACGCTAACTGTGTCATTATCAAATTTCGCATCTCAGCTAATGGATTAGGTTTGACACATGGCCGCAAAATGTCTAAATCAGTTTTTACGTCTCTGTTTGTATTTACTGTTTGCCCTTGTTATTACGGCGTGTTCGGTCAAAACCGAGCAAGCTAACATTCGCCAAGTGGGCAATATTAGCCATAAAAAAATTGCTGAAGCCAGTGGCTTAGCTTACTCAAATATACACCATGATGTGCTGTGGCTGCACAATGATGGCGGTGATAGCGCCGCAGTGTATGCGATAAATTTATCCGGTGAGTTGCTGGCGACGGTGAACATTGAAGGGGTAAAAAATATCGATTGGGAAGATATGAGCTCGTTTGTTATCGATGGTAAAGCGTATCTGTTAATCGCCGATGTGGGTGATAATCGTGCTAATCGCAGTCAATATTTCATTCATATTATTGCAGAGCCTGATGTCAGTAAACTTGCGTTAGCCGCATCTATCAAGGTCACGCCATTAGTGTCATTGGCATTTAATTACCCAGATGGTCCAAAGGATTGTGAGTCTGTTGCTGTTGATGTGGTTAACCAGCAAATTGTATTACTGAGTAAGCGGCAAACCCCACAAACCCTATATCAATTGCCGTTACAGTTAGAGTTAGCGCAATCACCGGCGTTGTTGCCTTCAGAGTTGCCTTCGCAATTACCTATGCCATTACCTAAGCAAGAAAGGGACACGCTAGTGGCAACACCTTTAGGGGCACCGCCGGCATTACCAGAATCATTCTCAGATTATTTCGGCAGTATACGCTTAGCACTTTTTGCCGGAAACTCGACAGCAATGAGTTTTTCAAAGGATGGCTTATCTGCGGTGGTGTTAACCTATGGTCATGCTTATTACTTTCAGCAGCAACAGCCTACTGGCGCTTTAACACTGTTATCAACCACGCCAAAAATTATTGATTTTCCGACACTATTTCAAGCAGAAGCGGTGAGCTTTAATCACGATGCCAGCCGCTTTTATATCACCTCAGAGGGTAGCCCAGCGCCGATATATGAAGTGAATATCGCCGCTTTGTTGGCTAATTCTGATAACTACTAAGGTAGTTATCAGAATGAGTACTTTTTACATTAATTACTTTTTAAAAAATGCTTCATTAGTACCATATGGGCCTAAGTTAAGATCGCGCTTACGGATTTCATCTACGCGGTCAAAGGCTTCTTCTGCAACGCGTAGGTTTTTCACATCACGGCGCCAGTAGTATTTGAACCCATCGAAGTGAGCATTGTTTGGATACCAGTACATTACACCAAGGCCTTTATCTTCAAGAATTGGCGTGTTATGGATCGCATTGCCTGGGATATAGAAATATTGCCCTTTTTCTAATGGTTGGAACTTGTTTTCTGCAAGCGTTTTACTGCCACCGTTTACTACGTAATAACACTCAGGTTGGCCGTGGAAATGAGGCTCATGATCTGATTTACCACCGTTAGTAATACCAATAACCACAGGTGAGTCAGCTAAGTCTTTCCAGATGTATCCTACTGGAGAGTTAGCTACTTCACAGTTTTTAGCTTCAAGTACGTTGCCTTCATTATCAAGCGTCTTACAAAAACGTTGTTCTTTAGCGATGCTGTCATTGGCTTGGATTGTGTTGAAGTCAATTTTACCAGCTTCCCAATCAGCGATATAGGCTTCAACTTCTGGGTTACTACACTGCACTGGCATAGTGTTTTGAGGTGCATGAACACTGCTGTCAAATGGGACTGGCGTTGTTTGTTGGTATGGAAGCTGTGCATGGTTACATTGTGGACCTTGCGCAACTGCAGCTGTTGATGCAAGTGCTGCGATACCAAAAATCATTTTAAGTTTCATTGTTTATCCTATTTGGAACTGTGAGATATTAATATTTTTTTGCTATGCCGTAACTATAAATTCATCTTGGTAACATAAAGGTGAAACAGATCACGCACGTATAGCAACGACAATTTTATTCGTGACTAGCATCGCTAAATTCCCTGATTTGCGAATGCTTGCAAATATTCATTTAATTTATTGTAGTGGATCAATATTTATCAATTTTTTTTGTTAAATCTTAGGGGGGATTCGAAACTCGTTTATCTAACAGATAGATTTATAACAAGTTATCTATTTTTACTTATTTGTTACCTAAATGCGTATTGCATACTGAGTTGCGCGTATTGAGAATGACCAGTGTCTACTTGCTCATTACTGTAACTCGGTGATTTATCGTTTATTGAGTATTGTCCAATTTCAAATCCAACAGAAAGTTCAGGGGTTAGGTTGGTAAATAAATTCACACCAATGTGATTACGACGAGTTTGTTCAACCTCTGTAGTGGAATGGCCAATAAAAATCGAACTTCGAAGACGTTGTGTCCAGAAATGACGATAAGCCATCATAGCTGACAACGTGGTTTCTAATTCACCATCAATAATATCTTTTGCAACATCAGTCCCAACATAACGCCCTAAATGGCCATAATGCAGTTGCAACCTAAAATCATCTTTACCAAAGGTTCGAAACTTTCCTGCAATAGAAATCCCTTTGCTCAATTGCTTTGTATCGCCTGGGTCTAAATAACGAATAATGCCTGATGCTGATATATTGCCCCAGTCCCCTTTCTTGTTATAGCGTACGATGAGGTCAGGAACATAGTCGTTGCGGGTATCAATCCATTCTTGCTGACTTGGCGCGCTACTATTTACAGCATCGGTGCCGTAGGTATAAGGGTTCTCAAGTGCAAATTGCCAATCGTTATAGGTATAGCGAATTAAAGCTTGTCTGACCATGGCTTGACCAACTAACGGTCCACCTAAATCAGCTGTTTCAGCAAAAGCAGATGTATTTACCAATGTTGACCAAGTTTGTCCTGCAACCACATCTTGATATTCGATAAAAGCATGTCGTAATCGAGGGCTGTAGGAATTTGAAATAACAGGGTTGCCTTGGGATGAACCGACAAAGTCCATTTCGATAAACCCTGTTACCTCATTTGATGACACTGCGAGATTTAACCGTGATTCTTGCGCGCTGAATTGAGTGCGTTTTGTGGGCTCAGAGATTGAACCTCCGCCTGTCCAAAGGTCTTGAAACTCGACATCACCATTCACGTGGCGAGCATTCATTTTTAGAAAACCGCCAAGTTCGACATCCATGGCATGTGAAGAATGAGTAACTACCACCATACAGGCCAGTAGAGGCAGTTTAACAGAAGGTGTTTTCATAGTGGGAATCGGTGCTATTTAGTGGCAAATGACATCGGCATCAATTGAATGTGCCAATGATTGATTTGAAAGGGTGGCAAAAAAACAGGCAGAAACTAAGAAGTAAAATTTTCTGCCTGCTTGAGAGGCTATTTCATTAACCGTTTTATTAACGGATTTGGTTATGACTTAATTAGAAGTAGTAACCAAAGTTAATGTTAATACGTTTGTCCCAATCATCGCCAAGCTCAGGCAAGCCTACGTGGTCATTATTAGCGGTAGAAAACGTCATGTTTTTACCAAGAATAAAGTCAATCATGGTGTAAGTCGCACCCGCTGAAATTGCACAACCAGTGACGTTTTGCATGCTGTTGTCATAGCGGTCATCAGCAACGTCAGGCGTCATTAAACCGAAATCGTTGTAACATTTTACGCTACCGAAATCAGTGGCAAAGGTTTTAGCGATGTTAGCGCTATAGGCTTGGCCTTTAGAGGCGATTTCATATTGCCAGCTCACGACAGCAATACCGATTTTATTGTCGTCAGCAGAATCGGCCGCGTCATATTCGTATTGCATAGCTTGCAGTTGCAAGTTCCAGCCTTTGTAAGTGCTGTCTAAATGAAGGGCAGCAGCATAACGGTCGCCCATGTTACCTGTGTCACTGTTATAGATTTGACCGTATTGAACAGAACCGCCAAATGTAGTTGAACCGCCTTCATATTCAGAAGTATAGGTTTGTCTAAAGTTAAAGCCATTGGTTTCTTCGTTGTGGTATTCAGTGCCATTGATTTCGCCACTGAATAATGACGCTGAATAACGCTTGTTTTCAGTTGCACTGTAAACAGGATTTTTGTAGAACGCGAGATCAGTATTCCAGCCGTTATTGTCGTATGAAGCTTTAATACCTACATCATGATTATCTTCAAAACCTAGGTAGTAAGGTAAACCAAACCACCAACTGTTAGAGATAAACTCTGGGTTACCAAAAGGCACTTTGTTGATACCAAATTGAAGTTCCCAGTTAGGATTAATCTCATAGTAACCATAACCTGATTTGATGTAATTACTGCCAGCGGTAAAACGATATTCTGCGGCTAAACCCCAGTCACCTTTTTTACCATCAAACGTAATCGCAGCCATATCAAAATCTAATGTACCTAATTTATCTTTATTAGATTCATCATAGTCTCTGTAAGCGTAGTTTACGCGAACAGCACCTCCGATATTAATCCCATCTTCTTGCTCTTCTGCCATAACAGGCGCAGAAGACATAGCAACAGCTGTGGCCACCATCGACAACATAAATTTGGCGGTTTTTTTCATTATCATTCCTATAAAATCATTGTTATTTTATTGTGGTGTTACATTTCATGGAACCAAGTACGGTGACAGTCAGCACAAATCGGAGCTTTCTTTTTATGCTCGCTATGACATGCTAAACAGCTTGCGCCTTCGTTATAATGCAAAGACTTGTGTGGGTGTGCTTCTGGTACTGCTAAAATTGATTCATCAATTTCAATTGTTTCAACAGTGCCATGACATGCCACGCAGGCCTCATCTGTGGTATTCGCTCTTGGTGAACCTTGATGGCAAGCATTACAGCCATCTTGATAAAGCATCTCGTGGTTCACCCTGCCTTGTGTTTTCCCTTTGACGGTATAAAGCTCACCCGCATTAGCGGTGGCTAAAAACGCAGTAGATAAAAAAGCGACTAGTAATAATTTTTTCATGGTGGTTCAGCCTACAAATCAGATTTAACGGTTTCAGAAACGATAATGCCCATTGCTAAGCACTCAAGACATGAGGTCGAACTTAAGCGAGCTTCACCATGAATGCCGCCAGTTGACTCACCGATGGCATACATTTTTCTAATCGGTTTCATTGACCGACCATCAATCACGCGGCCACCTAAATCTGTTTTTAATCCGCCCATGCAGTAATGCACTTTTGGCCAAATACGTGACACAACAAATGGTCCTGTTAGTACTTCAGCAGTGTCCATCTTACGGTTGAATAACGGATCGTTTCTGTCTACAACATGCTGGTTATATTCAGCAATTGTCTTTTTAAGTTCTGTTACTGAAATATCAAACTTCTCGGCAACGTCATCTAGAGTGTCCAATTTCCAAGCCATTTCATCGCGTATTGAACGAACAACACGGTCATCGTCTTTGTAGTTTTCGTAATTGAACAATACAATCGGATAAGCTGGACTGTTGTCTTCGTAACGATTTTTCATAATCGCTTCTGAGCAGGTTTTGCGATCTGCACGCTCATCCATAAAGCGTTTACCGTTTAACACACTGATCGCAGCGCCTTGATGCCAGCCGATTGATAGTAGGGCATTAGACCAACCAAAACCGCCTTCATCAGGTGAGCCCCAATGACCAGTTTGGATTAAGTTCATGTGAACAGGTAACGCGCCATTAGCCATTGCAGTTAAGGTGACTTCACCTGTTGCACCGTGGGCATTGGTACAATCTAATGTTGGATCAAGTGATGGGTCGACAACTTGGCGTAATTCCATATTCTGGGCAAAACCACCGTGGGCGAGAATAACGGCTTTGTTGGCCTTGATATAGATTGTTTTACCGGTTTTAAGATCTGGGTAACGATAATTCTGTCTTACCTTCACACCAACGATCTCTTGACCGTTCATAATGAAATCTTCGATGTAATGTTGTAGGCGGTATTCCACGCCTGCTTTTTTACCTGCTTCGAATAATTTAGTGGTGATATCGCCGCCAGTACCGTGCTGGGTTCTGATTGCACGAGCTTTATTATGGCCACCTACTTGAATGTTAAAACCTTCGCGGAATTTCACACCGGTTTCGATACATAGGTCATACGAGTCTAATGAACGGTTAGCGATGGTTCTCAGCATATCGTCATTTTGCATGCCTCTGCCTGAGATGATTTGGTCTTTAACTAACTCTTCTGGTGAGTCATCGTTAATACCTTGCGCTAATTGAATTGGATTTTGAGGAATAGCTAGCCAACCGCCATTAATTGCAGAGTTGCCACCAATTACTTGCATTTTCTCTAATACAAGTACGCTGCCAAGTTGTTGCTTTTTGGCATTAATAGCAGCCGATAAGCCAGCAAAACCAGAACCAACAACGAGAGTATCAACTGATTCATCCCAGTTAATTTCATTGCATTGACTTTGTTGTGCGCTAGCAGGCATTGCTACTGCTAATCCACCGATTGCGGCACCAGCGCTTAATTTTAAAAAGTTACGTCTGTTTTGCATTTATCTTTCCTCGCATTTTGATGCGACTAAGATAAACAAATTGATGCCGTCCAAATTTGAATGGCATCACGCTTTTTTTGGGGGGGCAATTTTATTCGTGAAGTGGGTCAAGAACATTGTTCATGAGCTACTGAGTTATCAATGCGTTTTTACGTGAATAAACGGGAGTTAATTATCACTATTGAAATAAGATATGAGCTGAATCACAAAGACCAATGAAAAAGCTTAATGAGCGTGAACTTAATCCCGATTATCTACCGATGTTATACCTATAAAGAGTAATAAGGATGATAATTGAGTTAATCAAATATTAGGTATGCATTATGAAATGTCCTACAGAACCATTGACGCAACTTAGATGCGATCAAATTTTAGATGTTGCCGAAGGCCTAATTGAATCTCAAGGAATAGTGTCATTTAAATTTTCACAAATTGCTAAAGATGTTGGTTGCTCAACAGGCACTTTATATAAGTTATTCGAGCGTAAAGAAGATGTATTAGTGTGTTTGTTCTTACGCAGTGCCACCTCTAATTATATGCCATTATTTGTTGAAAAAAATCCAGAGTTGACGGCGCAAGAAAGATTATTACTGCCTATTTTATTTACTTTTGAAACCATCAAAAGAAGCAAAAGTTTTTTTACGCTAAGATCGGTTTCCGTCAATGCGATGATTTGGAAACTCGCTAGCGACAATAAAGTAAAGATGTTTAAACAGCGAATTAATTCGTTTTGGCAATGGTTAACTGATGCTGTGAATTTAGCGATTGAAAATGGCGAATTAGAAGCAACGCCACTGCAAGCTAAGGAGTTGGTTCAGGGAATTACCTTTTATTTAACAGGCTCTCTTACTCAGTTTGAAAGTAAGCTTATTTCTTCAGAATTTTTATCTGATCAAAGTACCACTTGCTATAGACACCTTTCCAGATTAATGGCGCAATATAATTGGAGAACGCCACTGACTCAGGAGCTATTTTCTAGTCTTGAATCTAGAACAGCTTCATTTTTTCATAAGAACTACAAAAAGCACCTTACTTGCCGTGCCTGTAAGGACTTATCTGATTCATTAGATGCGGCCGGCCGTGGTTACTCGGGATGTTCTAACTGTTAAATTTCTTAACAGTTTTCTTTAAGTATGAGCCGACTAAGCCATGTTATTGTGTAGAATATTTCTGTTTTACTTCTTCAATTAACTTGTTCCATTGCGGGTATTTAGCAAAGCTTTGGGGTAAATCGCCCCAAGGTGATAACGCTTGGTTCATGGCATTTTCTGAGTGATCAGCGCCTTGGCTTAGTTGATATAAATAGTAAAAAGCCGAGGCGCGATAATTTAACGCACAATGGACTAAAATCGATTTATCGTTATTGCGCTCCATGATGCTAATAAACTGCGCTACATCTTCCATGGTGGGTTGCTGCCAGTCGACTTCAATGTTGTGGTAAACCATACCAGCATCTGTGACCAGTCTATCTTCAGCCGCTAAATAGTTTGAGTTGTCTTTGGGGATCAAATTGATCACCACCTCGACCCCTGAATGTTTAAGTGTCTGAAATTGCGCTGCAGTAGGCAAGCCTGCAGTAATCACCTGGCTGTTATTGAGCTTGATCGCTTTGATGTTATCAAGCTGACTAGGGTCAATTTGCGCCGCCGCAGGGTTGACTAAACTAACGCTTAATAAGCTGCTGGTTACTATTGTCATTAACGCTGCTCCGGTCATGCTGTTTTTAAAAGCCATTAGCGATCTTTTATATTGCATAAGCTGGCTGTTGAGGCGGTTTTTCATCAGTAATCCTTTTATTTGAGCAGTTACTTAAGAATGTCATCAATGGCGGCCAACTCTGCAGCACTAAAGTTGAGATTATCTAGCGCTGCCACCGAATCCACAACTTGTGCAGGCCGACTTGCACCAATCAAGCAACTGGTTACCGCATCATTGTTAAGGTTCCATGCGATCGCCATTTGCGCCAATGATTGCTCCCGTGTCAGGGCAAGGGCATTTAATGCCTGCACCTTGGCTATTTTCTCTGGAGTAACATCGTTATCAGCTAAATAAATTTGGTGAGCTTGGGCTGCGCGCGAGTCTTTGGGAATACCATTGAGGTATTTATCAGTGAGCACACCTTGAGCCAATGGGGAGAATACAATTGAGCCAACGCCTTGATCTTTTAATACATCAGTTAAGCCATCTTCAATCCAGCGATCAAACATATTGTAGCGTGGCTGGTGGATTAATAATGGCGTGCCCAGCTGTTTTAAGATACTGATAGCTTGCTGAGTTTCTGCTGGCTGATAGTTTGAAATGCCCACATACATCGCCCGGCCTGAGCGGACAATATAATCCAGCGCTTGCATGGTTTCTTCAATAGGAGTGTCAGGATCCATGCAGTGGTGATAAAAAATATCAAAGTAATCTAACCCAGTACGCTTAAGGCTTTGATCGCAACTGGCGATCAAATATTTTCTCGAGCCGCCAATACCATAAGGCCCTGGCCACATGTCGTAACCGGCTTTACTGGAAACGATCAGCTCATCTCGATATGGCTTAAAGTCTTGTTTGAAAATATCACCAAAGGTGGACTCAGCCGCGCCGTAATGGGGACCATAATTATTGGCTAAATCAAAGTGGGTAATACCGGCATCAAAAGCTGTTTGCAGGATGTTTCTCGCATTCGATTGGGGGTCTGATGCGCCAAAGTTTTGCCATAAGCCTAATGAAATTTTTGGTAAGCGTATTCCGCTTTTACCACAACGGGCATAAGCCATTTTTTGATAACGATCTGAGTTAACTGTGTACTGAGGGTTTGGCTGCTGGGTAATCATTTATCATCCTACAAATGAGTTGTTTGAATTAAGACACTTATTTTAGTGCTTATGTTAGCGCTGTTTTAAGCAAATATAAGAATACCGCAGGTTGAATAGTTAGTTACTAGATTATTACAGTTAGGCTTTGAATTCATCCTAAAAGTGAGTTCATGCCAGTTGAGCTTATCTGTCCAAACTGCGTTTGGATTAAGATATCAAGATGCCACCCTATTCTAGCCAAAAGGGGAGCAGCGTGATTCCCTTTTTGTGAAAATACCTATCTAATTTATCATTAGCTAAATTAGCATTAATTTTAATAAAGACTTATATAACAGGTATTTGTAATACTAGTTTTTTGATGGAATGTTGGACATTAGCTGCTCTTAATGATAAAAACGTGATCTACATCACATTTGTTGAAGGGAATATAATAATGAAAAAAATGACGACTCCACTAATGATAGCTACACTGCTTTTCTCCGCCTCAAGTGTCGCTGGAATGAATTCAATTGCACAATGCAATGATTGTTCACCATCCATGGCGTTAGGGGCAGCGACAGAGTTTGGAAGTGATAGTGTATATGTTGTTGATTTTGTGAACCGTACCGCTAAAAAATATGTTGCTAACAGCAAAGGTAATAAAGTTATTGCCAAGATGAGCATTGGCGAAATCACTCACCTAAATCGCAAGTTTGATTATCGTAAAACTTATCTTCATGCTGTTAACCAATAATTGAAGCGTTAATTAACTGCTCTTGAGCATATGTTAAAGAGCGGTTACAGATGAAGTAATCCCATTATTTTCAAATGATTAGAACTTTAGTTTATTGTGGCTGAATAATCACAATTAAACATGGAGTCAAAGGTGAAAGAATTATTGAGCAATAAAGCTTTTGTGACATTCGTTGCAGGGGCGTTATTGAGTACAATATTAGTTTTTTGGATGTAGCTTTAAACTTTGATCATTACCTCTGATTTTAGGGGTATTTTAAAGCTTACTTTACATCTACAGCATTAGAACAATCATAAGCATTGCCCAATATCGTCACTGAAGTGGTAAACGACTGCGGCTTAAGCAAATAAACCGTATTTGCCCCTAGCGTTAATGCTTCATTTCTCAGCTGATTAATCGCCCCTTGAGTTAAATCCTTATTCGAAATAAACAAGTAATCATACCAATGCCCTTGGGAGCCAATTATTGGCCCTTTTAGTTGGCAATCATCAAGCTGTTGTCCTTGCCATAAAATTTGCACATGTTCGCTTTGATAATGAGGGACGTTAATACAAGCCGTGAGTCCTATTGGCATGAGTATCATTAATAACCCCATTAATCTGGCACTGCGATTGACTGGATTCATATAGGCCTTAAAAATTTGCTGTTAATTACGCCATGTTCATATAGCAAGTCTATACTTAATCAGCAGCGTAGTAGAGTTAAAGTCAACTTACTTGGTTAAGCTTCGCTATGCAATCAGCATGTTGGCGTTCACTGTTTCATGAAAGAGTAAACATAGGGATATACACATGGGTAGCATCAATTTAGCCAATGAAACCGTGATTAAGTCTACTTTTGCTACTGCGCAAAACGGTGCCTTTAGCGGTGATGGACAACTATATTTGACTGAAACACGGTTATGTTTTGAAGCCTTTAATAAAATCTTTGAAATGGGTCCTTATGAGATAGACCTTGAGGATATTGTTAGTGTTGAAAAATGTTGGGGGACCGGTGGTGGAGTGTTACCCCTTACCGCAGATGCGATTAAAGTGGAACTTAAAAACCATCAGTCCTATAAATTTATGGTGGCTGACTCTGCTGAATGGCTGGAGCGATTGAATCGTTAACTCATTACCTTAAGCTATGTGAGAGCCGCTTACTGATGAATTTAGGGTAATAAAAAGCTGAATCATTGATTCAGCTTTTTAGTTGGGCGACTCGCTATATTGCTAAAAACGCATATTAAGCGTTAGCAAATACATCTTGTAGCGATGGCACCACTTGCTTCTTACGGCTTAATACACCGTCTAGCCAGACTCGGCCTTCAACGGTTGCTTTACCGTAGGCTTTTTCAGTTAAGTCAGCGTCATCTGAAACCACTAACATTTCTGAGCCTTCTTTCATGATATCGGTTAGCAATAATAATACGCTGTGACGGTTACCTTCAGCTTTCAGCGCTGCGATATCAGCTTCTAAATCAGCTTTGATATCGTCAAATACTGATAAGTCGATAACTTCTAATTGACCGATACCCACTAGGTTACCGTTCATGTTGAAGTCTTTAAAATCACGCATGACTAAGTCACGTGCTGGCGTACCTTCAACAGCTGATTTAACTTTAAACATTTCCATGCCCACTGCTTTGAAGTCTTCAATACCGGCAATTTCAGCCAGCGCTTCAACGCAGCGGATATCAGCAGTAGTGCAGGTTGGAGATTTGAAAATCACAGTGTCACTTAAAATAGCGCACATCATGATGCCAGCAATGTTAGCTGGAATTTCTACTTGGTAGAAATCGTACATCATTTTAATCACTGTGTTACTACAACCTACTGGACGGATCCAGCACTCAAGCGGAGTAGAAGTGGTTAAGTCACCTAATTTATGGTGATCAACAATACCAACGATGGTCGCTTGGGCAATGTCATCTGGTGCTTGAGTTAATTCAGAGTGATCAACGATATACACTTCTTCGCCAGCGTAGCTTGTTTTGTACTCTGGTGCTTCAAAACCAAATCTATCAAGGATATAGGCTGTTTCTGGTGAAAGCTCACCTAAACGTGCTGCAATAGCAGGTTCTTCAATTTGATTTTTTAAGTAAGCAAGTGCGATTGCACCGCAGATTGAATCTGAATCAGGGATCTTATGACCCACAACATACATTGCCATTTGGTACGCTCCTATAAATTTTCAGCGATTTTAACAAGAAATAACCGCCTGACCAATCTTTACCAATAAAAAAGCCCCAGAGAAAATTCTGGGGCGATTCAAATCAAGCAATATACACCTTAAGTTGTCAGCAATTGGCTGGTTATTTACTCTGTGGTCAATGTATTCACAATGGCTGTTAACTTAAAGCATAACCACCTTTAAGGTGGGCAATATTATCAAAGCCTAAGCGCTGCATGGCTTGGGCTGCCACCATTGAGCGGCTACCACTACGGCACACTAACACCCAAGGTTTATGTTTTTGGTGTTGGTGTTGCTGAATAAACTGCACTAAACGGGTTAGTGGCACATTCTCACTGGAGCTACTGGTGTGTTGCAGTGCGTATTCATGGGGCTCACGAATATCAATTAAGCTGACTTGTTGTGATGATAAAGCGCTGCTTAAGCTCTCTGTGTTGTATTCGGTAATATTCACTTTAGCTGCAGCGTTAGCTGGCAATGCGCCACAAAGAATTTCACTGCCTGACTTATCACACAACTGACTATCAAGCTGGGCTTTTAGGCTTTCAAATTGGCTTTGGCTTAATTGGCCATTTAAGGTGTTGGCCAGCAGTGCATTACGGCTAGATTCAGCTGCTAATGAGGTCGTAAACTCATTGTTATAGTCATGGCTGGCACAAATCAGGGTGTTGTCACCGATCAGCTGATGCAGTCGCTTAAGGCTGGTAAACATCGCTTTAGCGCAGCTGCTGTCAAAGTTGGTTCTACCGAGACTGCCCATTAAAACGATGTCACCAGCAAAGGCAAAGCGGCATTGCAGATTAATTGGTTGAGAGGCCGATACTGCTTCAGGTGATTCATCAGTCGATTTATTAGGTAACTCATTAGGTAACTCATTAGGTAACTCATTAGATAATTCATTAGAAAATGGGTCACATAACAGCAAGCTAATACTGTCGGCAGTATGGCCTGGGGTGGCAACGTTAAGCAGTGCTTGATTGCCAATAGTGATGTACTCAAACAACTCGCCCGCTTGGGTGACGTTACTGCAGTTTTGCGGCCAGCCTAAATGATCACTTAATTGATCCGGCAAATGTTTGTCGGCAAGGAATTGACGACTAGAGACATGATCGGCATGACCATGGGTGTCGATCACCGCCACTAATTCAAGTTGCTGACATTGCAATAGGGTATCTAAGCGTTCATTTAGTTCTGGCAGCGGATCGATGATCACCGCTTGCTTACTTTGTTGATCGGCATAAATCCAACTACAGCTCGGGCCTGAGCGTAATTGAACCAAACCATTTAATGGCTGTTTTTCGCTTATTTCACCACTGTCTAAAATCATACAGCTATGGGTTAATGCATTGGCGGCAGATTGAATTCTGATGCAGGCTTCATCCACCTGCGTTTGAGTCATGGCTGGGCCAAAAGACATTCTGATGGCTGATTCGCTTTGCCATTTGGGTAATCCCATGGCATCTAATACAAAGCTACGGGTCACTTTTGATGAACAAGCCGAGCCTGAGCTGACGCGAATATTGGCGGCATCAAATAAATCCATAATCTCTTTGCTACTAAAGCCTGCAATAGCAAAGTTGATGGTTGTTGGCACGCTATTGCTAAAACTGTGGTTAAACACTACGGCAGGAAAAGCACTTTTAAGGGTATCAATTAATTGTTGTTGATAAGCCCTTAAGGTGTCGACATCGGCAAACTGGCTTTTATTGGTTGATTGCGAGTTATTTAACAGCATATCGAAAATGACATTTATGGCTGCCATGCCCGGTAAGTTTTCAGTACCCGAGCGCAGGCCGCTTTCTTGGCCGCCGCCAGCAATAATCGGCGTAAATGGAGCACCTTCGCGGATATAAACAAAGCCAATGCCTTTAGGGGCATACAGTTTATGGCCGCTAAAAGGCGCGTAATCGATACTGGTGTTGGCTAAGTTTAATGCCGTTTTACCCAGTGCTTGGACACAATCAACTAACCAATAGATAGCTGGGTTGGCTTGGCGGATGATGCTATCAAGCTGAGTTAAGTCTTGGTAAACCCCGGTTTCATTGTTTACTGCCATGGTGCAAATCATTAATGCATTGGGCGCTTCTTTAGCAATAAAGTCCTGATCAAGATTACCCATATGATCAACGGGGATCGCTTTAATTTCTGCGTTTATTTCAAGAAGGGCATTCCAATGCTTTAAGGATTCTGGCACCGCTTTATGCTCAGTGGCGCCATATAACAAGCTGTATGTTTGATCTTGCTTGAGGCTAGTTTTAGCGGCAGCTTTAGCCGCGACTAAGGCGGAAATGATCGCGGTTTGAATCCCTTCTGTGGCGCCGCTGGTAAAAATAACGGTACCTGTGTCAGCGCCAATCACTTGTTTAGCTTTTACCCGAGTTTGCTCCATCAGGTTTTTGGCTTTAAGGCCGCTGATATGGCTACTACTTGGGTTACCAAATAGGGTTTCCATTGTAGTTAATGCTGCCGTTGCAGCTTGGGGTAGCACAGGAGTTGTGGCATTAGCATCGAGATATATTTGGCTTAGTTCAGTGGCGCTTTTCATAGGGGTAAGACTCGCATGTTGATTAGTTGTTATATAGCTTTTAGTTATAACTAATTTCTTGTGGTTATATTAACAGCTTAATAACAACGATCAAGATCACATTTTTGCTTAGATTAAAAAATACAGCTATAAATTGTCATTTTAGTAAAGAGAGTTTTTAAATTGGTGTGGCGGCAACTTTGTATGGAACCAAAGGTCACTAGAGTGAACTAAGATTTGAAGTTGTTTTGTTATTGATTTTAAGAACGATAAAAAAAAGGAATAAGGCGGTTAGCGCTTATTCCCTTTTTATTTGTGATGAGCAGACTAGGCTTAAGTTTTGCTTCAGATTTTGAAGCAGACGTAAACTCAACAGCTAACTGAAACTCAAACTCTCACTTTGATGACTACTTTTCTGACATCTTTGGCTGTATCACTGGTGCCGGGCATATGCATATCTTCAGGGAAGAAAATCGCAAACATACCCGCCTTTAAGGGTATAAAAGCCGCATTAGCTTTATTGGCTTCATAATCGTACTTACTGTAATCATGCTCATTGTGATAAGGCGCTAACGGCGCTTGATCTGCAAGTGGTAAATAGCCAAATTCTTCTTCACCGCTAACCACAAATTGCACATCAATATAACGCTGATGACTTTCAAAAGACTCAGTGTGTTTCGGTTTGGTTTGGTAATCATTGACGATAGCAAATATATCTTTGCCTTCAATGGGGTAATTACCTAATTCATATTGGCTAAAATCAGTGGCTGCGAGGTGAGCAAGTGCAGTGGCTAATCTTGGGCTAATAGCATGATAAAGCTGATGATTTGCTAGGGTATCGACAATCATGATAAGTCTCTAAAAGTTAAGATAAGTCATTATCGCTTAATTTAGCATGCTGCACCATGACAGATATATTTATACAGGGCTGTGAAAATAATCAGCTTAGACAAAGCGGCGATCAGTTGGTTATGATGATAGTGCGGTTGACATGAATAGGATATCAAGTGGCAGCATTACGATTATTAGCAGGCAAAACGGCATTTGAACAAATTGAACAAAACGGCATACAGCAGTCGATGTTTACTCAATTGTTTGCAGCATCAGGTGGCCCCAAATGGATTGGCGTCGCAGGGCTCGATAAATACTTGTTCAGTGAGTTTTTTAGTGACAGGCAAGCACCACTTTATACCATGGGTGCTTCATCTGGAGCCTGGCGTTTAAGCTGTTTAGCGCAAAAGAATCCGTTAGAGGCCTATCATCGCTTTGAAGACTATTATATCGATCAGCGCTACGAGACTGTGCCTTCTCGTCAAGAGGTGACTGAGCAGGTAGAGCGAATTATTGCTGGCATATTAGGTGCTAATGGCGCCATGGATATAGTCAATAACCGTATTATTCAAAGTCATTTTGTGGTGTGTAAGGCCAAGCATTTAAATGCTGGGCGTTCCAAGGGAAAATTAGCAATGGGGCTGGCTGCTACTGCAGTGTCTAATGCTGTTAGCCGTCGCAGTTTAGCTTGGCACTTTGAAAGACTGGTATTTAGTCATCAGCAAGTTAAATCGCCTTTTTCACAATTATCCGATCTGCCCACCGAGCATGCTCAATTAACTCGCAGTAATATCAATCAAGTGCTGCTAGCCACTGGCTCTATTCCATTACTGCTCTCGCCAGTGACCCAAATCAATGGCGTTAGTGACGGTCATTATTACGATGGCGGCATTACTGATTATCACTTTGATATGCCTTTACCTGCCGCAGAAGGCTTAAGTTTATATCCGCACTTTTATCCTTACATGAGCCCTGGCTGGTTCGATAAATCACTAAAATGGCGCCGTGCTAAAAAGCATTATCATAATGCGCTGATCCTGGCGCCGACCCCAGAGTTTATTGCTTCTTTGCCTTACCAGAAAATTCCTGATCGTGAAGACTTTAAAAAGCTTGATAGCGACAGTCGTATCGCTTATTGGCGCGAGTCAGTTAAGCGCAGTGAGCAACTGGCGATTGAGTTTGCCGGCATCATTGAAAACCAGTCGGTGATGAGTCATTTAGAGCGGCTTTAAGCTGCTTTATTGATTGTTTTTAACCTCCTATTTAAGGGTTATCTTAAGCGCTATCTGATCGCTTTTTGAAACTATTTCGTAAAACACCCTGTCTAATAATTAATCGCTTAAGTCTGCGTTATTTGTTAATTACAGCTATCATTAAAAAGAATGATAAGCGGATGGTGACTAGCAAATAAACTATCAAGCACTAAACTTAATTTGCTCATATCTGTGACAACTAGTTGATTATATAGGCTGAAGCGAGCTAGTTGTCATCGGCGATATAAATATGCTGCGCCTTGTGGTGTAAGCCCTAAATGAATATTTATCAGCATTTCTATGGTCTGGAGGCTGCTATGAAAACATTAGAAATGGCCTTGGTTATTCAAGAGGCGGTTATTCTTCCTGGCGGCCGCCAAGAGATCAGAGTGGTATCGCCAAATCAGCTGTTAATGGTTGCTAGTGTGCTGAAAGGAGACTACCGCTTAGCCTTAGCTGCGAGCAAAAGTAGCGGTAAAGGTAATAGCAGTCCGCCATGTTATAGCACAGCAACAGAGTGTGAGATTATCGACTTTCATCAACTCGACGATGACTCATTAAGTATTGTGATTGAAGGTCGCCAAAGGGTAAAAATTCTGTCTGCGGCGCAACTAAGGGATGGAAGTTGGATTGCGCGCACATTAGCCTGTCAAAATTGGCAAGATGAACCCATAGGCGAAAAGTTTGAAATTATCAGTGCCGCTTTAGAGCAATTCTATGAGGTAAACCCTGATTTATTGGAATTATATAATCAGGTTCATTTAGAAGATGCCACCTGGGTGAGCCAGCGTTGGTTAGAAGTGTTACCTATGTATAACAAGGATAAATTACAGCTTGTTGAGCAACCTAATTGCCACAAGACTATGGCTTTTGTGCTGCAGCTATTAAAGTCCCATGTAGATGCCTAAGTTACCGCTTTACAGCAATGACGAGCAAGTCGCTGTGATTGTATTTAACTCGCCAAGTTTGGGCTAACTGTGCTGGATTTTACTTCAAGTGGCTCGTTAACAGGAAAGCTTAGGTTCATTTATATTACTCATGTCCGTTATACTGACGGGATATGTAAGTCACTAATCATTGTAACTATGTCTTCTGATACCTCAGCTAGAGCTGCACAACCTTCTTATGTGGTGTTACCACAACTGACTCATCCTTCGAAAAATGCAGCAGCAAGTTCAACAGCGCCAAAAACCGTGGTGGAATTTTTAGTGTCGCATTTTGCGCAAATCCCACCGCAGGTGTGGTTAAAGCGGATTGAGGACGGCAAAGTGCATTGGGCCGATGGCAGCTTAATTACTGTCGATACTGTCTATAGACCTGCAACAAGGGTGTATTACTACCGCGAAGTTGAGGCTGAAACTAAGATCCCTTTTGTGCAGAAAATTTTGCATCAAGATGAGCATTGTATGCTGGTGTTTAAACCACACTTTTTGCCAGTAACCCCCAGCGGAAACTTTGTTAATGAATGCTTAATCCATAGGCTAAGGATTGGCACCGGCATTGACACTATAGCTCCTGCCCACCGCCTTGATAGGCCAACTGCAGGCGTCATGCTAATGACAGTTAACCCTGAGTCTAGGCATGCGTATCATGCTCTTTTTAGTGATGGCAAAATTACAAAGCAATATCAAGCGATTGCTAAGTTAACAGCGGCACTATTGGCACAATCCCAAGCGGGTGAATTAACCTTGCCAATACACTGGACGGTTAAAAATAGGATGGTGCGCTCAACCCCAAGCTTTTTAATGAAAGTGACCGAAGGTGAGCCCAATACCCATTCTGAAATTAGCCTTATTGCCATAAAAGGCGATAAAGGTTTATTTGAGCTGAGCCCGATCACCGGGAAAATGCATCAACTTAGGGTACACATGATGTCGTTGGGAATGCCGTTAGAAAACGATACTAATTATCCTACTTTAGCGCCAAAGAGTGCCGATGATTTTTCAAAACCGTTACGGTTAATTGCTAAATCACTGCAGTTTATTGACCCGATTAGCCATATTGAGCGTCAGCTGAGCTGCGAAGGCTATGAAGCTGAATTTGATCTTTAACCTGCTTGATTAAATGCTATATCAGCATGAGTCACGCGCAGCGATAACTGTTTAGTGCGCTGAATATATGAATTTTATGAGCTGTGACGAACGACTGTCGACCAATGACTCACTATTAGTGGTTTGTTTGAGCTTAGTCCGATTACAGGTAAAACTCATCAATTAAGAGTGCATATGCAAAGCATTGGTATGCCATTGCTTAACGACAGGTTTTACCCTGTGCTACAACCGAAAGGACCTGATAACTTTGCTAATCCACTAAAGTTATTGGCACAACGATTACAGTTTATTGATCCTATTACACAGCAAAGTAATGATTGGTGCTGTGATGAATTAAATTTCAACTAATATAGATGTTTACACTACCGTAACAAACTCAGTCAGGTTATATTGTGACTAATTTATAGGATTTAGGTGCTGTCATGGAACGAATCACATATTGCCTGATTTTTTTAGTTGCATTACTTCTCAGTGTTGGTTTATTGCGTGGTGTCGATCATTTCTTGGCCAAGCAAGTCATTGCCCGTGACGCAGCAATTTTAACGGATAAGTTTGAGCACTTAATTAAAACCAGTGCGGCAGAATTAAATACATTACCCGAAATCACTTTTGATTCATTCGAGTGTACCCCACAGGCTGAGGCGCAGTTAAAGCGCACTGTATTTGATGCAAACTTTATTCGTTGGGTTGGCGTAACGAAAGGGTTAAATATATATTGTGAATCTAATGAGATTATTCGAGAAATTCACAATGTGAAACATCATCAAATTAGTGAAACCTATAGTTTAGGCGTATTGGAGTCTGCCACTGAAGAGCAGCTTGAGTTGATCCTTATTCGCAATATGGGGGATATTTTTTACGTCGCGAGTTTAATCCCTTTAGCGCCGCGTTATTTTGTTCCTATGAGCTGTGAGTCTTGTTTAGAATATAAAATGTCATTCGACTCTAAACCTTTTTTAGTATTTGATTTTGAAAGTTTTGATGAGGAAGCTTTTATTAGCGAAGTGGTCTCTCTAACTTCGCCCTATTTTGAGGCGGAGTTTGAATTATCTGGTAATCGTGATTTCTATGAGCAATATACCTACTTTTCATGGTGGGGTGTTTTAATCATTGCCAGCATTTTGGCTGCTTGGGTCACGTATATCGCCCGTTTATGGTTTAACCATAGTCAATCTGTTCATAGCCAAATTATTCAAGGGATTAAGCGGTCTGAGTTTATTCCTTTTTATCAGCCTATTGTCGATTCTCGCAGTCAAAAAGTCATTGGCGCAGAAGTGCTCATGCGTTGGCAACGGCAAGATGGCAGTTTAATGCCACCGAATCAGTTTATTCCTTACGCAGAAGCCAATGGCTTAATTGTTGATATGACCAAGGTGTTGTTGGCGCATGTTTTTAATGATGTTAAGCAACTTGCGGTTACACGAGAACCATTATTTTTTAGCGTTAATATTGTGCCAGAACATTTAGATAATGATGATTTGTATCAATTGCTAAAAGGCGTTGTTGAATCAGGCGAGTTGAAACAACATCGCATTTCATTAGAAATCACTGAGCGTCATCCTATTAGTGACTTAGTTGCTGCGCGTAAAATGTTAGATAAGTTTTATGCTATCGGCATAGATTTAAAATTAGATGATGCCGGCACGGGTTATGGGGGTTTTAGCTATGTGCAAAATTTAGGGATCAGTACCCTCAAAATTGACAAAATGTTTGTTGATACTATCGGTCATCAAGATAACTTTAATGCGAAAACCATTGAAGCTATTATTTCATTTGCGCAAAAATCCAATTTAAACATCATTGCAGAAGGTGTAGAAAGCCATGAGCAAGTGGCTTATTTAAGTGAGCATGGTGTTTACTCTATTCAAGGCTATGTGTTCTCTAAACCTTTATCATTTGATGATTTTTGTGCTGGTTACAGCGATTAACAGTGAATGATATTAGCGACCAGTGCTTATTTTAACGTATGTAGCCGCGAGTGAATCGCGGCTTTTTATTGTCAGTAATTTAACACTTACATCTGGTAATGTTTGACGTTTTATTGTGCTAAATGAAATGTAAATTGCATAAATATGGCTTAAATTGGAATGCTTTGTAGAGCGGGCTGACTATAAAAGCCGTTGCCGAGGCTGTTTAATTAATGATCATTGAGTGGGGAGGCTAAAGAGGTAAACTAAAATCGCTTACTCATTTTAATGACAGTAATGTTTAGATTTTGGAAATAACTTTACGTTGTCGAGCTAACGTAGTGAACTGACGTATTTGATAGGGGGGTATATTGAGCAGAAAAAGCCTAAATGCGGCAGGTGTATTGCTGTTATCAGCGAGTTTAGCGCCGATTAGCGTAACAGCAGATCAAATTTATTTTAGCTTCGATAATGATATCGTTACCGGCTCAGATGGTGATTACTCCAATGGTTTTGTCATAGGTTGGCATGCAAAGCCAGAACACAATTTTTCAGCGGCATCATCGGTCTTTCAATGGCAGTCTGCACTTTTATTCCCCCAACAAACACAGCAAGCACACCGTGGGGCTCAGTTATATAGCCGAATGTGGACCCCAATTGAAATCGCCTATGACTATCCACAATCAGAAGAAAGACCTTATGCAGGTCTATTGGAGCTAGAAAGCTATACCGGTGTGTTTAGCCCATCACTGGCACAAAAAAATTGGTTGTCTGTTGGTGTTATGGGACCTGCGTCAGGGGCTGAAATGCTGCAATCAGTGGTGCATAAAATTACCTCATCAACTAAACCGGGTGGCTGGGATTATCAAATAGAGAATCAGCTGACATTTCAACTTGCCTATGAAGTCGAAGCTTTACTCACTCGTCAGCAAGCATTTGAAAATAGTCAGTGGGATTTAAGCGCATTTAATCATTCGATGGCTGGGAATTTTCGTTCTCAATCGAGTGTCGGTCTCACCTTGCGTTGGGGTGATGACTTAGACCAAACCTTTGGCCAACTTTCAAGTCAGGCTGGTCACTTAGGAAATTATACTCATTCCGCTAACTCTGATGGTAGCTGGACGGCTTATGCAAGGGTGCAGGCTGGATATCGGTTTAATGATTTAACCATTGATGGTGATTTACCCTATGACTCATCGCTTGAAATCAAGCATGAACAAGCGCAAGCAAGTTTAGGGGTGATATGGGCATTTCCCACATGGTCTGTGAGTTGGAGCTTTGATTTTTATAGCAAAGAATATCAATCAGATGTCGATGACTGGCATGGCTATGGGGTGATTAGTTACACTAAAGTGCTTTAATTCTGGTTATAAAAAACGATGTTTAAAAGGCGCACCATGATTCATCATGGTGCGCCTTTTCAGTCTATTACAGAGTTATTATGACTAAAGTTTTTTAGACCTGATTGTGCATGTCATTTAATGCTTGATGTAGCAAATCATCGTCATTAGCCTGATTAGTATCACTTTGATCAGGTTGGTCATTTAAATCTGCCAATAACTCATCTTTATGCTGCTGATGGTTATCATCATCTAACGGGTTTTCAAAAGCGTCGACCTGATTGGCATCTAACATATCGGCATCAGGTGCCGCTAGTGTTTCCGCCACATTAGCTAAATCATTCACTACTGTTGCTTGTGGAGTTGGATTCATATCAGCATGACTAACGCCTACCATCTGTAGATAGTGATCAATAGGAGAACTCGCCCCGGACTGGTTAAGTGAATGAGCACCTTCGGGATGCTCGGGGCTGCTTTCATCATCAGCGCCAATATGCGCTAGCACCTCATCAAATGAAGGTTCATCTTCAGTGATGCTTGCGCTAAAAGTCATTATGTCGTCAGGTACGTCGTTCATGTCCGCTGCAGGTGGCGGAGCGGCAGATGTATCGGGTGTGATTGTCATGCCAACAAGGTGAGTAGAGGTTTGGTTATGACCACTGTGGCCATGAACATAAGTCACATCTACATTCACTTTGACATCAACATTGGACGCATGTGCATCATGATACACAACTTGAAATACGTCATGATGTTCTTCTGAAGTGGTTTGCCCTGCCCAATGGCTGCCGCCTGTCGCCTTATTACCGGCAGTCGGAGCTTGCCTATAAACATAGTCCACGTGGCCAGTTACGGGATCGATGCTTAAGGTACCGTATTGGCCTTGCAAACTGGTTGAAGTATGACCGTGGCCATCAGTGATTGCCCACCCAGCGCCAGATAAACTAGGGCTGAGCTGTTGTATTATTGGAGGTGCAACCAGATCGCCTGAGATATGTGAGCCAATGCTACCACTACCTGTTGGTGTGGGGGGGGTCTTAAAGCTCAAAGTGGGTACAGGGTTAGCGCTATCGCTAATAAACAGAGGGCTGTGTATTGATGCTAAATTACCCGCTAAATCTTGAACAGATGCGGTGACATCAACCGTTCCCCCTGGCAGCGCCTGAACCTCCGCTGCGGTTAATGAAGTGTGCCAAGCGCCTTGAGTTACCACGGCTTGATGCTGCTGACCCGCAATCGTTACTGTAACCGTTTGCCCATCTTCAACGCCAGATACTGTACCGGTTATATCAACCGCTTGCTGGTGTTCGCTGGCTTCAATGATATTGTCGCTAGTGATTGGGTTAACCCTAATGGCCGCGTTAGTATCGGTGCTGTAGTGATGATTATCCGTCGCAGTAGCGTTGTTTCCTGCTGTATCCGTTATGGTGACTGATGCGCTAATGTTGGTGTGGCTGCTCAGTTGATTGGCTGGGATGTCGATTGAGAATCTATGTTGTGCATCCACGGCGCCAGTGTAAGTGTGTGTGCCTAGTGTAAGGGTGATATTGTCGCCAACGCTGACTTCACTCCCCACAGTACCAGTGACTGGCACGCTGCCACTGAGCTCGGCCTGATTGAGCACGTCATCAGCAGTGATAGGGTCAAGGCTAATGTGTGGCGCTGCTACATTAGTGTCTAGCGTAAAATCAATACTGGTGGCTTTTGATGTGTGCCCAGCGTTGTCAGTTTGCCTTACCTGTAGCTGATTAAGTCCCTCGACAGGAGTAAATTGGCTGCTCCAATGGGCACCACCATCTGTGGAATACTCCACCTGCATTCCAGCGGTTTGACCTGAGATGCTAAGCGCCCCATCTTGAGTGATCAAGTCTGTGGCCGAGCTGCCGGTATCATGGGCCAGCGAGACTGCTAATGGCGCAATAATGATCGGGGCTTGAAAAGGGTCTATATGAATAGTTAAGTTGTTCTGACTATTGTCTGCATAATCACCATTCGTGTCTGTGACGCGGTAGATAAGATTAGGCACTTGCCCGCTAAATTGACTGTTTGGGGTAAAGGTGTAGTCGCCGTTGGCTGAAATTGCGATAACCCCAACACCAGTAATGTTATGAGTTTGCCCAGCTTGAACCGTTACATAGTGATGCGTTACTGGGTCTTGAAATTGCACATCATCAAGCACTAACTGTGCGCCATCATCAACATCCGTAGCCCCCTGCAGTAAGTTGCCTGTAACGGGGCCGTTATTCTGCTGAGAATGTGGGTTAAAACTGTGGATGATTGGACGATCACTGGTGCCTGTGACGACGACTTGAGCTTGCTGCTGCGATGTCTGCACATTGCTACCAGCTCCTTGTTGTAGCTCATACTTAATGTCAACTTTTAAGGCGATGCCGTTGGCCAAATGGTTGTAGCTATTGTGCGCCGGATCGACCTGTAATGTATGGCCGTCGCCGGCTAGCATAAAGCCAACGGGTACCTGATTAGTGTAATGAACACCGTCGGTCGAAAATTGCATGTGGCTTACAGTGCCACTGCTCAGTCCACCGAGTAAATCGAGAGATTTAACCGCGCCACCTTCATTAACGCTCACGCTTGGCGTGTCATCATGGCCATGAATTTGCACATTGATGGTGTGGCTAGCAGTGCCGTCCGGTGAGGTAAGGGTAAAGCTTTCGGTCACAATTTGCCCGGCAACCAAACCATTAGTGGTAGCAAGTGAATTGTCTAAGGTATAAGACCAATTGCCTTGCTGATCCATTGACAGATAACCATACTGCCCCGCTAACTGGCTGATTGTGGCAAATTGATTTTCGCCACTGTCGACATCTGTCAGTGTTAACTGCCCCGTCAGACGACTCGTTGCACCATCTTCGAAGATATCGACGTTCGATGATGCTTGTGACTGGCCATTGATCAGGGCTGAATCGTTCACCGCTGCGAGCGTGGTGCTAGCTCCTGTATGGGTCACACCACCGTGGGCATCCTTAACGTCATAGCTAAAATGGACTTCGCCGTTATAGTCTTTTTCTGGGGTAAAGGTGAAGGTGCCATCGGCATTTAACGCAATAGCGCCATGATCAGCCTGTAGGTTTTCAATGGATAATTTGCCAATATCGTTGTCATCGATATCAGTTGTGTTAGCCAGTAGCAGTGCTGGGGTGAGAACAATTTTGCTATCTTCTAAGCCATTCGCTAAACGTACTTCAGCTGATGCAACTGGGGCATCATTGGTGCCATGAACGGTCACTGTGATATCTTTTTTAGCACTGCCATCAATAGATTCAACGGTAAAGGTTTGCTGGAAGCTTTCCCCTGCGCCTAAATGTTGGACTTTATCATTGTCAATATCGTATGACCAATGGCCCTTTGCGTTGATATTGAACCGACCACCTTCGGCGGTGGTGATGGTTTGTGCAATAAAACCGGCTTGGTCGTGATCGGGGTCAATCACGTGTAACGTGCCGCCACTGCTGAGCTGATTAGTGGTATTGCCAAAGGAAGTGTGATCTTCGTAAACATGATTATTGAGGCTGGAGTAGGGCGTTACTTCAATTTTTGCTTGAGTATCTTCACCCGTCACCTTCACCATAATGGTGAGCTTTTGACCATCATTGGTTTCGATTTCGTAGGGGAGCTCCATCGACTCGCCAGCATGTAGGCTACCAATGAGATCGTCCGCATGACGATTGGTAACAGCTTCTAATCTGAATTGATAAGTGCCATTAGGCCAAACATCAAGGTGACCAGGCTCAAACCCTTGGCCTAAATACTTCCCGCTAAAAACAAACTGAGTGTTATCACCACTATCAGGGTCAATCAGCTGAAGCTGGCCTCTATAGGATTTAAATTCACTATCCAGCGCTTGTGTTTCAGTGAGCTGAATGACATTAGAAACCAGTGTGGCTTTATCATCTGTGCCGGCAATGGTGAGCGTGGCGGTTTGTTGCGTACTTCCACCATGGCCATCTTCAACTTGATAAGTGATAGCGATTTGTTGCGACTGACCATTGGCCAAATGGTTAAATGCGGGATTGGTGGCATCAACAATTAATGTATGACCATCAGTATCTAAGGTAATGCCCGTTGGAAGTTGGCCCGACTGAGGTTGACCATCGATGGCATATTCAAGGTGACTGATGGTTAAAGCGTCGCCGTCTTTGTCTGTGGCACTTACTAGCAGATTGAGGGTGTGATGATTATCGGCCCCCTCACTGACACTGTCGGTTAAAGGCGTCACATCAGGGTTGTCGTTAACCGCAGCCAAGTTGGTGGTTGCACTGGTGTGGGTCACACCACCGTGGGCATCCTTAACGTCATAGCTAAAATGGACATCGCCGTTATAGTCTTTTTCTGGCGTAAAGGTAAAGGTGCCATCGCCATTAATTAATATCGAACCATGGTCGGCGTGTAGGTTTTCAATGGTTAGTTTACCGGCGTCATTGGCATCCACATCGACTGTATTCGCTAATAGTTGCGCGGTGGTTAAGGTTTGGCGTGTATCTTCGCTGCCACTTTGTAGCACCACTTCAGATGAACAGTAAGGTCTGTCGTTACTGCCGTGAATGGTGATGACAATATCGTGTGTTGTACCATCTTTTGAATGGACTGTAATCGTATCGGTTAGGCTTTGCCCTTCGCCGAGTTGGTCAATTGCGGTGCCGCGAGTTGTGGGCCTTGCACCAATAGCGGCTCTATGTCCCGCATCAGCATGATAATGCCAGGCGCCATCGGTGAGTAAGATTAGGTCGCCATAGGTGCCGTGGTAGTCGTAACCATTGCTACCTTGGCGTTCAAAACCTGATTCACCGACATCCGGATCGGTTATTGTTAGTTTGCCATCGGCATACAGCGTTTTATTGCCAAGTGTGGCTATGCCTGGTTGAGCATAGTCAGGTGACATGTCGACACCCGCGCTGTTTTCGGTTATTGAACCAGTATCAACGCCAGTGATAATTGCAGCATCACCCACTGCCGCGAGCGTGGTTGACGCACCTGTATGGGTGATACCGCCGTGGGCATCTTTGACATCGTAATTAAAATGCACCGAGCCGTTATAGTCTGTTTCAGGCGTAAAGGTGAAGCTACCATCGGCATTGTTCAAAATGGAGCCGTGGTCGGCATGCAGGTTTTCAATTGTGAGTAATCCAGCATCGTTTGTATCGACGTCCACGGTATTAGCCAGCAGTTGTGCGGTAGTCAGAGTTTGGCGGGTATCTTCGCTGCCATTTACAATCACAACTTCAGATGAACAGTAAGGGCGGTCATTATCACCATGAATGGTAATAACAATGTCGTGGGAAGTACCATCTTTTGATTGGATAGTGATTGTATCAGTTAATGTTTGTCCTTCTCCGAGTTTATCTATAGTAGAGCCAATAGTTGTTTTTCTATTGCCGACCCAATCTACGCTGCCAACCGTCACGTCATAATGCCAAGTTCCATCACTGTTTAACAATAAATGTCCATATTGTCCGTGGTATGAATTGTTCCAAGCACCGCCTTTAGAGTCAAACTGTGATTCACCAGTATCAGGGTCAACAATATCTAACTTGCCATCAGCGGTTAATGCAGCTTGTCCAAGTTTAGCCATACCAGGTTGTGCATAATCTGGTGACATATCGCCAAAACTGCCATGACCTTCATCAACGTCACCTGTTGAAATTCCAGTAATAACAGCTTTATCGTCAGTGCCATTGATGGTGACTGTGATCTGTTGCTCGGTGCCATCTATAGAATGAACGACTAAGGTATCAGTTACCGTTTCACCTGTTTTTAAACTTTGAATAGATGGTTGTGAATTATCAGCCGTATAAGTCCAGTGACCTAATTCATTTAACGCCAGTGAGCCAAATTGTCCTTGTTGTACTGTGGCTTGGAATTGATTTTGACCATTATCAACATCAGTAACGGTTAATGCGCCATCAACATGCAGTTGTCCTTGATGGACGTCTTTGTCTTCGGTTAATTGTGCTGAACTTGTACCGCCAATCACCGCTTTATCATCAGTGCCGTTAATGGTCACAGTGATTTTTTGCTCTGTGCCATCGACTGAATGAACTACTAAGGTATCAGTGAGTGACTCACCCGTTTTCAGTCCTTGAATCGTTGACTGAGAATTGTCAGCTGTGTAGGTCCAATGACCAAGGTTGTTGATACTCAGCGTTCCGAACTGACCTTGTAAAGATTCTGCTGAAAACTGAGCTTGGCCGTTATCTAAATCTGTAACAGTGAGGGCACCATCGACATGCAGTTGTCCTTGATGGACGTCTTTGTCTTCGGTTAATTGTGCGGTACTTTTTCCTGCAATAACGGCTTTATCATCAGTACCGTTAATGGTAACGGTAACTTTCTGCTCAGTGCCATCGACCGAGTGAACGACTAAGGTATCGGTGAGTGATTCGCCTGTTTTCAGCCCTTGAATGGCTGGTTGAGAATTATCAGCCGTGTAAGTCCAGTGGCCTAGGTTATTGATCGACAGTGTGCCAAATTGACCTTGCAATGAACTTGCTGAAAACTGGGCTTGGCCATTATCTAAATCTGTTACGGTAAGTGCGCCATCAACTCGAAGTTGACCAGAGTGAACATCTTTATCTTCAGTTAAACTGGCTGTTGATGTGCCAGCAACCACGGCTTTATCATCAGTGCCATTAATCGTAACGGTAACTTTCTGCTCAGTGCCATCGACTGAATGAACTATGAGAGTATCCGTTAATGATTCGCCTGTTTTCAGGCCTTGAATAGTCGGCTGAGAGTTATCAGCGGTGTAAGTCCAATGGCCTAAACTATTGATACTCAGAGTACCAAATTGACCTTGTTGCACTGTGGCCTGGAATTGGTTTTGTCCTGAATCTACATCGGTTACGGTGAGTGCGCCATCGACATGCAGTTGTCCTTGATGGACGTCTTTGTCTTCGGTTAATTGTGCGGTACTTGTTCCTGCAACCACGGCTTTATCATCAGTACCGTTAATAGTAACGGTAACTTTCTGCTCAGTGCCATCGACTGAATGAACTATGAGAGTATCCGTTAATGATTCGCCTGTTTTAAGACCTTGAATGTTCGGCTGTGAGTTATCAGCTGTGTAGGTCCAGTGACCTAATTCATTGATTGATAGAGTACCAAACTGACCTTGTAATGAGGTGGCTTGGAATTGATTTTGACCGTTATCGACATCAGTAACAGTGAGGGCGCCATCGACGCGGAGCTGTCCACCATGCACATCTTTATCTTCAGTTAAACTGGCTGTTGATGTGCCACCAATAACGGCTTTATCATCAGTGCCATTAATGGTCACAGAGATTTTTTGCTCAGTACCATCAACACTATGAACGATTAAAGTATCGGTGAGTGATTCGCCCGTTTTCAGTCCTTGGATGGCAGATTGAGAATTATCAGCCGTGTAGGTCCAATGACCTAAATTGTTAATCGATAACGTGCCGAACTGACCTTGCAATGATGTCGCTGAAAACTGAGCTTGGCCGTTATCTAAATCGGTAACGGTTAATGCGCCATCAACATGCAGTTGTCCTTGGTGAAGGTCTTTATCTTCTGTTAATTGTGCTGTGCTTGTTCCTGCAATCACGGCTTTATCATCAGTGCCATTAATGGTTACTGAGATTTTTTGTTCTGTACCATCAACAGAATGAACTACTAAGGTATCAGTGAGTGACTCGCCCGTTTTAAGACCTTGAATACTCGGCTGTGAGTTATCGGCGGTATAGGTCCAGTGACCTAATTCATTGATTGATAGAGTACCAAACTGACCTTGTAATGAGGTGGCTTGAAATTGATTTTGACCGTTGTCGACATCAGTAACAGTGAGGGTACCATCTACTCGAAGCTGCCCTTGATGAACATCTTTATCTTCAGTTAATTGTGCTGTTGAAGCACCCGCAATCACCGCTTTTTCGTCAGTACCGTTAATGGTCACAGTGATTTTTTGCTCAGTGCCGTCAACGCTATGAACTAACACTGTATCGGTAACTGACTCACCGGTTTTAAGGCCTTGAATGTTCGGCTGCGAGTTATCGGCGGTATAGGTCCAGTGACCTAATTCATTGATTGATAGAGTGCCGAATTGACCTTGTAGTGAGGTGGCTTGGAATTGATTTTGACCATTATCCACATCAGTAACAGTGAGGGCGCCGTCAACGCGAAGTTGCCCACCGTGAACGTCTTTATCTTCAGTTAAGCTGGCGGTTGAGATACCCGCAATCACCGCTTTATCATCCGTGCCGTTAATGGTCACAGTGATTTTTTGCTCAGTGCCATCAACGCTATGAATTAACACTGTATCAGTAACTGACTCACCTGTTTTAAGGCCTTGAATGTTCGGCTGCGAGTTATCAGCGGTGTAGGTCCAGTGACCTAACTCATTGATTGATAGAGTGCCGAATTGACCTTGTAGTGAGGTGGCTTGGAATTGATTTTGTCCTGAATCTACATCGGTTACGGTGAGGGCGCCATCGACATGCAGTTGTCCTTGATGGACGTCTTTATCTTCGGTTAGATTAGCCGATGAAACGCCACCAATTTGAGCGGTTTCATTGCTACCGTTAATACTAATGGTAACTTGTTTGGATACTGGGGTGCCTGAGCTATCAGTTGCTGTGACTGTGAAAGTTTCAACTGCTACTTCTCCCTGATGTAGGGCTAAAGTCGTTGCTGAATGATTATCTAGAACGTATTGCCATTCTCCAGATTTTGAATCAATGACGAGCTGGCCAAATTGACCTATTCCATTTGAGGCCGACCAAGTGATGCTATCGCCATTATCTGGGTCGGTAGCTATGAGGTTGCCTGAAACGGTATCAATTGAACCTAACTCATTGAGACTAGCATGATGTATACCTGAAATTTGCGGTAAATCGTTACTACCTTCAACCTCTACAGCAATGACCGAGCTCACTTTATTGCCTTGGCTGTCCGTTGCCGAAATGACAAATTGTTCTGTTTGATGAGTCCCTTCAGATAATGCATTTGTTTGCTGGTTATTATTATCAAGTTGGTAATGCCATTCGCCAGTTAACTGGTTTAACGTTAACTCACCATATTTACCTTGAGCATTGTCTGTACTCCACAACACTTGGTTAGCATCAGTGCCTGTAGCTTGCATTACGCCACTCGCAGTATTCACTGCATTATCTTCTTTTAATTGTTGTGCTGATTGTTGACTTGCTATTTCTATTGGGGTTTCATTCGTGCCAGTGCCAGTGCCAGT
>NZ_MCVI01000010.1:0-85259 GCF_002873135.1 Shewanella sp. 10N.286.48.A6
AAACGTCATGATATTGCCTCAGCCATTGCCAATAATCAGGTGGTGATTGTTGCTGGTGAAACCGGCTCAGGTAAAACCACTCAGTTACCAAAAATTTGTTTAGAGTTAGGCCTTGGTACCCGTGGCTTAATTGGCCATACCCAGCCAAGACGATTAGCCGCAAGAAGTGTGGCAAATCGCGTCGCTGAAGAGATAAACAGCCCGCTAGGCGAGGTTGTTGGCTTTAAAGTCCGTTTTGCTGATGCCATTAGTCCAGATAGTTACATCAAGCTAATGACCGACGGTATTTTATTAGCGGAATTGACCTCTGATAAGTTCTTGAATCAATACGATGCCATCATCATTGATGAAGCTCATGAGCGTAGCCTCAATATCGATTTCATTTTAGGCTACTTAAAACAAGTGCTTAAAAAGCGTCCTGATTTAAAAGTTATTATTACCTCAGCAACCATTGATGTTGAGCGCTTCTCGAAGCATTTCAATCAAGCCCCTGTCATTGAAGTATCTGGACGTACTTTCCCGGTTGAGACTCGCTACAGGCCATTAGTCCGTGATACCGATGCAGACCTAGATGTCAGTGACGGTATTTTTTCTGCTGTTGATGAGTTAATGGCAGAAGGCCCTGGTGATATCTTGATTTTCATGAACGGTGAGCGAGAAATTCGTGATACCACCGAAATGCTGCGTAAGCAAAACTATCGCGATACAGAAGTGCTGCCGCTATATGCGCGTTTATCCTATGGCGAGCAATCAAAAGTCTTTAAAAGTCATGTAGGCCGCAGAATTGTATTGGCAACCAATGTCGCTGAAACATCATTAACGGTACCTGGGATTCGCTATGTTATTGATCCCGGCACAGCGCGTATTAGCCGCTACAGTTACCGCACTAAGGTGCAGCGTTTACCGATTGAACCAATATCACAAGCCAGTGCTAATCAGCGCCAAGGTCGTTGTGGTCGTGTTGCGGCGGGTATTTGTATTCGTTTATACGATGAAATGGATTTTATGCAGCGTCCGGAATTTACCGACCCTGAAATCCTGCGTACTAACTTAGCATCGGTTATTTTGCAGATGTTAGCCATTGGTTTAGGCGATATCGCTGGATTCCCGTTTATTCAGCCGCCAGAAGAGAAACACATCCGTGATGGTTTCTTATTGCTTGAAGAGCTACAGGCGGTTAAAAAGCAGCGCAAAGATCTGGTGCTGACAAACTTGGGTCGAAATCTCGCTAAAATCCCGTTAGATCCTCGCTTAGCCCGTATGGTGCTTGAAGCAAAAGATATGAATTGTCTACATGAAGTGATGGTTATTGCTGCTGGTTTGTCGATTCAAGACCCACGCGAAAGACCCATAGATAAGAAGCAAGCGGCGGACGAGTGTCACAAACGTTATACCGATAAAGACTCTGACTTTGCCAGTTGGGTTAATTTGTGGAATTACATTAAAGATCAAAAAAACGAGTTATCGGCAAGCCAATTTAGAAAGCAGTGCCGTGAAGAATATTTAGCCTATTTACGGGTACGTGAATGGCAAGATTTATACACCCAGCTTAAACAAGCCGTGCATGACTTAAAGTGGCGTTTAAATGATACCCCTGCAAGTTATGACAACCTGCATAAAGCCTTATTGTCAGGTTTGTTGAGTCATATTGGTTTTAAAGATGCCAATAACGAGTACCTTGGTGCCCGTAACCGTAAGTTTTTTGTGTTCCCGGGGTCACCACTGGCTAAAAAAGGCCCTAAGTGGATCATGGCAGCAGAGCTAACTGAAACCTCGCGTTTATTTGCTCGCTGCTGCGCCAAAATTCAGCCTGAATGGTTAGAGCCTCTTGCTGCGCATTTGATTAAGAAAAATCATATCGAGCCGCACTTTGAAGCCAAACCCGCTAGTGTTATCGCTTTTGAAAACCAAGTGCTTTACGGCTTAACCGTGGTTAATCGCCGCCGAGTGCAATATGGCCCGATAGAACCTGTGGAAGCGCGGGAGATATTTATTCGCAGCGCATTAGCAGAAGGGCAGTTACAAACCAAAGAACCGTTTTTTGTTAAAAACCAGCAGCTACTTAATGATATTGAATCCCTAGAGCACAAATCACGTCGCCGCGATATTTTAGTTGATGAACAAGTGCTGGTGGATTTTTACGAACCGATAATTCCGCAAGGGATTTATAACGCGCCACTATTTTTTAAATGGTGGAAAGAAGCCCGTAAAGCCTCACCTGAGTTACTTGATTTTAACCAAGAGCTGTTAATGCAGCGCAGTGCTGACCATGTTTCAGCATTGGATTTTCCTGAGATTTGGCATAAAGCCAACTTGGGCTTAAAAGTGAGTTATCACTTTGAGCCCGCGGCGGTTGATGATGGCGTGTCTATTCATATTCCTGTGGCGTTAATTAACCAAATTGATACTGCAGACTTTGATTGGTTAGTGCCGGGGTTACGCGAAGAAAAAGTAGTGGCGCTGATTAAATCATTACCTAAAACCCTGCGTCGTAATTTTGTACCCGCACCTGATTATGGCCGAGCTTGTGTACAAGCGATGGAGCCGTTTGCAATGCCAATGCTTGATTCTATGTGCAAACAGTTATTAAGAATGACAGGGACCCGTATTAGCGCTGATGATTTTGATTTAAGCCAGTTAAGCGCGCATCTGACAATGAATTTTAAAATTGAAGATGATAAACATCGCTTGGTAGATCAAGGTAAAGATCTCGATGCCTTGAAAGATAAACTGCAAGGTGTGGTGGCTAAAGCCATTCGCAATGTCGCTGAAGATGGCATTGAAAAGAAAGATATTACTACTTGGTCATTTGGCGACTTACCTAAGCAATATCAAAAACGCAGGGGCAACTATGAAGTTAAAGCATATCCAGCGCTAATTGACGAGAAAAGTCAGGTGTCGATTAAACTGTTTGATGATGAATTTGAGGCAGAGCGACATCATAGAGCAGGTTTAAGACGCTTATTGCTGATTAACATTCCGTCACCGGTTAAGCATTTACAAAAAGCATTGCCTAACAAAGCCAAGCTTGCGATGTATTTTAATCCGTTTGGACAAGTACAGTTGTTAATTGACGATATAATTTCGGCATCAGTGCAGCAACTACTTGATGAAAAACAATTAGATGTGCGCAATGAACAGCAATTTGAGCAAGCTAAAGATTGGGTTAGACAAGAGCTTAATGGCTATGCTGAACAAATCTCACTGCAAGTGGAGCAAGTGCTGACTATCTATCAACGCATCAAAAAACGCTTAAAAGGCAAAATCAGCTTAGATATTGCCTTTGCGATGAGTGACATCAACAACCAGCTTGATAAGTTAGTGTTTAGAGGTTTTGTTGAGCATTGCGGTTGGAAACGGCTCGCTGATGTCGGCCGTTACCTTAAAGCGATAGAGAATCGCCTTGAAAAGCTGCCTGTTGACCCAACCCGTGATCGCTTACATATGGTGAGCATTAGTAAACTTCAGGACTTACTTTCAGCGCAATTAGCCAAGGTACCTAAAACTCAACCAGTGCCAGAAGCACTGCTTGAAGCCCGCTGGATGATAGAAGAATACCGAGTGTCTTGCTTTGCGCAGGTACTTGGTACAGCTTATCCTATTTCTGAAAAACGGGTCGTCATGCATATAAAGCAGGCATGATGGGTGACTAATCCTGTTTGTTAAGTTTAAATACCAATAAAAACGCGTAATTTACGCGTTTTTTTATGGGTAAATCTTGCGCCGCCGCGAGTGACAAGTGTTTAAATGCCCTGACAGTGAAATCTGTTGTTGAAGTTAAAATTCTAACAATTTAATGCTAATTTGTGATCTTTTATGAAAGACTTTCAGTTTTAGGAGCGTAAAAATCGTATATAAACGAATATCTTGTATATTGAACATACGATTTGGTAAGTTTTTCGTAATTATTGGTATCATTAAAAGTGTTGGCTTGCTACAATTAGCCTTAAGAAGACCGATGGTTGCGCTTCTCTGTATTGGTAAATGTCACCCCTAATTATAGACATGCCATGCACCTTACAAACGACCTAAGATTGATAGGAGTTATTATGGAAGTTCATGAATATGATAATGCTTATTACCAAGTAAAAGACGATGTTTTAGAGTCGTTACCTACTGAAGAAGAATAAGCGGATCGAACTAATAGTATTAGCTCTTTCACAAGCATAAAAAAAGCAGCCTCAGCTGCTTTTTTTATGCTTAAAATTGGCGAGTCGAGCTAGCTTAACTCACGTTGGCTAAAGACCGCTTACAGGTCAATGCGGCCCTTTTCAGTTATTACGCCAGTGATGGTCCAACGGTTACCGTTTTTAATGAGTTTAATGGTACGGTCATCAACCCAAGGGTTGCCGCCTTTTAAGCCTTCCATTTTAACTTTTACATCAACTTCATCGGTAAATTTGCGGAAAAAGTCGATATTGATATCGTCAACACTCATATTAACCTCTGTCATGGACAGCCCCAACACATGGCGCTGTACTGCTGAGGCAATATGGTAATGGGAGATGATATCTTTTAATTCTTGATTGACATAAATCATGGCTTGATTGATATCTCTATCAACATAAATAGCATTAAAGAATCCCAATGATACTTCTTCAGGGGAGAGTGGTTTTTCTAATCGGCCTTGAGGGTTTTGTTCAGAAGGACTGCAGGCACTTAAAAGTAATAAACAGATAATAACAACGATTTTATGCATGATGAGTTGATAAGGTAAAATAAGATGATTGAGTATCGCTATTTAAAGGCTCAGACACAAGAATAACGCAAATATTCCAGAAAATATTAAATAGATCTTGACTGAAAAACTCAGCCGTGGCATATCTTAGTAACTCAATACTTCGACTGCTATGTATAACTTCATGTTATCCACAAAATCTGTGGACAACTATGTTGAAGACTATATTCTGCCTGCGTAACGTCATGAAAATTAACAGTTATCAATGCTGGTTAAAAAATAACATCATAATTTCCCCCTCGAATCTTTTTACTTTTCACTTGCTTTTTTATCATTTTATCCTTGCATTTGGGTAATAAATCCTTTTAGGTCGTTGAAAATTCAACCCTTGTTTAATGCTGAAACCCTATGCAGATTCATGTCATAAATGCAGTGTGAATAGCGGCGTTCTTGCTGGGGATATTTAGTGGCTTACAGACCACAACAGATTTTTATTACTCGATGACGTATGACGTGCATGGATGAGCAATTTACTGATAATGGCATAGGTTTTTTACCATAGAAGGTTACTGAGGTATTTTTAAGGTGGTAGCGGTTAATGGCAGGGTATTTTAAGTAGGGGAAGTGAGAGTAGCAAGTTGTAAAGTCGCCTGCTTGTTAGCTTAAATTTTGGTTTTACAGCCTAATAACAGGGCTGTCATTGTTCAGCTTTTGTAATTACGGCTTAGTTTTAAATGAATTTGGCCCCAAAAAAAAGCACTAGCGTTAGACGTTAGTGCTTTTCGGCTTAAAACTTAGCGCAGCTTACATCGCGCTACTTAAAGTCATTAAGCTTGTTCGTTTTGTTTAGCTTGAATCGCAGTCAATGCGATGGTGTAAACAATATCATCGACCAATGCGCCGCGTGATAAATCGTTTACTGGTTTGCGCATACCTTGCAGCATTGGACCAATACTGATCAGATCAGCACTACGCTGTACCGCTTTGTAAGTCGTATTACCAGTATTTAAGTCTGGGAATACGAATACCGTCGCTTTACCAGCTACAGGGCTGTTAGGCGCTTTAGAACGGGCCACATTTTCCATCACTGCCGCATCATATTGTAATGGACCGTCAATGACTAAGTCAGGGCGTTTTTCTTTCGCGATACGGGTTGCTTCACGTACTTTATCAACATCAGAACCGGTACCTGAAGTACCCGTTGAGTAGCTGATCATCGCAACGCGCGGCTCAATACCAAATGCAGCAGCAGATTCAGCTGATTGAATAGCAATATCTGCTAATTGATCAGGGTTTGGATCTGGGTTAATCGCACAGTCACCATAAACAAGTACTTGATCAGGCATCAACATAAAGAAGATAGATGACACTAAGCTTGAGCCTGGCGCTGTTTTAATTAACTGCAGCGGTGGGCGAATGGTATTGGCAGTGGTATTTACTGCGCCTGAAACGATACCGTCAACTTCATCTTGCGCCAGCATCATGGTGCCTAACACCATGTTATCTTCTAACTGCTCTTTAGCGACAACTTCAGTAAGGCCTTTGTGACGACGTAAATCAAGCATACCTTCTACATAGCGCTCACGTGCTTGCAGTGGATCGATGATTTGTACGCCTTCACCTAAAACCACATCTTGTGATGCAGCAATACGTTGAATTTCTTCTGCATTACCTAAAAGTACACAACGGGCAATGCCACGTTCAGCACAAATAGCGGCAGCTTTAATGGTTCTTGGCTCTTCACCTTCAGGCAGGACAATGGTCTTTTTCGCAGCGCGAGCAAGTTCAGTTAACTTGTATCTAAATGCTGGTGGCGATAAACGATGTTCTCTTGGCGAGTTTTCAGTAACGCTTTCAATCCAGCTTTGATCAATATGACTGGCAACATATTCTTGAACGTAGTCAATACGTACAGCGTCATCAACTGGTACTTCATGGTCAAAACGTTGAATATTAAGCGATGTCTGCCATGTGTTACTGTCTACAAGGAATACCGGTAAACCGGTATCAAAGGCACGTTCACACAATGCCATGACTTCTGGTTCAGGCTCGTAACCACCAGTCAGTAATAACGCACCAATTTTCACGCCGTTCATGGCGGCAAGACAGGCTGCGACAATCACGTCAGAGCGATCCCCTGAGGTGACCAATAATGAGTCGGTGCGCATATGAGTAACCATGTTTGGAATACTACGGGCACAGAAGGTCACTTTACGTAAACGACGGGTGTTCATTTCACCGGCATTGATGATTTTGGCATGTAAATGCTTGGCTAAATCAGATGCACGTGGAGACACTAAGTCCAGGTTATATGGCACGCTGCCTAAAATGCGTAATGGGCTTTTACCTGGCAGTTGGAACATCGCTGATGAATCAGCTTTGTTAATGTCGGTGTGATCAAATATCTCTGATAAGTCAGGACGTGTTGCGCCTTCTTCATCAACAGGTGCACCAATTTTATTGATGATAGAACCAATAAGACGTTTGTTTTTAACGCCGCCCCAAGAGTTATAAGCGATTTCTAAGCGGTTCATTAGACCGTTAGGTGAATCGTTACCCGGAGTCGCGATGAAAATGATATCCGCATCTAATGCTTTAGCAATTTCAAAGTTAATGTCATCTGAGAAAGGGTGGTTACGCGTTGGCACTAAACCTTCAATAACGATGGTCTCAGTGTTTGATGCACATTCACTCGCGCGAGCAATGATTTGCTCCATGAGTACATCAATTTGCTCTGCACGGATCAGGTTCTCAGCATGTTCCATTGAAAATGGCTCAAGCGGGTTAACCGTTGGAGAGTGACTTAAAATGGTGGTTGAACGTTCAGGGCCGGTATCGCCGTTACGGATTTGCGCGATAGGCTTGAAAAATTGAACTTTAACACCTTTGCGCTCTAAGGCACGTACCATCCCAAGGCTTAATGAGGTTAAACCTACACCTGTGCCGATTGGAATTAACATGATATTACGAGACATAAAAACCTCTAATATAAATTGAACAAAGCCTGTTTAATAACAGGCTTTAAAAAGAATTAAGCAATTAACGATTAAGCAGTGATCAGCTTGATAGCATCTTCTGCGATAACCCATTCTTCGTTAGTTGGGATAACCATCGCAACTGTGCTGCCTTCTTCAGTGATAATCCCTTCATTACCGAAACGCGCTGCAGTGTTCTTTTCTGCATTCACTTGGAAGTTGAAAATTTGCAGCATGTTAAGTACTTTTTCACGGATGAGATCTGAGTTTTCACCGATACCACCAGTGAAGATAACAGCATCTAAACGACCTAATGGCACAGTGTAAGAAGCAATGTACTTAGCTAAACGGTAGCAGAAAATTTCTAATGCTAAGGTTGCGCCTTTATGGCCATCTTTATAACCGTCTTCAATACCGCGGCAGTCGTTAGTCAGCTCTGAAATACCTAATAAACCACTTTGCTTATTGATTAAGTTATGAACTTCATCAAGGGTGTAACCTAATTGGTTCACTAAATGGAACACGATTGAAGGATCCATATCGCCACAACGTGTACCCATTACTAGGCCTTCAAGTGGTGTTAGACCCATTGAAGTATCAACGCTCTTTCCGCCTTTAATGGCAGTAACAGATGCACCGTTACCAAGATGGGCAACGACAACATTAGTATCAGCAACGTCTTTGTTTAATACTTTAGCGGCTTCGCGGCTAACAAATAAGTGGCTAGTACCGTGCATGCCATAACGACGAATACCATGTTCACGGTATAGTTTGTAAGGAAGTGCATAAACATAAGCACGCTCAGGCATGGTTTGGTGGAAAGCTGTATCAAATACCGCAACTTGAGGAAGTTTTGGGAATGATGCAATAGCAGCGCGAATACCAATTAAATGTGCAGGGTTATGAAGTGGTGCCAGTGATGCACAGTCTTCGATACCTTTGATCACATCTTCAGTGATAAGCACTGAACGAGAGTATTTCTCTCCACCATGAACAATACGATGACCAATAGCTTGGATTTGAGCAGCAAGTTCTGGCTGACCAGCAAGAATATCTTTAACAATAAATTCAACCGCTTCACGGTGAGCAGTAAATGCACCTAAACTAGCTTCATTTTTCGCGCCGTTTACTTTCCATTTAATACGTGAATCTTCTAAACCGAAACATTCCGCAAGACCAGAGATATAATCATCACCTGAAACGGCATCAATAACGGCAAATTTTAAAGAAGAGCTACCACAGTTGAGAACCAATACGAGTTTTTCTGACATGTTGAGACCTTTACATTCTAATCGAACAAAATTTAAATTGATGTGAAACCTTGTTATTTCAACAATCAATCATAGTTAATGATTTACAAATTAGCCGATAAATTTAGCTGAAATTTGGGGCTAAATAGGGCTGTGTGCTATTGTGCATGTATCTATTAATTGATTTAGGGCATACCGTTGAACGTAAAAGTATTCAAAATCATCGGCGATGGTCGACGTTATATGAAAACGTGGCCAATGATCCGACAACTTGGGTTTTATTTCCCTGAATACCGCGTTGTAAGGGCAACCCATTTAGGCATCATGTTCATGCCTTTTTTTGCTATTTTGGCTGCAATGAGCCAAGTGTATGTCAATGGATGGGCGTTTTTGCCCCAAGCCATTGCCATTTTATTATTTTTTATCAGCTTACCTGTTCAAGGCTTGCTGTGGTTGGGCTGGCGTGCAAGACACCCGTTGCCACTGACCTTATTTGATTGGGCTAACCAACTCAGTGCAAAGCTAACCGCAATGGGGATTAGCAATAAACCGTTGGGCCCTAAAGCGTGTTACTTAGATATGGCAGTGATTTTAAAAGTGGCCTTTGACCGTTTAGATCGCAGTTACTGGGAAGAGCTATAGCCTTCAAGGGTTACACACTTTAAAAATGACTGAGTCAATCATAAGTTAGCGAAACTTAATAATTGGCACTTATTCCACGCTCGACGAATACCGCTTTAATGGCTTCCATCGTTTCTTTACTTGGCGGCTCTACACCTTCTAACGGATAGGTTTCACCGAAAGCTTCCCACTTATGGGTGCCAAGCTGGTGGTAGGGCAGTAATTCAACTTTCTCAACGTTTGTCATCGGCTTGATAAAATCTGCCAAGGCAATGGCTGAGTCGATATCTTCAGTAAAACCGTTAACCACAACATATCTAACCCAAGTTTTTTGCTGACGTTTAGCAAGGTGCTGTGCAAATTGCAGTGTGCGTTGGTTGCTCACTTTGGTTAAATCAATGTGTTTGGCATCATTCATTTGCTTGATATCAAGCAATACTAAGTCGGTGTTATCGAGTAGTTCATCGATAATCGGTGTGTATTTTCGAACGAAACCATTGGTATCGAGACAGGTATGCAAATCGTTTTGTTTACAGGCTTTAAAGAGCTCGTTTACGAAATCAGCTTGAAGAATCGCTTCTCCACCAGTTGCTGTAACGCCACCTGATTTTAAGAAAGGTTTGTAGCTGATGATTTGGCTCATGAGTTCATCAACACTGACCTCTTTACCACCATCTAAATCCCAAGTGTCACGGTTATGGCAGTATTGGCATTTCATTAAGCAGCCTTGCATAAAGGCAACGAAACGAATGCCTGGGCCATCTACTGTGCCAAAAGACTCGATTGAGTGAATGCGACCTGTGGTCATGAGAACTCCGAACAAACAAATGAAAAAAGGTTGTGCTAATTAGCAATAGTGACATCACTTATATTAGCACAACCGATTTTAGTTGATATTACATGCTTTTAGTAAAGGTACGTGTAATAACATCTTGTTGCTGTTCAGGTGTTAACGCGTTGAAACGTACCGCATAACCAGACACTCGAATGGTTAACTGTGGGTATTTTTCAGGGTTAACAATCGCGTCTTCAAGCATTTCGCGGTTCATTACGTTAACGTTTAAGTGTTGACCACCTTCACTGTTAGCGTTGCTCATGAAGTAACCATCCATCAATGATGCAAGGTTAGCACGACGTCCAACTTCATCTTTACCTAGTGCATTTGGCACGATAGAGAATGTGTAAGAAATACCGTCTTGTGCGTGAGCAAATGGCAGTTTAGCTACTGATGTTAATGAAGCGATTGCGCCATTTTCATCACGACCATGCATTGGGTTAGCACCCGGAGCAAATGGTGCGCCAGCTGGACGACCATCAGGTGTAGTACCCGTTTTCTTACCGTATACAACGTTAGAAGTAATAGTAAGAATAGACTGTGTTGGAATCGCATTACGGTACATTTTCATGGTACGGATCTTAGCCATGAAACGTTCAACTAAGTCACAAGCGATGTCATCTACACGTGGGTCATTGTTACCAAATTTTGGATATTCACCAGAAATATCAAAATCAATTGCAATGCCGTCTTCGTCACGGATTGGCTTAACAGTACCGTATTTAATTGCAGATAGTGAATCGGCTGCAATTGAAAGACCTGCGATACCACATGCCATGGTGCGACGTACATCACGGTCATGTAATGCCATTAATGAAGCTTCGTATGAATACTTATCATGCATGTAATGGATAGAGTTAAGTGCTGTCACGTATTGTGTCGCTAACCAATCCATTAAGCCGTCTAAACGACCCATTACATCATCAAATTCTAATACTTCTGATGTGATTGCATCTGCTTTAGGTGCAACTTGGATTTTTAGTTTTTCATCAACACCGCCGTTGATAGCGTAAAGCATGGTTTTCGCTAAGTTGGCACGGGCACCGAAGAACTGCATATGTTTACCCACAATCATTGGGCTAACACAACAGGCAATTGCGTAATCATCTGATTCGAAATCAGGACGCATTAAGTCATCATTTTCGTACTGGATTGAGCTCGTATCGATTGATACTTTTGCACAGTAGTTTTTGAAACCTTGTGGCAGCTCATTTGACCATAATACGGTAATGTTTGGCTCAGGGCTTGGGCCCATGTTGTAAAGCGTGTGTAAGAAACGGAAGCTTGATTTAGTTACCAAAGTACGACCGTCTAAACCCATACCAGCAATTGATTCAGTTGCCCAGATTGGGTCGCCTGAGAACAATTCATCGTATTCAGGAGTACGTAAGAAACGCACCATACGAAGTTTCATTACGAAATGGTCAACCATTTCTTGTGCTTGTTCTTCAGTGATAACACCGTTAGCGATGTCACGTTCAACGAAGATATCGATGAAAGTAGAAGTACGGCCCAATGACATTGCTGCGCCATTTTGGCTCTTAACAGCTGCAAGGTAACCAAAGTAAGTCCATTGGATTGCTTCTTTTGCATTCGTCGCAGGAAGAGAAATATCACAGCCGTATTTTGCTGCCATTTTCTTGATTTGACCCAATGCACGATGTTGCTCTGCAATTTCTTCACGCAGTTGCATTGTGTAAGTTAAATCTTCGCCAGCTTCAAAACCTGCTTGAAGTGAAGAGAATTGAGCGTATTTATCTTGCATTAGGTAGTCAATACCGTAAAGCGCGATACGACGGTAATCACCAATGATACGGCCACGGCCATATGCATCAGGTAAACCGGTTAAAATACCAGATTTACGACAAGCCATAATTTCAGGAGTATAAATATCGAATACACCTTGGTTATGGGTTTTACGTAATTCAGAATAAGTGTATTTAACGTCTGCGTTTAATTCGCGGCCATAAGCTTTACAAGAGCCTTCAACCATACGAATACCACCATTTGGCAGCATTGAACGCTTAAGCGGCGCATCAGTTTGCAAACCAACGATAGTTTCTAAATCTTTATTGATGTAGCCAGCATCATGAGAAGTAATGGTCGAAACCATTTCTGTGTCGAAATCAACAGGTGCGTGGGTTGCATTTTCTTGCTTGATGCCAACCATCACTTTTTCCCAAAGTGATTCAGTAGCTGCGGTAGCGCCAGCTAGGAAAGATTCATCACCTTCATATGGGTTGTAGTTTTTCTGAATAAAGTCACGAACGTTGACTTCTGTTTTCCAGTCGCCAGCTTCAAAACCTTGCCACGCATTTGCAAATAACTCTGTTTTATCGGTCATGGTAATTTACCTTCTCGTCAATTAACTGCTGCTGAACTGCGACTTGATGTTAGTTGATGTCTATTACAAACAAGTTAGCAGAACAAAAATTGAGATCCCTATTGATGGATGATCGCAAGGGCATCTAATCCGTTGGCTTAACCGTTATCGTAATAGCGATTAAGCTAAATTTCCCATCTATCTAAATTGGTAAGACCAATTTACCCTGCAAAGATTAACATAGCTTTGGGTTAACTTCACTTAAAAAAATAAAATTTGGCTATGCGAACAGTGAAACTGTTAAGTGCTTAACAGTTTCTGAGCAAAAAGTTTTTTATTTAATCAATTGGGTCTATTCTTGCTAACCTTTTGCAAGCGTGCTGCTAAGGCTGCTTAGCCCTATATTGCTTGCTATACTGATTTATAGCACCTTTTAGCAAAACTGATACTTAATTAGTGGCTGTTAATCTAATTGGGTCATGGTGCTGGTAGATTTTTTAATCTTTGCTCTTGGTCATACCAATTTAACTTATAGTTTTACTCGGGGTTTTTATGAAAAATGCATCTGGCGATCTACAGCAAATTGCTGCGACGCCAACCACCTTCCAAAATGCTGAAGCATTTGGTTTAGCTAAAGTTGCTAAAAGCCCTTGGCAATCATTTATGTTATCGATATTTGCCGGTGCATTTATTGCGATTGCATTTGTGTTTTACATTACAGTGACTAACGGCAGTACTATGGGCTGGGGCATGACACGCTTTATTGGCGGTATTGCGTTTAGCTTAGGATTAATTTTAGTTGTGGTGTGCGGCACAGAGTTATTTACTAGTACAGTGTTAACCTCGATCCCTTGGGCGCAGAAAAAAGTCAAAACAGCGACCCAATTACGTTGTTGGGCCAGAGTTTATGCGGGCAATTTAGTCGGCGCACTATTGATGGTGTTTCTGATCATGAGTGCGCGCATGTTTGAACTCAATGATGGTCAATGGGGGTTAAGTGCAATGAAGCTTGCACAGCACAAAATTCATCACACTTGGTCACAAGCATTTACCTTAGGTATTTTATGTAACATGTTAGTGTGCTTAGCTGTGTGGATGACCTTTGCCACCAAAGATCTCCTGACGAAATCCTTACTGATGATCCTGCCTGTAGCCATGTTTGTGAGCAGCGGTTTTGAGCATAGTATTGCCAACATGTTTATGGTGCCAATTGGTATTGCTATCCATTCATTTGCACCGGATAGTTTTTATGTAGCACTTAACCTAGACCCGCAACAATTTGCCGATCTGACTGTGAGTAACTTCGTGTTTCATAACCTGATCCCTGTAACCTTAGGTAATATAGTGGGTGGTGGGGTGTTTGTTGGCATCGGCTTTTGGTTAGTTGAACAAGGTAAATTAACCCTTGGCACTGACGGCGCAAGTCACGGCACTATTACAAGCCGTGTTGAGCCTAAAAACGATTAAGCCCCTTAGAGTATGAAGTCTGCATAGAACTACTGTCAGTCTTAATTTGAATGCCCAGCCTTTGCTGGGCATTTTTGTAGCTAGCCTTTTTTACCAAAGCAATTTCAAACTCAGCAGCATTTGATATCAAGCAATAATATCATCAGGCTTTTATTGTTGACTGGTTTTTATTCGATTAAACTTTTTCAATAACAAACGAATATGCTTTAAGGCTACTTTTTATGCGCTAATATATTGTTAACCTGCCATTTTTAGATATTTTAACTAAAAGTCTGCAATATTTAAGACTATTTAAATGCTAGTATTTTATAAATAAAACCTACCTGATAATAACAATAACAATAACAGTGGTAATGAAATGTTAGAGCAACAAATAGCCAGTAATCCCCCCCAAACAACCAAAGTAATGCCTGATACCTTAGTGATCATATTCTTTGTTGCCTTTGCTGCAGCACTGTTGACCTATGTGGTGCCCATTGGCTCCTTTACTACCCAAGAGGCACATTATGTTGTCGATGGTGTGGAAAAGACACGCAGTGTTGTCGACCCTAATTCGTTTAGCTATGCAACAGATGAACAAGGTGAGCCACTACTTAGCCCAATGGGGCTATTTAAAGGTGATGGTGGCATGGGCTTTTTTAACTTCGCCTTTGAAGGCTTAGTTTCTGGTTCTAAGTGGGGCAGTGCCATTGGCGTGATTATGTTCATGTTAGTGATCGGCGGCTCATTTGGAGTGGTGATGGCCACTGGCACCATTGATAACGGTATTTTACGCTTAATCGATAAAACCAAGGGCAACGAGCAGTTATTTATTCCGGTTATCTTTAGTTTATTTTCTTTAGGCGGGGCGGTTTTTGGTATGGGCGAAGAGGCAATCGCCTTTGCAATTATCATTTGCCCGTTAATGATCCGCCTTGGTTACGACGGCATATGTACCGTGATGGTGACTTACGTTGCGACACAAATTGGTTTTGCCAGTTCGTGGATGAACCCATTTAGTGTGGCGATTGCTCAAGGCATTTCAGGGGTGCCGGTATTATCTGGGGCAGGGGTACGCTTTGGGCTTTGGGTTGGCTTTACCTTAATTGGGATTATTTTTACCATGCGCTACGCCAGTAAAATTCAAAAGCAACCCAGCTTGTCGTTTAGTTTTCATAGTGATCAGCATTTTAGAGATAACCAGCAAGGAACAGTAAAAGACAGTCGCTTTAATATGGGTGACATATTGGTATTACTAACCATTGCAGCAACCATAGGCTGGGTTATCTGGGGCGTGATTGCTCATGCGTGGTTTATTCCTGAAATTGCCAGCCAGTTTTTTACCATGGGCATTGTAGTCGGTATTATTGGCATATTGTTCAACCTAAACGGCTTAACCATGAATAAAGTAGCTCAAAGCTTTAAGCAAGGTGCAGGCACCATGCTCGAGCCTGCACTATTAGTGGGTTTAGCTTCTGGCATTTTATTATTAATTGGCAGTGGGGGGGCAACAGAACCGAGTGTGCTAAACAGTATTTTGCACAGTGCAGGTAGCGTGATTGGCCAGCTACCGAATGCCTTATCTGCTTGGTTTATGTTGTTATTCCAGTCGGTATTTAATTTCTTCGTCACCTCAGGCTCAGGCCAAGCGGCGTTAACCATGCCCTTGATGGCGCCACTGGCAGATCTTGTGGGTGTGACTCGTCAAGTATCAGTACTGGCGTTTCAGTTAGGCGACGGCTTTACCAATGTGTTAGTGCCTACTTCAGCGTCGCTGATGGCGACTTTAGGCGTATGCCGAGTGGATTGGGGTGATTGGGTTAAGTTTATTTGGCGCTTTATGGTAGCGCTAATGGTGCTTTCGAGCATTGCAGTGATTACGGCCCATTATTTAGGCTTCAGTTAAACAAGGCGCGATATTATTTATTATAAATGGCATTTATTAAAAACGGCATCAATGAATTGATGCCGTTTTTTTATTGTGATAACGACTAAATAAGTCATTAACTTAAAAATGAGCTTAACAAGGCTTTTTCTTACAGCGTAACAAAGTATGACCTATGCCAATGTTATCTATATCTTCATCCACATAAAGGCCTGCTTCACTGATCATTTTTAGCATATCTTTACTGTGATACATGCGGCTATTACCATTCGCTATTGCAGTAAAATATAGTGAGGTGGCGTTAACACAGTAGGCACCCGCTTCGTATGGTTGTCTGTCCCAGTAAGTCTCTAAGATACACAACTCACTATCAGAGCGCATAGCAGCAGCGGCGCGTTTTAAAATAGTGACAATTTGCTGTTTTGAGAAACAATCCAAGAATTGGCTCATCCAATATAAATCAGCATGTTGATAGAAAGGTTTATCACTATCAAGCAAATCGGTTTCAAGTGGATGCACTCGATCGGCAACCTTATTTATCTTGGCATTTTCCATCGCTACAGTTAACTGCCCCGGCAAGTCCATAATGGTGATGTTGACTTGGTCATCATAGCCTGTGCAAGCAAACGCCCACTTACCTGTATTGCCGCCCACATCAACAATATGTTGTGGCTTAGATCGAAAAATTAACGGTAAAAGACTATCAAACGCATGATCGGAATAGTAATGGTCAAACTCAAACCAGCTGCGTTTAACCTGCTCAGGTAATTGGCTTAATCCCGGGTAAATGGTGTCCCAATCGCCAAGGTATTTTAAGCCTTCAGCTTTGCCATTACGAAGAGATGCTTCTAATTCAAACAAACCTTGGTAACAGACATCGTGAATAAAGTTAAGATTCTTTGCAGCCATATCATCATGTAATAAGAAATGTCCTGTTTTATCTAAGCGGTAACGCTCATCTTTGCACCAAAGTAGACCCATACTTAGACCCATATCTAGCAAAACATGAATAGCATACTCAGATACGTCAGCATCATTTACTAACTGCGCTAAGCTAATACCTTGATCGCCTGCTGCATCAATTTGTGCCAGTAGGCCGAATTGGCTAAGGCAACGGGCCACTTGAAAGCTTACAGGTGCGAAGGCTATTTTTTGTGCTTCGAATTTAGCATCGTAGGCGGATATTTTTTTCGGTGATTGATAAAAAGACATAAAATGAAGATTGCTCTAGCAGCAGGAGAAAAAGTGCTGCGATATTAGCAAACACTATTAAATAGGAGCTTGATCTAGCTCTAGATGTTGAGCTTGTTAACGACATGCTAGGGCGGGATAATGCATTTTTGGGACACACGCCTTAGAAGTTGCAGATAGTTGAATTGAAACTTACTTATGTGCAGGTAGTTACGTTTGTTTAAAGCAATAAAAAGCTCTGCAAATGCAGAGCTTTTAAAGTGTTTAGCGATTTTTAGCAATCAGTCACTAAATATGGTTACTGTACGTTTTCGCTATCGCTAAATTCGCCAGCAAATAGTGCTGATGATAAGTAACGCTCTGCAGCTGAAGGCAAAATAACAACAATATTTTTGCCTGCATACTCTGGCAGTTCAGCAATACGATTCGCTGCAACTACAGCTGCACCTGAAGAAATACCCACTAAGATACCTTCTTCTTTCATTAAGCGGCGCGCCATATCAATTGCATCTTCATTGCTAACAGCTTGCACAAGATCAACCAAATCTAAATCTAAGTTGCCAGGGATGAAACCTGCGCCAATACCTTGAATTTTGTGCGGTCCAGGTTGCAGAGGCTCACCTGCTTTAGCTTGAGCAATAACTTGAGAATCAACTGGCTCAACCGCCACTGACACAATATCTTTATTCTGACTTTTTAAGTAACGGCTCACACCCGTAATAGTACCGCCAGTACCAACACCTGCTACGAATACATCGACTTTACCATCGGTGTCATTCCAGATTTCTGGGCCTGTGGTTTTTTCATGAATTTCTGGGTTCGCAGGGTTACTGAATTGACCGAGAATAAGGTACTTTGAAGGATCAGATAAACGAATTTCTTCTGCTTTATCAATCGCGCCTTTCATGCCCTTAGCGCCTTCAGTTAACACAAGGTTAGCACCTAATGCTTTTAATAATTTGCGGCGCTCAAGGCTCATGGTGTTTGGCATAGTAAGTGTTAGCTGGTAACCGCGCGCGGCAGCAACATAAGCTAGTGCAATACCAGTATTACCTGAGGTTGGCTCAACTAATTCGATACCAGCTTTGAGGGTACCTTTCTTTTCGGCATCCCAAATCATGTTGGCACCGATACGACACTTAACACTGAAACTTGGATTGCGTGCTTCTATTTTTGCTAGCACATTACCATTGCTTACTCGATTAAGGCGCACTAGTGGGGTATTACCTAGCGTATATGAATTGTCTTCGTAAATGTTGCTCATGGTTTAGCTCCTTGTTTGCATTGTCTAATGATAATCGGTTTAGGTGGCTTTAACAGTGACAGTTAGTTATTCGTTATTCCTTTTAGTTATTAAAGCAAACTCTACTATAATAATAAAGCATCTTCTTAATTAACAATCATTTACTTTTGCTGCAACAGTTAAGCACATTATTACTCGCTTAGATGGTCAGACCTTTAGCAAATCGTCAATTAGTGCTTAGCGAAAATGCCAGAACCCAATAGACTTGTTTTAATTGTAAAATTTTCCCTGTATTAACCAGATGGCCAAAAGTTATCAGTATGGCAATGTCGAGGTGGGAAACTTGTTACTCCCCAATACCTTAATGGCAGATATAATATGAACAAAGTGGTGATTTCAGGAAGTGGACTTTACACCCCACCCCATAGCATTAGTAATGAAGAGCTAGTAACAAGCCTTAATCGTTACGTCGACCAATATAACAGCCAGCATGCTAGCTTAATCGCGAATGGTGAATTAAACGCATTAGCCCACTCATCGGCTGAATTTATCGAAAAAGCCTCAGGAATTAAGCAGCGTTATGTGATGGTCAAAGAGGGCATTTTAGAGCCTGACATCATGATGCCTTTGATAAAAGATCGCCCAAGTACCGAATTATCTATGCAGGCTGAAATGGGTATCGCGGCGGCGAATAAAGCCTTAGAACAGGCTAAACTGCTCGCCAGTGACATTGACTTAGTGATTGTTGCCTGTGCTTATACTCAGCGCTCATACCCTGCAATTGCTATCGAAATTCAGCAAGCCATGGGCACAAAGGGCTTTGCCTACGACATGTTGGTGGCGTGTTCGTCAGCTACATTTGCCATAGTCAATGCGATCAATGCCGTGCAGTCAGGTACAGCATCTAGGGTATTGGTGATTAATCCTGAAATATGTTCGCCGCAGGTTAATTATCGCGATCGCGATAGCCACTTTATTTTTGGCGATGTCGCAACCGCAGTTGTGGTTGAAAAAGCGAACAATGCTCACACTGAGTTTGCTTTTAATGTGCTGTCGAGCAAATGCGTTACTGATTACTCTAATAATATCCGCAGTAATTTTGGCCATATGAATCGCTGTGATCCGCTCAATGCTAACAGCAGTGATAAGTTGTTTCATCAACAAGGGCGCAAGGTATTTAAAGAGTTGTTGCCAATGATTTATCAGCATTTAGACAAGCAACTCGAACAAGAGCAGATACAAGCTAATGAATTTAAACGCTTGTGGTTACATCAAGCCAATATCAATATGAATCAGTTTGTGGTGCGTAAACTGCTTGGTGACAATGTGGATGCAGCGCAGGCACCAGTGGTATTAGATGAATACGCAAACACGGCTTCAGCGGGCTCGATTATTGCTTTTAATAAATATAATCAGGACTTTAAAACTGGTGATTTAGGTCTGCTTTGCTCGTTTGGAGCAGGCTACTCTGTTGGCAGTATTATTTTAGAGAAGACTTAATTTTAACTGTGTGTACTTTCAACTAAATCAAAAAGACTGCCAAGGCAGTCTTTTTGATCATCAATGGGTAAAATCTTAAACAACTAACGACTAATAACTACAGTAACCAGGCATAACTTACTTTCATAAAGTAGGTTTTATCTTTTTGGGTTAATGAATCGATTTCATCGGTAGCAACCAAGCCGTCGGAATAACCCAGATAAAATACACTTTGTGGATTTAGCTTATAGCCATATAAAATTTCATTGCCTAAATTCTGACTTTGCTTATTCGGCGATTGGTATTGATATAAACTTGGATCGCGCTCAATATCGGTATAGACACTGCTTAAACGTAAAAAACTATTTAAGCTGATTTGCCAATTGAGACGTAAATCAGTCAGGTTAGCGGTAAACAAAGTACCTTCATCAACATCAAGGGTTTGGTAGCGATGATTCACATCTAAGATGATTGACTCAGTCACCTTCCACTCCACCGCTGGGTTAAACATAGTCACAGTAGCCGCACGGTCGTTGGCGTAATCAATATCATCACCGTAGTTCATATCAATTTCTAATTTCAGTGACTGTATCGGGGTAAAGTTGGCGTACAACCAATTGAAATTAATATCGTACATGGTGGTATTGCCATCAATGGCCAGTGATGAGCCATCATGGCGTCTACCTACGCGGTCTTTGTGAACAAAACCGGTTGAGATGTAACTTTGTAAGCCGCCGTTAAACTCAATATACACCTCAGCTTCTTGTTCAATTTTTTCATTATTTTGATTGTGGGTAATGTCCCAATCGCCGCCAAATACCACTTTGTTGAAAAAGTTTTCCATTGGGTACCAAACATAATTACCGCCGACGACAAACTTACTGGCATCAATTCGGTCAATAAAACCTAAGTCAGCTCTAAAGTCTTCACCAATGGATTCATAACGGCTAAAGGCGCGCCAGTTACGACGAATATGGTCGTAGCTTACCCGGTACATACTGTCGGAAAAGTTATCTTGCTTGTTAGTTCGTTGCACGCGTTCATTGTATTCACAATTACCCAACTCACAGCTTTGTGGCGGTGCGCTGCAATCCTCGCCTTGGCAAAACTGTTGAAACAAATCATCAGGATATTGCGTGTCTGAAAATACATATTGCCCGGTAAAAGTATCTTGCTCAGTGGGCTGATACTTGATATCAACACTGGCAACATAGTTATGGTAATTCTCTGAGGTTTTAGCGGTAACCAGACCACCAAAAGATAGCTTCTTGTTGGGATCAAAGCGGTACCTTGCTGCAAGGTTATAGCTTTCTTCGTTAATGGTGGCGATATCTGAGCTTAAGTTACCCGGGATTAAAAACTGGGTATTTTCGTCATTAGCCGCCAACACAGCTAAAGTGTGATCATCAGTTTTACTGGTAAGCTTTACCCCATAGTCGGGTGAGGCAATATTACGAGTGTGTAATAGGCTTAATTGGGTATCGAAATAATCTTTATTATCTAAAAAGAAAGCACGTTTTTCAGGGTAAAATAACGCAAAAGTATTGTTAACATCTAGCTGACCAGAATCGGCTTCTACTTGGGAAAAGTCAGGATTAATGGTGGCATTTAATAACGTTGTAGGGGTGATGCCCCAACGTAAATCGAGCCCAGCTTCAACATGATTATCATCTTCCCAAGGCTGGTTAGGATTAAGATTACGTTGATTATTACTGGTTGCCACCACTGATGGCGTAATTTGAATATCTTTACCTTGCTTAGCGCCTTCAAGGCCTGTTGCGGTGCCGAGTTGGCATAATTGACATGACACATTACGATCAATTTTATGGCTTGATATACGATGGGTTTCATTTCTTGGGTAAAAGCGAATTAATTCAATGCCCCAAGTTTGCAGGTCTTTATTGTCATCAAAGTTAAATAGTCTTAATGGTAGCTCTAGTTCAACTTGATAACCTTGGGCTGTGATCTGACCACTAGCATACCAAATACCGTCCCAGGCATCACTTTCTTCACCTGTTAACTCATTTTCAATAGAGTCATTTTGAACCCCATAAGGGTTGATAAAAAACTGATAGGCAAGGCGGGCATTATTAAAGGTGTCGAGCTTAATACCCACTTGATCATCACCCCATGAGCTATCGCGGTCACGTAAATTACTGCGGATCTGTTCAGGGTTTGGGTCATTAGCCAAAAAGGCAACAAACAAACTGGTTTCTGTGGCAAATATTTTCGCTTCAGTGCTAACGGGGGCGGCAATGTTTTCCCCCGGTGAGGTTTCATATTTAAGCTGCATAGTGGCAGCTTGTTGCCACTGTGGCTCATTCAACTCGCCATCGATTTCTACAGCCTCGGATAAGGTTGGAATGGCGATATTAAATTGACTTGCATCACCAGCGATAACAGAAGCAGGGAGCAGAAAAGTGCTAAAAAACACGCTTAAAATAGCTGCGCTTCTAATGGTGGAATTTGATAGAAACAAAGGTGTTGTCAGGTATTTTTTCACAATACTTCTCATGATGAATCTGTAACTTATTGTTAGTTTGCGAGATTGTCGCAGAAAGTCATACTAAAGTCGTTAATTTTATGTGATTAAAATGTTTTTAGTTGTTACTTGCGTTTGAGGGCTTGGAATTAACAATTGATAAATATTTACTTGTTAAAAACTAGGATGACGCATGCTCAATAGGCCGCTTCCTAACGTTAGCCTCATATGCATACTTAAAGGCAACAGCAAATAATCAAAGTATTAGTCACAAACCTCAGTAAGAGACAGATATGCAATAAAAAGCCTCAACAAAATGTCGAGGCCTCTTGATATCAATACCGCAGAATCAACAACGATATTCTCATTGCGAAACTATTCAGGTGCTATTTCTGGATGCTTATAAGCATCACGGTATTTATCAACCCACATGGCGGTGGCGCCGCAAATAGCTACTGGCATGACGATAAAGTTCACTATCGGGATCATTGAAAACAGCGTTACTGTGGCGCCAAAGGTGTAGCTGGTGCCTTTAGTTTGATTGAGGGCAAACTTCATATCCTCAAACGGCACTTTATGGTTATCGAATGGGAAGTCGCAATACTGAATTGCCATCATCCATGCACTGAATAAAAACCATAAAACGGGCGCGGCGGTTTGGCCAACAACAGGCACGATAAATAACACTAGAAACAGTAATGCTCTAGGCAGGTAGTATTTTAATTTAGTCCACTCTCGACCCATTATTCGCGGTAAATCTTTAATTAAATCTACCGTTGTGCCAGAGTTAAGTGACTTACCGGTTAAGTGCATCTCAACTTTTTCAGCCAGCAGGCCATTAAAGGGCGCAGCTATCCAGTTCATCACTGAGCTAAAGATAAAAGACATCACCACTAATAAGCTAACAACCGCCAGTGGCCACAGGAAAAAATTTAACCATGTGAGGTATTCGGGGATTTGGCCGTTCATCCAAGCAAACATTTCATCTAATTTACCAATGGCAAAATAAATGACCGTTGAGAATAAAACTAAGTTAACCATTAATGGAATGAAGACAAAGGTTCGTAGCCCCGGTTGTTTTATGAGCTTAAACCCATCCATAAAATAATTAACACCACTTTTCATTGGTTTAATTGGCATCGATTACATCCTTGAAAAAACTAGTTATGATGATTGTGGTGATGCATTGAGCGGAAAACAAGCCTTAAAGTGTGTTTAAGTCATAAAAATCGTTACAAAATGCAGCGCGATTGGTAAAGTTGTACTTTATCCGTCTTACGCAGACGAGATGATTATTCATCGACGCTTCTTAATCAATCTCACTGGAACAACTTCACAAGCACAATGCGATTAAAACAAATAAAACTTGCTGGCTTTAAGTCGTTCGTTGACTCCACCAAAATTCCCTTCAACCAACCTTTAACGGCCATTATAGGCCCCAATGGATGTGGTAAATCCAATGTCATTGATGCCGTGCGCTGGGTGCTAGGCGAAAGCTCTGCTAAGCATTTGCGTGGCGACTCGATGATGGATGTGATTTTTAATGGCTCTAGCGCCAGAAAACCCGTGTCAGTTGCCAGCATTGAGTTGAGCTTTGAAAATCTCGATGGTCGATTAGCAGGCCAATATGCCAGTTATCAAGAAATATCGGTAAAAAGACAAGTCAGTCGCGATGGTGACTCAAATTACTTTTTGAATGGTCAAAAGTGTCGCCGTAAAGATATTACCGATTTATTTATGGGCACAGGTTTGGGCCCACGAAGTTATGCCATTATCGAGCAGGGGACGATTTCGCGTCTTATTGAATCTAAACCCCAAGAACTGCGGGTTTTTATTGAAGAAGCAGCAGGCATTTCCCGTTATAAAGAACGCCGCCGTGAAACTGAAAACCGTATTCGTCATACGCGTGAAAACTTGGAGCGATTGGGCGATATTCGCTTAGAGCTCGGTAGCCAAATCGACAAGCTTGAACAACAAGCGCAGGCCGCCAAGCAATATCGTGAGTTTAAGCAACAAGAACGTGACTTACATGCGCAATTGTTGGTGATGCGCTATCAAGAGCTTAAAAACCAAAGCGACAATATTGCTCAAGAGATTTTACAACTTGAAGTTAATTTAGCTGCTGCCAATGCAGATGGTGAAACCACTGAATTAACCCTTACTCAGCTTAAAACCCAAATTGCAGAATTAACCGCTGCTGAGCAACAGCTGGTGGCCGAGTATTATCAAGCAGGCACAGAAATCGCTAAGCTTGAACAACAGCTTAAACATCAACAGCTACAAGATAATCAGCTGGAAAAACAATTAGCAGATCTCATTTCGCAGCAGCAAGTTGCTAGTAATGCGTTGCAAACCTTGATGCTGCAAGAGCAACAATTAACGGCGCAGTTAGCTGAGGGCAAACCTGAACTTGTTGCAGCAGAACAAGCACTGGGCGTTATTGATGCTCAGCTGCAAGATGTTGAGCAAAAAGCGGCAGACTTACAGCAGCATTTATCGGTGTTATCTGATGGCGCGGCGAATGCCAAAATGGCAGCGGCACTAACCCAGAGCAAATTGCAGCATCAACAACAAATGCTGTCGCAGCAACAAAAGCAGTTAATCGAACTTAGTGCTGAGCAGCAGCGAAATACTGAGTCTGACTCACAAGCTGAATTAACCGCACTTGACCTCAAGTTAACCGCCCTTAAAGAGCAACTTGAATTAGAAGATGAAATCAAACATCAACTCACTGATGAACTTGAAGATAAGCAACAACAGCTAGCTCAGGCAAGTGAAGATTATCAGCAGCAAAAACAGCAGTTATCGTCACTAAGCGCCAGAAGTGAGCTGATTGAGCAATGGCTAACCAGCAATGACGATGATCAGCAAGCTTTATGGCAAACCATTGAGGTAACGCCAGGCTGGGAAAAGGCTGTTGATGTATTACTGCAAGGCATTTTAGCCACCAAAGTGATTGATGCTGGTGGTGCAATTGGCCCATCAGTGAGTGGTTTTATTGCCACAGGTGAGGTGAGCGCGCTGAATCACCAAATTAGCGCTGCGGTTAATTTATCCCCTTGGCTTCACCATGTAAGCTGGTGTGCCAGTGTTGATGAGGCAAAAGCGCAGCTTAAGCAGTTAAGCTCAGATGGCATTTTTGCCACCCAAGATGGTTATTTAGTGGGTCATGGCTTTGTCTTTAAAAAAGCCGACTCTAAGCAATCACAGCTGGCACTTAAAAATGAGTACCAGCAATTACAAATACAAATTAGCCAATTAAATGAGCAATTGTTGCAGTTGCAGCAGCAAGTGAGCTTACAAACTCAGCAAGTTGGCGATTCTCACGCGCAATTGAGTCAATCTCAACTTAAACATCACCAGTTGCAATTAGATTGCAGTAAGCTTGATGCTCAGAGCCACAGTTTGGTGCTGCAGCAACAAGACAGATTACGCCGACAAAAAAGCCTTGATGAACAAGTGGCTCAGCTGCAAGGACAAATTGGCGCAGGTCAACAAGCGATAGAGCGATTAACTGCCGAGCTTGAGTTATCCCAGCAAACGCATCAACAGCAGTTGGCAACCCAGCAGCAAGTAAATCAAGATTGGCAAACTGCCAGTCAGCAGCTACGAGATTATAAAGCTAACCGCAGTCAGCAAGAGCGTGATAGCAATAGTTGCCGGCAAAAAATGCAACAATTGCACACTCAAGTAGCAGTATTACAAGCCAATATTAGCCAGCAAACCCAGCAGAGCGAGTCCACCACAGCGCAAATCAAGCAGCTGCGGGAATCTTCGCAGCAAACTAATGCCAGTTTAGGTGAGCAGCAATTACAACAGCTGCAAACACAATTAAACGCGCAACTCGACATTCAGCAAGCTAAACAACAATTACTGAATTCAAATCGTACACAGCAGGCAGAGTTACAAACTCGGCTCGATAGTGCGGTATTGATTCAAAAACAACAGCTTGGTGCACTGCAAAACTTGACTCAGTCTCTCAGCGGGTTAAAGTTACGTCGTGAAGGATTAAAAGGTCAGGCCGATGGCCAATTTCAGTTACTTGAAGAACAACAGATAAAGATTCAAGATGTGATAGCGCATATTCCTGAAACAGCTAAAGTCATTGTATGGCAGCGAAACCTTGATAAAGTAAGAGCTCAAATCAGTCATTTAGGGGCCATTAACCTCGCGGCAATCGAAGAGTTTGAGCAGCAAAGTGAACGTAAGGCTTATTTAGATAATCAAGATAATGATTTAAATAAAGGCTTAGCCACACTTGAAGAGGCCATTCGTAAAATCGATAAGGAAACTCGCACTCGATTTAAAACCACTTATGATGCGGTCAATGCGGACTTATCAAAGTTATTCCCTAAGGTTTTTGGCGGTGGTAAAGCCTATTTAGCCTTAACGGATGATGATTTACTTGAAACGGGTGTGACCATTATGGCGCAACCACCCGGCAAGAAGAATAGTACTATTCACCTTCTTAGTGGTGGAGAAAAAGCCTTAACCGCTTTATCATTAGTATTTGCCATATTTAGACTAAATCCAGCACCATTTTGTATGCTTGATGAAGTTGATGCACCCTTAGATGATGCCAACGTTGAGCGTTTTTGCCGCTTATTAAAAGAGATGTCACAGAGTGTGCAGTTTGTTTATATTAGCCATAATAAAATCACCATGGAAATGGCTGATCAATTAATAGGTGTCACTATGCATGAACCGGGCGTTTCACGTATAGTCGCAGTCGATATCGAAGAAGCGGTGGCACTTGCCGACGCTGAATAAATAGAATAAATAGGATTACAGGGTCACCAATGGAAGATTTTCAACTGGTTTTGTCAATACTAGGCGCAATAGCGATTATCGCAGTATTGGTACATGGGTTTTGGTCTATTCGTAAACAACAACCTAAAACGTTAAAAGACAACCCAATGACGGGGTTTTATAAAGGCCAAGCAGAGCAGCGTGACTCACAGGGGTTTGACGCTGATGGTATTGGTGAAGTGAGACGGGTTAAAGCTGACGAGGTCTCAGTTGAGCCTGTTATGAGACAGTCGAAGGTTAGCCCACATTTAAAGCCTAATGTAAGCAGCAGTCAACTTGATAGTGCAGAGCTAGAAATTACTGCAGCGGGTTCAAAAAAGGGCATTGGCCTACAAAACCAATCAGCAGTGAATGTGCAAGCGCCAAGTTACCATCCGGGTAGAAAAGATCCCGTAATGACTACCGCTGCCAAAGAACCAGAGCATATACCAACCCAGCAAGCGCTGTTTGGTGAAGAGTTTAATGATGACTCTAATGAACCGTTTATTGACGACCCTATTGAAAAAGCCTCAGTAACCAAAGCTGAATCTAATGTGAGCTCTGCGAGTGTTCATTCGCCAGAACATCAAACCTTAGCACAAGAGCCGCTCACTCCTGTTGTCGAAACTGCGCCAAAGGCTGAGCCAGTAGAAGAGCCACTTGGCGAGCCGCAAGATGTATTAGTACTGCATGTGGTTGCCCGTGACGGTGAACAATTACAAGGCGCCGAGCTTTTACCTTGTTTGTTATCGCTTAACTTTAAATTCGGCGATATGGATATTTTCCATCGTCATCAAGATAATGCCGGTAATGGAAAAGTGCTATTCTCCATGGCTAACATGTTAAAGCCTGGGGTATTTGACCCTGACAATATGGAACAGTTTGCCACTCAAGGTGTGGTGTTATTTATGACATTGCCTTGCCATGGCGATGCGTTAAGAAATTTCTCAATTATGCTTAATTCAGCCCAGCAACTGGCTGATGACTTAGGCGCTGAAGTGTTAGACGACAAGCGTAACGCCTGGACTGATACTAATAAACAAGCATACTTAAGCCGAATTCGAGCCGTTTCTTAAATTTTATTATATTTTACAATGAGGCCGCACTTGCGGCCTTGTTTGCTTTTTAGATGAGTGATTTTATGCAAGACAATAAAACAGAAATACAGCAAATTAGCAGTGAACTACACCGTCATAATATTCTTTATTATGTGGATGATGCGCCGAGTATTCCTGATGCTGAGTATGACCGTTTAATGCAGCGCCTTATCGCGCTTGAAACGGCTCATCCTGAGTTGATTAGCATTGATTCTCCCACCCAAAGAGTTGGCGGCGCGCCACTGGCCAAGTTTGATCAAATTACCCATTTAAAGCCGATGCTCAGTTTAGATAATGCCTTTGAGCAAGCAGACTTTGAAGCCTTTAATAAACGTATTAGTGATAAAGTAGATACGGTCAGTTACTGCTGTGAGCCAAAGCTTGATGGTCTAGCGGTGAGTATTTTATATCGTAATGGCGTATTAGAGCGCGCAGCAACGCGAGGCGATGGCAGCGTAGGTGAAGACATCACAGATAATGTGCGCACCATTAACTCGATTCCGTTAAAGCTTCGGGGTGATGATTTCCCTGAACTGATGGAGGTGCGTGGGGAAGTGATCATGCCTAAAGCAGCATTTGATGCGCTTAATCAGCGTCAACAGGCCAAAGGCGAGAAGACTTTTGTTAACCCACGTAATGCCGCCGCTGGCAGTATTCGTCAATTAGACAGCAAAATCACCGCCACCCGCGCATTAGGATTTTACGCTTATGCTCTAGGTGTGGTCGAAGGTGAAAGCTCGCCAATGGCACAGAGTCACTTTGGCCAGCTTACCCAATTAAGACAATGGGGCTTACCTGTTAGTCAAGAAGTTAAAGTCTGTGACAGCTTACCTGAAGTGTTTGCTTACTATAGCGATATTATGACGCGCCGCAGCAGTTTATCTTACGAGATAGACGGAGTGGTAATTAAAGTAAATGATATTGCCAAACAAACAACCTTAGGCTTTGTCGCTAGAGCGCCGCGCTGGGCCATCGCCTATAAGTTTCCCGCGCAAGAAGAGATGACGCTACTTGAAGAGGTTGATTTTCAAGTCGGCCGTACTGGCGCAGTAACCCCAGTTGCGCGTTTAAAACCGGTGTTTGTTGGCGGTGTTACTGTATCAAATGCCACGCTTCACAATGCTGATGAAATTGCGCGTTTAGGCGTAAAAGTCGGCGATACGGTGATTATTCGCCGCGCGGGTGATGTTATCCCGCAAATTGTTGCCATTGTGGCTGAAAAGCGCCCTGATGATGCTAAAGAGATTACCTTCCCGACAGCATGCCCAGTGTGTGACAGTTTAGTCGAGCGGCTTGAAGGTGAAGCGGTAGCACGTTGCAGTGGTGGCTTATTTTGTGAAGCCCAGCGTAAAGAAGCCATTAAACATTTTGCCTCTCGCAAAGCATTAAACATCGATGGCATGGGCGACAAAGTGGTTGAGCAACTGATTGATAAAGAATTAGTACAAAGCCCTGCTGAGCTGTTTACCCTTACAGCATCGATGATCACCATGCTAGAACGTATGGCAATGAAGTCGGCGACTAAGCTGGTTGCCGCCATTGATGATGCCAAAACCACAACCTTATCAAGATTTATTTATGGCTTAGGTATTCGTGAAGTTGGTGAAGCCACCGCAGCCAATTTAGCCAGCCATTATAAAACCCTTGATGCCATTAAAGCGGCCAGCATTGATGAGTTAATTGAAGTGGATGATGTCGGCGTGATTGTTGCCAAACATATAGCGCATTTTTTTGCTCAGCCCCATAACCTTGAAGTGATTGATAAGTTAGTCGCTGCGGGTGTAAATTGGCCTGCTCTTGAAGCCGTTGATGAGTCAGCCTTAAGCCTTAAAGGCCAAACCTGGGTATTAACAGGTACCTTAACTCAGTTAAATCGCAACGATGCTAAAGCGCAGTTACAAGCGCTGGGGGCAAAAGTGGCCGGCAGTGTTTCTAAAAACACCGACTGTTTAGTCGCGGGGGAGGCTGCAGGTTCTAAGTTAACCAAAGCCCAAGACTTAGGCGTGAAAGTGATTGATGAACAAGGCTTATTAGATTTGCTAAGTCACTAATTATTAATTAATAAACACTAATCACTAACAATTAGTCGCTTTAAATAATCTTAAAAAGTAGCTACTGGCAATTTATTAATAGCATAAGTTAAGGCTTACCTAGCTTCGAACTAAGCAAGTAAGCCTTTACCTAATAAACTGGATACCCTGTGAATTTTAGCAATATCACTTGGCTTGATGACAAGGGCCATATAAAACCGCCGATATTTTTGTATTTAATGCTGATCTTTCTCGCCCGTGGTTGGTGTGTCTTTATTGCATCGTTAACCCAATTTAACGATCGCACTGGGCTCGTGAGACTATTTTATCCTGAAAAAAGCGATTTTTTACTGGCATTAGCGAGCGGGGTTGGTGCGGTAATTATTTATGGATTAGTGATTGCGGAGCGAAAACGCAGCCCACAGGTATTAAGGCCGCTATTTAATCAGATTAAGTACATTCTATGGCTACTACTGATTGTTGATGCTTTATTACTTAGCCAACGCCTGGTTCACGATCATTTTGTTTTCAAAGTCAGCTTTGCACTTGATGCATTATTTATCTTTTGGTCAGCTATTTATTTATTAAAATCAAAACGATTGCAGCATTATTTTAAAGATTGGCAAAATGAAGCCGATTATATGGCAGTAGAAGCTGAACTTGCCATGGCGAAAGAACAACAAGATGCTCAACTTTATGAGCCAGATGAACAGTCACAAGCCGCGCAGCATACTCAAAAGATTGTCGAGTCAGCCAAACATAATCGAGGCGTGTCTAATAAAGTTATTGCAACAGAAATAACCGACTCGATAAAGGTGAATAAGTAAAACATGTTAAGTCATAGTAGCTGACAGAAATAAAAACCAATACCAGCGGCTGCTATGGCGGTTAAAAAGGATCTTATCTTGGCTAAAGTAGTGGCTAAAACTGAGCCTATCAATATACCGTTATCACAACTGGTGGTCGGTATGACGGTAAAACTGCCGTTATCGTGGTTTAATAATCCGTTTTTTCGTAATAAAGTACTGATTAGCTCCCAAGCAGAAATTGAACTGATTAATAGCTTAGGCATTAACTATGTGACTGTGATTGACGGTCAGCATTTATTTGTTGAGCCCGTTATCAGTCAACCTGTGGTTGCTGCGGAAGTGGCCCCCGCGTTTGATATTAACGCCATAATCAAAAAGTCAGTAAATACAAGTCGAGTTCGCTTCAGTAAAGCCTGCAGTAATCTTCGCCCCGCATATAGTAAAGTCATTAGTGATCCGCCGGTATCACATCGAGAAGCAGTGACAGTCGTGGAGTTACTATTAACCCATTTACATGAAACCAAACAGCCACAAATTGGATTAGTTAACTGTGCTGATAAAGAAATAAACATGGCTCAGCATGGGATCTCGGTTGCTGTGTTATCCATTTTAATGGGGCACAGCCTTGAGTTAGCCCCTGCGCAAATGCGAGATCTTGCGTTAGGCTGTGTGTTTCATGATATTGGCAAATTAAAAATACCTGATGCCATACGTCGCAAACGCATTGATTTAACTAGTCACGAGCGAAACTATATAAAGACCCATCCCAATATCGGCTATGAAATGCTAGATAGAAGTGGTTTATTCCCTAAAGCCATGTTGGATATTGTGCTACATCATCATGAGTATATCGATGGTAGTGGTTACCCCAATAAACTCACCAAAAATCACATTCCTTTATTGACCCAAATCGTGATTCTAGCGAATGACTATACGGTATTGTTAGAAAGCACAGGCTCAGCACAATTGGCATTAGGCACCTTATTTAAAAGCCGTGCTGATAAACATGATAAAGCCTTGATTAGCATACTAGTGAAAACGTTAGGCGTTTTTCCTCCGGGCTCCATTGTTAAATTGTCCGATGGTAGTATCGCCAAGGTAATGATGACATCAACCGCATCTAAGCAGCCCCATGTAGTTAGTTGTTCAGCTCATGGTACTCAGGCCAGTTTTAGATGCTTAATTGATGAAGGGGTAACGATTGTTGAGACGGTAAAACTAGAAGATTTATCAAAAAAACTAGCTAACTTGCTAGAAGTTCACGCCCCTGTATGTTTTTATGTTTGCCATATTAATGATTAATTTTAGCGTTTTTTAACCCGTGGGATTTTCATGAACTGTATTGCAATTATCGGCTGTGGTTGGTTTGGCCTGCCATTAGCGACAAGATTAGTTAAACAAGGTTATCAGGTTAGCGGCACTAAGCGAACCCAAGCCGGTTGTGAGCAGTTATCCTCACTGGGTATTGATGCTTATAAGCTAGATTTAAGTGAGCAAAATATTGAAGCAACACAGCTTGAAGGCTTACTTGAAGCCGATGCGTTAATCATTAATATTCCGCCGGGCCTGCGCCGAGGTGAAAGTCATTATCTTGAGCATATTCAAACCTTGGTCAACTTGATTGCACCGCGCCAATATCAGCGGGTGATTTTTATCAGTACCACAGGGGTTTATCCTGCTAAAAATCGCATAATGACCGAAGCGGATGCTGCGGCATATGATGATAAAAGTGCAATATTATTGGCTGCGGAGTCGTTAATTGCTGCAATGGATAATGCTTGTATCGTGCGCTTTGCAGGCTTAATTGGCCCTAAGCGCCATCCGGGTAAGTTTTTTGCTGGTAAAACCGATGTTAGCGGCGCAAATGTCGCGGTTAATTTGGTTCATCTTGATGATTGCATTCAGGCAATAGAGGCCATATTGGCGGCGACGAGCTCAGGAAAAAATGTGTCGAGCTATTACAATTTAACTGCGCCGAGTCATCCTACTCGCGTTGAGTTTTACCAAGCAGCGACTGCTGACTTGGGCTTAGCAGCGCCGCAATTTAATCAAACCCAATTAGCCAGTAAAGTAATAAATGGTAATTTGATTTGCCAACAGCTTAATTTCAACTATATTCATCCCGATCCGCTAAAAATGCTAGCAGCTTGTTAATTGATAACTCGTTAGCGGCGAGATGGTTGGTATTAAGCAGTGATCAGGTATAATGCAACCCATATTTATGATTAAAGGCCAAAATTGAATGAGCAGCCAAGTTGCACAATTCGCACTTTTGAGTGGCGATGAGTTTGTTGAGTTATATAAAGTATTAAAAGTACAAGGTTTAGTCGATGGTGGCGGTGCAGCTAAGCATGTCATCTCTGAAGGCTTAGTCACAGTAAACAACGAAGTTGACACACGTAAGCGTAAAAAGTGTGTCGTTGGTGATGTCATTGAATTTAATGGCGATAAAATTCAAATTGTTGCCACAGCATAAGGATACAAGCATGCAATTCCCTGATGATGACAATGGTAAAATGTTAGCCGCAATGGCTGAGTCTGGTATTGACTTAACTGTAGCACTTGATGTTGATTTCTTTTTGATTTTTGATGATCAACGCGATGCAGAATCAGCATTAGAAGCACTCGCAGCAATGGGCTCAAATGGTGAGTTAGAGCTTAACTTTAGCGAAGAAATCGAAAAGTGGGAGCTGATTGTTTGTTTAAACATGGTGCCAACTTATGATGACTTGGTGGCTAAAGAACTTGAGTTAAACACCTTTGCCCAAGAGTTTGACGGCATGACAGATGGATGGGGCGTAATGCAACATCAAGAAGGTGATGACGAGTTTGCTGATGATGAGCATCAATGTGACGACAACTGCTCACACACCCACTAGTTAGCCTGTTAAAATATTGAAAACAAAAACCACCAATTAGGTGGTTTTTTTGTGTCTTTATATTATAGGATGGAGCCATATGCAGTTAAGGGAAGTTAATATCCCGCAGTATTTATGGAGTCGCATTTTAAATGGCAAGACACATTAGCTTTGGTACCCCAGTCAATGATGCCGAACGTTGGGCATTTTCTCTTTTATCTGACGAACTTCCTGAAGATTATCTCCTTTTAACCAATGTAGAAATTCCTACTCATACTGGCCAAGCAATGGAGGTTGACGCCTTAGTTGTCGGTGAGTTTGGTGTGTATGTGGTTGACGTAAAAGGCTACATTGGTCGCTTAAACGCTGGTTTACATGCTTGGTCACTGGATGGTCGTCATGTGGACAATAGTTTATCAAAAGCCAATTATGTCGCCCGAGTATTAGCGGGTAAATTAAAGAACAAAATTCCTGTGGGCGTTTATGCTCCTTGGTGTCAGGGCATGGTGTTTGTTACAGGGCGTAAAGGCGAAGAAATTCTGGTTGAAAAAGATACCGGTAAACTGAGTATTTATACCCCTGCAAAAATCATCGCCGCGTTAACCAAAGAGTGGGGCTTAACGGCGCCGCATATTCATCCTGTGACCGACACTCAAAAAGAAATGGTATTAGACACCATAGGCCAGGTGGCACTGGTTGAGCAACGTAACAACAAAATTCAAGATTTCATTAAGCTCAAATGTTTATTCCTGCAGCAAGGCTTGGAAGTTTGGCAATCAGAATATAATCCGGGTGGCTGGACCGCGCCATGGCTGTTGAAAATACTGGTGACCAGTGAGTTTGACGACAGTATTGATGCCAATTATCACGAGCAAAAATTGCGTGATGAATTTAAACGGATTCAGTCACTTTCAGGTTGTAGCTGCGTGCCTTTTTGCGCGCCACTTATTCAAGATGGTGAACAGGTGGTCTTGCCCATCAGAATGCCCCGTGGTGTGCCACTGAATATTTTTGATATTGGACAGCAAACCACTTATCAGCTGTTAGAAATTCTGCGCCGCAGTGTCACCGGCTTACAGCAAATCCATCGCCGCGGTTACACCATAGGTGGCTGGGAAGATAATTGTATATTTATCTCAGATGACGCTGACGTTGAATTTATTGATATTAAAGATTCACTTAATACCAGTGAAGATATACAAGCTTATGCCACGGCCTTTTTAGAATTAGCTGAAAAAACCGTACAACCACGTATTTACCAATGGTATCGCGCTGCAGCCAAAGGCAGCACCATTGACCTTGACGCGATTCGTTGTGATTTATCTGCAGTTATCGATTTAGGAGTGTGTGACACTTTACCGCACAAAATCGTTATCGAGCAGGGCGCGGTGGTTGATCATCATTACCGCCTCGATCACTTTATTTCAGCAACGCCTCGCAGCCAGCTATGGCGGGCATTGCATTTACAAGGGAACTTCCCATGCTGCGTCAGTGTTTATCAAGATGTGGATAACCAATGGCACACCCTGAGTAACATGTATCGCAGCCTGGCTAAAATTTATCATCCACATGTTGAGCGTGTGCTGGCATTTGGGCAATTGCCACAGTCGGATGATTTATTCATTGCTAGAGATTGGGTACAAGGGGTCGCGCTAGATGAAGTGGCCACAATACAAGTGGGTCAACCCAGGTTGTGGTTTATTCAACTATTAACAGCACTACAATACTTGCACAGTTTAGATATTCACCATGGGGCCATTTGTCCTAAAAATATCATTTGCCGAGACGGTAAGGCTACCTTAGTAAACTTTGGTATAGGTTCTGATATAGCTGCCAGCCATTACGCTGCGCAATATGCCGATCCGACTATGTGGTCTGTAGAAGGCGATGCTGAAAAAGATTTATATGGCTTGGTCGCAAGTGTTGTCGATGCGATTTCTCCAGAGTCGATTAAACAAGGCAGTGGCGCAGATGCCATGATTAACGCCTTAATGAGCTTTGATAAGCAGTGGCTTGGCGAAGGCTTTTTTGAGGCTTGCTTAAGTATTTTGAAATTTGAATTTCGTATCGTTCCTAACCGCAGTTATGCCGAGCAGTTAGGGCTCGATGAAGTTGAGTATCAAAACTCTGGCTTGTAGTTATCTTGATTTATAGCCCTTCAGGCTTATGTGAAGGATGTTTGCCCCAAAAGCCGGTACAAGCCGTATTGGCTTATATGATTCGAGGATAATGTAAGAGGGATCCCATGATTATTAAACGCATTACTGCTGAACGACTTGATGATGTTTTGCCTCTGTTTAGCCAATATATGCATTTTTACGGGGTTGAGCAAGCCGTGACTGAGTATGCTACCTATTTGCTGGAACGGTTAAATAATCAAGAAGCGTTTATTTTTGGGGCTTACACTGAAGCGGATAAAGCGATTGGTTTCGTGCTTAATTATCAAAGTTTTTCATCCACAGAGCTAGGTAAAGTATTAGTGTTAAATGATCTATTTGTTGAGCCAGACTATCGAAATCAAGGCGCCGCTAATTTACTTATCCGATGCTCTATTGAATTGGCTCGCGGTATTCAAGCCGTTAGGGTTGATTTATGCACTGCTAAGGTGAATTTTCCGGCCCAATCAGTTTATGAAAAAATGGGCTTTGTAAAAGATAGCCGCTTCTTTTCTTATAGCTTATCGATATAAGATTATCCTCCACTAGGTTAGTATCCCCTTTAAGAGTAATAACTAAATCAAAGGTGCTACATGCAAACGGACGAAATTTATTTTACTTACTTATACTGTGCGCAGGGATAAGCCCTAGATTTGCATACGCCAGCACTCGCATCATGGTCGTTAATTATTTTCTCTACTGCATCAAATATTTTATGGGTACCAATATCTACATTATCTGAATATTTGATTTCGACATGAGGCATGCAATTAAGCTCCGGAAAATGTGAACGCCTCAATATGAGGCGTTGTCTATGGAGTACATGTTACATGAGTTTATTGGCTTTATATCTTTGTGTTTAGTTACGTGCTCACTGATCTGTTCATTTCTAAGAACTTTAAAACTTATAGCCAAAATTTAATGTAGTAGAGGTTGATGTTTCAATGTCACCTTTATCTGCAAATAAGCCATCTTCACTTTGTAATTCCTCTCTACCTACAACAATTCCGTAAGCATGCTTTGAGTTTTCACTAAAAGTGGTTTGCAAGCCAGCAGCAAAGCTGACTAAGCCAATAGTAGGTTCAAACTCTCCTGCTGAACTTAATCCTGGAGCACTAAATAACGTAACAAACGATAGAGCAAGTAAAGATGTTTAATGAAAATCTTTTCTCGGGTTGAACAAGAGGTAGTTGTTAGAGGCAACAAGGTCTTTTGAAGAATATTATTAATAAAATAAGTTACAACGGAAATAACTTAACAGAAAGTTATCTTAACGAACATAGTGAGCTTTAATTGGTAAAATATTCAGTTGTTTGCGATTATTAAGTTACTTGGTCAGATGTGATGATAAGCATTTCCTTATCAAATAATATTGATTAACCATGTCATCAACAGAATATTAAGAATGATATTATAAGCTTCGTTTTCAACTCATTAATTGGTCAATTTGTGATGCAAACTGTTTCAAAGTAATCACTGTTTTAACTTGTGTTTTATATCCTACTGGTAATGGCTGATATAATGTATTTTTATGCTTTTTATTTATTTTACACTAACGTTAACAGTGGTTTGTGAGGGGGTTGTTTATCTAGAATATACTATTTTTGTTTTGGTTTACTTTGAATTTAATGCGTTATTTGGCTTTTTATATCGTATTTGAGCTGTAGTCACTACTTATGGTCATTTAGCAAGTAATTAACACCCTTCTTGAGTATAATTAACTTCTATAACGAGGTTGAATAAACTCGTTTTCTTTTGATTCTATTACGTTATTTCGTGATAAAAGGAAAATTTATGGAAAAGCTTTTTACTATATCTCTTATTACCACGGCATTACTTGCAACATCAGCGCAAGCAGACACCATTCGAGTTGTATTATCTGATTCAGATATTGGACAATCTCGACAAATGGCAGCAACCATGGCGCAATCTAAAAGCCTTAAAACATGCCTAACTGCCCAAGAATCAGGTGAAGTTATTTGTTTCACAAAACCTCACTCAAAGGCGGCTCAATTCAGCACAAGCCAAATCGCTTCAACGGCTACTGCGAATGCAAGCAATCATTACCTTGTTGAAATTAATTCTGAAATAACCACCGCAGAAGATTTACTAAGCTCACTTCAACACACCAACCAATTTAAAACCGTTGAATTAGACTCGCTTGCGACCTCGCAGAGTGACACCGATGTATTGCCACCTAATGACAGCTTTCACGATCTACAAAGCTACTTACATGGCAACACTGTTGATAATATTCAAGGTCTAGGGTTTGAACTCGCAAATCATCTTGTTTCAGATATTGAAGACAAAGTATCTGTGATGATTATCGACACCAGCTTCGCCAACAGCAACGATATGGTTTATAGCGGAGGATATAGCTTTACCGATAATGATTTTGCTGAGATCGGAAAAGATTTCATCATCCCTGACAATGTAGCCAGCGATTTTCATGGTACGGGAGTAGCATCAATTGTAGGTGCGCTACGCAACAATGAAACTGGTATTGCAGGGGCAGTTGACAACGTAAGCCTTTTCGCTGCAAGAGTTGGAACAGGCGGTCAAGCTTGGGAGTACACAATAGCGCAAGCCATTTTATATGCAGCTCAAGAGCTAGATACTACAAACTATCCTGACTTAGAGCCACTAGACAAGCCGATGGATGTAGTGAATATCAGCATGGGTTCAATTGATGATGCATGTAGCTTTTATATGACTGACGCCATTAGGCTTGCACAAGCTAAAGGGGTGCTAATCGTGGCAAGTGCAGGTAACGAAAATACAAATGGCAAACTCTACCCTGCTTCGTGTAGTGGTATTGTGAATGCAGGTGCATTATCAAGTACAAATGAAAAATCAAACTACAGCAACTATGGCGATACTCTGTCCATAAGCGCCCAAGGCGATAATATTTATGTACTTTCAAGAGGTGACGCAACCAATGCTGTCACAATGTCTGGCACAAGCGCAAGTTCTCCCCTTGTTGCGGCAGCAGCTGCTATTGCGAAACGTGCTGACAACAATATCCAATCATCAGTGTTGTCATTTTTAATTGAATCTACATCACGAACTCACATGACAGCTTCATGTATATCATTCGGTTGCGGTGCAGGTCAGCTTGATGCGTCAGCGCTTACACAAGCAGTAATTGACCTAAAAAACGGCAACAAGCCTCAAATTAATCATGCTTTATCTGATGAATCAGCAAGTGAACAAGAGTGGTACGTAAAGCATTTTGGTGACAAAGTTCCACTATGTACGACCAACCAAGTTAACTTTTTAAACGGAAACAGCGCCAAATTAAACACGTTTAAATTGAGCAGAATTAGCAAAGGCACTTCATTCACAGATCACCTTGATAATGAAACAGCCGAAACCCCTGTAGAAGTGCTACAAACACAGGACGGTATTTTGTACTTTGATGAAGCTACCCAAATTGACAACGAATCATTTGATTACGCTTATCAATTCTGTAAAGAAATCGGCGGCAATCAGATTTGTGATGAAGATTTTGTTCAAATACACGAGTTTTCATTTGAATCACCAGAGGCTTGCTCTATTTAAGTTCAAACTCGATCATCCTAACTATTCGTTATATGAGCTCAAATAAAAAATAATACATCAAGGAATTCGTATGAAAATTCTTAAAACAAGTGCTGTCATTTTATCGTTAACGCTTATTACTGCATGTGGCGGTGGTGATAGTGAACCTTCAACCCCTAAGCCTGTACTCTCTATGTCCACTCAAAATAGCAGCAACACAGTATTAGAAGACGCAACAACTGATGTTGTCATTGACTACAGCAACCCAACAGGGTAGCGTTACATTGACGGTAACTGGACTTGAAGCCGTTGAAGGTTTTGCACAAGTAGATTACTCGATTAAAAACAACATTGTTTCATTTACGTTTTCAAATTTGACTGAGAACATCAACACAGTCATTACTATCAACGGCACTGACTCAGCAAATAACACTGACTCCGTAAATGTTGGCTTTGTTGTTGAAAATACAACTATCAAGCCCAAGATTGCTGCATTTAACCGCCTCAAAGAGTCTGTCGAAACTGACTTGATGCTACCCCAAGAAATGAAAACTCTAGCAGTTCATGGAAAGTTGGCCAGAATCTCAAACCGCCTTACGCACCTAGATCTAAAAGAAATGCTTTTAATTGCACAACCACGCATTGACAACAATTCAGCATTAGCGATTATTGAAGCGTTAAGTGTTGAAGCTCCAACAAACGAACAAGAATTAGACACTCTACTAGCCAATGTTATTACCCTTTACGGTGAACACGCACACAACGCTAATGCAATGCTTACAAGTATTCAGGAAAACCTTGATGGCATCATTACACCTATAAGTGTCGGCCAATTTTTTCTTACTGCAGATGGCCAATTAAGCCAGTTCTACGGTAACCCTAATATGGGTACAGGGGAACAATTTGAATTTGATGAAAATTTTTCTTACTTCAATGAAATTGTTTCTCTACAGTAATGAGTTAGTATTTCGGTATTGTGCACGCTATGTGTTGTAAAAAGTAAAGCCACCGATAGGGTGGCTTTTTAATGGGATAAAGCGTTTTCATGGGTCGAAAATTTTATCGCGTCTAAGTAAACTAAATTCACTATGGATAAAGTATAAGACTTGTTCTGGTTCACATAAAATGTACAAACTTTGCCCTGCAAAAATGTTATTTACACTTAATCAGATCTATCTCACATTATTGCGTGCTAATAAATATTCACTTAAAGCGCTTTAGGTGAATAAATTTGCATTTTTGATGCTTAATAACCAGATTTTTTTACTCATGTTATTGTGCGATCGAATTGCAAACTGTTTGTTTTTTGCAGCGAGCATCACGAAGGTGGTGTTTCTCCATGTAATAAAACAGTGATTTATCTTACTCGTGGGTATGTTTTATATTGTTCTCAATAGAAAATAGGGGAGGGCGCTTTAATGGAAAAAATCCAAATCATTCGATGGCAGAAAAACAAACAAAAGGCACTTCAGTATATTAATCGGCAACATTGTGTTGTTAGCTCTGCTCTATAATTTTTCCCTTTTGAGCAAGGCATAAACACGGGTTTGTCGATATTAATCTTCTCGACTGTTTTATGGTTAACAGAAGCTATTTACATCAGTGTTACCGCAATATTATTCCCAATTCTAGCGGTATTCTTTGGGGGGGTGATACCTCTACAGGAATGGGCAATTTTGCTAATCCGATTATCTACTTATTCTTTGGTGGATTGGCAGTAGCAGTTCTTCAAGGGCGGTTGCTCTTTCGAGATGAATTTTGCCGCAGTTTGTCGCCATTTTCTAGCAGGCGGAGCTGGTGACATCTTGTTCTACTTGAACAAGCGATAACGCAGTAGAAAGCGGCGACAAACCTTGCCCACCAAAGATCATCAGCCCCTAGGCTAGATCAAATTTATCATTGAATTAAAACTTATACTGGTGAATTGTAATGATTAGATGTTGAAGTAGGCCCTAATTTATATCGCAGTGCAGAATAGCTATTAATAACCTATATTCATATTAATAATGGTCTTTTGTTCGCTGTTTTCCTCCGGTAATGCAGACAGTTTTAATCACTCGTCCGTGGATGAGTTTACAAGAGGGTCACATCCTTCATATGTGATTCATCCTATTAAGGTTAGTTGTTTAAAATAGTAATAACTTACGATATTGAGGTAACACCTGATGAGCTCTTTTAAAAAAACACTACTCGTTTCAACTTTGAGCATCGCCGCGCTGACAGGTATGGCGCATGCAAGTGATCTATCATGCACTGTTGCTGGTGGTGATGATATCACCATGGCTAATATTGATATTTTACGTTCAAATGAACCTGTGGTTAACATTGATGGCTATAAATCGCCGATCTTAAGTAATATTTATCGCATCGATGCAGTTGATGGCCAGGACATCAGCGAAACACCCACTTACCTTTTATACAATCATTACCCGCTAGCTGATCATAAGTTATATGCCAAGGTTCAAGTGCACGGTGAAGAGGCCGTTACTGGTTACTGCATTGTGACGGGTGAAATCTAAGCTCGCGTTATTGCATCGTATAATCGCATAACGACTAATACTCAGTAAGGCGGATGTGCCTTACTGAGTTTTTATTTTACTTTTTTAACGCCCCTATTGAGCATTCCTGCTGCTAAAGGATCTTTTTTGCTAAGCTAGTTTTACTATTAATAGCCCGTCACCCATCACCCATCACCCATCACCCATCACTATTTTATCATTTCTCTAAACGGCATTTAAAACCACTTATGCTTATTACAGATCACGAAACGCTAATTAACTTTGTCTTATTACAAGTTTATCCTGGGCCAGTTAGATCTATGTCACATTATTTAAACGCTAATAAACATTCAGTTTGAGAGTACTAAATGGCGAATTCCGTCAATTTGAAACTTAATAACCACAATACATCTAGTGTTACTATTGTTGCGCGTCACAACAGTGGCTGGTAATGGGATTCATCTCACGCCGCGCAGGCTTGACTATGTAATCAAGCAACCAAAAACAATGCTTTATCTTACCTATTACTCTGTTTACATTGTTGTCATTAAAAAATAAGGGAGAACGCTTTAATGGAAAACTGCCCAACAAAGTCGACGACAACCAAAAATAATAAAACTGACTTCATCATCTTGTTTGGCAACATTGCCTTGTTTGCCTTGCTATATCATTTATTACCCTTTGAACAAGGGGTCAATACCGGTCTATCGCTACTTATTTTTGCAGCTATTCTATGGTTAACCGAAGCGATTCATATCAGTATTACCGCCATTTTAATTCCGATATTAGCGGTGTTTTTGGGGGTGTTTGATACTTCCACCGCCATGAGTAATTTTGCTAACCCGATTATCTTCTTATTCTTTGGTGGTTTTGTGTTGGCGGCGGCGCTAAATCATCAGGGCATTGACCGCTTAATTGCGCAAAAGGTGTTGCTGCTGTCTCAAGGTAAGTTGAGTATTGCTTGTATGTTACTGTTTTTAGTGACCGCAGTGCTGTCGATGTGGATCAGTAATACGGCAACAGCCGCAATGATGCTGCCACTAGCCTTGGGTATTTTGCATCAACTGGATTTTAAACAGTACCGTAAAACCTATTTGTTCGTGCTACTGGGAATCGCGTATTCTGCCAACATTGGTGGAATTGGTACCCTAGTGGGCAGTCCGCCTAATGCCATTGCTGCGGCACAAGTGGGCTTAAGCTTTAGTGATTGGCTCGAGTTTGGTTTAATCACTGTGGCTATTATGTTACCAAGCATGTTAATCGCGCTTTATCTATTTTTAAAACCTGATTTATCGACTGTGTGTGAGATAAAAACAGAAAATGTAAAAATGACCGTTAGTGCAAAATTAACCCTGATTATATTTTTAGCTACAGTTTGTGGTTGGATATTCAGTAAACCATTAGCCCAAGCACTTGGTGGGATCAGTAAGTTTGATACCATTGTTGCTTTAGGTGCGGTAGTTGTGCTTGCCAGCCTTAAATTAGTGGACTGGAAAAAAATCGAATCGACCACGGACTGGGGAGTACTTATCCTGTTCGGCGGTGGCCTCACGTTAAGTGCAGTGTTAAAAGCCACAGGCACCAGTGTGTTTCTAGCCCACTTTGTGACAGATATTTTTGGCGATGCCCACATGGCGCTATTTATGATTGCAGTGATTACCTTTGTGGTGTTATTAACTGAGTTTGCCAGTAACACGGCTAGTGCAGCATTGCTGGTGCCAGTTTTTGCTGCAATTGCTGAGCCCTTAGGTTTATCGCCAGTGATGATTTCAGTAGTGATTGGTATTGCAGCTTCTTGCGCCTTTATGTTGCCTGTCGCCACCCCGCCTAATGCCATTGTCTTTGGCTCAGGTTATATCAAGCAATCTGAAATGATGCGTGCAGGTATGATTATTAACTTCATAAGTATGTTGGTGCTGTTTTTAATCACCAACTTGTTCTGGGGCTTTTAATTGCACTGTTAATCACAGTTAAAAAGCGCAATCACTTTACTCACTAATAAAAAGGTAACTTAGGTTACCTTTTTGCGTTTTTTAGCCGATATCTGTCAACAATTATTAAATGTTCACAGGCTCAGTGTTATTAAAAATAGCGACGTAAACGTTTGGATAAACTAAGGCACAATCTAATGCAGATAGCTTTTGAATTTTGCCATTAAAGCAGGTCTAATAGCGTATTATTTTGATTTATAGACCTATCTAATGTTCGAGTTAACCCTACAAATTGCTGTTATATTATTTTTCGTCGCCATATTGGCGGGTTTTATTGATGCCATTGCCGGTGGTGGCGGTTTACTCACTATTCCTGCATTGATGTGGGCGGGTTTACCGCCAGCTGCGGCTTTAGGTACTAATAAGCTGCAAGCTTGTGGCGGCAGCTTTTTTGCTAGTTTGTACTTTATTCGCAAAGGCATGGTTGACTTAAAACAAGCACGCTTATCCATTGTGTGCGCGTTTATTGGCGCTGCAGTGGGCACCATTATTGTACAAATGATTGATGTCACCGTATTAGAACTGGTATTACCATTTCTTATCCTCGCCATTGGCTGTTATTTTTTGTTTTCTAAAAAAATCTCAGAAGAAGATAAACAACAAGTGCTGACACCTGCCATGTTTGCTTTTACTGCCGCTCTTGGGGTGGGGTTTTATGATGGATTTTTTGGACCCGGAACCGGCAGTTTCTTTGCTTTAGCCTTTGTGTCACTGGCAGGTTACGGACTGGCTAAAGCCACCGCCCATGCCAAAGTGCTTAACTTTGCTACTAATGTGTCATCGTTAATCTTTTTTATGATTGGCGGCCAAGTGGCGGTTTTATTAGGGCTTATTATGTTAGTCGGGCAAGCTATCGGCGCAACTTTTGGCTCACGCTTAGTGATGACCAAAGGGGTAAAAATTATTAAACCGCTGGTGATCACCATGGCATTTTTAATGAGCTTTAAATTATTGTGGGCGCAGTACGGGTAAGTGACTTATATCTCCAGACTAATTAAGCGTTTTATGACAGATTTCAATAACAACACATCGAACAGAAAAGGTTTTCATGCGCATTATTCACACATCTGATTGGCACCTTGGTCAAAACTTTTACGGTAAAAGTCGCGCTGTTGAGCACAAGGCATTTTTGCAGTGGTTGTTAGCACAAATTAGCCAGCATCAGGTTGATGCACTGATTGTCGCGGGCGATATTTTTGATACTGGCACGCCGCCAAGTTATGCCCGCAGTTTGTACAATCAATTTATTGTCGATATTCAAGCAACAAATTGTAAGCTTATCGTTCTTGGTGGTAATCACGACTCTGTTGCTACCTTAGGTGAGTCAAAGCAGTTGCTGGCGTGCTTAAATGCCACGGTTATCCCAGGTGCGCTTGATAACGCAGCTGAGCATGTGTTGTTAGTGGCTGATAGTCATGATCACCCCTGCGCGATTGTATGTGCGCTGCCGTATTTACGCCCTAGAGATATAGTATTAAGTGAGTCGGGTGAGTCCAGTGAAGATAAACAGCGCAAGTTAGCTAATGAAATCGCCGATTTATATCAGCGCTGTTTTGCTCATGCCCAAGCAATTAATAACCAGCAAACTACGCCATTACCCATTATTGCCACAGGGCATTTAACCACAGTGGGTGCCAGCACCAGTGAGTCGGTGCGAGACATTTATATTGGTAGCCTTGATGCATTTAATGCCAACTTGTTTCCTGCAGCGGATTACATTGCACTAGGCCACATTCATCGACCGCAAAAAATCGCCAAAACAGAGCATATTCGCTATAGCGGCTCGCCAATCAGTTTAAGTTTTGATGAACTTAACAGTCAAAAAAGTGTGTATTTTGTTGAGTTTGATAAGGCTAAATTAGCCGAGGTCAGTGCCCTTGAAGTGCCCAAGTTTCAAGCCATGGCAAGTGTTAAAGGCAGCTTGGCCGAAATCGCATCCCAGCTTGAAACCTTAGTTGAGCAAGGCAGCGATCAAGTCACTTGGCTGAGTATCGAAGTGGCCGAGCAAGACTTTTTAACCGACTTACAAAGCCGAATAGCCGAATTGACCGACGCCTTACCTGTAGAAGTACTGCAACTTAAGCGTGCTCGTAGCCAGCGCCAACAGCAAATTCAGCAAATGGATAATGAAACCTTAACTGAATTAAGCGTCACAGAAGTGTTTGAGCGCCGTTTAGCCCAAGAAGACTTTTCAGAACCCGAGGAGCAACAGCGACTTGAACGGGTAAAACAACAGTTTGATATTATCCTTGATGAAATGAATGAGCAGCTTAATGGCACAGCGCAACATGTTGAGGAGGCAAAATAATGAAAATCCTTAGCCTGCGTTTTAAAAATATTAACTCATTAAAAAATGAGTGGAAAATTGATTTTACCCAGTCGCCATTTAAAGAAAACGGCCTGTTTGCCATTATTGGCCCTACAGGCTCGGGTAAAACAACCATTTTAGATGCTATCTGCTTAGCGCTGTATCATCAGACCCCGCGCTTAGGGGTAATTTCAAAAACCACCAATGAGCTCATGACTCGTGGCACCAGCGATTGTCTGGCCGAGGTTGAGTTTGAAGTGAAAGGTAAGGCGTATCGCGCCTTTTGGAGCCAACGACGCTCCCGTGGTCAAGTTGATGGCAATTTACAAGATGCCCAAGTTGAGTTAGCGCAACTTGAAGATGGTAAAATTCTTGCCAGCCAAATTAAGCATAAAACCGAATTAACCGAAGCCATTACCGGATTAGATTTCGCGCGATTTACTAAATCGATGATGTTATCCCAAGGTCAGTTTGCCGCCTTTTTAAATGCCAAAGCTAATGAACGGGCTGAGTTACTTGAAGAGCTTACCGGCACAGAAATATACGGGCTTATCTCGGAGCAAGTACATCAAAAATTTAGCCAATCAAAGCAGGAGCTTGCCTTGCTTGAAGCTAAATCAAACAGCGTTGAATTACTAGATGATGACAGTATTAGCCTTAAACAAATAGAGCAAACTCAGTTAATTGAGCAAGCCGATTTATGCCAGCAACAACTGCAGCAACTGCAGCTGCAAGTCACGTGGGCTAAGCAGCTTGAGCAAGCAACTGAGCGACATCTTGCCAGTGAGCAACAATTACAACTAGCGCAGACTCAACTTAAAGCCCAGCAAGCCAGTTTAGCTAAGTTAGCTGCCAGTGAGCCAGCTGAAAGCTTAATTCCGTTATTTGAAGGCATGAGCAAACTTGAAAACAGCCATGCACAGTTGCAAAAGCAGTTACAACAGCGCAATACTGAGCTTGAACAGGCCAGCGCACAATTAAGTCAAATCGCCACTGAGCAACAGTTGCAGTCTCAGCACTTTAGTTTAGCTAAGCAGCAACATACGGATTTAGTGACGCTAATTGATACTCAGGTGCAGCCACTTGATAATCAAATTGAGCAAGTGAGCTTTAAACATGCTCAGCAGTTACAGTCTCTGCAGCAACAAACCCAGCTGCTAGAGCAATTACAGCAAAAGCAGCAGGCCATCGGCGGACAAATTCAAACCGTTACGGCATTACAAGCCCAGCAGCAGCAAGTCATCAATCAATATCCCCAGGGCAAGTTGATCCAAACTCGCCTTGGTGTGTGGCAGCAGCAATATGCTAACTACGCCGAGCAAGTGACTCAGCAAACTAAGTTGACGCAACAAATTGCCCGTTTTCAGCAACAGCAAATTCAGCTCCAACAGCAGCAAAGCACACTGACAGCGCAAGTAACCAGTGAGCAACAGTTACTTGGACAATATCAACTCAGCCGCCAACAAGCCCAGCTGCAATTACAGACCTTGTTAGCCGGTGATGAAGAAGCACTCATTGAGCAGCAATATAATGACATAGTGACTCAGCAGCCAAAGCGCAGTCAGCTTGAACACTTGTCGACCCGTTACAGTGAATTGCAATTAGATCTTAATCAACATCGCCAGCAAAACGCGCAAACCCAACACGATATTGAGTTAAAGCAAGCTGAGTTAACCCAAATACGAGTCTTGTGGACAGATAAAAATCAGCAGTTAAAAGACTTAACAAGCTTGCTAAAACAAGAGCAACATATTGCTGATTTAACCCAGCATCGGGCTAAGTTAGTAGAAGGTGAGCCATGCGCCTTATGTGGCTCGTTGGATCACCCTTTAGTGAGTGAATATCAAGCGGTTGATTTGTCGCAAACAGAGCTGCGCCATCAACAAACTAGCGCGCAATTAGATAAGATTAAAACCCAAGGCGAGCAAGCTAAATTGGCATTGCAAACCTTGCAGTTACAATATGAGTCAGCCTCACAAGCGGTGGCTAAGCTAACGGCGCAGAGTCAGCAATTACAACAGGACTGGCAGCAAACTTGTCAGCAACTTGGAATTGCATTGGCTATTGATGATAGCCAGCTGAGTGATTATGTAGCGCAAATGGCGCAGTTGCAGCAAAACTTATCCCAGCGATTAGCCGATATCAGGCAGGCTAAAACTCACCTGCAACAACAAAACGATCAGTACCAGCAAGCGAATAACGCCGCTGAGCAACAACAGCACCAATTAAGCTTATTAGCCCAAGAGCATACAAGCTGCAACAATGGCTTACAGGACGCTGAGCTGCAGCTTATTGAGGTGAATAAAACCCTTAATAACCTAGTGACTGAATTAAGCGATTCAATTGCGCAAACCGCAGAGTCTATGCCAGATATGGCTGGGTTTAAAGCGTGGTTAAGCGCCCTTGAACAACAAATAATGCAGTGGCAGCAAGCAAGCGATCAGCAACTTGAAGCACAGCAGCAATTACAATTATTGCAGCAGCAACAGCAAACCCAGGCGAGTCAACTAGAAGAGGCGTTGCAGCAATCACAGTCGCAGCAAGCGCAATTAACTGAAGTTGCAGCTGAGTTAGCCAAGTTGACGAGCCAAAGGCAGCAGCTATTTGCCGATAAGCAAACATTAACTGAAAAGCAGGCTAGCCAAGCCATGCTTGAGCAAGCAGAAAGCCAGTTAACAGCGCTACAAAGCCAATTGAATCAATATCAGCAGCAGCAAGATAATGTTAAGGCGCATATTGAAGCCGTTAATAAACAAATTGCAGTGGCATTGACTGAGTTAACCGCGGCAACCGAGCAGTGGCAGCAGCAATTAAGCCAAAGCCCATTTGCCAGCCAAGCGGAATTTGAGCAAGCCATTATTCCTCAGGCTGAGCGTGAGCAGTTAATTAACTTGCAGCAGCAACTTAATGAGCAGCAGTTAAAAGCGCGCACCTTGGTAGAACAAGCCAAGCAGCAATTAACAGCGTTAATGACCCAAGCAGAGCAATTTGGTTATGAGCAGCTAACGACTGAAAAGCAGCAACAAGGCTCAGACAAAGTCTTACTTCAAGGGGCTGATCTAGATTCAGAGCTAAAGTCAGAGCAAGAATCTGCACAAGGCTATTTAGCACAGGTCAGTTTGCAGCATCAACAAGTCGAGACCCAGTTAGGTGAGATAAAACAAACCTTATGGCAAGTGAACCATTTACTGGATGACGATAAACAAAAGCGCCTAAGTCAGCAGCAAATGCTGTTAGAGCTTAACCAAGCCAAACAAGCTTATGATGATATCGCCTATTTACACTCACTCATCGGTTCGCAAAAAGGCGATAAATTCAGAAAGTTTGCCCAAGGGCTGACATTAGATCATCTGGTTACTTTGGCTAATCGGCAGCTGGATAGGCTTCAAGGACGCTATTTGCTTGAGCGCAAACAATCGGTAGATCTAGAGCTGCAAGTATTGGATACCTGGCAAGGCGATGCAATTCGAGATACTCGCACCTTATCAGGTGGTGAAAGCTTTTTAGTCAGTTTGGCATTAGCGTTAGCGTTATCGGATTTAGTCAGTCATAAAACCAGTATCGACTCGTTATTTTTGGATGAGGGCTTTGGCACCTTAGACAGTCAAACCTTAGATACCGCCCTTGATGCGCTAGATAACCTTAATGCTTCAGGCAAAATGATTGGTGTGATCAGCCACATTGAAGCGATGAAAGAGCGCATTGGGGTGCAAATTAAAGTGCATAAAATGAATGGACTTGGAGTCAGTAAGTTGCAGAGTGAATATAAAGTTAATAGCGATGTCGAATTGGCTTAAGTTTGTCTCTAAAGCTTATCGCTCAGACTCGCGGCTAGGCTAACAACTAAACCGTCACTTGAGGTTAATGCAGCCGCATTAGCCTCATTATTTGCTTTGGGGTAGGGTTATTTTTAGGTCAATAAATTCTAATGATAAATCAACCATGCTGAGTAAAAAGCTGCCATTGTTGCAGCGCTTTTAGGTTAATTAAGCGAGTAATAGATGTAAATTAAAAACATCATGACTGATAACAGTCTTTTCCCATCTCAGTTACTTTCAATTGCCTAGTTCAAAGTTATGCAGGCGTGGTGAGTTTTTATATTTGTATTTGCAGTCTTTTTTGATATAACTCCCCCTTGGTATATAGTACTTAAGCACTCATTAAACTAGTGCTTAAGTATACATTCTTTTATACGTATATTAATACGTGCAGTAGGGCGGACACGAGATTGCTTTCAGCTCAAATGGATAAGCTACAAACGCTGGTTGGTAAAGCGCAAAACTTACCCACATTACATCGAAAATTATTGCTAGCAAGCGTGTTTATTGTCGCGGCGGCATTACTGTGGCCAACCCCGCAAGAATTTGCCTCACAGCGGATCCCTGTTGCCCTTGATATCGAAGCCTTGATCCCACAGGTAGCCAATCATACTCCGGTTGAAATTAGTGAGCCGGTTGCGCCGACATTTGAACGTATTATTGAGCAAGGTGACACCTTAAGTCAGTTATTTGAAATAGCTGGTATTGGTCAACAGACCATGTACAAAGTGCTTGAAGCTGATTTAAATGTACTGGCATTAGATACATTATCGCCGGGTAATCGTATTCGATTTTGGCAAGACGAACAGCAAAAACTAACCAAACTAGAGTTGTATTTTAATCCAGCTTACCAAGTGGTATTTAGCCGTTTTGACGATGGCAGTTACGAGGTTAATGAGGTCAATATAGAAGGCATTTGGCAAAACCGCATTATTAGTGGGGATATCAATGGCTCATTTTATTTATCGGCCCAGCGCTCAGGTTTAACTGCAGCGCAAATACAAACCATAGAAACGCTACTTTCAAGCAAGCTAAATTTCTCCCGTGATTTGCGTGCAGGTGATCAATTTTCAGTATTAATGAATGATCAATTTATTGAAGGCGTATCCACCGGAGCCAGTAAATTAGAAGCGGTGCGTATTGAAACCAGAGGTAGAAATATTAGCGCCTTTCAAAATGTGGATGGTAATTTTTATGATGACAAAGGCCAAGGTCTAGCCAGTGCCTTTCAGCGAATACCGCTGGAAAGGCAGTATCGCTTATCTTCACATTTCAATCCGACCCGTAAGCACCCTGTTACTGGTAGAACCTCGCCACATAACGGTACTGACTTTGCCACTCCTACTGGCACCAGAGTGGTAGCGCCGGGGGATGGTGTGGTGTCAATGGTCACTAATCATCGCTTTGCAGGCAAGTATATTGTGATTGAACACGACAATAATGTTAGAACCCGCTATTTGCATATGTCGAAGTTCTTGGTCAGAAAAGGCCAGCGGGTTAAACGCGGGCAGGTGATTGGCTTATCAGGCAGCACAGGTCGGGTGACGGGACCACATTTACATTATGAGTTTCATGTTAATGGTCGCCCAGTTAACCCAATGAAGGTGAGTATCATTGAAGCCTCGGTATTGCCTAAAAAGCAAATGAACGCCTTTAAGCAACTGGTGAAAACCAAACAAATGATGATGGATTTAGGTTAACCCATTTAATCTTTTTATCGTTAAATTAAAACCACTTTTAATTCGTTTGAAAGTGGTTTTTTATTTGCGCCATTTGGTTTCTGAGTGATTTGATTTACCAAGGTTACATTGATCGCATAGCACTTGTAGGTTATCGATATCGAGCGCAAGTTCAGGATATTTGGAGCGAGGTTTGATGTGGTCAACGTGCATGACTGCGCCATGTTGTGGGCTAGTGCCGCAGCACTGACAAACTGAGCCGTACTTTTCAAAAGCGTTTAGACGCAGGCTTAACCATTTTTGAGATGAATAAAAAGATACCGATTTGGGTTCTTCAAATGGGATTAACTCCCAATCATTAAATTCGCATGGCGCCAGATCGGGTCCCATCAAACCCACCGAAAACCCTTTAAGTTGATTATTCTTAAGCCAATTACGAATGGCTTTCATGGCTGCTTTTTCGGTTTTGTATTTTCGAGTGCGACGATTGTCGCCCCTAAAGCTTGCTACATACATTAATACCCTCCTAAGAAAATAGGTTTATGAATATCTTAAGCTTAATAAGGGGCTTTTCCTAGCTCAATACAGGTCAGTAATAAGCGTAAGTCGAATTCCAGCTGGTGGTAATCGCTGGTCATATATTCGCACAGTTGATAAAAAGCTTTGTTGTGATCTTTTTCTTTAAGGTGGGCTAATTCGTGCACCACCACCATTCTCAGTAATGGCTCAGGCACATGGCGTAGTCGTGATGAAATTCGAATTTCATTCTTAGCTTTGACCTTACTGCCTTGTACGCGATTGGCGTAGGTATGTAGGCCTAAGGCTTGATGACTGAGGGTGATTTTGTCGTCAAAAACCACTTTAGAAAGCGGCGCAGACTGTTTTAAGAATTGCTGTTTAAACACCATGGTGTAGTCATAAAGCGCTTTATCAGTGCGTATATCGTGCACACTTGGGTAACGCTTTAATAGCACGGCAGCTAAGCTGTCATTGGCAATATAGCCTTTTACCTGTTCAATGGTTTGGGCTGAATAACCGGCAATGTATTTAAGCTGGGCTGTTTGCTGTTTTTTGGCCTTTACCTCATCACTGGTTACCAGGCTTGCTAGGGCTTGCTTAGCCGCCAGTTTAGTCGCTGTAGCTTGATTAACCGCTTTTACCGTCATTTGCGGCGGCGCACTTGGTCTGACTTTTTTTGATGTAACAGGAGTGGAAAATGAGGCGGATTTTCTTGAATTCATAGGGATATTTATTGCTTACTTTAAGCTTATCAGTAAGCTGCTTTTACCCACAAACAGGCCATAAAGCAGCTTACTCACAAGAACATCTAATTCAAACTGAGTTAGATTTTGCCATACATGTGGCGGTTTTGCTGAGCGTATGCGGCTTCAAAAGCAGGTAATTGCACACGTTTAAGCTCAAGGGTATCAAGATCGGCTTGTGGCGGATTACGCTTTAGCTCTTCTTTGATAGTCACTGGGCTAATAATCGCTACTGGTAATTCAGTAATTTGAATTGCTGCTTCAAGTTTAAAGCTAGTAGCAGAGCCGGAGAACTTGCCTTTTTGTTCACGTTCAATAATCACGATTTCATCAACTTTGTAATCTTCCATTAATTTATGGAAAGCAAAATGAAATTCACGAATTGATTCTGTTTCAACAGATTTTGAAATGCTGAACGAGATTTGACGACATTCCGGTACGTTGAATGACTCTTTCTCATAATTTAATAAGCTGATGATGGCTTCGCCACCTTTTAATTCTACACCACAAATCTTCATGTTATACCTTACTTAGAGCGAGTTTATTTGGCATGTTGTTGAGCTGTGCTCAAATATGTTCATGCTGTCAAAATTACGGTTATTCTTCGTCACTGACAATTGAATCATCAGTTTCGATAATTTTTGCTGGTTTTGCTTTACGGCGCATTGGTGCGTCACCAATATCAATACCGGTGGCAAAGCGCTTGTCGCGTTTAGGCGCTACTTTTGGCTTCTTGCTAGCGACACGCTTGGCATTACCTGTATTGGTATCAGCTGATTTTGCATTGGCGCTTGATGCCTTAGGATTGTCTCTTAAGCCTTTAAATTTAGCTTCAAGGCCTGCGATAGTTGAGAAGTCAAAGTTCTTACGTAAGAACACCTGTACTTTCTTAAAGCTATCCCAGTCTTTCGGGCCTACTAATGAAATAGCATCGCCTTTAGCGCCTGCGCGGCCAGTACGGCCAATACGGTGAACATATTCTTCGGCAAACTTTGGCATGTCAAAGTTAATTACTAATGACACATTTAATAAGTCTAACCCGCGAGAAGCAACATCTGTGGTGACTAAAATCTTTTGTTGGCCACGGCTGAATTTGTCCATAATTTGATTACGTGCTGACTGACTTAAGTCACCACTGAGCGCAGCGGTTTCTAGCCCTTCAGCAGACAATAGTTTGGCGAGTCTGTCAGTGTCTGAGCGAGTTGCAGTAAAAATGATCACTTGCTTGTGTTGCTCATGTTTTAAAATATGCTGCAGCAGGGCTTGTTTGTGATCAAGGTGGTCAACTAAAAAGATGCGCTGAACAATATCTTTATGCTCTGCATGCGATGCGCCAATAGCCACATGGCTAGGGGTCTTTAATAATGTTGCGGCGATATCATTGATGTCATCGTGATCTAATGTCGCTGAAAACATCAAGGTTTGTCTGCGCTTATGATCTGCAGCGTCATTAATGGCTTTAAGTTGTGGCGCAAAACCAAGATCTAACATGCGATCGGCTTCATCAAGTACCAGTAACTCTAAGCCATTTAGGTATAAGTGGCGCTGTTGAAGATGATCGGCAATACGCCCAGGTGTTGCCACAATAAAGTGTGGGTCACGAGATAGCGATTTTGCTTGATCGTTAAAGTTCTCGCCACCTAAAATACTAATGGCTTTATATTGGGTATTGGCAACCAGTAAACGTAATTGACCATAGACTTGCTGAGCAAGTTCACGGGTTGGCAATAAAATCAGAACGCGAGGGTCTTTTTTAGAGAGGGCCCTAGTCGATATTACCCGCTGCAAAGCAGGTAATAAAAACGCCAGGGTTTTACCTGAACCGGTTTTAGATGATGCCATTAAATCTTTACCCGCTAGGGCAATTGGCAGGGCTTGCTGCTGAATTTCTGTTGGCTCAGAAATGCCCATATGCTTTAGACTGTCTAGTAAGCGTTTATCTAAAGAAAAATCGGTAAATAACAAAGGTAAATCCCCTAAAAAATGATAGCCAGATATTATAACGTGTAAGCGACTTGATAGCCAACAGCTTAAGCGTAAGATAAGCTACTTAGGTGTGCAAAAATGGTTAAGGGTTTGGTAAATGTCTAAGGCTTCAAAAGAAAATAAATCATCACTTCGTGTTGGGATCGCCCTCGGTAGTGGCGCGGCTAAGGGCTGGGCTCATATTGGGGTGATAAAAGAGCTGGCCGCCATGGGGATCCACCCTGAAAAGATTGCTGGCTGCTCTGTTGGGGCTCTGGTGGGCGCAGCTTATGCTAATGATCATTTAGAAGAGTTACATGAGTGGGTGAGTGGGTTTTCTAGTTGGGATGTTTTAGGCTTAATGGATTTAAGCTGGCGCAAAGGTGGCTTAATCAGTGGTGAAAAAGTATTTGATGTTTTAGCTGGTCGAATAGGCGATCTAAAAATAGAGCAATTGCAAAAGCCGTTTGCGGCAGTGGCGACCGATTTATATTCTGGCCAAGAAATTTGGTTCAAAGAAGGCGATTTACGTCATGCGGTAAGAGCCTCGTGTTCAATGCCGGGCTTTTTACCCCCAGTACAATTGCATGATCGCTGGTTAGTGGATGGCGCAGTGGTAAACCCTGTGCCAGTGTCAATGTGCCGCACCATGGACGTTGATGTAGTGATTGCAGTGGACTTAAATGGTCACCGCCGTAATAGTATGCATATGTTGCCTCAACAAATGACCAGCTGTGCGCCCACTGAAATTGAAAAGCAATTAGTGGCCAAAGAGCCAGAGTCGGCGTTTATGGATCTGCTAGGTAAAGGTAAAGAGTATATAAATAGTTTTTCAGAAAAGTTTTCCACAAGCACGAAATCTCACCCTGGGATGATTGCGGTGATGTCGCAATCAATGGATATTTTAGAGCAGCGCCATAAACGCGCCAGATTAATGGGCGATCCACCGGATGTGTGTTTAGTGCCACAGCTTGCTGATATCGGTACCATGGAGTTTCATCGTGCTGATGAAGCCATAGAAGCAGGCCGTCAATCTGTGCGCCAATCTGCGCATTTAATTTATGCAGCCCTTGGTATTAGCCCAAATGATTAACGCCAATTAAAGCGCTTTGCTTTAATCATACTGATTTTTAACGGTTGAAATGACCTGTTTAAGCATCAATATACCAGTATAAATCTGTGATAACTATTTGTATAAATCTGCGATAACTATTCGTATAAGCCTGCAATTACCAGTTTAAATCTGTAATAAATAGCAATCTATTTATAGGCGTTTCAGCACTCAGTAGCTGCTTTTTATAACCTGGTCAAGTTCAACTTTTCTAAATAGTGTTGAGCTTGGCAGTAATTTTTTTCATTTTGTTCCCCTTCATCAAAACATGATCTAGATCATGGATTTTTAGTGCCTATTATTGCCTAATGCACCATATATTGTGTTTGTTGATAATTATGTGTGGATATATAGTGTTTATATCCTGTGCATAAAAGGAGTAAAAGTAATGCCTGTAGTAATTAAAAGGGACGGTTGTCGTACTCTATTTGATGAGTCGCGGATCAAGGATGCCATTGTTGCAGCAATGGAAACTGCTACAGGTAGTGCTGATGAAGACTATGCTTCAACAGTCGCTTGTGTGATTAGAGATCAAGTTGCTAACGATGAAGAAGTTGAGATCCATCATTTACAAGCTTTAGTTGAAAACTTATTAATGGAAGGTCCTCATAAAGAGGTTGCGCGTCATTATATTGAGTATCGTCACGACCGTGATATTTGCCGTGAAGCCAAAAGTAAATTGAACTGCGAAATTCGTGGTTTGGTTGAACAAAGCGACGCGTCAATTTTGAATGAAAATGCCAATAAAGACGCTAAAGTTATTCCAACTCAACGTGATTTACTTGCAGGTATTGTGGCAAAGCATTACGCCAAGTCGCATTTACTGCCAAAAGATATTGTTGCTGCACATGAGTCAGGTCAACTGCATTATCACGACTTAGACTATGCACCATTCTTCCCAATGTTTAACTGCATGCTAATTGATTTAGCTGGCATGTTAACCCATGGTTTTAAAATGGGTAACGCTGAAATTGACACCCCTAAATCAATTTCAACTGCGACTGCTGTAACTGCGCAAATTATTGCCCAGGTGGCGAGCCATATCTATGGCGGCACCACCATTAACCGCATTGATGAAGTATTAGCTGAGTTTGTTCAAAAGAGCTATCAAAAGCAGTTGGTCATCGGTAAAGAGTGGGGCGTAGCAGATGTTGAAGCATTCGCGATGGCGCAAACTGAAAAAGAGTGTTACGACGCATTTCAGTCTTTAGAATATGAAGTCAACACCCTACATACTGCCAATGGTCAAACGCCTTTTGTGACCTTTGGTTTTGGCTTAGGTTCGTGCTGGGAAGCGCGTTTAATTCAAAAATCGATTCTTAAAGTACGTATGGCGGGTCTTGGTAAAAACCGTAAAACAGCGGTATTCCCTAAACTGGTTTTTGCTATTCGTGATGGACTAAATCATAAAGCCGCAGATGCTAACTATGATGTTAAGAAGCTGGCGTTAGAGTGTGCCACCATGCGCATGTATCCAGATATTCTTAACTATGAGCAAGTTGAACGAGTTACCGGTTCATTTAAAACGCCTATGGGTTGTCGTTCATTCTTAGGGACTTATGAAGAAAATGGCGAGTTAATCCATGAAGGGCGTAACAACTTAGGTGTTGTTAGCTTGAACTTACCTAGAATTGCCATTGAAGCCAAAGGCGACGAAACTGCATTCTTTGCCTTATTAGAACAGAGAATGATACTAGCCCGTAAAGCTCTCGATACCCGTATTGCTCGTTTAGTGGGTGTAAAAGCGCGCGTTGCCCCCATCCTTTATATGGAAGGTGCTTGTGGTGTGCGCTTGAATGCGGATGATGATGTTTCTGAAATCTTTAAAAATGGCCGCGCATCAATTTCGCTAGGTTACATTGGTTTGCACGAAACCATTAACGCGCTTTACGGCACTGGTGAGCATGTATTTGATAGTGAGTTATTACGCACTAAAGCCATTGAAATTATCTCAGTGATGAAGCGTGCAACTGAAGCTTGGAAAGAAGAAACAGGCTATGGCTTTAGTTTATACAGCACCCCAAGTGAAAACTTATGTAGCCGCTTTTGCCAGTTAGATGCGAAAGAATTCGGTGTGGTTGAAGGGGTTACTGACAAAGGTTACTACACCAATAGCTTTCATTTAGATGTAGAAAAGAAAGTTAACCCATACGACAAAATTGATTTTGAATTACCGTACCCAGAAATCACCAATGGTGGCTTTATTTGTTACGGCGAATTCCCGAACATGCAGCACAACATTGAAGCATTAGAAAACGTATGGGATTACAGTTACACCAGAGTGCCTTATTACGGTACCAATACCCCAATCGATGAATGTTATGACTGCGGTTACGTTGGTGAGTTTAACTGTACCAGTAAAGGTTTTGTGTGCCCTAAATGTGGCAACCATGAACCCAGCCGAGTATCAGTAACACGTCGTGTATGTGGATACTTAGGTAGCCCAGATGCAAGACCGTTTAACTATGGTAAGCAAGAAGAAGTTAAGCGCCGGGTTAAGCATCTATAATAAATAGCTTATTCATGAAGTTAGTAGAACTAATTCCATGACTAAATAAACAAGGCGCATTAAGCGCCTTGTTTTGGTTTGTTTTGGTTAGCTTTTGGTCCTAGTTAGACAAACATGTTTACGACGTTTGTGTTGGCGCTAAATTAGCAGTAAGAGAAGTGATTATGAATTATCATCAGTATTACCCTATCGATGTGATTAATGGCCCTGGTACCCGCGTGACCTTGTTTGTTTCAGGTTGTGAGCATCAATGCCGGGGTTGTTATAATCAGTCCACTTGGGATCCACGTTCAGGCCATGAATTTAGCCAAATGATGGAAGATCAAATTATTGCCGACTTGAACGATACCCGCGTCAAGCGCCGCGGTTTATCACTCTCTGGTGGTGATCCATTATTCCCGGCTAATATCGACAGCATCTTGTCTCTGGTTAGGCGCGTAAAACAACAATGTCCAGATAAAGACATTTGGTTATGGAGTGGCTACAAGCTGGACCAAATGTCCCTTAAGCAACTACAGGTATTAGACTATGTGGATGTGTTAGTAGATGGTAAATTTGAGCAAGACTTAGCCGATCCAAGTTTGAAGTGGCGCGGTAGTGGTAATCAAATCATTCATGATTTAGTTCAAATAGATTAGTCATAAGGTGTTGAGGATAATGTGTTTCCTCTAACGAACTGTTATACTTCGCCTCCGTAAACGTGTTGGATTGATACAAGTGCTGTGTTTGAGCATGTCATTGTGTCAGTGGCACAATGTTCAAATTTAAGGTAACACAATGAATTTAAAAGAAGAACTGCAAGCACTAAACGATAAAGCAGAAAAGTTTCGCCGTAAACTTGCTGCTGCACAAGCCCGCGAAGATAAAGCGGTTATCATGCAGTTTAAAAAAGAGATTGCGACAGTAACAAAACGTATTGCAAGTTTAAAAAATCAGCAATCACGTCAATTAAACAAAGCCGGTAAAGATGTAAAAGAGCTAAAGTTTAGTCGTGCGCTGACCAAAGCGGAACAAGCAGACATGGGTAAATTAAAGAAATCAGTTAAAGGATTAGTGGTAGTACATCCAATGACTGCGCTTGGCCGCGAAATGAACATTAAATCTGTAACAGGTTTTGCAGAAGCAAAATTCTAATCCAGTTTATCCCTATTAGTTATGACGTAAGTCAGTTGCATGGATGATGAGACTCAAGGATTGAGCGTTGTCTGAAAGGTTGGTCAATGTCGATTAAATATATCGCCACTTCTAAGTTACCTACGCCTTGGGGCGTATTTGCAATGCATGGTTTTGAAGATACCGAAACCGGTAAAGAACATGTTGCGCTAACGTTTGGTGAGCTAAATGCTAATGAGCCAATGTTAGGTCGTATTCACTCTGAATGTTTAACCGGTGATGCCTTGTTTAGTTTGCGTTGTGATTGTGGTTTTCAGCTGCAAACTGCAATGCAAAATATTGCTGAATTAGGCCAAGGTTTTATTCTTTATTTAAGACAAGAAGGCCGTGGCATTGGTTTACTGAATAAAATCCGAGCCTACGAACTGCAAGATCAAGGTGCCAATACTGTTGAAGCTAACGAACGTTTAGGTTTTGAAGCTGATATGCGTAAGTACGATATGATTGAACCTATGTTGGCTCAAATTGGTGTTAGCAAAGTGAAGTTAATGACCAATAATCCACGTAAAGTGAAGGCCATGCAGGCAGTTGGCATTGAAGTGAGCGAAAGAGTTCCATTGCAAGTGGGCAAAAACCGTTACAATGAAGCATATTTAAAAACCAAATCAACCGAGTTAGGTCATATGATGACAGAACACCATTTTATTGATGACAATAAATAACAGTTGACGAAATAGCGTAGATTAAATCATGTTACTGAGTTGGTTTACTGGTTTTAAAGCAAATCAATTTCCATTATATAAAAGCGCTGTAATAGCTATTGCAGCGCTTTTTGTTGTTCAACCTTGTCAGGCTCAATTTGATGCTGACAACCCCGATCTTTCCCATTATGCTTTTGCAAATTATATTGGCAGCGGGATTTATCGCGCTTCTGGCCAGAGCGCTGCAGTGGCCAATATTCCTTTCGCATTTGATATTGAACAGGCCGATGATCACCTGCTGACCCTAAGGTTGCCAGTTTCATTGGGCTTTTTTAATTACTCTTTTAGTGACTTGCCAGAAGGTGAACTACCCGATGGTGTCGGCACTATGACCATAACCCCAGGGATTGAGTACAAATGGTTTTATGACGAGCAGCTCACCCTAGAAACCTATTTAGATTTGGGCTACGGGCATAACTTTTCAAATTCCAGTAATGTGGGGATTTTCTCTACTGGTTTTTCAGCGTTATATGAATTGGCACAACCCAAATATAATCCGGTGTGGGTTAACCGAATTTATTATGCTGGCTATAAAAGCAGTATCAATGACAGCTCTGATGGCTATTCTGTATTGCAATCTGGCATTGATTTTGGCTTAAATCAACGCTGGGATTGGGGTGAGTATACCGTTGAGCCACGCTTGTTTGTAGCGGGGCGCTGGTATTTCGATAAACTTAAGTTTGTTACCCCAGTGCAAGAAAATGTGCTTACGCAATATTCCTATGAAGTGGGAGTGACATTAGCCTTGTCTAAGCCGTTAGGTTGGGGATGGTTCAGTACAGACCGATTTGGTATGAGTTATCAAACTGATGGGGAGTTACAGGTGTGGCGATTAATTTTTGAATTCCCTATGTAGTTTCATCGGTTACAAAAAAGCCTGATGGTTTAATTAAACTATCAGGCTTTTTTGTACTATTTACCGAATAAACAGGTAGTTAGAGGTTTGTTTCAGACCGCTTGTTTATCAATGGTGTTTATTTGCCCCAAATATCAGCATTAACACCTGCAGTGCATTTATTATTTTGCGCTTTGGACACAGGTTTGGCACCCGAGCCTTGATGAGCCTTTGTCGTTGATTTTGCTGCATCATAAACTTTAGGAGCAGGCAAAGGCAGCTTGTTGGTTTTTAGCCATAAGTATTCAACTTTATCACGGGCCCATTCGGTTTTTCTTAAAAACTTGAGGCTGGATTTAACACTTGGATTATCTTGAAAACAGCGAATATTAATGCGGCTGCCTAATTCTTCCCAGCCATACTTTTCCACTAATTCAGTGACAATAGTTTCTAATTTAATTCCATGAAGAGGATTGTTTGCTTGAGTCATGTACGCAGCTTAATTTACCAATTTGCCGACATTATAACATTGGCTTGCTGATGACGTTAGTGCTGAAATGTTTCAGTGCTAAGTTAACCACACTGAAACTTCAGCATATCAGACCTAAAACTCGAAGCTATTATCTGGTGGAATGGCAAAAAGCTCTTCGGCTATGGCGCGAATTTCTACTGCTGCTTTACCTTCAGGGTCAATCTCAAGCACTGACGAGCCACTTTCTTCGCTGTCATCATAAATATTACGATTGAAGGTAATGGCATTTAGCGCTTTTAAGCCAAATGATTGCACTACTTCCTTGGCCTCTAAAATACGCTTAAATTGCGATGGCAGAGCAGGGCATTGACTGACGACTATTGCAGCCACCATTTTTGGGTTGACCATTTTACAGGTGCTTAGCATGTCCTCCATGTGTGGAAGCGTTTTTAAATCACGTCTTTTGGGCCTAAGCGGAATGAGTACGTAAGTGGCGACTGACATCGCTGCGCGCATGGCAAGGTTATCTTGACCACCGCAATCGACAATAACGTATTCAAAGCGCTCATTAAGACTAAGTAAGTCATTACGGATTTTGCCGTATAATTGAATGCAATTAATGGGTTTTAAACTGGGGTGTTCATTTCTGGCTTGGATCCAATCTGAGGTGGTTTTTTGCGGGTCACAATCAACCATCAATACACTGGCATTGAAGGTTTCGGTTACATATACAGCGAGGTTTTGCGCTAAACAACTTTTGCCACTACCACCTTTTTCGCCGCCGACTAATATAATCATAGTATCACCTTAATGTTAAAGATATTGCACTGCTTTAAGCGTTTAAAGCAACTGCATGGCAATATGATAACTCTGTGGATTTGACTCAAGGCAACGACATACTTGGCCTTTGATGGTATTTTGTTTGTCAGTGTTATGGTTGAAGGTGACTGCGATTAAGTCGCCTAAGGCAAACGGCGCTTTATAGTCGATTAAAATTCCTTTACGGGCTAAATCGATACAAATGCCAGCATCTTCCTGGGGCTGGCCATTAGCGTCAATCCAATGCAATAAAACTCGCTCGGCTTCCATATCGACTCTTAAAGAAGCTCTTTTTTCTTCAAACCCTATAGGCTCATTTGACATAACCTTATCGCTCCCTGTTTGCTTAATCCATCATAAGTATTAGTCATTATTAGTGATAGTAATCAACATCGTTAAAAAAAGCGATAAGTAAGTCACTTATCGCTTTATTTGTTGATATAAATTAACAAAGGTGTCTACTCTGTGAGCTTAGTCGAAATCTTTGCTTTTAGGGTAGGGCAGTTTCAGTTGTCCCCAGCGAATGACAATGACCGTGGCTGCTAGCACAATCGTTGAAACAGAAATCGCCAGTATGCGCCAGTCATCCATATCTTTCATATCAAGAATTAAGTAACGGGCCAGTGCCACAATAGCAATATATAGTGGCATGCGGATAGGTAGCTTACCTGACTCGAGGTAATTGACCACCATGGCTAAGACTTCAAGATAAATGAAGAGTAGTAGCAAATCGGCAAGTTCTACGGTTCTAATATCGAACATATGCATCACCTCTTCGCCAATGGCAAAGACGGTCGCAAGAGAAATAATGAAAAGGACGATATGTTCGACGCCTTTAAGGCTTTTAACACCTATTTGGCGGAGTATAGGGAGTGGCATGATTATTACATCTCTTATTATAAATTTGATTGATAATTCAGTATATTCTGCTAAATGGAATAATACTGAGTGATCTAGTTCAAATAATATAAATTTATCCCAATATCATCACTATTTAGCAGTGCCATTGAAGGCTAAAGAACTGCAGATACAAAAAAGCCGCCATAAAAGGCGGCTTTTGGCGTTAATTGAAATTAGCGTTTTAAGCCTTCATTTAATAAAGGACGCATAATTTTAACTAACTCGGAAGTCACTTTAGGAGAACCTGCAACAATATTACCTGAAGTCATATAGTTATGGTTTCCGGTAAAGTCAGCTACAGTACCGCCAGCTTCACGACAGATTAAGTCGCCTGCTGCGATGTCCCAAGGCTTAAGACCGATTTCAAAGAAACCGTCAAAACGACCCGCGGCAACATAGGCTAAATCAAGTGCTGCTGAACCGGTGCGACGAATGTCTGCACATACAGGGAATACTTCACCTAAGATGTTTAGGTAAGATTCAGTGTGTTGGCGAGCTTTGAACGGGAAACCAGTACCAATAATGGTGCCATCAAGTGTTTTAACATTAGTTACACGTAGACGGAAGTCATTAACTTTAGCGCCTTTACCACGAACGGCAGAGAACAGTTCTTCGCGTACAGGATCGTAAACAACGGCAACTTCAATTTTGCCTTTGTATTGAACAGCGATAGAAACTGCGAAATGAGGGATACCACGAACGAAGTTGTTGGTACCATCCAAAGGATCAACTATCCACACATAATCTTTATTGGTGCCACGGTTTTCACCGTTTTCTTCGCCAACAATCGTATGATCTGGGTAAGATTTACGAATTTGGTATGTAATGGTAGATTCAGCTTCCTTGTCTACACTCGTAACAAAGTCATTTAGACCTTTTGAATCAATCTCAACATTGTCGAGTTCAGTGTAGGCGCGCATAATAGTTTGGCCCGCAGCGCGTGCAGCGCGCGTGGCAATAGTCAGCATCGGATGCATAGCAATCCCCTGGATGTTAAAGAACGAATAAATCAGCGGCATATTATACGCTTTTTGACAGTTATATCAAATGCAGATTTTCATATAACGAATTAATTGCTGCTTGTGTTACTATTCCAAAATAGTTTTTTAAAGAATAAAGTAGTTTCATGCTGAGTAATATACGCGTTGTTTTAGTGGGTACATCACACCCTGGTAATATTGGTTCTACAGCAAGAGCCATGAAAACCATGGGGTTATCAAATTTATATTTGGCTGAACCAAGAGTTGAGCCTGATGGGCAATCTATTGCACTTGCTGCTGGCGCAGCAGATTTAATCCGAGATATCACTATTGTTGATTCTTTAACGGATGCAATCAAAGACTGTAGCTTAGTCATTGCAACCAGTGCCAGAAGTCGTACTTTAGATTGGCCAATGCTAGTGCCAAAAGAAGCAGGTGAAAAACTTGCTCTTGAAGGGATAAAAGGGCCTGTAGCGATTGTCTTTGGTCGTGAGAACCACGGGTTAAGCAATGAGGAATTACAAGAGTGTCATTATCATGTAGCCATACCTGCAAATCCAGAATATAGCTCATTGAACTTGGCGCAAGCGGTACAAATCATTTGTTATGAAACCCGTATGGCCCACCTTGCGTTAGATGAAAAAGCAACGGTTGAAGAAGAATACCCGTTAGCAGAAGACTTACAGCGTTTTTATGTACACCTTGAGTCAACACTAACAAAAACTAACTTCATTATTAAGAATCATCCAGGGCAGATTATGACCAAACTTAAACGTTTATTTGCCCGTGCAAGGGTTGAAACTGCGGAGATGAATATTCTGCGCGGTATATTGACTTCAATCGATAAAAAAGTCGCGAAATCAGACGAGAACAAAGATTCATAACGTTAACGTATTAAGGATTGTTATATGGGCGTGATTGCGCGACTAAAAGAAGATATTGAATCTATATATCACCGCGATCCCGCGGCGAACAGTAGTTTCGAAATATTAATGAACTACCCTGGTATGCAGGCAATTTGGATCCATCGCATCAGTAACAAGCTTTGGAATGCAAATTGGCGTCTGCTATCTCGATGTTTGTCTACTTTTTCGCGTTGGTTAACAGGGGTCGAAATTCATCCTGGTGCGACTATTGGCCGTCGATTCTTTATCGATCATGGTATGGGCGTTGTGATTGGTGAAACAGCCGAAATTGGTGATGATTGTACGCTTTATCATGGCGTTACCTTAGGTGGCACAACATGGCAAGCGGGAAAACGTCACCCAACACTGCAAAATAATGTGGTGGTTGGTGCTGGGGCACAAATTCTGGGGCCTATTACGATGCATGATGGCGCTAGAGTTGGCTCAAATTCAGTAGTGGTTAAAGATGTTGCTAAAGACACTACTGTAGTGGGTATACCTGGCCGCGTGGTATCAAGTCCTTCAGCGCAATCGAAAGAACAAACTGAGCGTAGAAGCGCCATGGCGAAAAAATACGGCTTTGATGCCTATGCAGTGTCGCCAGACAACCCAGATCCTGTTGCCAGTGCCATTGGGCAAATGCTTGATCATATGCATTTAATGGACTCTAAAGTACAAGAGATTTGCCAAGCGGTGCAAACCATGGGCGGTGAAGTCTGTACTGAAAAGCTACCAGAGTTGAATGTTGACGACTTTACTGAAGCTGAACAAGAAGCGGCTGAAAAACGTACTCAAGAAATTGATAAGTTTGACCCGATTATATAATCAGTAGACTTGAAAATGACACAATCGACACCCACTTATCTGGGTGTCGATTTTTTATTTCTGTACTGCAAATTTTAACAACTGAAGCATTTTTGTAAAAGTAGGACGAATTTATCACAAATTAGGGCTTTTAATGGCTCGCTGGCATTGAATCTTGCACTATAAAAAGGTTAAATAGCCCTGCAAATTTTAAGACCTAAATTGTTAGATGTGAACGAGAGATAATACTTGAGTAAATTACTTGGTTAAATACTTGACTAAAATACTCGGGTATGGTGAAATTGCTCTATGGTTTATGGGAGCAAATAACGTTATGAAACTGACATCAAAAGGTCGCTACGCAGTGACAGCTATGCTGGACGTTGCAATTCACTCAGCTACCGGGCCAGTTCCCTTAGCGGATATTTCTGAGAGACAGGGGATATCGCTTTCCTATCTTGAGCAACTTTTCGCCAAGCTTCGTAAACATGGTCTTGTATCAAGCGTGCGTGGTCCTGGTGGCGGTTATCGCCTCGGCCAAGAAGCCAATGATATCTCTGTAGGCATGGTTGTCCATGCTGTTGACGAGTCTGTCGATGCGACTCGTTGTCAGGGAAAAGGGAACTGCCAAAGTGGCACCCGCTGTCTAACCCATTCGCTATGGGGTGACTTAAGTAAACAAATTTCAGATTTCTTAGATGGCATTACACTTGCTGGATTGATGCACAAACGAGATGTTCAATTTATCTCACTAAAGCAAGATGAAATGCAGAATGAACATAGAGTTAGTTTATAATTTCCTGTTCATATATTGATAACTATTTATATGTACGTTGTTAGTAGCCTCCTTTGGGCTACTCAGTACGGAGTGTATGATGAAGCTTCCTATCTATTTAGACTATGCCGCAACAACCCCTGTCGACAAACGCGTTGCCGACAAGATGGTGCAATTTATGACAATGGACGGTGTGTTTGGTAACCCTGCATCTCGTTCTCATCGTTATGGTTGGCAAGCCGAAGAAGCAGTTGATATTGCTCGCAACCAAGTAGCAGATTTAATCAACGCTGATCACCGTGAAATTGTATTTACATCTGGTGCGACTGAATCAAGTAACCTTGCCATTAAAGGTATTGCGCATTTCTATCACAAGAAAGGCAAGCACATCATCACTAGCAAGACAGAACATAAAGCAACGTTAGATGTATGTCGTCAGCTTGAACGTGAAGGCTTTGAGGTCACTTACCTTGAACCAAGTGCAAACGGTTTAATTGCATTGTCAGTGATTGAAGCTGCCATGCGTGAAGACACTATTTTAGTGAGCATCATGCATGTAAACAATGAAATTGGTGTGATTCAAGACATCGAAGCCATTGGCGAATTATGTCGCTCAAAAGGTATTTTCTTCCATATGGATGCAGCACAAAGTGCTGGTAAATTACCGATTGATGTCCAAGCAATTAAAGTTGATTTGATTTCAATTTCTGGCCATAAAATGTATGGGCCTAAAGGCGTAGGTGCATTATATGTGCGCCGTAAGCCTCGTATCCGTTTAGAGTCACAAATGCATGGTGGCGGACATGAACGTGGTATGCGTAGTGGTACATTAGCGACACATCAACTTGTTGGTTTAGGCGAAGCAGCCGCGATTGCTAAGCAAGATATGATTGAAGACAGTGCCCGTATCCTTCGTCTACGTGACAAGTTATGGAATGGCATCAAACATATTGAAGAAACTTATATTAATGGTGACATGCAGCAACGTTATTGCGGCATTTTCAACGTCAGCTTCAACTTTGTTGAAGGCGAGTCATTAATGATGGCGCTTAAAGATTTAGCGGTTTCATCAGGGTCTGCATGTACTTCAGCAAGCCTAGAACCAAGTTACGTATTACGTGCACTAGGCTTAAATGATGAAATGGCACATAGCTCAATTCGCTTCTCAATCGGTCGTTTTACCACTGATGAAGAAATCGAGCATGCAATTAAAGTAATTGATGAATCTATCGGTAAATTACGTGAAATGTCTCCATTATGGGAGATGTTCAAAGATGGTATCGACCTTGATCAAGTTCAATGGGCACATCACTAATACATTATTATCGATAGCGATAAACGGAGCAGAATTGTTATGGCTTACAGCGAAAAAGTAATCGAACATTATGAAAATCCACGTAACGTTGGTTCATTTGATAAAAATGATCCATCAGTGGTAACCGGAATGGTAGGTGCACCCGCATGTGGTGATGTAATGAAATTACAACTTAAAATAGGCGAGAATGGCATCATTGAAGATGCTAAATTCAAAACTTATGGTTGTGGTAGTGCCATTGCATCAAGCTCATTAGTAACAGAATGGGTTAAAGGCAAAACTGTTGAAGAAGCCGCTACGATTAAAAATGCAGACATTGCAGAAGAGTTAGCGCTTCCACCAGTTAAAATCCATTGCTCAATTTTAGCTGAAGATGCTATTAAAGCAGCGTTGGATGAGTACAAATCAAAGCAAGATAAGTAATACCTGGAGTTAAGATGGCAATTACAATGACCCCAGCTGCGGCTGATAGAGTTAAATCTTTTCTAGTAAATCGTGGGAAAGGTTTAGGTTTACGCCTTGGGTTAAGAACATCTGGTTGTTCAGGTATGGCTTATGTCATCGAGTTTGTCGATGAAATTAATGACGACGATGAAGTTTATGACATCGAAGGCGTAAATATCATCATAGATGCCAAAAGCTTTATTTATCTGCAAGGTATAGAGTTAGATTTTGTTAAAGAAGGCCTAAACGAAGGTTTTCAATTTAACAACCCTAATGCCAAAGGTGAATGTGGTTGTGGTGAAAGTTTCACTGTTTAGTTAATCTATACTATGAAGCTTGTATCGCAAATCACCAATCAAAGAGCATGATATCTGCCAATGAATTATTTTGAGTTATTTCAATTTTCACCTTCCTTTGATATCGATATCGCCCAACTTGCAGAACGCTACCGCGAACTGCAACGGGCGGTTCATCCCGATAAATTCGCTAATGGATCTGAGCAACAAAAATTATTATCCGTGCAGCGTACTGCACAAGTTAATGATGGTTATCAGACTCTCAAGAATCCGCTCAGACGTGCCGAACACATATTGAGCCTTCGTGGTATTGATATAAGCCATGAAACCACCACAGTTAAAGACACTGCATTTTTAATGCAGCAGATGGAATGGCGTGAAGCATTAGAAGATATCGAGCACAGCCAGCAACCCGACGACTTAATCAGTGACTTATTTGACTCTTTTGCTGATTTTGAAAAGTCACTCTCGCAAAGCCTTGCTATTTTACTGGTTAAAGACACCGATAATGATAATTTATTAGCGGCAGATCAGATCAGAAAGCTAAAATTTATGGCAAAATTGCAAGATGAACTCGCTAAAATTGAAGATTCATTACTAGACTAATGGATTGGTAAACTTAATGCTCTGTTTTTAACAGAGCATTTTGTTTTGACTTAATCGATGAATGTTCACTAATAAACTATTGGATTACTATGGCCCTTTTTCAAATCGCTGAGCCCGGTCAAAGCGCCGCGCCCCATCAGCATCGTCTCGCTGTTGGTATCGACTTAGGTACCACAAACTCTTTAGTAGCGGCTGTTAGAAGTGGCGAAGCATCAACATTAGTTGATGATAACGGACAGCATTCTCTTCCTTCTGTGGTCCATTATAATGCCGAATCTATTGATGTTGGTGTTAATGCGCAAGCACAATCTGCCCAAGATCCTAAAAATACCATTGTTTCAGTAAAACGTTTTATGGGTAGAAGCCTTGCTGATATTCAAGCAAAAGAGCAACAGTTACCCTACAACTTTAGCTCAAGTGACAATGGCTTACCGATTTTTAATACTGCTTTTGGCGCTGTTAACCCCGTGCAAGTCTCGGCTGAAATTTTAAAGCCTCTTATTGCTCGCGCCGAGTTGACATTAGGTGGCAATCTTGAAGGTGTGGTGATTACCGTACCGGCTTATTTTGATGATGCCCAGCGTCAAGGCACTAAAGATGCAGCAGAGCTATTAGGTGTTAAAGTATTACGTTTACTCAATGAGCCAACGGCAGCAGCAATTGCCTATGGTTTAGATTCAAAACAAGAAGGTGTGATTGCCATTTACGACTTAGGTGGCGGCACATTTGATATTTCAATACTGCGCCTAAATCGCGGCGTGTTTGAAGTATTAGCCACTGGTGGTGACTCTGCGTTAGGTGGTGATGACTTTGACCATTTATTGCAAGCACATCTACAGCAAGCTTTTGGTTTAACTGATTTGTCTGCCACGCTTTCACGTCAATTATTGATTGAATCGAGAAGAGTTAAAGAGCACTTAACCACATCTGAGAGCTGCATAGCATCGATTACGTTAGATAATGCTGAGCGCGTAGAAACACAAGTGACTAAAGCTGATTTTGAAACATTGATCAGTTCACTGGTGAAAAAAACCATTGCCAGTTGTCGCCGCACGTTACGTGATGCCGATGTCAGTACTGATGAGATTATCGAAACTGTAATGGTTGGTGGTTCAACTCGCGTGCCTTTAGTACGTGAACAAGTTGAAAATTTCTTTAAGAAAACCCCGTTAACCTCAATCGATCCTGATCGCGTGGTTGCCATTGGCGCTGCGATCCAGGCTGACATTTTGGTGGGTAACAAACCAGAATCTGACTTATTATTACTTGATGTTATTCCATTGTCTTTGGGTATCGAAACTATGGGTGGACTGATCGAAAAAGTCGTCACCCGTAACACCACCATTCCAGTGGCGCGAGCTCAAGAGTTTACCACCTTTAAAGATGGTCAAACGGCGATGGCATTTCATGTGGTGCAGGGCGAGCGTGAAATGGTTGACGATTGTCGCTCATTAGCGCGCTTTACCTTAAATGGTATTCCAGCACTTGCAGCCGGCGCTGCGCATATTCGCGTGACCTTCCAAGTGGATGCAGATGGTTTACTTAGCGTAACCGCTATGGAAAAATCAACCGAAGTGAAGACCACGATTCAGGTTAAACCTTCATTTGGTTTATCTGACTCTGAAATAGCGACTATGCTGAAAGATTCAATGAAGCATGCTAAAGATGACATTAGCCGTCGTATGCTAGCTGAGCAGCAAGTTGAAGCGTCTCGAGTAGTGGAAACACTAACCGCAGCATTAGCAAAAGATGCGGACTTATTAAATGAGCAAGAGCGCAGTGCTATTTATAGCGCCATTGAACAGTTACAAGTGACCGCTCAAAGCGATGATACTGACGCGATTGAAAAAGCGATTGAAGCGTTAGATGCACAAACCCAAGAGTTTGCTAATCGTCGTATGGATAATTCAATTCGAACAGCACTGAAAGGCCAGTCTGTCGATAATATATAGGTGAACAAATGCCGCAGTTAGTATTTTTACCCCATGAAGAGCTGTGTCCTGATGGAGCAGTTCTTGAAGCAGAAATAGGCGAAACGATTTTAGACGTTGCTTTAAAAAATGGCATTCATATTGAACATGCTTGTGAAAAGTCATGTGCCTGTACCACTTGTCATTGTATCGTCCGTGAAGGCTTTGATGAGCTAGAAGAAAGTGATGAATTGGAAGATGACATGCTAGATAAAGCTTGGGGTTTAGAGCCTGAAAGTCGTCTAGCTTGTCAGGCTAAAGTGGTTGATACTGATATGGTTATCGAGATACCAAAGTATACCGTTAATATGGTCAGTGAAGGCTAGAATCTTCAAATACAGTTAACGGGTGTAATAAATTGAGCAACGTCTATATCTATAGAGGTTGCTTTTTTTTGGAGAATTTTTAGAAACAGTTAACTTTTCTTTGCGTCATTATTCATATCCCCCTTCGCTCGATATTCTTTATGTTCGTTATGCTAATTATCTCTAAAGCAATTTACTTCTTTACTCATTGACACGATTTTAAGTTGCAATGTTGAATTAATGTAACTATCTTGTTTGTGAATTTGCATTCGCAAACTAAGTTGGCATCATTTTATCTAGAGGACTATATGAACATCACCGGACATTGCCATTGTGGTGAGTTAGTTTTTACTGCCAAGGTTTTACCAGAAAAAGTTGTCATCTGTCATTGCACTGATTGCCAATTACTATCGGCTAGCGCCTTTAGGACGGTAGTGATGTCAGAAGTTGACGGTATGAATTTTATCAAAGGCACGCCAAAGGAATACATCAAAGTTGCCGAAAGTGGTAATCAACGAGCCCAAGGTTTTTGTCAGCAATGTGGCTCAGCAATGTACGCCACTTCCGTTGGTGATAAGTCTAGGGTGTATGGAATTCGTTTAGGGGTTGTGGATCAAAGAAATGAATTAACGCCGGTTATGCAAATCTGGCATCGTTCAGCACAACCTTGGTTGAATACTTTAAATGACATAAGCACATTTTCAACAACACCATAATATTAAGGGATGACAATGAAATTGATCGTCAGTTTATCTATTTTAGCGAGTTTTTATGTTAATGCTGTGCAGAGTTCTGAACAGAAAGTGCTGCCAGTAAATCTTGGTAGCTATTCAGAGGTTGAAGTTAGTTTTTTAAATACCCAGCAAGGTGACATGACCTTGCCATTTTCTGAAGGGGTGAAAGTCGGCGGGACTGTCTATTTATCTGGTCAAATAGGATTTAACCCTGAGACTAAGACCTTAGTTAAAGGTGGCATCGTTGCGGAAGCTCAATCGACATTATTAGGCATTAAAGGGTCTTTAGATCGAATGGGTTATGAAATGAAAGATGTGGTTAAGTGCACTGTGATGCTTACGGATATTGAAGATTTCTCAGCATTTAATCAGGTATATAAGCAGCATTTTAGTTCCCCATATCCCGCAAGAAGTACTATGGCAGTCAAAGGTCTCGCTCTTGGTGCCAGCATTGAAATTGAATGTATTGCTGCAAAATAACAATAAAAACCGCCCCTAATGTGAATCTAGATTTACATAAATCTGTTTGCACGATATCATCTTGTTCAAAATAAATTTGAATAAGGTTAAGGATGAATCAATCTAAATTGTTTTGCACATTAGGTATGCTGCTTTACAGTATTTCTTTAAGTGCTGTGGCGAGTGGTTATGTATCATATGATCAACCTAAAATTGCAATTACCAATGTCAATATCATCGATGGCACTGGCAGTAAAATTAAGGAAGCGCAAACTGTTGTTATTGAGGCTGGGAAAATTAAAACGATAATGGCTTCTGCTTCGACAACGATTGCAGAGGACGTCACTATCATCGATGGTAAGGGAAAAACCTTAATTCCTGGCCTGATCATGATGCATGAGCATATGTTTTATCCCACCGGAAATGCCCATTACACCGAAATGCTCCACAGCTTTCCCAAACTTTACCTAGCTGGCGGTGCAACCACGGTAAGGACTGCTGGCACCACTTCACCTTACGGGGATTTAAATGTAAGAGATGCCATTAACTCAGGTGACACTATTGGGCCTGCTATGGATGTTACTGCGCCGTATTTAAATGGTCCTGGGCTGCCAATTCTAAAACTCAAAGCGCTGCGGGATGCAGAAAATGCTAAGGCAATGATAGATTACTGGGTTTCTGAAGGGGTAACGTCATATAAAGCCTATATTAATATTCGTACAAAAGAGCTTGAAACAGTCATAGAGCAAGCGCATTTGCGGGATCATAAAGTGACAGCACATCTTTGCTCTATTACTTACCGAGAAGCCGCTGAGATGGGAATTGATAACCTTGAACATGGTTTCTTTGCCGCAACTGATTTTGTTAAAGACAAACAGAAAGATATGTGCCCAGAAGGGGCACATCAGTCATTAGTTGATTTAGATATTGATTCACCTGAGGTCAATGATCTCATTGCCTATTTAGTCGAAAAGAAAGTCGCTATTACTTCTACGCTAACTATTTATGAAACGTTCACAAAAGGGCGACCACAAGCCTACCCATTAGCATTAGAAGCGCTTATTCCACAAGTTAAGGAGCAGTATCAAAATCGTTGGCTCACTATCTCTCAGCAAGAAGATGCTACTTGGCCTGTCGTGTTTAATAAAATGATGCAATTAGAAAAGAAGTTTGTTGCAGCTGGCGGCTTGTTGATGGCCGGAACGGATCCTACCGGTTATGGCGGGGTCGTCGCTGGATTTTCAAATCAACGTATGATTGAGCTACTTTATGAAGCAGGCTTTAGTGTCGAAGAAGTGATTAAAATCGCCACCTTGAATGCAGCAAACTATCTTAATAAGCAGCAAACTATTGGCTCAGTTGAGGTCGGTAAAAATGCTGATCTAGTATTAATAAATGGCGATTTGAGTGTTGATATTAGTCGTATTCAAGACATGCCAGTAGTATTTAAAAATGGCATTGGCTATGACACTAAAAAAATCGTTGCTGATAATAAAGCGATAGTAGGGTTACATTAACTTAACAGCGCAGTAAATGACCTGTTGAATTAGAGTTTAGCCAGTAGAAATTGTATGATGCTTAAGGTAACAATACACTGGGATTGTTACCTTGGTTTCCTCCCTGATTTCGAACTGGAAAAATGCATGTCAGCCATAGATTTACGCCCAAAACAAAAACGTAGCCAAGTGACTCATGATAAATTTCTGCAGTCTTTACAAGATGCATTAAAGGTTAAGTACTTTGAACATATCAGTATTAAAGAATTAGCTGAAGGTGCAGGGGTGTCTGTAGGGACGTTTTATCGTCGATTTGAGAACAAAGAAGCCTTGTTGCCTTTGTTATACGATGACTTTGGGCGCGAATTATCTCAATGGGTTGATGAATTAGAATTGATAGAGTGTGAAACCTTAGAACAGCAAGTTTTGTTGATGTGTCAGCAAACATTTGATTTTCTTGATAGCAGACGCAGTGTTTTTAGAACTATTCATCTTAATGCGCGATTGCATCCGGACACTATTTTTTCTAATCCTACCTTAAGCAGGAATGAAACCTATAATCGACTTTCTAAGCTGTTGTTGAAGTTCACTGTGACCATAGCGCCATCAAACGTTGAGCAACAAGCAGCCGATATGGTTATTTATATGCTGATAAATAGTTTGCTGGATAAGATCTTATATCCTACATTGACCCCAGCAATTGCATGTTCGATGTCTAGTGCTAAATTTGTGGAGCAGTTACCTAAAATGCTATTGGGCTATCTTAATCAATCTTTCCAACAGCATTCGTTGTAAGTATGAGTTTAATCACAATTTTTGTATAACCTAGCTCACATGATTACAATTTGGTTATGTGACGCCGATAACACTATGCATTACAGGCTAAATTACGTATAATCCGCGCGAATTTTAAAATATATTTGTTATTTAAAGGAAGCTCACAATGGCGATCGAACGCACTTTTTCAATTATTAAACCAGATGCAGTTGCTAAAAACCACATCGGTGCTATCTACAACCGTTTTGAAACTGCTGGTCTTAAGATCATCGCTTCTAAAATGGTGCACCTTACTAAAGAGCAAGCAGAAGGTTTCTACGCTGAGCATAGCGAGCGTCCTTTTTTCGGTGCTTTAGTTGCATTCATGACTTCTGGTCCTATCATGGTTCAAACGCTTGAAGGTGAAAACGCTGTTCTAGCTCACCGTGAAATCTTAGGTGCGACTAACCCAGCTGAAGCTGCTGAAGGCACTATCCGTGCTGATTTCGCAGAAAGCATCGATGAGAACGCTGCTCACGGTTCTGATTCTGTAGCATCTGCTGAACGTGAAGTTGCTTACTTCTTCAGTGCAGAAGAGTTGTGTGCACGCACACGCTAAATTCTACATTGATTTTAAAAAGGAGCCTTATGGCTCCTTTTTTTATTCCTAAAAAATATGTTTAACAAAAGGTTTTGATGAAAAATAGACTAGCTTACTTACTTCCCTACATAAGCTAGCTTTAGTTATGCCTCTCTTGTCATTTAAATTGCTCGGTTACATCTAATACTCTCAGTGTTCATTTTTACACGAAAAAAACTCTACCAACTCTCATCTTTACCGCCGAGACTCAACGCAATTGATTTCCGAGAACATATACTAAAGAGATAAAACAATATTTAGAATTCATTTAGATCATACAATTAACATTGCTTGAAATTTATTATGTATTTACTGTCATTATTTATACGTTTATTAAATATTATTTGAACTTTACAAAGTTATTTTTTGATACTTAGGTTGTCAAATTGTTAATAAAGTTAAATTCTTTGCGTTATATTGTTTATTAATTATTTAAACTTTTATCTATATTTAACTCGATAGGTTGATTTTTGATCTAATTTAATGTTGCGCGCAACAAAAGTGCAAACTTTATATTTATATTTGGTAACAACTGTCCATCGTGTATTTGTAAGTGGTTGTTTTTATGTGATTAACTTAACTTGTAACACGATCTCATTTTATGTTGTATCTTACGCAACCCTATTGGTTATTTATTTGTGAAATTTGTTGACTAAGGTCGCCTTATTTAACAATAATGACTTTAGTTGACTAAATTAGTTAACCTAAAAATTATAAATATAACGTTGTGGGTTTATTTGAAACATGACGAAGGGAGTATAATAATGAGTTCATTATCTTTAACTGCTAAGGCTATTCGCCGTGGCTTATTTACTGTAGCTGCAACAGCGGTCGCAACAACTTCATCTTTTTCTGTTAGCGCTGCTGAAGAAGCTCAAGTTGAAAAAGTAGAGCGTATTGCCGTTACTGGTTCACGCATTAAACGTACAGATATGGAATCGGCTAGCCCGTTAACCGTTATTGACGCATCAGCAATTATTGCTTCTGGTGCCACTTCTATTGATGACGTATTACAGAAGATGACCTCTTCTGGCGGCGCGATGACTAACGCTGCCGTAAACAACGGTTCTGGCGGTAATGCTCGTGTAAACCTTCGTGGTTTAGGTTCTAACCGTACCTTAGTTCTTGTTAACGGCCGTCGTATGATTGCATCAGGTACTGGCGCAGCGTCTTCAGTTGATTTAAACACAATCCCAGTTTCTATGATCCAACGTGTTGAAGTACTAAAAGACGGCGCATCAGCAGTTTATGGTACTGATGCTATCGCTGGTGTAGTTAACGTAATCTTAAAACGTGATTTTGATGGTTTTGAGCTAAATGTTCAAACGGGTATTTCAGGTCAAGGTGATGCAGATGAATCAAGCATTGACTTCACTATGGGTAATACCTTCGATAAAGGTAACGTTGTAATCAACGCTCAGTACACTAAGCGTGGCGATGCAAGTCAAGCAGATCGTGATTTCTCTGATTGTCCTATCGCAGAAGGTGCTGACGGCCTATATTGTGCTGGTAGTTCATATTCTGAAGGCGGTCACATTTGGGGTGATTACCTACATAACATGACCAAAAGTGGTACAGATGAAGATGGCAACGCTATCAGCATTATTGGTGATGCAGGCAAATATGGTCAGTATGTTGCTAATGAAAAAGGCGAGGCTGAATTCGAATATTTTGAAGGCATATCTGAAGCCGACCTAAGTGGTTTAGGTGGTGAATACCACGAGTTCACAAATGATGATCGTTATAACTACGCTAAAGATAGTTTCCTATCTACACCAATGGAGCGTTTAAACCTTAGTTTTGCTGGTACTTACGAGCTTTCAGATAACGTCATGTTCTTCTCTGAAGCGATGTATTCTAAGCGTTGGTCTGATCAACAAATGGCGCCACAGCCAATTTGGAACGGTTCTCCTTGGGAATACAAGCCAATGGCAGATGGCGGCTTTATGACTGATGACTTGTTACCATGGGTAGAATCGGGTGAAAAGTTAAGCTATGGTCGCCGTATGGTTGAGTCAGGTTCTCGTGACTTTTCACAAGTTGTCGATACTATTCGTTTAGTTGTTGGACTTGAAGGTGAGTTTGAAAACGGTTGGACTTGGGATGCGTCTTACAACAAAGGTAAGAATGACTCAGTTGATACACTCGCTAACTTACACAACATTGGTTCAATCAATGACGCTGTTTTAGAAGGAAGCTTTGATCCATTCCTACAGTCTTCTTGGATGGGCGAGAGCATTGCACCATTTATTTACACTGAAGTTAACTCTGGTGGCAGTGAGTTAGATATCGCTGCAGCATCACTTGCTGGTGACATTGTCGATTTACCTGCCGGTACCATGGGCTTTGCTGCAGGTTACGAGTTCCGTAAAGAATCTGCTTACTACACGCCTGATTCACTCACTGCGCAAGGTTTAGCGAACGACCCACGTGTTGAAGCAACAGCCGGTTCATTTGATGTTAATGAGTTTTATGCTGAATTGGCTATCCCATTATTAAGTGGTTTACCTTTGGCTGAGCAAGTTGACTTAAGCGCTGCTATTCGTTACTTCGATTACAGCACTTTTGGTTCTGATAATACTTGGAAGTTAGGTTTAACTTGGCGTTTGTTTGATGACTTAATGGTTCGTGGTGTGCAATCAACAGCATTCCGTGCTCCAACTGTATCTGAGTTATACGGTGGTAAGTCTCCTTCATTTGACCAAATTGTTCACCCTGCAACAGAACAAACTCAAGCAGAAGTAACAGTTGGTGGTAACGAGCTATTAACCCCAGAAGAAGCTGATATCACCACTGTTGGTTTAGTTTACTCACCAAGCTTTGTTGAAGGTTTATCTTTAACTGTTGATTACTACAACATTGAAATCAGCAACACGATTACATCCGTTGATTCTAACTATGTAGCGAATCAGTGTTTAGATGCAAATGGCAACACAATCAATACAGGTACTGCATTATGTCAGTCAGCTAATATCTCAATAGATGCTACTGGTCGTATCAAGTTTGACAATGGTTTACAAAACATTGGTGAAACTAACACTGCGGGTTATGACGTAAACATTGCTTATACTTTTGACGCACTAGGTTTAGATTGGAAAGCAGGTCTTGATACTTCTATCTTAGATACCTATGAAGAATTTGACCAAGACGGCAATGCAGTTGATTACAAAGGCTTCATTACTGGTGGTGTTGGTGCTTATGCTGAATTTAAAACCAACTTCAACTTAACTGCAGCTGGTGATGATTGGTCAGCTACTTATGAAGCGCGTTACATTGATGGTATGGACTCATTTGCTTGTAAAGATGATCCAGCTGATTGTTATGCACCGTCTGTTGATTCAATCGTCTATCACGATATCTCAGCATCATACGATGTGACTAACAATGTAAGATTATCTGGTGGCGTGAACAACCTATTAGATGAAGAGCCACCTTACTACACTGGTAACAATGACTCTAATACCGATCCATACACTTATGATGTACTAGGTCGTTACTTCTTCGTTAGAGCAAGCGTTAAGTTTTAAGCTAACGTTTATAAGATAATTTGTTTGTCTTAATGAAAACCCCAACCATTCATTTGGTTGGGGTTTTGTTTTATCTATAGAACAATCCCGTATCGTTTACTGATCTTTCTTTGCAGTGTTACCAGTGGTTAATTTTTTAAACTCTTCTTTATCAATTGAAAGGAAGTGTATCAAGCGGTTGCTTGGAGGCTTTCTTTTTGATCGCTGGTCTCAAGTTGCTGTTTAATGGTGTTATTTTATATTTTGGTCGTTTGTTTGAGCGAGCATCTGTATCAATTTGTGCTCTGGCAGTTAAAAAGCTGTGACTAATGTTGAAGATTAAGCGTTGATTTAACAGTATCGAATCGAGGTTTTAACTTCAGTACAACTAAATAAAACAATAATAAGTCAATGCGTTAATGATATTTAACGTCCAGGGAGATTTACATGAGTACAATGACATTAACAGCAAGAGCGATCCGTCGCGGTTTGCTTGCAGCAGCTGCCACATCAGTTGCGTTTTCGGGGGTCGCTTTTGCAGAAGAAGTGGCTGAAAAAGTAGAGCGTATAGAAGTAACAGGTTCACGTATCAAGCAAGTTGATATGGAAACTTCTTCACCAGTTACCGTATTAAGTGCTGCTGATATTGCATTAACAGGTGAGAAAACAGTTGCTGATGTATTAAACAACTCTTCTATAAATGCATTTGGCTCATGGCGTGGTACGTCAGGGTACGGTTCAGGAGCTAGTGCAACGAGTTCTGTCAACATGCGCGGGCTGGGCGCTCAAGCAACGCTAGTACTACTTGATGGTCGTCGTATGCCTGGTACTAGTTCAAGTTCAGGTGCCACTGCTGATACCTCACAGATCCCATTAGCTATTGTAGAACGTATCGAAATCTTACGTGACGGCGCTTCTGCTGTTTATGGTTCTGATGCTGTTGCTGGCGTTATTAACATTATCACTAAAAAAGAATTTGATGGATTCCAATTAGATTTCAGTACCGAGCAACCTTCAGTTGAAGGTGGTGATGCTAACCGTTTCTCAATTGCCACAGGCTTTAATACTGATAAAGGCAATATCACTTTTACTTATGAGTACTATGATACTAAATCAGTCATGGACCGTGATATTTGGAACATGGATGATCCATCTTATGGTGATTACAGTCCATTTAGCTCTGTACCAAATGGTTATTATAACACTGGTGTTCAAGACACTAATGAAGATGGTACTCCAGCCTTTGATGATGATGGTGAACCAATCTATGTTTACGATTTTTATTCAAACTCTGACATGTGTGACCAAACTGAGAATGTCTCAAATGGTATTGGTGAAGACAATAGTGGCCGTTGTTACTACAGTTATGGTGAAGTAACCAAATTATTTGGTGATATGGAACGTAATTCGTTCATGACCAATTTTAATTATCAAATCACTGATGACATTCAATTCCGTGGTCGTGGTTCAGCATCGCTAAGTGAAACAAATACTCGATATGCTGGTACGCCAGTCTCTACTAATTACCCTGTCTTAGCTGCGGATAACCAATACAATCCGACTGGTAAAGACATGAAGCTGTACATGCGTTCGGTACAAATCGGTGAACGTGATACGTTAACAGAAACCAACAACTTTGATATTTTAGGTGGATTTGTAGGTTTTGCTGATGTGGGTAATGGTATTGATTGGGAATTAAATGCCCAATACTCAGGTTCTACAACTAACTCGTTTAATTACAATTTGATAAATGACAGCATTATTCAAAGAGAGTTAGATACAGGTAATTACGATATTTTCAATACTACCGGTATGAGCTATGAAGATTGGGATCAGCAAATGACAGCGCTTTACAGTGCTGCGAATCATACTGGTGTTTATCAAGGTAAGTTCGACAGCACTCAAATTGACGGTTTAGCTTCAACATTATTAGTGGAAAACGATACCATTTCTTTAGCAATGTTAGTTGGTGCTGAATATGAAATGATTAACTTCAAGCAAATGTCAGATCCTGAATCTGCTTCAGGTATTATTTCAGGCGGTTCAGGTGGTGATGATGTTGATGCTGAGCGTGATCGCACCGCAGCATATACTGAAATTCAATTAGGCCTACCAGCGAATATTGATGTATCTATGGCTGTTCGTTATGAAAGATACGAGCAATCAGGTACGTTAACTGGCGCGAGTGGTGAAATCGTTAATTCTTCAACATTTGATGCAGTAGTACCTAAGTTAGGCGTCAGTTGGAGACCGGTTGATTCATTACTTGTTCGTGCAAGTTATGGTGACTCCTTCCGTGCGCCAAATATGGGTGAGATGTTCTCTTCACAATCACTTAGCTTTGAAACCGCGTATGACTCAGTTTGGTGTGAGGCTAATAATGACTCTGACGCTAACTATTGTGCAACAGCTAATCAGCATAAAACCTGGTTTGGTGGTAACCCAAATCTAGAAGCTGAAGAAGGTAACTCGCTAACTTTAGGTGCAGTTTGGAATGCGACTGATGCTTGGAGCATTGAGCTTTCTTACTATGACATTACCTACGACAATAAAATCGAAGCGGTTAGTGCAACAGATGTTATCCGTGATGAAAAAATTAACGGTAGTTCAGAGTTAGTTCACCGTGGAAGTGATGGAAAAATTGAGTACCTAGAAAGTGGTTATATCAATATGTCATCAGTTAAAACCTCAGGTTTTGACTTTGCAACCACTTACAATGTTGAAACAGGTTTTGGTGACTTCAACTTTAAAGTTGATTTAACTCATATCCTAGAGTTTGAAGAGCAAGCGAATGCAGAGTCTGAAGCAATTGACCTAGCTGGTATTCAAGATTATCCAGAATGGCGTGGTAACTTTGCCGCAGCTTGGTATTACAACGACTTTAATGCTGCTTGGACTACGGTTTATATCGGCAGTCAGTCTGGTGATTACTGGCGTGATCTTGGCTACAGCTATATCACAGATACTCCTGATTACTTTAAGCATAATTTCCAAGTCGGTTACACACATGACTGGGATGGCACTGTAACAGTAGGTGTTAACAACCTGTTTGATGAAAAAGCGCCAACTTGGTATGACTTTGCGGGCTATCGTGATGTGAACACAGGTCTATATGATGTATTAGGTCGTACTTATTATGTTCGCTTAAGCCAAAAGTTCTAAAATAGTTTCTCCTCCCTGAAACCCAAAAACCTCCGCTTGCGGAGGTTTTTTTTATTTGCGAATAACAACTTTGTGGCTGGATTAGACTATAAATCTGGGTCGGACCATAAATGACGATGAATTGCTATCAAGAATAGAAAGCACTTTAAACCATTAATCAAGCTTTAATGACTTAGCTTAAGCTCATGACGATGTTGTTGGTTGTACTTTTCAGCGCAGTGAGCACAGCGCTGCTCTGTGGGATCGGCGGCCAAACGCTCCGCTTCAATGTCAGACTCACAGTCAGAACATAAACCATAGAGGCCAAGTTCAAGCTGGCAAAGAGCGGCATCAAGACGGGTTAGTTGTCCAAATAGAGGGGTGTCAGTTAATCGCTGCTCACTCATGAGTTCAATCAACTCGGTCAAACTCATATTAAATTGAACTTGAGCAGAAGGCTGAGTTTGTTGGTTTAATTGATGTACAAGTTCATATTTTAACTGTGCTTCTCGTTGCAATAATATTTGTTGTACGTCTTGAGTGTTCACAAGATCACCTAATTAGTTTGTTCATTTCACTGGTTATCCAGTCTACCGTTAATCAATATGCTTACTATGATGGAGATCAATTGAGAGTTAATTTAGGATTTCAGTATTAGGCTTTATTTATATAGTGTGAACTAAGTAGGTAACTAAACGCGCAAAATCTTATATTTTGTGCTGTAAATTAAGCAAGATAGCGAAGGGGATAGCTCAATGATGGTCTGTATCGGGGCAAATTGCTGACTCAAAAAGAATTATGCAGTTTGTTTAACCGAAAACCCATCACAGAAATGAGTTCTCAGTTAATGAAAGCTGTTAATGCTAAAAAGACTGCTTAAGTTAGCCGTTAGTCGCTAACTGTTGTTCATGGGCTTTTTCTAAAATGGCAATGATACCTTCAGCCGTTTTAAGCACTCTGAGCTCTCTGAATAACACATCAGCTTCAGGGTACTGTTTATTCAAATAAGTAAACCATTGCTTTACTCGGGCAGGGTAATAATCAATTTTCTTGTTAACCAACTGCTTTTGGGTGTAGTTCAGTAACAAATTTAGCGTTTGTGACCAAGTGTAAGGCGCTTCAACGCCTTTTATGGTGGCAGCAAGGTTTGGCAGAGACATTGCCCCGCGCCCCAGCATTATGCTGTCACAGCCTGTAACTGCCATACAGCGCTTAGCATCATCACTGTTCCAGATTTCACCATTGGCAATAATAGGAATAGGTAAGCGCTCACGCACTTCGGTTATGTATTCCCAATAAGCTGGCGGTTTGTACCCGTCAGTTTTACTGCGAGCATGAATAGCAAGCTCGGTTGCACCCGCTTCATACACAGCGATGGCGTTTTCCATAAATAACGACTTATCTTCGTAACCGAGACGGATTTTAGCAGTAACAGGTTGATCTGCTGGTACTGCATCACGCATTGCTTTGACTATATCGTGAATTTTATCCGGGTATTGCAGTAATACAGCGCCGCCATTACTGCGGTTAACCATTTTAGCAGGGCAGCCAAAGTTAGCATCAACACCGCGTGAGCCTAGCTCGACGGCGCGCTGGGCGTTTTCTGCCATCACTTGCGGATGTTGCCCTAATAATTGAATTCTTACCGGGGTGCCTGATGCGGTCAAGCCGCCATTACGCAGCTCAGGGCATAATTTATGATAAACCTTCTCAGGAAGTAACTGATTAATCACCCGCACAAATTCGGTTACCACCAAATCATAAGGGTTGATTTCAGATAAAATTTCTCGCATCAAATCATCAATGACGCCTTCCATCGGAGCTAAGACTACGTGCACAGTACTACCTGGTTAACTATAAAAGGAGCGCTATTCTAGCGAGTTTAATTTTTTATACAAATTCATTTCAAGTATTTGAATTCACTGTTATCTGCTGCAACTGAATATTTAATCTTTTATATCAAGTTGATAGATGAATATTTTGTCCTATCCTTAATCATTAGAGAACTTCTCTAGCAATATTTTTAATAAAAAATGATGATTTAGATCAATTAATGTGAAATAAAAGTAACAGGTTGTAGGTCTATTCATCTGTAAGCCAGCACTGTTTGTTGTTGGTCATCATTATTAAGTTTGAATTTAAGGAAATTATTATGAACTCAGTAAAGCAAACAACAGTCGCATTGGCATTAGGTGCAGTCGTATTAACCGCTGGCGTATCTACGTCTGTAGAGGCTAATCCATTTGGTTTTGAGCAAATGAATTCAGGTTATCAGTTAGATGGCGGCGATAAAAAAGCTAAAGAAGGCAAGTGTGGTGAAGGTAAATGCGGCGGCGATATGAAAAAAGCCAAAGAAGGCAAATGTGGCGAAGGCAAGTGTGGCGGTGACATGAAAAAAGC
>NZ_MCVI01000010.1:85963-119975 GCF_002873135.1 Shewanella sp. 10N.286.48.A6
ATGAAAAAAGCCAAAGAAGGAAAATGTGGCGAAGGTAAGTGCGGCGGCGAGATGAAAAAAGCGGCTGAAGGTAAAGCCAAAGAAGGCAAATGTGGTGAAGGTAAGTGTGGTGGTGCTAAATAATCAATCTGATGATTAGCAGGCTGATTTAGCAGCAGAAATCGATTTATAGCTTTCATGCCGATTAAATCTACGCCAATATAAGGCCTGTTATACAGGCCTTTTTAGTTGGTAACTTTCATTAATTTAACTGATTAATTGTGTGTTTGAGGTGATAAATGGCAAAACAAGCAACAGTGGGACTGGGTTTGCGCCGAGAAATGCTTGATGAGTTTTGTCAGCATGTGCCTGATGAAATAAACTTTTTCGAAGTGGCGCCTGAAAACTGGATGACCCTAGGCGGTAAGTTTGGTAAGCAGTTTAGGCAACTTACAGAGCAACATGAATTTTTTTGCCATGGTTTATCTTTATCTATCGGCAGCCCACATGCGTTAGATACTGAGTTTGTTAAGCAAATAAAACGCTTTTTAGATAGCCATCAAATCAATATCTACTCTGAGCACTTAAGTTATTGCTCTGGTAGCGGCCACATGTATGACTTAATGCCGATCCCCTTTACCGAAGAAGCGGTAACTTATGTTGCAAAGCGTATTAAGCAAGTTGAAGATATTTTAGAGCGGCCGTTTATTTTAGAAAATGTGTCTTTCTACGCTGCGCCCGGCGCGAAAATGACTGAGCAGCAATTTGTTAATGCTGTGCTGGATGAGGCAGATTGTAAGCTGCTGCTTGATGTTAATAATATTTATGTAAACTCAATAAACCATCAATATGATGCCGCTGAATTTCTCAGCTCAATGCCGACCAAGCGGATTGAATATATGCATATCGCGGGTCATTATGAAGAATCATCCCAGTTAATGGTCGATACCCACGGCGCTGATGTGATTGATCCTGTTTGGCAATTATTGCAACAGAGTTATCAGCAACATGGGGTGTTTCCGACATTATTAGAGCGTGACTTTAATATCCCCAAAACCGCTGAATTACTGCAAGAGATCAATCAAATTCATCGCTATCAACAAGCCGCAAAAGCGATCAAAAGGAGTGCTTAATGGATTTTATTAACACTCAACAAGCCTTTATGGATTATATTCGCGATCCCAGCAAGCCACTGCCACAAGGCATGACATTTGAGCGAATGAATGTTTACCGTGAGCTATTTTTCAATAACATCAATGGCTTTGTGTCAGGCGCGTTTCCGGTACTGAAAAGTCTTTATACTGATGATGCATGGACCAAACTCATTCAACAGTTTTTTGTAAGTTTTGACTGTAAAACCCCCATATTTATTGAAATATCCCAAGAGTTTATCTGTTTTTTGCAAACTCAATATCAGCCTGCGGATTACGACCCTGCCTTTATGTTGGAGCTAGCACATTACGAATGGCTAGAGTTATATATTGCCACTGTTTTCGATGATGTTAATGAGCAGCCAATTGCCAAAGACTTGATTACCGAGCTACCGCTAAAGCTGTCAGTGACCGCCACTGTGGCGCAATATCAATATGATGTGCAGCACATCAGTGTCGATTACCAACCCACAGAGCCCAGTGAGCAGGGGCAAAGCTTTTGTGTTTATCGCGATGAACATGATGAAGTTAACTTTTTAAAGTTAAACCCATTAACAGCCCAAGTGTTAGCCTATATTGCTCAAGCCGAGCAATGTTACTTTAATGATGTATTGACATGGCTTAGCGAGACCTACCCACAGATGACGCCGGAAACCTTATCTAATGGCTGCTTGCAAATGTTGCAACAATTGGCCGACAAAAGGGTTATCTGTTCGTTAACACAGGCTTAAACAGTGGATAAAACTCCTACTTAATTTGTGGTTTATATTAAAAGTCTTTTTACATACAATAGCGCGAATTTTGTGATCCAGTTCACGCTGCTGTAAGGCGGCCAACATTACTGTTAGGAAGTAAAAACTATGAGTCAGCCGTTTAAAGACCCATTTAACATTATGTATTTTATTGGTTTTATTCTTGTTTTATTGTTACCAACGCTACCAGCGTCTCTATCTGCCTTGCGACTTGCAGGCTTAATTTAACTGCCAATCTCAGTTATTATACCGCTCAGTTAAGTCATAGAGTCGGTTATCCAAAAACCATTCTATTGAATGGTTTTTTTTGATTTGGGCTTGGAGTCATATGGCGTTAAAACGAGGCTTGTTCCTCATTACTGGTTTAACGAGCTTAACGCTTGGCACCATTGGTATTGTGGTGCCCTTATTACCAACAGTGCCTTTTATCTTGCTGGCTGCTTATTGTTTTGCCCGCTCAAGTACGCGGATGCATCACTGGTTGATGACTCATCCTTGGTTTGCTCAAGGGTTAAATGATTGGCAAGATAAACGAGCAATCAACAAACGGTTGAAGAAAAAAGCCATGATAATGACCACCTTAAGCTTTGTTGTGAGCATTTTAATTGTGCCATTAGTTTGGGTGAAAGTGATGCTCGCTTGCATGTTATGTTGCCTACTGGTTTATCTGTGGCAGATCCCAGAGTTAGATTAAAAGTTACCTTTAATTTGCTCGTTAGTTGCAACTATCTTAAAACATGCTTAGTATCACTGCCATTGAGTGATATGCCAGAAACTATATTTTCAATTTCAAGCTAATGATATTGAAAATGATGGCTATTAAAACATTCCTTTTACAATAGATTATCTAATATGACTATGAACTCAGAACGTTTAGCGCTTATCAAAAACAGTATTAAAGCTATTCCTGATTACCCAATCCCAGGCATTATGTTTCGCGATGTCACCAGCCTTTTAGAAGACTCTGAAGCTTATAAAGCCACTATCGCTTTATTTGTAGAGCATTATAAAGATCAAGGTTTCACTAAAGTTGTCGGTACTGAAGCGCGTGGATTTTTATTCGGTGCGCCATTAGCATTAGAGCTTGGTATTGGTTTTGTACCCGTACGTAAGCCGGGAAAATTGCCGAGAAAGACGATTGCGCAAACATACGATCTTGAATACGGTAAAGACACCTTAGAAATTCACGTAGATGCGATCACCCCTGAAGATAAAGTATTGGTCGTTGATGACTTACTTGCTACAGGCGGCACCATTGAAGCAACGGTAAAATTAATCCGTGAATTAGGCGGCGAAGTTAAGCACGCTGCATTTGTTATTTCTCTGCCAGATATCGGCGGCGAAAAACGTCTTGAAGGTTTAGGGGTTGAGTTATTGACCTTATGTGAGTTTGAAGGCGAATAGCCAAGCACGCATAATATGTTAGCGGCTTTGTTGAGCTTAACTCAATAAAGCCTGATTTTTGCTCTGCATCGATTGAATCTTCAGCAAATTATCCAGCCTTTTAGAGTAGCAATAGCCTGTGATTGATGAGCATGCTATTGTTATTTTTATTTTCGGGTACAATTAATTACCATTGGTATTATTTAGATCATCCCGTTTCATTAAAGCTTGGGGAATTCCATGTCTTATCAGGTGTTAGCCCGTAAATGGCGCCCTGCCAAATTTGAAGAAATGGTAGGGCAGTCACATGTTCTACTGGCACTTACAAATGCACTCACACAGCAACGATTACATCATGCGTATTTATTTACTGGCACTCGAGGTGTGGGTAAAACCAGTTTAGCGCGCCTATTTGCTAAGGGGCTTAACTGTGTGCAAGGGGTCACTTCGACACCTTGTGGCGTGTGTTCAAGTTGTGTTGAAATTGCCCAAGGCAGGTTTGTTGATCTTATTGAAGTGGATGCGGCCTCAAGAACTAAGGTCGATGATACCCGTGAGCTACTTGATAACGTGCAATATAAGCCTTCAAGAGGCCGTTACAAAGTCTACTTAATCGATGAAGTACATATGCTGTCTCGAAGTAGTTTTAATGCCTTACTGAAAACCCTTGAAGAGCCGCCTGAGCATGTGAAATTTCTACTGGCCACCACAGATCCGCAAAAATTGCCGGTGACTGTGTTGTCTCGCTGTTTACAATTTAATTTAAAAAGTCTGTCTCAAGATGAAATTACTAAGCAGCTAGATTTTATCTTAACTCAAGAGCAATTAACCTTTGAGCCCCAAGCATTAACGCTATTGGCGAAAGCGGCTAACGGCAGTATGCGTGATGCCCTGAGCTTAACCGATCAAGCGATTGCCTTTGGTAGCGGCCAAGTGATGCACCAGCAGGTGCAAACCATGCTTGGCAGTATTGATGCCCAGCAAGTCTTAGTGCTGCTAAAAGCCTTATGTGATGCCGATATTGCTAACTTAATGCAAACTATTCAGCAAGTGCTGAGTTTTGGCGCAGATGCCGATGAGGTGCTGCGCAGTTTATTGGAATTACTCCACCAAATTACCTTAACGCAGTTTGCGCCAGCCGCGGCGCAGCAGTCGTTATACAGCGAACAAATTTTAGCCTTTGCTCAGCAATTAACCCTTGAGCAAGTGCAGCTTTACTATCAGTTATTGTTAACGGGTCGCAAAGAATTAGGCTTTGCTCCTGATCCTAAATCAGGTCTTGAAATGGCGTTACTTAGAGCCGTGGCATTTGTACCTGAAAAGCCCGTTAAACGTTGGCACACCGATGAGCCAGTAACGATTTCATTGACGCCAGACCCCGTGACCCCAGAAACGGTTAAATCGGCGCCGGTTAGCTCGAAGGCTGACACTGCTACAAATAATGCAGGCGCTTCAGTTGCAGACAATGAAGCAATAACGGCTACTAAGCCAGCCCAAGTAAGCAATACTGCAGTTGATAGCAGTTCTGTGTCTGCGGCAATAACGCTGCCACAAACTGCAAGTATCGCAGCTGAGGACGATAATCTAAATGCTGCTCCCGAGATAGCCGCAGAGCAAGCTATTATCCTTAGTCAAGCTGACAGTTTAGGTTTCAATCAGCAAGCAGCGACTGAAACGCAAGCAGTTGACTCAGGCGTTATTGCAGCGCCAGCAGTTAAAGCCGCTGCAGTAGAAACACCTAGAGTAGAAACGCCAGCAATTGAAACTCAGCCTGCCACATCAACATCGTCAAATGAGATGCCCATTGATGCCTACGAGCAGTTTGCTCAGGCAAGTGACGAATCTTATGCTGAATTTGATAACGACGATCACAATCAATATCAGCAGGCAGAAGCAAGTACTCCGCAAGCTAATGTTCAGCAAACTAGTGCCGCGCAAGCTAAGCTTGAGCAAACAACCGTTGATACTACAGAAGCTGACTTAAGCGACATGGATGCTTTACTTGATGCTGTGCTCGCTACCAATGATTCATTAAAGGCGGAATTAAATTCGCTAGCCGAAGAAGGTGAACAAGCAAAAAAGCAACAGGCGGTAGCCAATCCAAGTATTAAAATTCCTGCACCCAAAGCGAAAATGCAGTCGATTGAAAATACCGCCACAGTTGATGCTACTATTGATGTAACCACGCAAGTAAACACAAGTGCAGCAAATGATGCAGCAGATAGACCGCCATGGGAAAAGCCCACTGAATTACCTGCAGCTTCAGTTTTAACTGCAATAGCAACAACTGAGCCTGAGGTGAGCCATAGTGCAGCAACTAACATGGCAGTTGACAATGCACAAACTACTATCGCCGCCGTTGAAGTGCCAACAAGCGCTGTTAATGAGGAGCCGGGAAGTCGTCAGCATGCACACACTGCCATAGCGTCAGCTGAGAATAATGCCCCAGTGGCTGAGACAGCAGTCGCTCACGTATCGACTGAAGTGGCATTAAACGGTCACCATGAAATCTCAGGTGATAGCCTAGATTTGCACTGGTACAAAATTATGTCGCAGTTAAGCATAGGCGGCAGGGTAAGACAGCTCGCCGTTAACTCGGTATGCCAACGACTGGACAATCCGATCCCGTTATTACTTAAACCGGATCAAAAACATTTATCCGCCGAAGTGGCGATTGAGCAATTACAAATTGCCTTATCGGAGCTTTTGGGCGAAGACACAAAGGTGCAAATTCAGGTTGGGCTTGATCCACAACATGAAACCCCACTTGAATTGCGTAAAAGATTTCATCGAGAGTTATTAGCTAATGCAAATTACGCTTTAATTAACGATGACAAAGTACAATGGATGTTTACTCGTTTAGCGGCTCAGCTAAATCCAGATACTTTAGTGTATCCGGTTGAAAAGCTACAGGCGATAGGGCAACAAATTCCAGCATTGACTGTTCAATAAAACAGCTAAAGCGTTATAGGCGTCAAAACTTTGATAGCAATAGCCGCGGATTTATTGCCAATTTATTTTTTTTCAGTAAGATTAGCCCCACTTTGGCTGCTTGCTAATAACCTAATTAAGAGAAAAGACTATGTTTGGAAAAGGCGGTATGGGCAACTTAATGAAACAAGCCCAAATGATGCAAGACAAAATGGCTAAAATGCAGGAAGAAATCGCACGCACTGAAATGACCGGTGAAGCGGGTGCAGGTTTAGTTAAAGTGACCATGACGGGTTCACACAACATTCGTAAAGTTGACATCGACCCTAGTTTGATGGAAGACGACAAAGAAATGTTGGAAGATCTTATTGCTGCAGCATTCAATGACGCAGCACGTCGCATCGAAGAAAACCAAAAGACTAAGATGGCTGAAGTCACTGGCGGTATGCAATTACCTCCAGGAATGAAAATGCCATTCTAAATCTTAAAGGTTTTAAGATTCAAAAGCCCAAGTTTATCTTGGGCTTTTTTGATCGCGTTTCGTTCAGATTAAATTTTCTGCTAAATTGTACCGCCATGTCAGAGTCTTATAAGGATATATTATGCTAACCAAGGTCGGTGAAACCGTTATAAAGTCGAAACACTTAGCCAGTTGTCATTGCGGCGCGGTTGTATTATCACTTTCATTACCCAATGGCATTGAAAAGCCAAGACGCTGTGATTGCTCAATTTGTCGCAGAAAAGGCGCCATTGTGGGCTCGGTAGAATTAGCTGGCATTCAAATCGTAAAAGGCGCGGATGCTCTCAAGTTATATCAATTTAATACCCACACTGCTAAGCACTACTTTTGTCGCCATTGCGGTATTTATACCCACCATCAACGTCGCTCTAATCCTACAGAATATGGCTATAACATTGGCTGCTTAGAAGGTGTTAATCCTTTTGATATTGATGATGTTGTGCTTAACGATGGTATAAATCACCCCGCAGACAGCTAAGCGATAAAAGCATTAATTTGTTAACCCAAGGTTAAAAATATTTGACATGGTTGATTGTTAGCCTAAACTAAAAGCGTATCAAAAATAGTTAACACCAAGTGAGGTTTAATTAACATGAGTAATGCAAATAAATTACTGCAATGGCTGCAAGAAACGAGCTTTCGAGAAGTCACTTTATCCGTTGATTTACTGGTAACGGGCTATATTTTCTATTTTTATGGTAGCAGCTTATTTCATGCTAGCCCTGAAGAATTAGCTTCAATACAGTGGGTTTCAGGTATCTTTTTAGAAATTATAATTTATTCAGTAGTGCTAATGGTGGTGAGCTACATTGCTCTGGCATTAATCACAGACGATGAACTGTCGCAACCTATGGATGTACGCGAAAAACAAATTAATCTCATTGGCTATAAGTATTCAGCGATTATTTTGAATGTAGGCGTGATACTGGCCATAGTGCAATACAGTGTTGAAGCCAATGACCTTGGTCTATCACAATTGGGCTTTGCTCATGCGCCGCTGCATATTTTAGTGGTGTCTTTTTTGTGTGCTGAGCTGGCATTTTATGGGGTGCAGCTATACAAGGGGCGTACAGGTGATATTTATGAGTAAACCGGCGATTTCTAACGCTATCCGCACCTTGCGTTTTTTAAATGGTGAAATGACACAAAAGCAGCTTGCTGAATTAATAGGTGTCACTAGGCAAACCGTGATGGCCATTGAGTCTAATAAGTATTCACCCACTCTTGAAGTGGCTTTTAAAATTGCTGAAGTGTTTGAACTGCCGCTAGATCAGGTATTCAGTTATCACCCCGAAAGTGATACTAAGACCTAGCACTAATAGTTAGAAAGCTAGCTAGCCTTGGTAACAGTTAATACTGACAAAGAAACGCTAACCGAACTGACGAGTTCTGTGTTGTGAGTAGCATTAGCAATAACATCATTCTTTTGTCGCAATCATAATTACAGTACCATACGCACATTGATGCTGATTGAATGGTTTATTAACTTAAATCAGCACGCTTAATTAATAAAATAAGGCAATGAAGTATTTATGAAATTTAGTCCACTGGTTGATGAGCTTATCGAATCTTTGCGCTGCTTACCGGGTGTCGGACCAAAATCAGCCCAACGCATGGCGTTTCAATTATTAGAGCGTAACCGCAAACAGGGCCATAAATTAGCCAGTGCGTTAGAACGTTCAATGAGTGAAGTGGGGCATTGCCAAGCCTGCCGTACCTTTACAGAAGAGCAGCTATGTCCGATCTGTAGTAGCCCTAAACGGGGTAATTCAGAAGTAATTTGTGTGGTTGAAACCCCAGCTGATGTGTTAGCCATTGAAGCGGGTGGCCATTTTAGCGGCCGCTATTTTGTGTTACTTGGGCATTTATCACCCCTTGATGGTGTGGGCCCTGAAGAGCTTGGCTTAGCGTTATTAGAGCAACACCTTGCATCAGATGATGTCACAGAGTTGATTTTAGCAACCAACCCCACAGTAGAAGGTGATGCCACGGCGCATTTTATTGCTGATATGGCCCGTAGACATAATGTAGTGATCAGCCGAATCGCCCACGGAGTCCCTGTTGGTGGTGAGCTTGAGTATGTTGATAGCACCACGTTAGCGTTGTCATTCAATGGTCGTATTCCGCTGTAGTTGCGAACTGTAGTTATAAATGATAGTTACGAACTGTAGTTATAAATGATAGTTGCGAACTATAGTTGTGAATTTGTGTCTTATTTTAAAGCCCAGCTTATGAGTGAGTAAGCAGGGCTTTTTGTTTCCAATATTAGCCGTTATTAGCTCAAATCGATTGCTAATCGCCAGTTATTTCGCCAGTTCATGGTTTTTTTTCAGCAATAAAATAATTTCCCCTTGAATTCTATTTATCGCGCCCCATTTCCTAGGTAACAAAGATTTTTATACCGTGTTGGATACAACATGGTTGATGTATTAACGTAAACAAGGGAAATTTTCATGTCTCAACAAGAAACGCATGGCTTTCAAACCGAAGTAAAACAGCTTCTACATCTGATGATCCATTCTTTATATTCAAATAAAGAAATTTTCTTACGTGAACTGGTCTCAAATGCTGCGGATGCGGCAGATAAGCTACGTTACTTAGCATTAACTGATAACGCATTATATGAAAGCGATACTGAACTGCGTGTTCGTATTAGTACCGATCAAGAAAAAGGCACTGTTACTATTGAAGATAACGGTATCGGTATGACACGTGATGGTGTGATTGAACATTTAGGTACGATTGCAAAATCAGGTACTGCAGACTTCTTTAAAAACTTATCAGGTGAAGAGTCAAAAGATTCGCAGCTTATCGGTCAATTTGGTGTAGGTTTTTATTCTGCCTTTATCGTTGCTGATAAAGTCACTGTACGTACCCGCGCAGCAGGTGCAGCAGTTGATCAAGCGGTTCTGTGGGAGTCAGCAGGTGAAGGTGACTTTACCGTTGATACCATCACTAAAAATAGCCGCGGTACTGAAATTACCCTTCATTTACGTGATGAAGAAAAAGAATTCGCTGATGATACTCGTTTGCGCTCAATCATTACTAAGTACTCTGATCATATCTCAGTACCTGTAGAAATGTTTGAAGCTGGCCTACCAGAAACAGATGGCGAAGATGGCGAGAAAATCCCTGCTACTGAAGGCGAGTGGAAGCCAATGAACAAAGCCACTGCGCTTTGGACTCGTAGCAAATCAGATATATCAGATGAAGAATATCAAGAGTTCTACAAGCATATTTCTCACGACTATGCTGATGCAGCAACGTGGTCTCACAACCGTGTTGAAGGTAAGCAAGAATATACCAGCTTATTGTATATCCCAACCAAAGCCCCTTGGGATATGTTTAACCGCGACGTTAAGCATGGTCTAAAACTATTCGTTCAACGTGTATTTGTACTAGATGATGCTGAACAGTTTATGCCAACTTATTTACGTTTTGTTAAAGGCTTAATCGATTCAAATGATTTGCCACTCAACGTATCGCGTGAAATCTTACAAGATAACAGCGTAACTAAAGCATTGCGCACTGGTGTGACTAAGCGCGTTCTTGGCATGCTAGAAAAAATGGCTAAAAACGATGCTGAAAAGTATCAAGCTTTCTGGGCTGAATTTGGTCAAGTATTAAAAGAAGGCCCAGCTGAAGATTTCGCTAACCGTGAGCGTATTTCTGGTTTACTGCGTTTTGCTTCAACCCATAACAATTCACCAGTGACAGATGTGTCATTAGATGATTACATCAGTCGCATGAAAGAAGGCCAAGATAAGATTTACTATATCGTGGCTGATAGCTATGAAGCGGCAGCTAACAGCCCGCATTTAGAGCTACTGCGCAAGAAAGACATTGAAGTTCTATTAATGTCAGAGCGCATCGATGAATGGCTAATTAACCACTTAACTGAATTTAAAGACAAGAAACTGCACTCAGTAACGCGTGGTGATTTAGAGCTAGGTGAACTTGAAGATGCTGCTGAAAAAGAAGCTCAAGAAAAGTTAGCTGGCGAAGCTGAATCATTAGTATCACGTATTAAAACAGCGCTAGAAGGTAAAGTATCAGATGTTAAAGTGACTTCTCGCTTAACGGATACCCCTGCATGTGTGGTTGCCGGTGAAGGTGAAATGTCATCGCAAATGATTAAGCTTATGCAATCAGCAGGTCAGCCTGTACCTGAGTCTAAGCCGACATTTGAAATTAACCCACAGCATCCGCTGGTTGAGCGTCTAAATGACGAGCAAGATGAGCTAGCATTTGCTAACTGGGCAGATTTGTTATTACAACAAGCTCAGCTTTCAGAAAAGGGCAGCTTAGCGGATCCATCGGCATTCATTAAGTTAACCAACCAAATGCTAGTGGCGAGCTTAAAATAGTCATTAGTATTGCAATAAAGCGGGCTTAGGCCCGCTTTTTGTTAGCTATCACGAAATAGTTAAAAGGAATCAATATGGAACATATTATTAATTTAACTAAAGAAAATATTCAGCAAATTGTTGATGCTTCGATGGATAACTTTGTGGTGATGTCTTTTTGGGCACAACAGCAACCGCAAAGTGTACAAATGCTACAAGTGATGGAACAGATTGCCAATGAGCAAGCTGGGCGCTTTATCCTTGCGAAAGTGAATTGTGAAGCTGAGTTAGAAATTGCTAATTACTTCCAAATTCAGAGCTTACCTACCCACCTAGTGCTGAGTAAAGGTCAGCCGGTTGATGGTTTCGCTGGGGTGCAAAGTGCAGCGCAAGTGAATGAATTACTTGATAAGCATCTTCCTGCGTTATGGGTAACAGATTTTAATGCTGCAAAAGCGATTTTGGTTGAAGCAGGCATTGAAAAGCCAAGCGACGAAAAACTTGAACAAGCCTTAGCATTACTGAAAAGTGCCTTTGCTGAATCTCAGCAACAAGCAGAAGTGGCCTTAGTGCTTATCGATGTTTATTTACAATTGGGCATACTGGCTGAAGCTAAGACCTTATTAGATACGATAGGGCTTGCAGATCAAGACAGTTACTATCAGAACTTAAAAGCCAAGTTAGCCCTAGCAGAAGACGCTGCAGATACCCCTGAAATTCGTCAGTTACAACAATCATTACAACAGCAGCCTGGTAATATTGAACTGACTATCGATTTGGCCAAAGCATTGAATCAAGCTAATCGTGGCGAAGAGGCACTTGAGTGTTTATTTGCCATTTTAGAGAAAGATTTATCCGCTGCGGATGGAAAAGTTAAACAAGTGTTTATGGAAATATTGACAGCACTAGGGCAAGGCAACGCCATAGCCAGTCAGTATCGCCGCCGTTTATACAGTTTACTGTATTAAACACGGAAAATTTTCGTATTAGATATTGGTCTAAATCTTGAGGTTTTACCTTCTAAAGACCGTCTAAATGTGCGAAAATCGCCGCCTAAAAATATGAAAGCAATATAGAGGACTTTTGAGATGCGCATTATACTATTGGGTGCCCCTGGTGCCGGTAAAGGTACACAAGCTCAGTTCATTATGGAGCAGTACGGTATCCCACAAATCTCAACTGGTGATATGCTGCGTGCAGCAATTAAAGCTGGCACTCCGTTAGGATTAGAAGCTAAATCAGTGATGGATGCGGGCCAGTTAGTATCAGATGACCTAATTATTGGTTTAGTTAAAGAACGTATTGCCCAAGATGATTGTGCAAAGGGTTTCTTACTTGATGGTTTCCCTCGTACTATTCCTCAAGCAGACGCTATGGTTGCTAATGGAATTGAAATCGATCACGTGATAGAAATTGATGTGCCTGACGAAGAAATCGTTAAGCGTATGAGTGGTCGTCGTGTTCACTCAGGCTCTGGCCGTGTTTATCACATTATCTTCAACCAACCTAAAGTTGAAGGTAAAGATGACGTCACTGGTGAAGACTTATCTATCCGTCCAGATGATGAAGAATCAACTGTACGTAAGCGTCTTGGTATTTATCATGAGCAAACTAAGCCGCTAGTAGAATACTATGGTAAAGTCGCAGCTGCTGGTAACACTCAATACACTAAGTATGATGGTACTCAAACTGTTGCCGCTGTTAGCGCGCAAGTAAAGCAGTTGTTAGGTTAATACCTACAAAGTAGTATTTTTATACTGTTGAATTATAAAAAAACCTGCATTGCAGGTTTTTTTATGTCATAAATAAAATCATCGTCACAAAAACTGAGAATGATTGACATCTATCTTGGTGTTGATTGTATTTGTGTTAAAATTAGCGTTTGGTAATAAGAACGTTTCTATTAAAGCGTTACTGTTTTCAAAAGCTGTGAATAACCCATAATCCTTATTGCATGGATGCCTACTCAAGAGAGTTTAAGATGAAGTTCCCTGGTCAACGCAAATCTAAGCACTATTTCCCAGTAAACAACCGAGACCCATTATTGGCTCAGTTAACCCAGCAAGAGCAGTCTGTATCTACCTATATTTGCGGTATTGACCAAACTCTTGTGGATATTGAAGCAAAAGTCGAAGATGAGCTACTGGGCCGTTACGGGCTTCCAAAAGGCAACTCAACTCTTATTGATGATCAGCAAGCTCACGAACTTTATAATGAACTAAAAAACAATGAGATGATCAGCGATGAATTTGCTGGTGGCACCATTGGTAATACCGTTCATAACTACTCAATTTTAGCTGATGACCGTTCGGTATTATTTGGCGTTATGAGCCAGAATATCATGGTCGGTAGTTATGCCTATCGCTACCTTTGTAATACCTCCTCTAAAGTGGACTTAAACTACCTGCAGCCAGTAGATGGCCCTATCGGTCGTTGTTTTACTTTGATCTCTGCTGAAGGTGAACGTACCTTTGCGATTAGCAAAGGTGCAATGGATAAGCTAACCCCAGAATATATTAATAAAGACGTGGTTCAAGGTAGTTCAGCGCTAGTTTTAACTGCGTATTTAATGCGTGCCAGCGAAGGTGATTTAATCACTGAAGCGGCAATGAAAGCGATTGAATATGCTAAAGAAGCCGATGTGCCAGTGGTATTGACCTTAGGTACCCGCTTCTTAATTCAAGAAGACCCTAAATGGTGGCAAGATTTCATTTGCGATAATGTAACAATTTTGGCGATGAATGAAGACGAAGGCGAGGCTTTAACGGGGTTCAGCGATCCGCTATTAGCCAGCGAAGCGGCCTTAGAGTGGTGTGATATGGTGTTGTGTACTGCAGGACCGTTAGGTTTATATACAGCAGGCTATACTGAAGACTCTGAAAAAAGAGCCACAGCCCATTTATTGTTACCGGGCGCAATTCCTGAATTTAACCGTTACGAATTCTCGCGTCCTAAACGTAAATCAGACTGTACTACACCGATTAAAGTGTATGCTCATATCTCGCCTTATATGGGTGGACCAGATTATATCCGCAATACAAACGGTGCCGGAGATGGAGCGTTATCAGCATTACTGCATGACTTAGCAGCTAATACTTTCCATAAAACCAATGTACCGGGTTCAAGTAAGCATCAGCGTGATGGCCTGTGTTATTCATCTTTCTCGCAAGTGTGTAAATATGCTAACCGCGTCGCTTATGAAGTATTAGCCCAGCATAGCCCAAGATTATCTCGTGGTTTACCTGAGCGTGAAGATAGTTTAGAAGAGTCATACTGGGAAAGATAACCAGACAGGTTTTCCGTTTATATAATCAGTGACTAAATCAAGGGCAATCACCAAGTGGTGATTGCCCTTTTTGTTTGCATCAAGATAAACAAGTACTTGGTAGACGCTGAAAAATTCAGTAGGATGTTGAATATGCAGAAACATACCTCATTTTAAGTAATTCTGGTTTTAAAAATACATTGGAGAGCATTGTGAAGGGACAAATCTTAAGAGAAATGAAAGTACTTAAGGCGATTGAACCTGCTTATGAAGTCGAGCGCCGCGTAGCATTTCTTAAAACCAAATTAATCGAGGCTCACAGCCATTGTTTGGTATTAGGGATTAGTGGTGGCGTTGACTCATCTGTAACCGGCAGATTATGCCAGTTAGCGGTAGATAGCTTAAATGCTGACAATCCACAGCAGGCTTACCAATTCATTGCGGTGCGTTTACCATATCAAGTACAAAAAGATGAAGATGAAGCTCAGCTTGCATGTCAATTTATTCAACCCTCAAAGCAGGTAACAGTGAATATTGCTGATGGGGTTATTGGTGTGCATAACGCAACGGTTTCAGGACTTGAGGATGCCGGTATTCAAGTCGCTAATAATGATAATGTTGATTTCATTAAAGGTAACGTCAAAGCCCGTATGCGAATGATTGCTCAATATCATATTGCAGGCCTAACTGGCGGCTTAGTCATTGGCACCGATCATAGTGCAGAAAATATTACCGGTTTTTATACTAAATTTGGTGACGGCGCCTGTGACTTAGCACCCTTGTTTGGTCTTAATAAGCGTCAAGTTCGCCAATTAGCCAGTTACCTTGGAGCGCCAGATATATTAGTGACCAAAGCGCCAACGGCAGATTTAGAAGACGATAAACCGCAATTAGAAGATGAGGTGGCATTAGGGCTAAGCTATGATCAAATCGATGATTTCTTAGAAGGCAAAGAGGTTGATAGCTTTGTTGAAGATAAACTTATTGCGATTTACCAGCGCACCCAACATAAGCGTCAACCTATCCCGACGATTTATGACTAATTTAACTTCCCACTAGCTTAGAGCAAGGATTGTTTAAGTGAGCTTAAATAGCGCCTTAGCTGCTCAATTAACACATTGGGAAACTGGCGGTAATCTAAATATGGCGTGATGAGTATCTGCTCATGCGCCATTATTTTTTGGCTTTCATCTATGGCGGTTAACGCAGATATAAACGATTGATCGCTTATATTAGCGAATGCAGCTTGGCCACAAATGATATGAATATGGCTATTCACACTAAGCTTAGTAGCATTAATGATAATGTTACATTGACTAAAATTTACCCGCTTTAAATCATCAGCAGCTTGCGGATTAAATAATTGGTTGCGGCAATCTCGCCATGTATCTGGCGCTTTATCACTAACAGCAATCTTGGCCATGATAGTAAATATTTTTCGCCAATGATTGCCATTATCGTTAATGATTTGCTCGATAGCATTTGTATTTTGCCAATGCCATGCTTTGGAGACTTTAGGTGGCGTTGGCAAATAGAATGTGATTTCAGCTTTTTCAGAGCCTAATAAAATAGCTTTTGAGCTAAGCTCGGCGTTTGGCTTAGTCGCGTTATTTGTGATAACAGCAGGCTTTGTATGAATGCTTGGCTGAGTTGATTTCATTGTGGGTTTGCTACTCAATATTTTCGGCCTGATGGCATATTATTATTTGTAAATTCAGACTCTTTTTAGACTATCATTAAAACTATACGGACAAAAATTAATTCCATAGGACTGGCGAATGAAAGCAATAGTAATCGGTTCGACTAAACATCTGTTATTTTTTGCTATTTATGGTTTTATTGCCAGTTTACTGCTTTTTATCGCCGCCGTGGTGTGGTTTTTAACGGCTCGCTCTGAATTAGAGATTTGGCATACAACACGCTTGAAAAGTGAGTATCATCAACAGTCTGGCTTAACAGACTTTTCCCAGTATCTTGCTCTTGAAGACAAGCTATTTAATGAGTTAGACCGCAAAATATACCAACAATATACTCCTAAGCTGGCTTCACCTATTAATCGTTACGAAGCCAATAGCTTATCAGATCCAAATCATTGGGATGTAAACTGGAATCGCTCTTTTGAGTGGTCAAACCCCGATGCCAATTATGGCATTTTATTTCTCCATGGTATGTCAGACTCCCCTTATGCGATTTCAAACCTAGCGCGACATTTTAGCGCTTCAGCCGATGTTTTAGGGCTACGTTTACCAGGGCACGGCACTATTCCTGCTGGCTTAGCAGATATCACTTGGCCAGATTTAGCCAGCGCAGTAGCATTAGCGACTCAGCACATGAAGCAAAAATTGGCCGGTAAACCGTTATATGTCGTGGGCTTTTCTACCGGTGCAGCACTGGCATTAAACCTTCAACTAGAAGCAATTGCTGTTAATAACCCTACAGATTATCAAGCAATGATGTTTCTTTCGCCAGCTATAGGGTTAGCGCCCATTGCAGCAGGCGCAAAGTGGCAAGCGAGGTTAGGGCGTTTAATTAATCAAGAAAAACTGTTTTGGAATACCATTGAGGTTGAATACGACCCTTTCAAATATATCTCATTTGCAGTGAATGCCGGTGACGTTGTTTATCAACTGGCTGAAAGAAATCAATATTTAATAAAACAATTTGATCAGCAGCAATTAGCCAATATTCCTCCTATTTTAACCTTCCAGTCAATTGCAGATGATACCGTTTCTACTAACGCGGTGGTCGAGCATTTGTATCAATATTTACCCTCAGATAAGCATAGCTTAGTGATATTTGATATCAATCGTAACCGTAATAATCATCAATTGATCACTAAAAACTTGTTAAACGAAATGGGGCCACTTTGGCTCAACATGCCCATGAACTACCGTTTAAGTTTAATTGAAAATAGCCAGCAATCTGAGTATGGCGTGCAAGAGCAAAACTTGGTTGAGAGCGAAGAGGGAGCAGCAGTAGACTTAGCACTGAAATGGCCAGCTGGGGTGTATTCATTATCGCATGTTGCCTTGCCTTTTCCTGAAAATGACCCCTTATACGGACCACATTATCAGCCTCAAAGTCAGCATATTCAGATAGGGCAGGCAATCTTTAAAGGTGAGCGGGGATTGTTTGGGATCCCCGCAGCAGAGATGTTAAGACAGAAATGGAATCCATTTTATCCGTATATGTTAGATAGATTGGAGCAGTTTATTGAGCCGTGATTATCGCGGTAGCTAAACTCGTCACTAGCTTAGCGATTATGGTTTTGATATGAAACGTTAGTGGGCTACTCTGGGTCACTTGGATCATTAATCACATCAATAATGACTTTATTTCGCCCTTGCTCTTTTGCTTTGTATAGGTTGTCATCTGCAACTTTTATCCAGTGATCAATGTCTTTAGAAAAGTTGGCGTTAGCCGTTATCGCGCCAATACTGGTGGTGACTGAAAAGTGCTGTTCATCCGTTGGCGAGTTAATTATTACTTTGGCTAACTGTTCTCTAAAATGATTGAGATGCTGCTCAATTTTAAGGGCATTAGATAAAGGCAATATCAAAATAAACTCTTCACCACCATAGCGAGAAACGATATCGGTATCGCGTTTAAATTGCTGTTTTAATAGTTTAGATACGACTCTTAAGCATTCGTCCCCAGCCAAATGACCGTAGCTATCATTGACCTGTTTAAAGTAATCTAAGTCAAGGATAGCAATGGTAATGGCATGCTCACCTCGCAGACAAAAATCCAGCAAGCTATCAAATCTATCTTCTGCATAACGGCGATTATAAAGCCCCGTTAGTGGATCTTTATCCACTAATGCCAATAACTTTTGATTGGCTTTTTCAAGCTCATCGGTGCGAATCGCGACAGTTTCTTCTAGCTCCAGTTGGTGCTTAAGTAAGTCACGTTTACTGGCGGTGAGGCTCTTGTACAGGTTATATACTTCCTCTGATGTACTTTCATTATCAATTTGTTCTTTTAATTCAGTACCACTGATTTGTCCGAATTGATTAGCCACAATTTCTAATGAGTTAGTGAGTAAACGACACACTCTGGAGGAGATTAAAAAGGTCAAAATGATGGAGATGAATAGCATCAAGTAGGTGCCTAGCATTTGTGTTTCGGCGGTTTTAACTAACGGAGACAGTGGCTGTAATACATACAACTTCCAACCATTGTTTAGTCGATTACTGATGTACACGTATTCAGGTGATGTGGCGGTTAAGTTGTGAATATTGATCACATTTAAACTGGTGCGGTAATTTCCTTTTTCATTTGAATAGGTAAATTCTACGTGAGTGCTTAAGTTTAGAGAAGGGGTGGAATAAATGATGTTGTTATTGTTATCAACGATGATAATAAACTCTTTATCCCCTGTTCCATTTTGATTATCTATCTTAGAAAAGAACGCTAAATCCAGCGAGCCTTCAATAATTCCACTGACCTTTGATTGATCATTATTGTGATAAAAAGGCGCACTAATGGCGATAATTGAATCGTCACCAAAACCGCGGCCTTTAAACACAGGCGAAACAAACAAGCGCTGATTATAAAAAGACTCAATAAAGTAGTCTCTATCTGAAATTGATAAATCCAGTGGTTGCCCTGTTTTATTGAGCATAATACTGCTGGGGCTTGCGGCAATCACTTGAGCATCAGTGTCTGCCAGCAGCATAGTAATAAAACTAGGATAATGCTGATGCAGTTTGATTAAAACTTGTTGTAATTCACTGTAGGATGACGTCGTTAAGCTGATTAAATCTGCCGCATAATCAATGACCATTTTATGTTCATTAAGGTATTGCTCGGTTGCCGTACTAATATGTTCGGTGGTGTCAGTTAAATTTCGCTTCAGTAACTCTTGTTGTTTTTCAAGAAACAAATAATTAAAAGTCAGTGCTGATAATAACAAGCAAAGGGTGATCATTAACGTCATAAAGTAGGTGACTTGAGCGTTAAAACTACGACGTTTTTGGTTGGTTTTTGTGTCATTTAACTGCCACGTATTAGGAATAAACAAGATGAACAGTGACGCCAAGCCAGCGTAAATTAAACCGTTGATGCTTTGCTTGATAATGGCGAATAACATGTGGCTATCTGGAAAATCAGCAAGTGTCACCATGTATATGTAGGTTAATGGCATACCAAGAGCTAACCAATAAATACCACTGCTATATAAGGGAAACAGGCCTTTTCTGCGAGCAATACCAATGAATATTGCTTCGGTACAAAATAGTAAATATACATGGGGGCTACCCCAAGTGAGCATTAATCCACTTGCGCTGAGTATGGCGGTGACTAAACCATACCAAGGGCCTAAAAGCACAGCTGAAATAACGGTAAAAGTATTACCTAGCACTAATTGGACATTGGCGAATATTGGAATGGGGTAGCAATTAATTACCATTCCTAATAGGCCAAAACAGAGTGCAATCAGGAGGTTTTTTTTATTTATTATAGGAAACTGCAATCGAATACCATGTGATCGAACTGTTATGTAAAAATTTTATACTCGTCAAGCATTTAACTCAAGTGGAAACGATATTGTGGCCCCCGTAATGTGAAAAATCTGAATTCTGCTTGTGAGCTCAATACCCATTTGAGGCAATACTTTCCTGCTGCTTATCTTAGTCAATCACTAAATTCAGTTCGACCTTGGTCTACATTAGCTTAATTGGTGATGTAGACATAACTTCAGCATTTCATAGGTTAAGCTGTTGTTAATAAGTAACTATTTTGTTTTTTCTATAACTGGCCAAACCAAATCTTAGACTAAGGTCGTGATTGTGGTCACATTTTGAGTTGTTAGATTAACTATCGACTTAAAAAATAATTAGCACTGGGGAGTCACTATGAGTTTCGAAAATCAAGATACAGCAAGTGGGTACTGGCGTGAGAATTTACGCTTAGTATTGGGGTTGCTGGCAATTTGGGCTGCAGTATCATTTGGCTGCGGTATTTTACTGGTCGATGTTCTTAATGAAGTCCACTTCATGGGCTTTAAATTGGGATTCTGGTTTGCACAACAAGGTGCCATGTATGTGTTTGTTGCACTGATTTTTGTGTATGTAGCGAAAGCGAATGCTTTAGATAAAAAATATAACGTACACGAAGACTGAGGAATAAATCATGGATGTTCAAACTTTAACTTATATTATCGTGGGCTTGACGTTTGCCCTGTACATCGGTATCGCAATATGGTCTCGTGCTGGCTCAACTAAAGAGTTTTATGTCGCTGGTGGCGGCGTGCCGCCAGTTATGAACGGTATGGCAACAGCGGCGGATTGGATGTCCGCGGCATCATTTATATCACTTGCCGGTATTGTTTCATTTACTGGTTATGATGGTTCTGTCTATTTAATGGGCTGGACCGGTGGTTATGTTCTGCTAGCGCTTTGCATGGCTCCATACTTACGTAAGTTCGGTAAATTTACTGTGCCAGACTTTATTGGTGATCGCTATTACTCACAAGCTGCGCGAACTGTTGCAGTCGTGTGTGCGATTTTCATCTGTTTCACCTACATCGCCGGTCAAATGCGTGGTGTTGGGGTGGTATTCTCCCGTTTCTTAGAAGTCGAAGTTGAAACTGGGGTTTATATCGGTATGGCAGTGGTGTTCTTTTATGCTGTTTTAGGCGGTATGAAAGGGATTACTTACACTCAGGTTGCGCAGTATTGTGTGCTTATTTTTGCCTTTATGGTACCAGCCATTTTCATCTCGGTAATGATGACAGGTCATGTGTTACCGCAAATTGGCTTTGGTGCAGAACTTGTTGATGCAGCAGGTAATGGAACAGGAGTTTACCTGTTAGATAAGCTTGATGGCTTGTCGGCAGAACTTGGCTTCTCTCAATATACTGAAGGCTCAAAGAGCATGATTGATGTGTTCTTTATTACTGGTGCCTTGATGTTTGGTACCGCTGGTTTACCCCATGTCATCGTGCGTTTCTTTACAGTGCCTAGAGTAAAAGATGCGCGTGTATCAGCAGGTTGGGCATTAGTATTTATTGCTATTATGTATACCACAATTCCAGCATTGGCAGCTTTCTCTCGTGTAAATATGATTGAAACCATTAATGGCCCAGAAAAAACCGGTGTTGCTTATGAAACAGCGCCTGAATGGATTAAAAACTGGGAAAAAACTGGCTTAATTACTTGGGATGATAAAAATGCTGATGGCAATATCTATTATGCTAAAGGCGATACCAATGAAATGAAAATTGACCGCGATATCATGGTATTAGCAACGCCTGAAATTGCATCTCTGCCAGCATGGGTCATAGCATTGGTCGCTGCTGGTGGTCTTGCGGCGGCACTGTCTACATCTGCGGGTTTATTATTAGTTATTTCTACCTCGGTATCCCATGATTTATTGAAGAAAAACTTCATGCCAGATATCTCAGATAAGAAAGAGCTTTTATTTGCGCGAATTGCCGCGGCGCTAGGTATTGTCATGGCGGGTTACTTTGGTATTAACCCACCAGGCTTTGTGGCCGCGGTTGTTGCGATTGCATTTGGTCTAGCTGCCTCGTCATTGTTTCCTGCCATTGTTATGGGGATCTTTTCAAGAACCGTTAACAAAGAAGGTGCGATTTCAGGGATGGTTTTAGGTTTACTATTTACTGCAAGCTATATCGTGTACTTTAAGTTTGTTAACCCAAGTGCCAATAGCAGTGAAAACTGGTTCCTAGGTATTTCGCCTGAAGGTATTGGTATGCTAGGTATGATGATTAACTTTGGTGTTGCATTTGCTGTTAGCAAAGTCACTGCAGCGGTACCTGCTGACGTGGTTGCTATGGTTGAGTCAATTCGATTCCCGAAAGGCTCAGGTGAAGCGCACGACCATTAAGATTCATACATTATGAATTTTAAAATGTGAGTATTTAACTCTCGGATAAAAAAGCGCTTCGGCGCTTTTTTTATTGGTGACAGTGTTCAATTCTTTATGAACAAATGCTGTTAGCAAGTTTCTAATATTAGTGAGTTAAATATTGCCACTTATGGCCATTGGTCGAATATCAGCCTCAATATAATTTACGTATATTAAATTAATAAGACAGAAAATGATTTGGCAGTAAGTAAGAGGCCCGCGATGAAAGATGCCAGTGAACTGCAACCCATTGTTCAATTTATTAAAGAGTTAGTGCCATTTGATAGTCTTTCAGAGACAAATTTAACGCGCTGCTGCAAGCAAATCACCATTGGTTATTACAGTAAAGCATCGGCTGTAGTGCCCTTAGATGCCAGTCATCCACAACTTTATATTGTTCGCTCTGGCGCATTTGAAGTAAGAGACAATCAAGGTGAGTTATTAGATAGGTTGGGCGAAGGAGACTACTTTGGTTTTCCGTCTTTGCTATCTGGTGAAAAAGTCAGTAACCAAGTGCAGATTTTAGAAGACAGTTTGGTGTATCACTTAGATCCCGAAACCTTTGATTTTTTGCGTAGTGAAAGCCGCACTTTCGATCGCTTTTTTAATCGTGCCTTTGCAAGAAGAATGCGTCATCAAGCTAGATTTAAAGCAAAAGACTTAACCACAACCAATCGTATCAATAGTTTAATGTCTGCCGATCCTCTAATTATAAATTGTAATGCCAGTGTCAGTGAAGCGGCGAAAAAAATGCGTTTAGCCAGAGTGTCATCAGTGCTAGTGATGGATAATCAGCAATTGATTGGTATTCTTACCGATCGAGATTTACGTAATCGAGTGCTTGCTGAAGGCTTTGATGGCAATTTGCCGGTTCATCAAGCGATGACTCCCAATCCCACCAAACTTGAAGCTAACGCCTTAGTATTTGAAGCAATGCTGTTGATGAGTGAACATGGCATTCATCACTTACCCATTATGGAACAAGAAAATGTGGTGGGGATATTAACCAGCACTGATATTTTACGCGGCCAGAGTTCACAGCCCTTGCTATTAATCGGCGAAATAGAGCGGCAAACCAATATCGATAGCCTGATTAATGTCAGTAAACAAATTCCGGTATTACTACAAAACTTAATCAGTGCAGATGCCCGAGCAGAAGAAGTGGGTAGAGTATTAACCTCGGTTACCGATGCATTAACCCGGCGATTAATTATTTTAAATCAGCAAATTTTAGGTGAAGCGCCAATGGCCTTTTGCTGGTTAGCATTTGGCTCACAAGGCAGGCAAGATCAAGCGGCCTGTTCAGATCAAGATAACGGTATTTTGCTGGCCCATGAGCCTGATGAACATGCAAAAGGCTATTTTGATGCGTTAACCCATGCGGTTTGTAAAGGGCTGGATCAATGCGGCTATATATATTGTCCCGGGGATATTATGGCGCAAAACCCCAAATGGCGTTTGTCACTGTCCCAATGGCAACAACACTTTGAAAAATGGGTGCTATCACCCGAACCTAAAGCCTTAATGCATGCCAGTATCTTTTTTGATATGCGCTCCGTTTATGGGCCGCAGAATTTATTTGATCAGTTACAACAGCACGTCTTAAGCAACACCAAAGATAATGATATTTTTCTTGCTGGAATGGCGGGTAACTCACTGGTTGAAACGCCGCCGCTAGGCTTTTTTAGAAAGTTTGTGTTAGAGCGTGACGGCAGTGAAGTAAAAGGTATGGATTTGAAACATAAAGGCGTAGCGTTAATCAACGATATCGCCAGAGTGTATGCTTTAAGTGCAGGTATTACTGAAGTGAATACGCCTAAGCGGATCCGAGCATTGATGGAAGCCAATATCATTAACCGTAAAGATGCCCTTAATCTAGCGGATGCCTTGGAGTTTATTGCGCATATGCGGTTATCAAATCAAGGTCAGCAGCATACACAACAACAAGAAGTCACCAATTACTTAAAACCGCAGCAAATGTCATCGTTATTGCGACATCAACTCAGGGATGCTTTTAAAGTGGTTCATGATGCGCAATCTGGCTTAAGAATGAAGTTTATGCGAAGTTATTAATGGTATTTCTATGTGGGTTGGCCTGTGATGTTAATTTAGCTTGTGATGTTAATAGTGTGGAGTAAACAACTTAGTGAATGAGTTATGGCTTAAAACGCGCTTACAGTTAGAACTTCTCGGTCAAAAAGACGAGCTTGCGGCTTACCAGTCGAGCGTTAAGCCATGCCTTAGTGCTACGATTGCGGATCTACCGATTATGGCAATAGATCTAGAAATGACCGGGTTAGATCCTCATAACGACCAAATAATCAGTATTGGTATCGTGCCGATTGAGCATGGCGCCATTCCGTTATCAAAAGCCCTGCAAGTGATGGTGACAATCGATGGAAGTGTAGGACAGAGCGCAGCTGTGCACGGGATTATCGATAATCATTTAACAGAAGCGTTATCACTAACACAAGCCATGGCCTGGTTGCTTGCACAAACTCAAGGCTCAATTTTATTAGCTCATCATGCACCAATGGACATTAGTTTTATCCAAAGCCATTTAGAAAAAGTCTATAAAAGAAGCATTAAATTGCCTTTTATTGATACCTTAGCGATAGAAAAACAACGACTTTTACGCCAACATGATGTGCTGCAAGAAGGTAGTTTACGACTGGATGCTTGTCGAAAACGATACGGTCTGCCGACTTATTATGGCCATGATGCCCTCACAGATGCACTAGCGTGCGCCGAATTGTTTGTGGCACAAATAGCCTCTATTGGCGACAGTAAAACCATGAAGGCGGCGCAATTTATTAGTATATAAAGGCAGTAGCCTGAATTTAATCAAATCAGTTTAAATCCAGTAAATAGATATAAAAAAACCAGCACAAGGCTGGTTTAATGGTTTAGCAAGCTGAGTTTACTTTGATTTGTTCATGAAGAAATCAACAGCTGGCTTGATAAGCTCTAAGGCAGTGACTTCACAAGGTGGAAGCTCGGCTGTAGGTGGGTTAATCGGTGTAGTACGCTCACCCCATTTAACTAATGCAGCCGCTGAGGTTAAACCCGCGCCAAAGGCACATGATAAAACAGTTTGACCTGCTTTCAACTTACCTTGTTCAAGAGCATCACAAATCGCAATAGGGATAGTGGCTGCCGAGGTATTGCCATATTTTGCAATATTAACAAAGGCTTTTTCTTTTGGAATTTTCATGCGGCCGATTAAGGTATCAATAATACGTTCATTGGCTTGATGAGGAATAACAAAATCAACGTCTTCTTTATTGATATTGCACTTTTCAAGCACTTTAGTGCTTAGACCGCCCATGCCATGAATCGCGCGTTTAAACACTTCTTGGCCATTTAGATGAATGAAGAAATCTAAAGAAGATGAATCAAAGCGATCCATTTTGGTACCAAAACCAGAGGCTAAAATATCACGCGCAGCAGGGTCATTATTTAACTCGTAACCTAAAACACCGCCTGGTTGGTCGCTTACTTCTAATACCACCGCGCCGGCGCCATCACCAAATAATACAGCGGTTTCACGGCGAGACCAATCAAGGTAAAAAGACAAACGCTCTGCACCAATAACCAACACTTTTTTATTTTGACCACTTTTGATCATTGAACTACCAAGACCAAGACCGTATAAGAAGCCACTACAGGCCGCGTTGATATCAAACGCGCCGCAAGTTGCACCAATATTGGCTTGCACCGTTGAAGCAATGTTTGGAATTAAAGTGTCAGGGCTTGCTGTTGCTAAGATTATTAAGTCAATCTCACTGCCATCAATACCTGCCGCTGATAACGCATTTTGCGCTGCAACGGTTGCAAGTTCTGAGGTATTGACGTGGCTAATACGTCTTTCGCTGATCCCGGTACGAGTTTTAATCCACTCGTCTGACGTTTCCATAAATGTGGCTAAATCGTCATTGGTCAGAGTTGCTGGTGGGACACATTTTCCCCAGCCGGTAATATGAGCATACTGCATGTGGTGATCTCTCAAATAAAAATTAAAAAATAATCTGGTAATAAAATGTCTTCATTTAATAGAGGGACTGTTACTCCCCACTAAACCTACTTTAAATGCTGGACCACAAGTGCCTTAATGGCTTCTGCTGCATGTAAAATATGTTGTTGTAATAATTTGGTCGCTTTGCCGATATCTTTGCGTTTGCACAATTCGAAGAGTTCGCGATGCTCTCGTTCCGCCGTTGGTATTCCACCGGTTAAAAGTAGCTGTAAACGGATATAGCGATCACAGTTATTATTTAAACCATGGACAACTTCGAGAGTATGAGGTCGATTAGCGGCTTCATATAAGCACGTATGGAACTGAATATTGAGTTCGCTCCAAGTTGCAACTGAGTCCTCTTGCTTAAAAGCCGACTCGAGTTTGGCTAGCACCTTGTCAGCCCGCTCAAAATCATCATCTTGTAGATTAGGAATTGCTTTTGCAAGCAAATCACTCTCTATCATAGCGCGTAGCTCAAATAATTCTGTGACCTGCTCAACAGAAAGCATTGTCGCAGTGGCACCTTTATGGGCTTCAAACTTGACTAACCCTTCAGCCTCTAACTGTACTAAAGCCTCACGAACAGGAATACGACTGACATTAAGTTGCGCAGCAATTGCTGACTGTCTAAGCGGTTCACCCGCTTTGATATAGCCAGAAAGTAATTGTTCTCTCAAAACTTCTACTACAGCTTGGGTGCGAGTTTTATGAATTATTGGCGTTATTTGACTCATTACTTCTTATAATTGTCACAAAATATCTACGGAAGGGTAACCTTTACTGGCGTTATTATAAAGTATCGATGTAAAAAATCTTCCTTTTATAATACATGTGCATATTTAACTAAGTAGTGGGATAATCACTGTAATTGAAATTTTAGGAGTAGTACCGTGAATAAAGCCATTTTTTTAGACCGTGACGGCGTTATCAATATCGATAAAGGCTATGTGCACTTGGTTGATGACTTTGAATACATTGAAGGTGTGTTTGAAGCATGCTTAGCATTTAAAAAAATGGGCTACATGGTCGTGGTGGTGACAAACCAATCTGGTATTGCTCGCGGTATGTATAGTGAAGATGATTTTCACCATTTAACTGAATGGATGGATTGGAACTTTGCTGATAAAGGTGTGGAGTTGGACGGTATCTATTATTGCCCCCATCATCCAGAAAAAGGCCTTGGGGATTACAAACAAGATTGTGATTGCCGCAAACCTAAACCCGGTATGCTTAATAGTGCTGCAGAATTTTTAAAAATTGATATGAGTCAATCTATCATGGTGGGTGATAAAGCCGATGATATGCGCGCTGCTAAAGCGGCAGGCATCCTAACATCGATTTTAGTTAAAACCGGTAAAGTTGTTGATGAAGCTGGGGTAAGTGAAGCCACTGCGGTAGTAAATAGTATTGCAGACGTGCCAGCTTATTTAGAGCAAATTTTATAATAAGCAAATAAATACTTATAAAATGCAACTAACAGGCTAGATTGCCCATGCTAGCCTTGTTGTTTTCTCATTGGAACCTTGCCATAGACCTAACGGTTTAGGTAATTAATAAAGCGCGTTAAGTCTGTTTACGCTTTAACTAAATTACTTTAATCCCACTGCCTTGCAAACTCATCATTAATTCTTTAACTGAGAGTATAAATCCAATGAATTCTGACATGGCGTTTTTGGCATGTTAACCAAATCAGCTTGGTAATGTTCGCAGAGTGCGGTTAACATTTTTTGCCACGGGGCATTGCCTTGATAGTTGGCTAGGTTGTGCCACTGCATAGTGTCAGTATTGACTAGAATGAGCCGTTCAACCTTAGGCAACATGGCGAGTTGCCACTGATTTTCATATACAGAGCGCTGCTTCAAAGCGATATTTTTTTTATAAAACTCGGGTTTCATTACCGCTCGGCCATAGTCTCTTACTTCATATTGTGAAGCGGTTTCTGACATGACTTTATTATCATCGATGAAGCTGGTATTGATAGCGCGAACAGGCAGTGAAGACTCAACAAAAACAAATCGCGTATCATCTAAATCTGTCTGCATCTGTGGAAGCGCTATACCGTCAAATTGCCAATCATTATTTGTCGAATCTGATTTTAAACTAGCCACGATAGTTGGTGCTATATCAATAAGAGAGAATAACCCTGGCACCTTACCTGTGTGGTTAATCGGTTCGCTATGGCGATATCGCAAACTTGCAAGCAATACTTGTGATTGCTCCTGAGACAAGATATTGGTCCCATGGCCCCATGCGGCTACATTGAGTTTTTCAATTTTATCTCTAGGGTTGTTATTGTTATTTTGTATTTCCGTTGCCGCAGTCAATCTATCTTGAGCTAATAAAAAACCTTCACCGTGGTCTGATAGTAGATACACTATGGCATTCTCTAACATGCCACGTTGGCGTAAGCCGCTCATAAAATTGGCTATCTGTATATCTACTGTTTTAATCAATTCTCGATGCATATAATGATTGTAGTTACCGTCCCAGCGTGATTTATCCAATTCAATAAAGTCTTTTGAAGTGAACGGCCAATGTAGCTGACAAAAATGCACCGCTAAGAAATTGGGCGTATCGACAGATAACGCATTGAGCACTTCTTGATTAAACCGCATAGGATCATAGGCTTTACCATAGGCGCGATTAATATATAAATAGGGAAACATATAGCCAGAAATTGGGGTGTTGATGGCAAGGTTAATTAGGGGGATATCTGCTACGTTGGCGATTATGGCATCAGCGGCCCCAACTTTGGGACCAATAACACGATCAAAGCCATAATGCTCATCTATTTGATTAAAGCGGCGCTCATCCATTGCATAGGTTGTTTGATACCCTTTACTTGAAAGTGAGTTTAGGAGCGGCAAATCTTTATTGACTAGCTCAGGGGGGGGCTAAGTTAAACCTTGCTCCATTATTGACAGGGTATTGTCCCGATAATATCCCCATCCATGCCACATATGTGCGTGCTTGAGGTGTATAAGCTTTATCGTAGATTAATGATTTTGCTAATAGCTGATTGAGCTTTGGTGCTATTGAATTATCAGCTCCTCTGTGTGCAAGGTGGTCAGGGCGTAGCCCGTCAATACCGATAACAAAAATATTCGGTAACTCATTTACCGGTTTGCTACTGCTTGAAAGCGTGTTGTTACTAACAAAATAAACAGATCCAATGCTAACAATTAATAGGCTAAATAAAATGACGATTTTATTAGTGGAGATGCTGCTGAAAAGGGCATACATAAAGTTGCTCAGGAGTAAAAATAACAGCCCCCAGAGTAGCCAAGGTTCTACTAATACTGTGCCTCGAAATATCCCCAACAAAGAGGTGGGGTATAAATATGAGTTTGCCGCAATCACAAAAATACAATGGAGTAGTAGGATCACAATCCAGATCTGTGTCTTAATATTGTCATTGTTGCAATACTGAAACCAAGGCCGACATGAAAGGGTAATAACTGCAGCCCAACAGGCATGTAGCAATATGACCATAGCTGCGAAGAAACTAAGATCGTACAGTAAGCCATTACTTAACAAGTGCTGAGTTTTGATTTGTGTCATCGCATTGGCAATAGAGAAGGGAGAGTGGTCCTGTATTAACTGTTTATAGTTAAATGCAATCACAATTAGAAAAATTAACACCGCAAGCGTTCTAAAATACGTGCGCATCAAAGAGATTGATGGGACGCTAAGCTTAGCATTGCTTGTTACGGTTTTAGGCATGGCTTATCTCTTATGTTTAATTCCGAGTCATTTTAATCTAGCGCTTCATTTTTGTTTTGGTGTAGCCCTTGAACATCATGTTTAGTTTGATGCTGCATTTTTGATTGAGCTTGTGGTACTGGTAGTGGTAAAACCACGCTACTGAATATGCTTTCGGGCTATATTCCAGCTAATGAACGCATTGTCACCATTGAAGATTCAGCAGAACTTCAACTCCAGCAAGAGCATACTGTCCGTTTAGAAACTCGACCACAAAATATCGAAGGTCGTGGCGAAATCACCCAACGTGACTTGGTAAAAAATTGCCTTCGAATGCGCCCTGACAGAATTGTCATTGGTGAGGTGCGTGGTGGAGAAGCATTGGATATGCTGACCGCAATGAATACCGGTCACGAAGGTTCACTAACAACATTGCATGCCAACAGCCCACGAGATGCCCTCGGCAGGTTGGAGTATATGGTTTGTATGGCCGGATTTGATATGCCTGTGAGTAATATCAGGACACAAATAGCATCGGCAATTGACTTGGTTGTACAGCTTGAAAGGCAAGAAGATGGCCGCAGAAGGGTGATAAGTATCCAAGAAATCAATGGTATGGAAGGCGACATCATAACCATGTCAGAGATATTTCGCTTTTCACGTGAAGGCGTTGATGAACAAGGTCAAATTATTGGTCATTTTAATGCCACAGGTGTAGTGCCCAACTTCCATTCTAAATTAAAGCAGCATGGTATTGATCTGCCATTTAAGCTATTTAATTGCGGTGACCCATTCGCTAATTTTTAGGAGTCTTTTATGCCTTCCAATGAAATTATTTTCCTAGTTTTAATTTTTATTGCCGTAATTTTCCTTTCTCAGGCGTTATTTTTACCTGTCTATAGTCCGCAGCGTGCTAATACAGCCCAAGTACGTAAGCGATTACAGCAACTATCCCAAGAGTCTGGTGATGGTATACTTGAGACTTCTTTACTGAGAAAAAACCGATTAAGCAAAGTTGGTAAGATTGGTCGAGCTTTAGAAAGCATCGGTTTTATTGAAGACTTAAGTTACCGTCTCGAGTTGGCTGATTATCGATTTTTAGGGCATCAATTTTTATTTTTAGCTTTATTTGTTGCCACATTAGTGGGGATAGTAAGTTGGTGGTATTTTCGTGTACCACTGATGGTATTTTTTGCAATGTTTATCGTGTTCTTGTTGTTTTATTTTAAATTAAATCGTGATATTGCAAAAAGAATGGATGCGATAGAGGCAAGTTTTCCTGATGCGCTTGATGTATTAAGGCGCGCTTTACAAGCGGGTTACTCGTTTTCTGATGCCATAAAACTGGTTACAGAGGAAATGGAAGGTCCATTAGCCAAAGAGTTTAGCTTGATGTTTGCCAACATCAATTACAGTAAAGATACCAAAAGGGCTATTCTTGGATTTATTGAGCGGGTACCAAGTGTGTCCGCGATGGCATTTTCAAGTGCGGTGATGGTGCAGAAAGAAACCGGCGGTAATCTAGCTGAAAACATTGATAACTTGGCACAGGTTATTCGTAAACGTTTTATGTTCAGGCGTCGAGTAAGAACGTTGTCGGCTGAGGGACGTTTATCTGCGTGGATTTTAATCTTATTACCATTTGTATTGTTCGCTGTTATCTATTTACAAACACCTGACTATGTGGGAGAGCTGACTGGCACCGAAGATGGCAAGACATTGTTAATGTGGGGCGCAATTGGGATGACGTTAGGTGGCCTTTGGATCAGTAAATTGATTAGGATTGATATGTGATATGGACTATTTACTTGGACTCATTAATCAGACATTCGACAATCCCCAACATGTTGAGTGGGCGATATACATTGTTGCTGCGATAGTCGGTATTACATTTGCTCTATCAATTTCGTTGTTAGTAAGCGGGGTATACTCGCCTGTGCGTAAACGCTTACAACAAATTTCTGGCGCTAATACTCAAAGCTCGGCTGTTGAAAATAACGAGGTAAATAAAACCCTGGAGCATGGAATTGGCCAATTAGGCAAAGTGCCATTTTTGAATTTATCAAATAATGAAACAAGGCGGTTGTTAATTCATGCGGGGCTACATTCCGATAGCGCATTGGCCATCTTTAGCGCGATACGTTTACTACTGTTGCTAATAGGTGGAGTACTTTCTATCGTGGTTTTAAAAATATTTCCGGATTTATCGACATTGATCAGTATTTATCTAGTGTGTTTGATTATGGGGGTATTTTTTTTGGCGCCTTCTTTAGTTTTAACCTACTTAGCGAATAAAAGAATGCGATCTTTACGTGTCGGCTTTCCTGATGCACTTGATTTGCTGGTGGTGTGTTGTGAAGCGGGTTTAGGGCTATTAGCAGCATTGCAACGTGTAGCTCGCGAACTTTCATTAAGCCACCCTAATTTATCCAGCGACTTAGAGTTAGTGTGTAATAAAGTTAGAGCAGGTCTCACTATTAGGGTGGCTTTAAGTCAATTTACCGAGCGAACGGGCTTAGAAGACATTAAAGGGCTTAACTCTGCAATATCCCAAAGTATGCGTTTAGGAACAGGGATTGCAGCGACATTAAGGTTTTTTTCAGAAGAATATCGAGACAAAAGACTACAACAGGCAGAAGAACAAGCTGCAAAGATGGCGGTAAAAATGATTTTCCCAATGATGTTTTGTATCTGGCCGTCCTTTTTTATTGTCGCAGTAGGTCCTGCTGTACTTAAAGTAATGAAAGTATGGGGGCAAGCCTTTTAATATGAATATTCTATATATTAATTTTACTGGATTCAGCAAGAGGCGAGGTATATGTCAATGATGAAACGTGACCTAAAAATGCTTTTCACGCTGGCAATACTTAGTTTTAGTCTTTGTGGTTGTGCATCAGTTGATGAGGATCTTGAACTGACAAAAACACCGCAGCGTCAAGATTTGTATCAAGGGAAATCTTAGATTGCAGTCGGGGGATCACCTCAATCAGAAATTGAGGCTCTTAATCAAGCTCAAGATGCAGAACGCTCCGGCGATTTAGATAAAGCATTATACGCCTATATACAAGCATTAGACTTTCAATCAGCAAAACGCTGACACATTTTATCAAATTGCTCGAATACACGTTGCTAAAGGCAATAAAGACATAGCATTAAAAGCCTATAACGAAGCGCTGACAATAAACCCTGATCATAGGTTAGCAAATGCAGAGTTAGGAATTCTTGAAATAGATAGACGGCAATATGTATTGGCAAGAAAGCATCTTGAGAAAACCATCTTTCTTGATCAACAGCGATTATCGGCAATTAAGAGTAAGGCTGCTGCAGCAGATTATACTTCTTTAGATGAGCTATCACCTTTAAGAGTATATAACGCACTGGCTATTTTGGAAGATCTGGAAAACAACAATGAAGCAGCAAGAACATATTTTAGACTCATACTAGCATTCCAACCTCAATCAGCAATTATCGCTACCAATTTAGGTTATTCATTTTATCTTGTGGGAGACTTTGATAATGCAGAGTCATATCTCAAGCAAGCACTAAGAGCTGATCCGAGTTTTACCCGAGCATGGTCGAATTTAGGTTTGGTTTATATCCGCCAAGGAAATTATAGAAGGGCACTGGCAAGTTTTGAACAAACCATGACAACAGCGGATGCATTAAATGATCTTGGCTACTTTTTGATGTTAGAAGGCAAGTACGAACAAGCGATAAGTTTATTTAAGCAAGCAATAGATACTTCACCGACCTATTTTGAACGAGCTCATAAAAATTTGAAAATTGCTTTAGCATCTAAGATTAATTAAAGCTGTGGCTAGATAGATATAAAGTGACTGAATTGAAACTTTACTGATAATGAGGTGGAGCTAGTAACTATTAACCTGCATCAAGTTGAAATGTCATTGAGATGACATACTCATCTTCAAGTTTTAGCCGTAAGCGCTAAAATAATGGATTAACCCTGCTTCAAGTTGAATTGATATTGGGATTACACATTCATCGTCGAGCTCTAGCCGTAAGCGCTAAAGTAATGGTTTAACCCTGCATCAAGTTGAAATGTCATTGAGATTACATACTCATCTTCAAGTTT
>NZ_MCVI01000011.1:0-38791 GCF_002873135.1 Shewanella sp. 10N.286.48.A6
TGGTTAACGGACAGAGCAGTATTTTTTCGAGTAATAGTGGTGAGGCGGGTATAACGGGCGGTGGTATTAAGGCTGTTGTGACCGAGCAAAGTTTGCACTGAGCGCAAATCTAACCCTTGCTCTAACAGATGAGTGGCGTAGCTGTGGCGCAGATTATGTGGGCTGTTGGACTTATGAATATTACACTCACGAATAACCCGCTTGAGGGCTTTTTCCTTCTGATTTTAAAGTAAGTCCCGCCTTTATCTATCTTTGAGTCTGGCTGGCCATCTTTACCAGGAAAATCAGCCGTGGGTGACGATGAGTTTGCCAGTAATATCGCAGCGCTAACAAGGTCCGTTTGGGCAAGGGCACCAACCTGTTAATCACATGGATGTGATGTATGTCATTTTTGCAGGAGCAAAAAATGACCTTTACCGCCTTTAGCGTTACGAATGTGCACCTGCATCATCTGTGAATCGATATCGCCAACCTGCAGTGAAATGGCCTCACCGAGGCGCAACCCCATACAGTATAAGGCGAGAAAGCACACTTGATATCGCAGCTTATGAGTAAGGCTAATAACGATAGTGACTTCTGCGGGCGTAAGAATATCAGGCAGTGTATGGACTTGTGGCGGCTTAACAATATTAAGCAACTGCCATTGCTGGTTCAGGACATATCGATAGACCTATTTACAAGTGTTTGTGCAACCCATTACGGTCAAGTTTCACGGTGCTCCATGAATGTGACTCAATCAAACTGGCAAAGTAGCGCTTCAAATCATCGGTTGAAAGGTTATCAGGACATGCATCGAAATCAGCACTAATGCGCCTGACAGCGCAGCTTTGTTCAACAAGAGCATTAATGATAAATACAATCAATACGAATTATCGTACAGCTCATAATCTGCATATTAGTTCTGAACTGTAATCTCATTACATTATCCATTGGTAATACCTTCGCAAAAATTGGTAATAACACCTTGCGAGTTTGAAATACAGCTGAGTCACTGACTAACTTTGTTCTGTTATTTGGTAATGTTGTCATATCCATTGGTAGTGAATATAAAAACCATTCAACAATAACAGCCTGACTCTCCTGTAAGTTATTGTTCATTATATCTTTTCTATTGGGAGGGAAATATGTAAAGCCAATGCGTTAATCTTTTTTATGTCATCGTTACTACCAATTTTGGTTTTTGGTAATGCCTGTGGCGCTTTTTTGTTTGACAATGATGTGTTGTGGTGGTTATATTTTGTTTAACGCAAAGTTACAGATGTGAACAGGTTGTTAAGCATGTAGCTGTGTTGGGTGGGTTGTGTGTGATTCTGTGCGTAACAATTAATCATTGCTCTTTGATCATATACAACAAAGAGTTCTGCTTCTTTTTACAACGAAATTAGATAATTTTTGGTGTTAATTAGAAGCAAAGTCTTACCTATTTTTATTACGTTTTTCAGGGTTAGTTAAGCTCATGTGTAGGTGCGCCACTATATGCTGCGCATATAGGTATTCTAAGTAAGCTTTGAAAATAGTTAAGCCGAACAATATACGAACATATTCAACAAAGAGATCGTAAATTATAAAGGATTCCAATATCAACACATATAAATCTTACCGACATATTCAAAAGAAAATGTGTGACGTTTTCGCTTTGCTAGTTTTTGCTTTAGCTGTTTTTAGCGCATCACTCAATGCTCAGGAAATTGAGGAGAATACGCTTATTCCTAAGTCACACACTAGCCTTGCTGAAGGTGTTTTACTGGGGGATTTGTCAAAACTCGATCCGCTTAAAAAGCCAGGTGAAAATTTTGACTTACTCGATTGGTCGTTAACGTTGCCAACCGATCTCAACAAAGATAAAAAAGCTGATACCGTCTATGAGAAATCATTAGGTAAAGGCTTTGACTTAAAGCCATTTTTTTATACAGCAGATGATGGTGGCTTGGTATTCGCTTGCCCAAACGTAGGTGCCAAGACCTCAAAAAATACAAAATATGCGAGAACCGAACTACGCGAAATGCTACGTAGAGGTAATGTTCAAATTAAAACTCGTGGCCTGACAAAAAATAACTGGGTTTTCAGCAATGCGCATGGTTCGGCGAAAGCTAAGTCTGGGGGTGTTGAAGGCAGTTTGGAAGGGACTTTGGCAATAAACCGAGTATCTACCACAGGTGATAAAAAAAAGGTTGGACGCGTGGTCATCGGGCAAATTCACGCGACGGATGACGAACCTATTCGTTTATATTACCGAAAATTACCAGCCAACTCGAAAGGGGCTATTTATTTTGCCCATGAAATAAATGATGGTGATGATATTTGGATAAATATGATTGGCTCACGTTCACATACTTTGTCAGACCCTGTTGACGGAATCGCCTTAAACGAAAAATTCTCTTATAAAATTTCCGTCGAAGATGAAGTGTTGTTCGTCACTATAATCAGGGAAGGTAAGCCTAATATTACTAAGTACTACGATATGAAAGATAGTGGTTACAGTGCTAGTAACCAGTATATGTACTTTAAAGCGGGTGTTTATAACCAAAACAATGGCGGCGCCGAAGGTGATTATGTGCAAGCCACTTTTTATCATATCCACAACATGCATAAAGGTTATAAGTTTTAGCGAATTTAACACATCAATTTAAAATTCGTAACTCGTAATTCGTAACTACAATTATTGGTTATATTTTTATTTAAATTAATAGGTTAAAACTTTTGTTTGGGTTTCGTCTGTTGAAATTAATATAACTCTAATTTAAATATAAGAATTTAATGGCAGTAACCTGATTGCAATAATAAATATAAGAATTTAATGGCAGTAATCTGCTTGCAATAATAAATATAAGACTTTAATGGCAGTAACCTGCTAGCAATAAAAAATATACCAATATATGGCATTAACATGCTTATTAAAATACTAAGGGGAAGTACGGTATGTCGACGAAAATAAGTAAAAAAACAAAACCCATCCATAAAATAGGGAAGTTCAAGCTTTCACCTATAGCAAAATGGATGAAGCTTGCTGCATTTACTTCTGTAACCAGTTCTTTTGCATTTTCAGCAATAGCACAAGAAGCAGAAACTGAAAATCTAGATAAAGTTGATAATGATATAGAAGTTGTTGTAGTTACTGGTACACGTAGAACAATTCAAGACCAAATTGCAATAAAGCGTGAATCTACCACGGTTGTTGACGGTTTATCTGCTTCAGATATTGGTGATTTACCTGCACTTTCAATTGGTGAGGCGCTAGAATCATTAACGGGTGCATCATCTCACCGTGAAAATGGTGGTGCTACTGAAATCAGTATTCGTGGTTTAGGCCCATTCTTAAGTGCCACTAACATCAATGGCCGTGAAGCGACCAATGGTAGTGGTGACCGTTCAGTTAACTTTTCTCAGTTCCCATCAGAGCTGATGCAGAAAGTAGCTATTTATAAAACACAAGACGCTTCCATGATTGAAGGTGGGGTTGCCGGTGTTATTACCCTGGAGACACTTAAGCCTTTAGATTTTGGTAAGCAACGTTTTCAGGCTGAAGTAAAAGCTAACTACAACCCAGACCAAGCAAACGTTGACAATTCACTTCAAGATGATTTGGGCTACCGTGGAACACTAAGTTATGTTGATCAATTTGAGTTTGATAACGGCCAAGCATTTGGTTTGAGTGTAGGTTTTCAACGTCAAGATATTAGCCAGCCAGAAGCTGAATATAGAAGCTCAAGCCCAACGGGTTCATCTTTGTGGGCATGTTTGAATGATCCAACCGATACCAATACCGGTTTTTTCCGTAGCTCAGCGGGCGATTGTGAAGATGGCGTAGATGGTTCGAGTAACCAAGGCTACAATAATAATATTGATCCAGACACAGGTCTTGCAGTAGATGATGGCAGAGAATACGCATGGACTGGCTCAAGCCGAAGCTTCCGTCAAAATGAAACATCTGATGAAAGAGACGCTTTATTCTTTGCTCTACAATACCAACCCTCAAATAATTGGGATATCAATTTTGACGCGCAAATTTCAGATCGTACCCAAGCAGAAGCGCGTCATGATTTAATTTTCTTACAAAAGCGCGTTACACCGGGTGTAACGGGACAAAATCTGATCACAAACGATGTTGGCGGTATTCTACATTGGGAAGGTGAAGAACGCATCGAATCTGCGGGCGAGCAATTTTCGCGTGAAGAAAACTATCGTGGATATGGCTTGAACGTTGAACATTTTTTCTCAGATGATCTAAAGATTAGTGTTGACCTTGGCTATTCTAAAACCAGCCGTGAAGAACTACAAATAACAAACCGAGGAAGAACGAGCTCTCGTCCTTTCTTATCTTGGGATTTAGGTGAATATATTCCTCATTTCACAGTGACTGATTTTGATGTAACTGATATTTCCAATTTTACTGATAGCCTTCGTACTCGTATCGACAGAGAAAATGTCCGCGACAACGAAATTATGGGTGCACGCGTTGATATTGATTATATTCTAGACGGTGATTTTTTTAGTGGCGTTCAAGCTGGCGTTCGCGTTTCTGAGCTAACATTTGTTCAATTTGGTGGCACGAACGGTAATGGCTCAAGAGACACATATGAATTAGATGAATCAGTAACATCAGCTATCGACGTACTTGAAGGTTGTCAAATTGCCTTCCCTGAAACTGATTTTTTATCTAGTGTTTCTGACGGTAATATTATCACCCATGTTGACAGTTCAGGTAATGTTGTAGAAAGCGGTACAGGCGCTTCGTGGGCAACTTACAATAACGAGTGTTTCTCTCAAGCAGTCGCAGCATCACAAGGCGGCGAATTCGCATACCCAGAGGTTACATACGAGAATGCGGGTACTATTGACGTAACAGAAAAAACTACCTCTGCTTATGCCATGCTTAATTACGACTCTGAAATGTTTGGTAAATTTATTCGTGGTAACTTTGGTGTTCGTGTAGTGAATACTGACGTTACCTCTATTGGCTTTAGACAAGGTTATGACGTTGTCACTGATCCGGCGACAGGTGTGGTCAGTTTGGTACCAAACGATACTATTGAAAAGATTGTTGGTGGCGGTGATTACACTGAAGTACTACCAAGCTTTAACTTAGTCGTTGATTATGATGACAATATTCTCCTAAGGGCCGGTATTTACCGAGGTATGTCACGTGCAAATCCATCTGATCTAAGTTATAACCGCACATTCGTAACCGATGACTCGGATGATCCTGAATCAGTTGAAGACTTGTTGGTTGGTGTTAATGGTTCAGGTAATCCTGATCTTCAACCATTAATGTCATGGAACTATGATGCGGCTGTTGAATGGTATCCAAGCGATGACTCTATGGTAGCGTTAGGTGTTTACTACAAGCAATTCAATGGCGGTTTCCAACAGCAAACACAGTTAGAGAATTTTATCGTTGACGGTGTGGAAGTTTCTTTACCTATTACTAATTCAGTCACTACTGACGAAAAAAGTGACCTTTATGGTTTCGAAGCGTCATTCTCGTATCGTTGGGATTTGGGCATTGGTGTGAAGTTTGGTTATAACTGGGCAGATACAAGCTATGAGTTTGAAGATAGTAACTACGGTAATACCTTTACTACTGGTTTAGATGGTGTTGTTACTCAGGATACCGTAGGTATTGTTCCTCCTGCCTCAGTACCTGGATTTTCTGAGCATGTATTCAATGGACAGCTTTACTACCAAATCGGCGGTTTTGATACTGCGCTTATCTACAAGTATCGTAGCGAATACTTCCAACCATACACTTCTAACGGCACAAGACTGCGTTATGTTGATGAGGCAGGTACTTGGGAAGCTCGTGCTGCATACAAAATCAATAAACACGTTCGTGTTAAAGTTTCAGCAATTAACTTGTTCAGTGAGCCTCGCAGTGATGACTTCTATACCCAAGGTAACTTGGGTCAAGTAAGTGATTACGGTCCACGCCTGTTCGCAGGTGTCAGCTTTAAGTACTAGCCAAGTATAGTACTTAAATAAAACAAGCTAAATTTGGAAAAGAATCTTTTTGGAGTCATAAAAATGAATAATAAATCCTTTATACCGCTCATCATTGCGACAGGTCTATTAGGTTGTGGCGGTGATGACGGTGCTGAACTAAATGGAAATACTCGCGGTAGTATAGCAATAACCGGAAGCAATTTTATCGCTGGCGAAACAATCTCTGCAGCAGCTACTGATGCTGACGGAATTATAGCTGACACACTTACTTACGTATGGTCAACAGGTGTTATTGGTACATCCATCACCATTACTGAAGCTGATGAAGGTTCAGTCATTTCTGTTTCTGCTAATTATACTGATGAGGCAGGTTTTACCGAAGGTGTTGGTGCATCTACACCTACTATCAATCCAACCTTAAATGTTTCTGCTAGCATTATTAAGGGCCCTATTGATGGTGCAACTTGTGACATATTTGAAGTTGATGATAGTGGTGCTGCGGTTCTTCCTGCGCAAGCTGCTGCAACCTCTGATGTTTCAGGTGGTGTTACATTTAGCGACGTACACTTCGAAGGTACAGGTTTAATTGCATGTACTGGCGGTACTTATACGGACGAATCAACAGGTTTAACCTTAGATGCTCCTCAACTAAGATCTGTAGTGAATGTAGTTGAAAATAGTGTTCAGACTGATGAAGATGGGAATCCAGTTTTAGATGACATGGGTGAGGAAGTATTAGTATCACCACCTACTTATGTTGTTTCTCCGCTAACCGAAATGGCTGTTCAAAACGCAGGTAGTGATTTAAACCAGTTTGCTGAAGAAGCTGAAATAATTAATGCTCGTTTTGGTATTCGTTTTGATACAACAGAAGTGCTTCCTACTTTAGTTGGTACTGTTGAACTTGGTGCTGATGGTGCTGAAGATGCTGATAGATATGGTTCTGTGCTAGCGCTACTATCACAAGTGGATGCAGACAACGCTGACGCAGATTTATCTACCGTTATGCAAGATCTTGCTCGTGACGTCGCTGATGGTTCTTTTTCTGAAGAGTCTTTAGTTACACTTGAGACAGCACAAATTAATTTGCAAACTACTTCACAAGTTGCTGATTCAGTTGATGAAGCGTTACTTGACGGAATTGGAGCCGCTGTGGGTTATAACAATGACCCTGTTGCAGCAATCATCGAAGGAGAATTGGCTGGTACTGTTCAACATACAGCTACGCTTCCATTAACTGGTTCATTAACCATTATTGATCCAAACTTTGAAGAAGATGCTTTTGTTGCGCAAACTGATGTAGCACTTGATTATGGTACATTTAGTATCAGCGCTAACGGTAGCTGGTCGTATACAGTTATGACTGCAAATGAAACTCTGGCTAGCCTTGAGTTAGGTAATTCTGTGTATGATTCAATCACTATCGCTTCTATTGATGGTACCACTGCTGAAATTAATATTCGTGTTGCTTCGCTTACTCAGGTTGTAAAAATAAGCGATACAGGCGGCGATACGGGTGAGATTAGATTTAGCGTTGATAACCTTCGTCAAGGTAAGCTGAGTGCATCTTTATCTAAAGAGGTTGCTCTTGGTAGTGATGGAAATATTAAAGATGCTTATATTACGCTTTATGGTTCTTCTGGTAGTTCTAGTGAATCGTTAATGGATTTACGTATTCAAGGCGAGCAATCTACACTTAACGAAGACGGTTCTGAAACTACAATAGACCCTCGTTTCTTTGTTCGAAATACTGACAGTGACGCTTACCCTGGAAATTTAATCACTGCACCATTTGTTGAAGAGCAGTTTTATGATGTAGAGATCACATGGGACTTAGATGCAACAGAACAAATTACCGTGACTATTGATGGTGAAGTGATTGGTGGCGGTTCTTTCTCTACTGCAGCGGTTGTTGACTCTGATTATACAGGCTTAGACCAGTGGTTCGCTGATGGTGTGAAAGCTATCCAATTTAGATTCGGTGATAATGATAGAACGATTCCTTTTGGTTCTTTTTATGTTGATAATATTGAGGTATTTTCTGATACAGCTGGCACAACAAGTATATTTTTAGATGACTTTGAAGGTTATGATGCAGGCGAAACTTTAGATGGTACAGACAGCAAGTATGGCTTAGCTATTTACTCAGAAGTTATCGTATTTGATGCAGGCGATGGCACAGTAGAACCTACGCCAGCAGTATTTTTTGATTTAACTGGAAGAATTGCAAGTAATGAGGCAACGGCAACAGGTGCTGTAAGTGTACTTGACCCAGATGTTGGCGAAGATTCTATTGTTCAGACAACCTTAATGGGTACATACGGTACATTATCAATATTAGATGATGGCTCATGGACCTATACCCTCGATACCACTGACGCCACGATTGCTGCACTTGTTGTGGGAGAAAGTGAATTAGATACCTTTACGATTGAATCTTTTGATGGTACCACCGCTGAATTAGCAATCACAATTACTGGTACAGTTGTTGTTGCTACTGGAGATAATAATGTCGCTAGAATGGCTGATACCTCAACAGACGCTGATGCTGAATTACGTTTAACAACAGACCCACTTGCTGAAGGCTCTATTTCTACAACCCTTAAGTTACAAGCCATTGCTGGCTTTACCGCTACAGATGGTGTTTCTGAAGATAATACTGCTTATATTAGTGTTTACGGAGGCTCCGCTTCTTCAGGTAACTTAACGGGCGAAATTGTCTTTACTAATGATGGTACTGTTAAATACCGTGATGCAAATAAAGATCAGCAAATCATTGATGGCTTAACGTATACAGATGATACTGATATTGATGTAGTGCTTGAATGGACTGCAACAGGTTATTCTGTGTCAATTGATGGTGGCACAACGTTCTACGGCCCTTATGTTGCCATTAATACGGGCAGTGCAACACAAACCTATCAAATTCGTATTGGTAGCTCTTCGAAAGAGTCAGCAAAAGAATTATTAGCTGATGACATCGTCATTGCTGATGATACAGGTTCGGCAGTTCTGTCTGAAGACTTCGAGATATTTGCTGAAGGTGAAGATTTAAGCACGACTTATTCAAGCTCTGCTGAAGCAACCGTTATGACCATAGCGGGAAGTAGTGTAAATAAAGTTGCCAGAATGGCTGATACAACAACAGACGCGGATGCAGAATTACGCTTAACAACGGACCCACTTGCTGAAGGCTCTATTTCTACAACCCTTAAGTTACAAGCCATTGCTGGCTTTACTGCTACAGATGGTGTTTCTGAAGATAATACTGCTTATATTAGTGTTTACGGAGGCTCTGCTTCTTCAGGTAACTTAACGGGCGAAATTGTCTTAAGTAATGATGGCAGCGTTAAATACCGTGATGCAAATAAAGATCAGCAAATCATTGATGGCTTAACGTATACAGATGATACTGATATTAATGTAGTGCTTGAATGGACTGCGACAGGTTATTCTGTGTCAATTGATGGTGGCACAACGTTCTACGGCCCTTATGTTGCCATTAATACGGGCAGTGCAACAGAAACCTATCAAATTCGTATTGGTAGCTCTTCGAAAGAGTCAGCAAAAGAGTTATTAGCTGATGACATCGTGATTGATGATGCAACAGATACGGCGGTTCTATCTGAGGACTTCGAAAGTTATGCTGTGGGTGACGATCTAAGTACGACTTACTCTGGTTCTGCCGAAGCAACAGTGCAATAAGGCTAATCAACTTGCAGTTGTAAATTAATGTTTTAAACAATGTGTTAAAAATGCCGCTTATTGATAGCGGCATTTTTTGTTCTTATTTTGTAGAGCAAAGTGTGCTATTTGAATGCGACTTTCGCTCTTTTAAAGGGTTAGTTGTATCCAACATTTAGCTTAGAGCTAATTTTATTGGGTTATTTTGTTAAACTCGATAAGTTGACAGTATCAACTGATCAAATGAACCGCTTTCTATCTCATCAATTTTAAACTTATCTGGTTAGCCGAAACTTTTCTAAAACGCTAGGCTAGTTTAACTATGCTATGTTTATTGGTGCTGTGGTTGCGGCTTTCAGCAGTCTTTGTCGTTATATAGTCATTAGCCTTTAGTAACTAAAAAGTTAAGAGTGGGTAGGGCGTTCAGGCTTCCAATCTAGTTGAAAATGGCATTAATGATTTCTTTAAAGTGTATGTTTGTAATTATGTCGGGGTAGCGTTATGCGTTGGCGTGGAAAGCGTAAAAGTAGCAATGTAGAAGATCGTCGTAATACGCAAGTCTCAGGTGCTGGTGGCTTTGGCCGAGGTGGTGGGGGCATTTTACGACTGCTACCGATGATATTTAAGGTGCTTGGGTTTAAAGGAACCGCGATACTGATTGTGGGTGTGGGCGCTTACGGATTATTTACCGGCAACCTAGGTAATATGTTAGGTGGACTTGGGCTACAACAAGAAACCTCTACAGGTGTTTCTACTATGCCTTTAACTGAAACCGCAGCAGAAAGAGAGCAGGTTGATTTTGTAGCGGTTATTCTTGCGGACACGGAAGAAACCTGGAGCAGTTTATTTCAGCAGCGGGGCATGACCTATCAAGAACCCAGCTTGGTGTTGTTTCGTGATGCAGTAAAATCAGCTTGTGGTATGGCACAGTCTGCTATGGGGCCATTTTATTGTCCTGCAGACCAACAAGTTTACATTGACCTGAGTTTTTTTGAGCAATTAAAAAATCAGTTCAAAGCGCCTGGAGATTTTGCCCAAGCTTACGTTATTGCCCATGAAGTGGGTCATCACATTCAAACTCTGCTGGGGATATCCAGTGAAGTTCATGCCGCTCGCAGTAAGTTAAGCGCAGTTGAGGGCAATAAGCTGTCGGTTAAGCAGGAATTGCAGGCGGACTGCTTTGCTGGTGTTTGGGCAAATCATGCCAATAATAGCCGTCAGTTACTTGAAACGGGTGATATTGAAGAGGGCTTAACTGCAGCAAGCGCTATCGGTGATGATACCTTACAAAAACAATCACAAGGCCATGTCAGCCCTGACTCTTTTACTCATGGCAGCTCGGCACAGAGAGTGAAATGGTTTCAAGTCGGTTTTGCCAGCGGCAATATGGAAAGTTGTGATACCTTTAAAGGCAGTTAGAGAAAAAATGTCGAGTAGTATTAAGCGAGTGAGAGATTAATTGAAATAATAAGCCGTTGATATTCAACGGCTTATTAGTGTTTGGTTTATAAAGCGTTTAACTTATAAGCTAACGATAAGTTAATGTCGAATTACTTTTCTAATTTAGTGAAGTAGTCGAAGATAACAGGTACGTCATTTTGACCAAGGCCTGCATCAACACCTGCTTGAAGTGCTTTAGACGTTCCTTCAGCGATTGGTGACTCAGTACCTAAGTCAGAAACCATTTGTAAAAAGTAACCAAGGTCTTTGTTTGCATTGGCAACCGAGAAACCTAACTTCTCTTCGCCATCGACAGCATAGAACTTAGTGAACTGCATGAATGGTGAGTTAGAAGGGCCAGCAGACATAATGTCGAATAATTGCTGACCGTCAACACCTGCCGCTTTTGCAACTGCAAACGCTTGAGACATAGCAGTAACAGTAGTCATACCAATGAAGTTATTGATTAACTTAGTTGTGTGACCTGCACCTAATTTACCTAGGTGGAATACGTTTTCACCTTGCTCTTCTAAAACAGGTTTAACTTTGTTGAATGTGTCGATGTCACCAGCAGCCATGATGTTTAAAAGACCATCTTTAGCGTGAGCAGGAGTACGTCCAAGAGGCGCATCGATCATGCTACAGCCTTTTTCGGCAAGCGCTGCACCAATTTTGATAGTAGAAGCAGGGATAGAAGTTCCGAAGTCTACTAATGTAGTACCTTCTTTCATTCCGGCTAGAACACCATCTTCACCGTATACAATTTTTTCAACAACTGCAGAAGTTGTTAGACAGAATTGAACGATATCAGAAGCCGCTGCTAATTCTTTACCAGAAGTGAATTGGGTAGCATTGCCACGAGCAAGAACTGCATCAACTGCATCTTGGTTAAGATCCATAACGTTAACTTGGTAACCACGTGTTTGTAGGTTTTCAACCATGTTGCCGCCCATAAGGCCAAGACCGATGAATCCGATGACTGGTTTTGTCATTTCTAACTCCTAAATATATTGATATATGCTTATCTGAATTGAAAGTTGCTCACCTTAATATGAAGGTGGGCAATGTTATTTATATAAAAAGTGCTCTAGAGCTCAGGCTAGTTAACTTATTAGCTCTATTTAAGAATTAACTCTTTATCTATTAATCGTGTCGTGTTTCTTAACATTAGATGTCGTTTACAAGGCTTTTATATCGCCCAATACTCACTTACCAATTTGTATTACAATATGGTAGGTATAGTCGTCACTTTTGTCAACCAAACACTATTTGTTCTCTTGCAAAAGTGTGACTAAAAAAGGGTTGGCTGTTATTTTGAGCAAAAACACTCGAAAATGAATTTTTGTGTAACCTAAATCACATTAATGTTTTTATTCAACTACTTGCTCTGTTCTGCTTGTGTATTGAACGTGTCATTACTGAACAGTTAAGTGCTAAATATATTTCGGTATAAGACTGAAAGTCTATAAAACAGTGCTTTTAGTCTTAATCGGAATATTGATTAATCTACATTTTGTATTATCTATGTGACCTTTAATTTGTCTTTTATGAGAAAAGAGCCTATCAACTGATAGGCTCTACATTACCATGTTCTCATTAGAACTTAGCGCGAACACCGACAGTGTAGCGACGATCCGCTTCACTGTATTTCCACACTGAATCCAGTTCAGTGGTGTATTCAATTGGTTCGCCTGTGAGGTTTACCACATTGCCTACAATGGTGAAGTTATCATTGATATCCCAACTTGCTGAGAAATCAAGTTGACCACGTGCTTCACGGTAGTTATTACCAACAGTTGCATCATAATTATCAGAGGTAGGATCATTTTGGTTAAAGACGTTATAACCTAATGCGCCGACAGTTTGAACACGTTTTTCTGCTTGTGAGTATAAGTAACGGTCACGCCAGTTGTACGCTAAACGGAATTGCAATCCCTCATTTTCCCAGTAAATTTGTCCATTCGCGGTGTTTTCCGAAATGTTCAATAATGGGTTACCATCAGGTTGTTCACTATCTGCATAGGTGTAGTTGGCATTGACACCGAAGCCAGACCATAAGCCTGGTAATGAGGTAAATTGTTGTTGGTAACCTAGTTCAATACCTTGAACACTACCACTACCACCGTTAACATCAGTGTCGACCACAATACCTGTTTGGCCTGCAGCTTTTTGAGCATCAACATAAGCTAAGCCTTGATCTTCTGTAGCAAAGTTGACATCACCTTGGCTTTGACCTGCTGTATCAAGTAAACAAATGTTGCCCCATTCAGTGGTATTTTGTCCTGAAACCGTATTGGCATCAGCTAAACAGCTACTGTCGGTTTGAGTAAATGAGTTAACATCTTTGTAGAATAATGCTGCTGAAACGATACCGCCGTTACCAAAGTAATGTTCTACTGAAAGATCATATTGTGTAACACGGTAAGGCTCTAACTCGTATGAACCTTGAGTACCGGTCACTAAAGAGTTATCAATAGTTAACGAAGGGCTTAGTTCATCAAAGTCAGCACGGCGCATCACTTTTGCCGCTGCGAAACGTAATAAAGTTTCTTCAGTTAGGGTATATGTGACGTTTAAACTCGGTAAGAAATCTGAGTAATCATTTTTACCGGTATCAAGCACTTTATTACCGTTGGCATCGACTGATGCAACCACGCTTGATTCTAAGTCAGTTTGAATATAACGTCCGCCGACAACAGCGGTTAAATCATCAAAGTCTAAGTGAACTTGTGCGTATATAGCGCTGGTTGTTTCATTAATCTCTTTATAGGCACTTGAATCTTCGACCATATTATCGGCTAAAGTACCGTTCATTGCATATGATGTATCTTGCAACATCTGTTGAACTAACGCATAAGTTTGTTCGGTATTTTGCAATTGGTCAGCGTCATATACATTATATGTCAACATATCATTTTGACCGGCAATGCCTGTTTGGTCGAATGAATTACTCATGTTAACCACATTCATGCTGTCGCTAAGCAGTGGGTTGTCAATCCAAATAGGGCTATATAAACCATCAGCGTTGGTGGCTTTTTTATATGAGTCCTTAAGGGTAGTGCCATTAGGTTTTAGGTCAAAACGGTTAGCAGAGTAATCTCTGTCAGTAAAGCGTACACCTGCTTTAACAGCTGAAACCCAATCGACACCAACATCAGAAATCTTAAAATCAAATCGAAGTGCTTGTTCTTCATTCTCAGTTTCTAAGGTTTTATGGAAAAACTCACGGAAAACTAAGTTATCAGGATTGGTTAGCATGCCATTATCAGCATAGGTGTAACCTGGGATACCACTGCCACTAAATGAACTACTCGTGCTGGTATGAGTGACTAGGTCAAGGGTTGGATCTGTACGTTCGATTGGACGTAAATTAAATTCATTGGCGGTTTGTTTTTCTTTTGACTTTGATAATGAATATTCGGCTGAAAGTTCAATATTATCAGACAGAAACCACTCACCTCCAATGGCATGTGAGGTTGAGTCTGATGTGGTAAAGTCACTCCATGTTTTAGGAATAACTAACACGCCATCTAGATCGTAATTGTGTAGTTGGCCATTGCTGTCATAGTAAGAGTCATCTCTAGCAACAGTACTACCACCCACATCAAGAATTGAATATGCTGATTGACCACCGTCTAACTTGGTGCCGTTTAAATCAAGGTAAATATTGGCGTTGGCACTTTCTGGTTCCCACTGTAGTGAGATACCCACAGCTGTACGTTCACGTTCTTCTGTTTTTTGTTCTGCCGTTGTTTGGGTTCTACGCAGGTATTTACCATTTGGTCCGCCAGAATCATCGAATGTGCCATCACCATTGATATCAATATTATTGTCTAGTAAATCAACTTTATTGAAGTACTCATCACGGCGTAATTCACGGTCTAAGTAAGATAAGTTAGCAGAAGCACCAAACGTACCGGCACTGCCTAAATCCCAATTATTACCCAGTCCCAATGTGAAGTTAGGAGCAATATTTTCTGTTTTATCTGCGTATTCACCATCAAGAGTAATAGCCACTAATGGCTCACTCAGTTCGAGTGGGCGAACCGTTTGCATATTAACTGTACCACCTAACGCACCTTCAATCATGTCAGGTGTTGGAGACTTAATGACTTCAACTGTTTTTAAGAAGCTTGAAGGGAAGTCGGATAAATTAATACCGCCACGACCAGGGCCTGCTGTAGAACGGCCGTTTAGTAGAATAAGGTTTTCTGATACGCCACGAATGGTAACTGATTCACCCACACCAAAATCTGTTGCTATTGAAACACCCGTGATACGTTGTAGCGCTTCTGCTATATTGTTATCAGGTAACTTACCAATATCTTCAGCGACAATCGCATCAACAATTCTATCATCGGTACGTTTTAGTAGATTAGCTGCTTTTAAACTACCAAATATGCCACGAACGGCAATGACTTCAATTTCGTTTGAGTCGCTAGCGTCTGCATTTGTCTGGGCTTCAGGCTCTGCTGCCATTGCCGACATTGATAACATTGCCGTTAATGTTGCGCCAAAAATACTAATATTATTTGCTTTACTTCTAGCCCCAGTAAACATCGAACTTATTTTATTCAGCTTCATATTTCCCCCCAAGAAATCATTAATTTTTGTATGACCAATTGCTGTTCTTTTAATCGGTTGATACATTTATATAGTATGTTACCAATAGTCGCAACCATTATTACCAAATTGTTAACTATGTTATACCAAAGTATATATTAGTAGCCGTGATTTTTGTAAGTCAGCTGAATAAGGAATTGTATAAAGGAACGGTTATAATCAGAATAGCTTGAATTTAGGTAAATGAAAATTAGGTAACTCATTGACGGTGAAAGGATACTTCAATATTCTACGGCCTTCATAATTTAATGGATTAAAGACATGATGAAGCCAAAAATTAATTTTCTATTACTACCGATACTTATTTTAATGATTCTTAGCGGTTGTAGTAGCAAACCTGTGTTACACCCTGAGCCCATTACCTTGACTAGCGCTCGATTTGGTCATGCCGCAGTCAATGATGGTCAAAACATCTATGTATTGGCAGGGTCTAACAGCACAGGTTTTCTTTCCGACATTGAAATCATTGAGCCTATATCAGGTAAAAAGCAGGTGTTAGCGAATAAACTCATCCCAAGAAGGTTTTTTTCTGCGGTTTGGGATGGGCAAGAGTCAATTTATATTATTGGTGGTGTCAGCTTTGAGGCCCAAAAATTTAGATTTGAACACCGCGTAGAAGTGTTTAATACCGTGACCCACCAAGTTAGCTTTGCCAAGCCGTTACCTGCACCAACAAGACGTAATAGTGCCGTTTTGTTAAATGGTAATATTTATGTTGTTGGTGGCTCATACCCTAAAAATGGTCAGTTAGCACCGAGTGGCTTAGTCGCTGTGTTAAATGGTGAGACACAAGGCTGGGTTAGAGCGGCCAATATGCCAACCACGAAAGAAACTAGAGCAGTGGTTCATGATGGTTATATCTATGTGGTGGGTGGCTATGATAATAAAACCTCATTAACAGCTTTTGAAAAATATGATCCGCAATTAAAAAAGTGGCAATCATTACCCGCTTTACCTGAAGCTATCAGTGCCCATTCAATGTCAGTGGTTAACCAAAAGCTGTTTGTATTTGGCAGTTATGACAATTTGACATTAACTTACGCATACGATTTTGTCAGTGAGCAATGGATGAAGATTGATATTGGTTATCAAGCCAGTAGACATAATGCAGCGACCACACTCGGTGACACCACTTATGTGATTGGCGGCAATACCGACATAAAAGGTCAATATCTGAAAGATATACAAGTCTTTAAATTGTAGTTTTAGCGAATGTAAGCTTATTCAGGCTGTTCACAGCTGAAATCAATCATGCCCCATCAATGGCTACTTTTTAAAGGTTTAGCGGACGGGGCATGTTTGAACTATCTACAATGGTCGATAACTACAGCTGATAACCCGCCTTTTAAAGCTTGATAGTCGCTATTTATAAGCACCATCAGAGTAGGTTAGTTCATAGCTATGTGAGTATATTTCAAGGATATTCCCGAACGGATCTTCCATGTATATCATGCGATATGGTTTTTCACCTGGGTAATAAAAACGTGGTTTTGCCATACGTTTTTTACCACCAGCAGCAACAATTTTTTCTGCAAGCCCTTCAACATCAGGATCTTGTACACAAAAGTGGAACACGCCGGTTTTCCAATATTCAAAGTTATCTTTTGGATTTTGCTGATTTTTAAACTCAAAAATTTCAACTCCAACTCTATCACCAGTGGATAGATGAGCAATGCGAAAGTGTTCCCAACCACTCCCAAATACATCAGTACACATTTCACCAATGGCGGAGTTATCTTCTTTAATTTCAGTGGGCGCCATAATGAGGTACCAACCTAATGTCTCGGTATAAAACTTTACCGCGGCTTCAAGATCGGGCACTGATATACCGATATGGCTAAACGTACGTGGATATGTCATCTGTGTTCCTTATCATATGAGAATTGGCATAGTTTATTACTGCTCAAATATAGCCAAACTATAGAAAGTTGCACTGAAGATACGGCTGAAGTGGTTTATTCGATCAACAGAAATCATTTAGATAAGGTGAACTAGGCTAAGGAATGCGTGTATGGAAGGTTATCGCTCTGGTATATAAATAAAAAGCTAGCATATTGAGGTGTAAAATATGCTGGCTTTATTGTGTTGTAGTGATTATCTAAATTTTGGTTTGTTTATTGATTTAGTTTTCAGTTTGATACTTTTCAAACCACCACAGTATATGGGCCACTTTCGACATCAAATTACTGGGCCTTTTATAAATTCCATGGGGCGCATCAGGAATTCGCACCATAGCAGTATCAATATTGCGTAATTTAAGCGCTTGATAAAACTGCTCAGTTTCAGCAATAGGTGTACGTTGATCTGCTTCACCGGTTAATAGCATTGTTGGGGTGGTGACATTACCCACATAGCTGATGGGTGATAATTTCATGTAATGGGCGCTGTCTTCCCACGGCATTTTCTCGAACCAGTTTTTAATCACAAAAGAGTAGATATCAGTTGTTAATACAAAGCTATACCAATTGATTACCGGTTTTGCGACCACAGCCGCTTTAAATCTGTCAGTGTGCCCCACAATCCACGCTGTCAGTACGCCGCCACCAGAGCCGCCAGTAACAAATAATGCATCTTCATTAATCGCATCTTGTGCGATAACGCCATCAACCACAGACATTAAGTCATCATAATCTTGGCTTGGGTAGTTATTATGGATTGTTTGAGCAAACTCTTTACCGTAACTGTCACTACCGCGGGGGTTAGCGTATACCACTACGTAACCACTTGCCGCCATCAGTTGTACTTCAGCTGAAAAGTGCGGTCCGTAATTGGTGACGGGGCCACCGTGGATTTCTAAAATTAGCGGGTATGTTTTACCGGCTTTTTTACCTGCTTCATAACCCGGCGGGTAAGCGACCCATGCTTGAATATCGCGCTGATCAAATGAAGATTTAACATTGAGCTCTTTAATGGTGGCCAAGGTTTTGTAATTAAGGGCGCTATCGCTAAGGCTGGTTAACTGCTTAGTTTTGCCTTTTTTAGTAATGGCGACATCAGCAGGGCGTTGTGAATTTGAATAGGTAAAGGCAATGGTGCCATCTACAGCTACATCAAATTGACTACCTGTATATGGGCGGCCAAATGCTAATCCACCAAGGTTTTGTGCCACTACCTTACGTTTGCCGTTAAGGGGTTGATAGGCAACATAGGTTTCGCCATGGTCATGGTAATTAAAGTAAACTGCTTTACTGTTATCAGCCCATTTTATGCTGTTAATTGAACGGTCTAAATTGGCGGTTAATGAATGTTTACCTGAACCATCAATATTCATGATGTATAGCTCAGTATTTTCGTAATTTTTATGGTTTTGATCTGCACCTAAATAAGCAATATATTTACCATTTGGCGATACCATAGGGCTGATATCTGGGCCGACTCTATCGGTTAACTGAGTGACTTTTTTGGTATTGAGATCTAAGCGGTACAGATTATTATCAGTCCATTCTAAGTCACTTTCTGCGCGCTTATTACTTGAGTAAAATAGTTGCTTACCATCCTGACTCCAACTTAATTGGCCATTATGATCATAATCACCTGAGGTTAATTGACGCGCTGAACCGCCATCTGCTGACATCACAAATATGTGGCTATTTCCGGGTTTACTAAAGCCTGCACCATCAAAGCGGTAATACATATCATCAATAAACACCGCTGGTTTGGCCCATTCAGCGCCTTTTGGCTTGCCCGGTAATGACACTACAGATTTTGGTTTGCTAGCAACAAAACGGGTAAAGGCTAGTTGCTTACCATTTGGTGACCAAGACAAATTAGCTGGCGAATGAGCAAAGTGACTCATTTGTGCAGTGTCTCCAGTTTCTAGCCATTTCATATGGATTTGAGGTGCGCCACTGGCAGTAGAAATATAGGCTAACTTGGTATTATCTGGTGACAGTGTTGGCGCATAATCGACATGCAGTCCATTAGTTACTGGCGTTAGTTTTTTGTACTTATCGACCTTCCAAATATTACCGAGTTTTTTATCTGTTTGAATGTCCATATAGTTACGAACAAAAAACACTTCATCGCCATCGTTGTTGATAGTAAGGCCAGATGCATATTGCAGATTGAAAACATCTTCTAATTGCAAAGTGGAGTCAGTATCTTGCGCAAACACCATCACTGACGCAAAAGGGGCAATTAATAATAGGCCCATGCTTTTATTAAATATATTCACTAAATTTAGTCCTTTTTGAGTTATTTTTAGCGATTTTAGAAAAGTCCTGTGCAGGTTTTTGTTTGTTAACACATGTATTTCATTAAACACCGAGTGAGTAAATTACCATATGTAGCGTAAATGACAAGCTGATGTGAATCGTTGTTTACATTTGTGGTGAATTGAGTATATTAAATGCAAATTAACTCTCTCTTAAATGGTTATAACAATGCTAACAACCACACCAGTCAATAAAAGTTTCTTTAAAGGTCTCTCGCTAGTTGCGATGTCTTTAACCAGTTTATTAACGCACTCTGTACTCGCTGACACCAAAGTAATACATGCAGGTGAGCTATTAGCTTTGCCGGGTAAGGCGCCATTATCAAAGCAGACCGTGGTCATTAAAGATGGTGAGATTATCGCTGTAGAGCAAGGGTTTATTGCGGCTTCAGCCTACGGTAGTGATGCTCAGTTTGTCGATTTATCTGATCGCTTTGTGATGCCAGGTTTGATGGATATGCATGTTCATTTACAAATGGAATTTGGCCCGGATAATATTAGCGATACGGTTAAACTGTCTGATGCAGATATCGCAATGAAAAGTGTTCATTATGCTAAAACCACTCTGATGTCGGGCTTTACTACGGTGCGAGACTTACTCAGTGAACCAGAGCAAATGTATGCCTTACGTGACGGGGTCGAAAAAGGCTGGATTGACGGCCCGCGTATTATCGCCGCTGCGGGTGTTTCAATAACGGGGGGGCATTTAGATGTCGATGGCATGGCGCCGGATTTGTTAGCAATGAAGTCACCAATGACGATTTGTGATGGGCCTTTTGAATGCCGAAAAATAACCCGAGAAGCGATAAAATATGGCGCTGACGCTATTAAGGTCGCCTCTACTGGTGGGGTGTTGTCTGACACAAACACGGGTACTGGTCAGCAAATGACTGATAATGAATTAAAAGAAATTGTTGCTACAGCCCATGGGTTAGGGCGTAAAGTTGCCAGTCACGCACACGCTACGGCAGGTATCAATGCCGCACTTCGAGCTGGAGTCGACAGTGTTGAGCATGGAAGCTATGCCGATAAAGAAACCATCAAGTTATTCAAAAAAACGGGGGCGTATTTAGTTCCTACCCTACTGGCAGGTGCTACAGTTGTCGATATGGCTGAAAGCTCAGACTTTATGTCAGCGCCCATCAAAGCCAAAGCGATTCGTGTCGGCGCAGATATGCTTGCCAATTTTGAAAAGTCTTACAAGGCTGGTGTTAAAATTGCCTTTGGCACCGACAGTGGTGTTTCTAAGCACGGTATTAATGCCCAAGAAGCAGTATTAATGCATCAAGCTGGCATGACCACCGCAGATATTTTAAAGTCCGCAACCGTTAATGCTGCTGATTTAATCGATATGAGTGACAAACTCGGCACCATAGAAACAGGCAAATATGCAGATATTATTGCTTTAGATTCAAGCCCGTTAGACAATATTGCACAGTTACTTGATGTGGGGTTTGTGATGAAAGGTGGCAAGATTTACAAGCAGTAATAACCTCAACGGTAAACATTGCATAAAAGGCGCTACGGCGCCTTTTTTCTTGCTACAAGCTTTTAAATTATAAGGATTAAGTTACATATATGACATTTAGTTCGTAACTGGAAACTTAACAATAGAATCTTTTCTTAATGGTAATTCAAGCCGATTGATTTAGTGACTTAGTGATTTAGCCAACAAAGATTACCAAAAATGTTATTAGCCTCTAAACTAAAATAAGCGCTTAACGAGTTGTAATTAGCTTAGCTATATTCATCATTAAATAAAGGCAGGTAATAATGGCACAAGATAAGCCAAGTTTTATTGAGCTATTTGGGCACTTATATAACCCCGCTGATGGCTCAGTTAATCGAGCTGAGGGCTCTAATCATCAGCTTGAAGGCCCTAGCAATCAAGTTAGCGGCGCTGTTAATCACACTGTTGTTAATGATAGTGGTCAATACACTAATCATTCTTTAGGGGTGTCTTTTACCAAGCCAGCAGGTTGGCATTTCATGTCGTTAAAGCCGTTTACAGCATCGATAACTTCACAAGAACTTTCACAAAGTCGCTTTACCCAAAATCTTATTAATGGTGAAGACCCGATTGTAGTGATGTCGCAAATCAATGCTCAATATAGCCGCACCATGGGGCCTTCCATCAGTGTTTATGCCGAACCTTTTACTTATCAAAAAGGTGAAAGCTTGCATGGGTTAGTGAAAGGGTTTGAAGCCTTATACAAAAAAGGTTTAAAGCAATACAAGATCCTCAGCATCGCTAAAGAATTCAAAATAAATCAGTGTGACTCAATCGAATATACCTCACAGTTTTTATTTAAAGCGACCTGGGCGGAAAAACTCACTCGGAATCGGTGCCTTATTTCGGTGAATGAACCAATTATATTCACTTTTAATATGATTGATGTACCTAAAGATGAATTAGTAAATCCCGCTAATGATAACCCTTCACATGATGCCCAATATATATTTGATCAATTTAAAGCCAGTATTCGCTACTTTTGATGGTTTAAAAAGCGCCTTTTTTACGATTACGTGATTCAGACTGAACTGAGTTTATCATTTTGCCAAAGGCTTTATCTTTAGCCCTTTTTTCCGCTAAGGTGGCACCATTTAACGCTTGTTCACGCATAAGTTTTTGATAACTAGCATAGCGCCGAGCAGTAATTACCCCAGACTCTATGGCTGCACGAACCGCACAACCTGGTTCATTGGCATGACTACAATCAGCAAAACGACACTGCTGGGCTAATTCAGTAATTTCACTGAAGGTTTCATTTACGCCTTGCTCGCAAGCGCCAAGTTGTAACTCGCGCATACCTGGAGTGTCGAGTATTAAACCGCCTTGTGGCAAAGTCTTTAAGGCTCTAGAGGTAGTGGTATGACGGCCTTTGCTGTCATCTTCACGTATATCACTGGTTAATTGTGCTTCAAAACCCATAAGTCCATTTACTAGCGTTGACTTCCCGACACCTGATGAACCGAGTAGGGCAATAGTGTTGCCCTGCTTACAGTATGTATCTAGTACTGATAATTGTTCTTTGTCCAATGCATTAATGGCATGCACCATCATAAATGGATCAAGGCTTTGTACTTGGGCTAGCTTATCATCTAAATCTTGACAAAGATCCGCTTTAGTTAAAATGATGATCGGTTCTACCTGAGCTTCTTTGGTTAAAGCTAAATAACGCTCTATTCGGCTAAGATTAAAATCCTGATTCAACGAACACACAATAAACACACTATCAACATTAGCTGAAATTAGTTGTGTTTCGACTTTACTACCTGGGGCTTTACGTTGGAATAAGGACTGTCTGTCTAACAGTCTATGAAATTGATTATCACCTTTGAATAATACCCAGTCACCGACACATAAACGTTCAGCAGCTTGTGAAAATGATTGATTTAGGCTGCAGTGACCATGCTCTGATAACACCACAACACCGCTGCGGTGCTGTTCAATTACCCGGCCTATGTTGAAGTCAGTTAACTCATCGAGAGTGAGTTGTTGTTGAAAGAAAGGGCGCCAGCCGAGTTGGGATAAAGACGGAAGTGTATGCATAGTTTTACCTTGAAGGCCTGTTTTTTCACGAAAAAGTTCTGATACAAGTTTTGATACAAGCCTTTAGTTCAATTACTTTCGAAACAGGAAATGAAATTCTTAATTAATTTTAGCAGTTAAATTGGCTGTGATATTAAACAAAATGCTGCCAATAAGGTACTTAAGTTATCGTCGCTGCCTTTTATGGCTGCCAATTTTAATCATGGGTGCTTATATTACATAGTTGGTAACTTATAGAAGGGATACTTTATATGAAACTTATCAGTAAAGCTTTACAGTTTCAGGGCTTGAGGTGTCAACTGAAATGCTCAATATGGCTCGTAAACGGCATCCCGAGATTCATTTTATCCAAGGCGATATCTGTGAGTGTGACTTCCTGAAAAATATCATTTTATAACGGCATGGGACAGTATTTAGCATGTACCCTTGAAAGAGCAAGAAAACCTTATTGCTAAAATAGTAGCAAGCTTAAATGTTAACGGAGTAGTTATATTTTCTTTTGATGCTACTGTTCAAAAAGGTGAGTATTCTGCCTTTATCGCTTCAATCAAAGGATTAACCATAAGTAAAATAAGCTTTGCTATGAATGCTCATCCCTGTAAATTAACCTTATAGATTGTTCGATAAATAACCGGGCATCAGGCCACAATAGGGAAGTTGATAAATGTATTCAGAGTTAGCCATTTTGGCTGTTTTTACTTTATGTTACAGCTTGGTCGCAGGGCGATTTGAACGCTCAATGATTTCTGGCCCTATGGTGTTCGTGGTGGTGGGTTTTGTGCTCGGCCCATCTGCTCTGAATTGGCTGGGTAGTGACCTTGATGGTATTGGCATTAGGGTGTTTGCAGATATTACCTTAGCCATAGTGTTATTTTGTGATGCATCAAACGCCAATTTAACTGTACTGCGTAAGCACATTAATATCCCAACCAGAATGTTACTTTATGGTTTGCCCGGGGCAATTTTATTAGGCTTTTTGGCAGGCTTTGTATTATTTCCTAATCTCGGTGTCTTTGAAATCGCAGCGTTAGCCACCATGTTAGCTGCAACCGATGCTGCTTTAGGTAAGGCGGTGGTTTCAAGTCCTATTGTGCCAGCACCATTACGTGAAGGTTTGAATATAGAAAGTGGTTTGAACGATGGTATCTGTGTACCGATCTTATTTGTTTTTCTAGCGTTAGCGGCAGGTAGTGTTGCTGAAGGAGCGGTATCAGAATTAGCAGTACACTTTTTAGTTGAAGAATTAGGCATTGGGTTGCTGGTCGGTTTAAGCGTGTCGTTTATTGGTGCTGGTTTAATAAAGGCATGTTATAAAAAAGGCTGGATAACCGAGATTTGGAGCCAAAACCTTGTGTTAAGTTTGGCGCTGTCTAGCTTTGCCATCGCCCAAGAGTTAGGTGGCAGTGGTTATATAGCAGCATTTTCTGGCGGCTTGTTGTTTGGTTATTTATGCCAAGAGCATAAACATAAATTGTTATTACCAACCGAAGGTATTGGCGAAATTATGGCGCTTCTGACATGGTTATTATTTGGTGCACTTGTCATTGGAAATGCCTTTCACGAGTTTACTTGGACTATGCTGATTTATGCCTTACTCAGCTTGACCATTGTTCGTATGTTACCGATATTTTTGTCATTGGGCCGTGCTGGTGGCAATATCCCTTCGAAAATTTTTCTAGGCTGGTTTGGACCTCGGGGCCTTGCATCGATAGTGTTTGTTATTATCATGCTGGACAAGGATTTACCCGGCGGTAATTTTATGGCCATGACGGTGATTTGCACTGTGTTTATTAGTCTTATTTTACACGGGATGACTGCTCAACCTTTCGCTAAATGGATCAGTAAAAGGGCAGATTAAGTCCTGATTTAATAGGGAAGTGAGAGATTAGCTATCTCTCCCTTAATTTTTTGTCAGCAGCAAACAAAGCTAAACCCCATTCATGTTACGCCATTCACTTTTCACTTTTCACTATTTAAGATTTTATTCTTTGGTTTCACAGCACATATTAGATTAAAAATCGTTAAGCTTGATGTTGTTATTGATTGGTATTTGCTAATCTAAGTTAATGATTTGTTATTACATAAAAAGGAATTTATATGAACAATGCTGTAGTGAAAGCGATTAAAGCCAATAAGTCGTTATTGTTATTTATCATGTTAATGTGTGTTTTTCGAAGCGCTGTTGCAGACTGGTATACCGTGCCGTCAGGCTCAATGAAACCGACTATCATTGAAGGTGATAGATTGTATGCCGATAAAATGGCTTATGATTTACGAGTACCTTTTACGCACATTTCGCTTTATAAGATTGCAGATCCTCAGCGCGGCGATATTATTATTTTCGAATCTACTGCTGCTGATAATAGACTGGTTAAACGTGTCATTGGCATACCAGGGGATGTCATTGCATTGACGGATAATGTGCTCAGCATTAATGGAAAGACATTAGCCTATCAACCAATAAGTGCAACTGATTCATCCGAGGACAAAATTGAGCAGTTATTCTCTGAAACTAGCACGGTTAACCATTTCGTTCGTACCAGTAATAGTGGCTCTAGGCTTTCAAATTTTTCTGAGGTTACCGTACCAGAAGGTCATTACCTAGCACTAGGCGATAACCGTGATCATAGTTCTGATTCTCGAGTGATTGGTTTTGTACCTAGAGATGAAATCATAGCCAAAACATCCAGTGTAGTAATGTCATTTGACTATGATAATTACTACATTCCACGTTCAGAGCGCTTTTTACATAGCTTAATTAAGGGCTAAACTTTCATAAGCAAGATCATAAGCTTTGCCTAAATCTACGGTTTTAGGTTTAGCTGACTTGTGGTCTGCTTCTCGTTTATCGGTTGCTCTTATTGTGGCTGGATGAATAAAAACGATAGCTGGGCTCATTGTCGCCAATAAAGCACCTTCCAATAAAAAAGTCCCCGCGCCGCCAGCACCTTGTCCTGTTGTAGAGCGTCTATTAATAACTACTTTTTAAATATTATTGGCATCACAATATTGTGAAATTTGCTCTATCAGAATTTTCACTTCCGCTTGCTGAGGGTGCTTGTCTACAGCCAGTTTATTGAACTTTGGATTAATGAGTTCGTGTGCTGTTCTTGTGCCCGTTAACGTCACTATCCGCATTTCATTTGCTTTAAGCATGATTCCCATTACATTCATGATATGTTCTCTTTTGTCATTTTTATTTGGTCAAATCAGCCTTTTGAAGGCGCTGACAGATAAACTTAATCGGCTATCACTTAATTTACTATCACTTAATTGATTAGGGTGAAAATCATTATGATAATTATAGTGATAATAGCGCACTAACTTAACATGATACTGTTTATTTATACAGCGTTTGTGATTGGCGTTATTGAAGGCTGATATAGAGGTATATCTTGTCTTTGTAGTGGTTTTTTGCTGTGTTAGTGGATATTTTAACCATTGGCACTTTTTTCATTAACTGAGTTCAGCAAGGGAAATTTGGGATGTACGACAAATTCATTTGTATAAAATAAGAAGGCTATAAAAATTATAATCTTATAGCCTTTTGTATATCTTAGTTAGCAGCTTGTTTTGAAAGTTATTAGCCTAAGAATAACTGCATGATTATCAAGCAGATTAATACTGGGCAAACAAACTTCACATAAACAGGCCACATACGCCAAAAGTAGCTATCTTTATCAACGCCTTGTTGCTGTGAAATTGCTGCAAGTAATGAATTCCTATGCCAAACCCAGCCTAAATATATCGCAATACCCAAGGCAATTAATGGCTGTGCTCGTTCAGTCGTTATGGTGATGATCAAACCAAATAACTCATTAAAGTTAAACACAATCACGCAAGCAACAGTGGCGATAAACGCGCCGACGACTAAACTGGCACTGTTACGTGTTAAGGACGTTTTTTCAACTAAATAGCTGGTGGGTACTTCTACAATTGACATTGCCGAGGTCAAACCGGCAATGGTCATTAATGAAAAAAACACGATTGCTAATAGATATTGGCTGATCCCACCTAAAGAATCAAAAAGCGCTGGTAATACACTAAACACTAAGGTGTCAGAATTTAGTAAACTGCCATCGTCAGCGAAAATTTGTACGCCATTGTGCTGGGCCACATACATGGCTGGAATAATCATTAACGCGGCTAGCAATGCGACGCTGGTGTCCATTAAGGTAACGTATGCGGTTAGTTTAGCTATGTTTTCTCGTTTATTAAGGTATGCACCGTATACCATCATGGCGCCAGTACCCACAGACAGTGAGAAAAAGGTTTGCCCTAATGCGCCCATTAACACCTCTGTATCTAATACCCTCGAAAAATCAGGCACAAATAATACTGACAAACCTTGCATTGCCCCTGGCTGGGTTAAAATATAGATAGCGCCAGCGACTAACATGACTAGTAACAGTGGCATCAATCGTTTTGACCAACGCTCAATTCCTTGCTGTACCCCTTGGCGGATCACCCATATCACCAGTGTGATAAACAATAGGGTAAAGACTAAATTTCTACTGATAGAAAAGTCCATTAACCAAGCAGCCACCTCAGCTTGGTTCGCCATCTGTGCCACTGGCGCTAGGGCAAAACTGACAAACCAGCCTGATAGAATGCTGTAGAAAGTACAAATAAGCGTGGCAGTGATAATTGAAACAAGTCCGATACTTTTAGCTATCTTTTTGGCTAAGGGCTTATTAGCAAGTTTAGCCATTGCATCAGCTGGATTAGTCTGTCCGTGACGACCAACCATTAATTCAGCCATTAACATAGGAAAGCCCAGCAGTAAAATTAACACGGCATAGACAAGTAAAAATGCACCGCCGCCATGGGTTGCAGCTTGTGTAGGGAATCCCCAGATGTTACCAACACCAACAGCAGAACCTGCTGCGGCCATAATAAAACCAATACGAGAACTAAATTGGCCAGATGATTTTACGCTCATGTGTTTAACTCTATAGACGCTAATAATTTAAGAGCGCGCATAGTAATGTCTTGAACCTTTTAAGCAATAAAAAATATTGCTAACTAAATCTTTTTAGTGACTTTTAATGTGGCTTAGTTGTTAATATGTGGTTTTTTATTGCGATTTAATTGTTTTTGGTGATATTTAATTGTTTTACAGTGAGCAGATTTTCTCATCAGCGCAATTAAATATTAGTCGAGTTAATTTTCAAGAAAGTGATCTGCCGCAGGCGATGATGTTTTAATGTGCAATGATGTTCGGGCTATGACAGCTGAAGAGAAACAAATAAAAGCCTTTCAAGAACAGTGAAGGCATTGAGTCACATATTAGTGAGTGTTTATTCCTAGGGCTAGGGTAAGGGGATAGCTGTGCTACTTTTTACTTTTTTTAAGACAAAACTAGAATTAATACCAGCAATATGCGCATTGGTGGTTAACTTATCTAATAAAAACACCTTATATTGCTGCATATCAGTGACTAACACCTTTAAATAGTAATCAGCTTCACTGCCAGTAATTAAGCTGCATTCTTGCACTTCATCATATAAGGCAATATCTGCTTCAAATGCCTCTAAAATGGCAGCGCTGTGTTTTTCTAGTCTCACTTGAATATACACGGTTAATGCTAGCTTAAAATGATCTGCATTTAATAGGGTGGCATAACCACTAATGTAACCAGCATCTTCTAATGCTTTGACTCGCCTTGAGCAGGGAGAAGGTGACAAGCCTACTTGTTCAGCTAAGTCTTGATTTGATAACTTACCCGATGCTTGCAGTAATTTTAAAATGTGCAAATCGGTCTTATCAAGTGTCAGTTCTGCCATCGGTGTTCCTCAAAATGTTGTCTCACTCATGTCATTAATTAAGTGACATCAATAGATCTTATTATAATAACTGCTGTTGATTAAAACCGATCTTATACCAAAGATGACATTTTATCGAAGCCGTTATTAATTAACGGTTACGGGCTGTGGTTCTGATGCGGCTTGCTTTCCCCACTGATGATATTCTTGCTCAAACAACTCTTGTTTAAGGTTATCGATTAACTGCATGGCGTCTTGTTCTGTTAGTCCAAAATTGCGCAATAAATCCAGTCCACGTAATAAAGTACTTTCAATATAAACAGATCCTGCATATTTCACCCCATGCTTATTTAAGTAGAATTCTTCCGCTCTTGAGTTTGTGCGAGCATAGATATCTAACTGTTTGTAATGAGACAGCATTAACGCAAGTCGTTTTAGTCTTTCTGAACCAGTTGCTGAAATAAAAGTGGCTTTTGCAACCTTTAACTGTGCCTTTTGCTGAATACCACTATTGAGGATGTCGCCGAAATGAGCATTTAGCCCTAATGCTTTACCTCTTTTAACGCATTCATAGTCAATATCGTAAGCAGCGTAGGAGATATGAGCTCTATCAGCCAGTAGAGCGATTAAACGGCCAACTTCATCTAAACCGATAATTACCAGTTGATTGTCAGCTGCGTCAGGATCATGACTGTCATTATAACGGTCAGTGATAAACTGTAAACTGAGCCAATTACCTAATTTATTCATAAAAGGTGTAATAATCATACTGATACTAATGATAATAAAGCCGACAGCTGCCTTATGACTGTCTAGCACGCCAGCGACAGTACCAATGCCTAATAATACGAAGGCAAATTCACCCACTTGGCTAAGGGTAAAACCCGTCTTGATGCTCACGGTTAAGCTTTTACCATCTATTAACGCTAATGTAATAAATACCAAGGTCTTAATCAGCACTGCAGCAGCTAACCAAATTAAAATTGTGCCAAAATCGCTTAAAAGTACTTCGGGGTTGATGGACATGCCCACTGACAGGAAAAATAACCCCATCAGTGCTTGTTTAAGTGGTGTTACCACTTCTTCTAACATTAACTTGAAATCAGAAGTTGATAGCAACATACCTAATATAAAAGCGCCTAAAGTTTGTGAAACCCCAGCGACACTAGACAGCCATAGAGTGGTAAAAATCACCACAAACAAACTTAACGCAAAGGCTGATTTGTTTTGACTGGTAATACTCATTTTTAGGCAAAATGGTAAAATATAACGGGCTAGAATGAACACACAAACCATCAAGCCAATTATTAACATGCTGGTATATAAACCAGAATTCGCATTGGTATTTTGTTGATGCGCTAAAATCGGAATTAGCGCCATAATCGGCACGACACTGATATCTTGAGCCATGAGATTCGAAAATATGTTTGTGCCGTGTGGGGTGTTGAGCTGTTTTTTCTCTTGCAGTAATGTCATCACCACAGCGGTAGAAGACTGTGAAAAAATGGCACCAATTACAAAACCCACTTCCCAAGCCAAACCCATTACAGTACCCAGCAGAGAAAATAACGCCGAGGTTAACAATACCTGACCAAAACCTTGAACAATAATGGTCTTTCTCATACTCCATAATTGTTGTGGCTTCATATCTAAGCCTAAAGTAAATAAAAACAAAACCACACCAAAATCGGCAATATTTTGTAAGGTTTCAATATTGGTTGTGGCAATAGGACCAGGTGTGTGTGGTCCTAAAATTATTCCTGCGACAATAAAACCTACAATGGTACCTACGCCTAATCGGGCAAAAATAACAATGCTTATAGTAATGATACTTAACGCAATAATTGCGGGGAGTAAGTAATTATTGATATCCATGAATGTTCCATGATGTTTGAAGATCTGCGAATATTTAAACGGTTTTGTTCACTGCTTACTTTGGGACATACACAAAGGTGCGTAAAACAATAGTGGTTAAATTGTTATTTGTTTATATTTTAACAAGTTAAACTTCGCTTGATAAATCTTCATTGATGGATTAAACCCTACATAGGAATTCAAATAACCTATAAACTTTTAGGTGAGTTTAGGGTGATTTTTTATTCTTCCGCAATGAATTTGTATTCTGATATGTGTTTTTAAATAAATCCTTATTTTATTTCAATAATGTGTTTAGTTTTTGTTGACTAAAGCGCAATTCAACATTATTTTCTTTTCTTTATTAATCTTTCTTTTTTCAAGGAAAAACCGTGATGACAGAGCCATCTGCGATCAGTTTGATCCCGCCTTTGGTTGTTATAATTTTAGCGATTTTATTAAGAAGACCGATACTCGCCTTAGTGATAGGCGCAGTTGTGGGATTATTGATGCTAGATCCTGCTGAAGCATTGAATAATTTTTCAGAAATCTCACTGAGTGTAATGGCTGATGAAACTATAGGTTGGCTGATATTAGTGTGTGGTACCTTCGGCGCTTTGATTGCATTATTAGTCAGGACCGGCGGCGCGTTTGCCTTTGGTAAAAAAGCCTTACGAGTAGCGAAAGGGCCCAAATCGTCATTAATGATGACCTTTGTATTAGGTGTGGCCATCTTTATCGATGATTATCTTAACGCGCTCACCGTGGGTGAGACCATGAAGCGCGTAACCGATAAATATAAAATCTCCCGTGAAATGCTCGCTTATGTGGTTGACTCAACTGCAGCGCCTATTTGTGTGCTGGTGCCGTTATCAACTTGGGCTGTATTTTTCGGCGGTTTGTTAGTAGACAACGGCATTGCCGAATCGGGGCAGGGCATTGCGGTATATATGCAGGCGATTCCTTATATGCTCTATGCTTGGGTGGCAGTGGTCATGGTGCCATTGGTTATTTTAGGGGTTATCCCACTTATTGGACCGATGAAAAAAGCAGAATTTAAAGCCAAGCAAGGTATTGGTATTCCTGTGGATGAGTCTGAAGAAACCCATACCAGCGATGACTATGGCGTTAAGGCGATTGAAGACAATTTCAGCGCCGCAGATGAACAAGGCAAGTTACATAACTTTTTAGTGCCCATCATCTTACTGGTCGGTTTTACCGTGTACTTTGATATAGATGTCTGGCTAGGTTTATTAGCGACAATGCTGATCACTATTCCCTATTATGCGGTGCAAAAATTAATGCCATTCTCCGATATGATGGAGCAAATGATCGACGGCTTTAAAAGTATGTTACCTGCCATTGGTACTGTAATTGCAGCATTTATATTTAAAGATGTTTGCGATAAATTATTGCTGCCACTATTTGTAATTGAAAGCTTAAGCCCCTATATGACTGCGCAAATGTTACCAGCAGTGGTATTTGTCGCAATGGCGGTTTTAGCGTTTGCTACGGGTTCAAGCTGGGGCATCTTTGCTGTCTCCATCCCCATTGTGATGCCGTTAGCCCAAGCTGTTGGCGCGGATATGCCACTCGTAATAGGCGCGCTGCTTTCTGCGTCATCTTTTGGCAGTCAGGCGTGTTTTTATAGTGACTCCACCGTACTCGCTGCCCAAGGTGCAGGCTGTAATTTAGTTAGCCATGCGGTAACGCAATTACCTTATACGCTTATTGCCGCTGGCATTACCTTTATTGGGTTTATTTTTATTGCTTAGAATATAAGTTCATAAGTCGAGGTTATCGCATTAAACCCGTGTTGATACTGAATGATTGTCAGTATCAACACGGTTTTTTTATGGGATATTAATTATTACTAAATCAACCGTGGAGTCGCTGACAAATGGGGCTATCAAATCAACAAGCGATAACCAAAAATGTGGATTCTGAATCATTCACTGGTTGTAAATTAGCTCTGATTTTTGAACATAAATTGGTGGTGTACTTAAGGGATGATAAAACCAATATTCCGTTCCCGAATCAGTGGGACTTTCCCGGTGGTGGCCGCGAAGGCAAGGAGTCGGCCCAAGAGTGTGTGCTTAGAGAGTTACATGAAGAATTTGACATTAGGCTGCCAATAGAGCGTTTGATATATCAACAGCGGGGGATTAATCAAACTGCAAATGGCCACTCCTACTTTTTTGTCGCTTATATTACTCAAACTGAACTAGATGCGATTAATTTTGGCTCAGAAGGCCAATATTGGCAATTGATGACGATTACCGATTATTTGGCTCATCCAGCTGCAATAGCGCCATTAAAACAAAGGTTACAGCAGTTTTTAGCAACGAATTAACGCGTTTATTGAGTCACTCATTAATACTGAGCACCCAAAAAGTTAAACCTACATATTAAGGATGATCATGTACCTACCTAAAAAATTACAAATGCAGTCTAACGAGGCTTTAGACTTTATCCAGCAGTATGGCTTTGCTCTGCTTAGCTCGAGCGATTTACAAGCCTCTCATCTGCCATTAATCCTTAAAACTGATGCTGACGGTAATCACACGTTATATGGCCATATGGCAAAAGCCAATAATCATTGGAAAACATTGGATTTACAATCTGTGCTGGCGGTATTTTCCGGTCCTCATGGGTATATTTCACCTACTTGGTATGACGGTTTTCCTGCGGTGCCAACTTGGAATTATGCCGCGGTACATGTCACAGGCACTTTTGAGCTAACTGATAACAATGAAACCATTTTGCATTTAACTGACACCATCGCTAAATATGAGCCTGAGTTACTGCAGCACGGTGGCTTTATTCCCCATGATTACCGCGATAAATTGGCAAAAGCCATTGTTGGTTTTAAAATTTCAATTACTGGCGTTGAAGGAAAACTCAAGTTAGGCCAGCATCGCTCAGAGGCTGATCAACTAGGGGTATTAGCGGGTTTGGCCAAATCGACAAACTTAGATGCTCAGCAGTTATATCAATATACTAAGCAAATGTTGAGTCAAACATAAGCATGGGCAGCGATGTGTGTTACTTAAACTGAATAAATCTTAGTTAAGGGGCGTTAATGCAGCAGTTAGGCAACAAGGGTTATGTTATTTCAACGGATCAAAATAAATTAGATATCAGTGTTATTCACGGTTTTATCTCACAAAGCTATTGGGCCAAAGGGATGCCGATAACAGTATTAGCCAAGGCCATTGAGCATTCTTTGTGCTTTGGGGTATTTACTGACGAAGACCAGCAAGTTGGTTTTGCCCGCCTTATCACAGATAGAGCCACATTCGCCTATCTAGCTGATGTGTTTATTACTGATCAACATCGAGGAATTGGTTTAAGTAAGTTACTCATCGAAACGGTGATAAGTCACCCCGATATACAGGGATTAAGGAGAATGATGCTGGCCACAAGGGATGCTCATGGCCTTTACGCTCAGTATGGTTTTCTGCCGATAGATAATCCCGAAATATTAATGCAAATTTGGCGGCCAAACATTTATCAGCAAGCACAAAATGATACTTAATTGTGGCTTGTTGACAGTGTTTGAGCGCGCTTTAAATAACCACTTAATGGCAACCAAATTAACCCGCACAATAACCCACTTACGACGCCAATTAAGTGAGACTCTGTGGCGACTCTGGCATTGATCAGCTCACTGACGCTGTCACTGGCGCCAAAATAGGTTTCATAACCAGCTTTGATGATGACCCCTAACAATAACAAATAGCCTGATTTAAAGCCTTTTCGGATATCAAGTAGCGCGCCAAAAGTGAAAAGTCCGTGTAATAGCCCGCTTAGCCCCACATAACCCTTTAGTTCTGGGTAAAACCAATATAAGCCGAGCCCTTCAAGCATTGCCAAACTCAAAAATAAGCCTGCGAGTTTAACGCTATGCTGTTTGTAGTGGGTCTCATGCAAAAACAAAATCACCCAAAAACCGGCTAGGTTCATTAGTAAATGCCACAAGTTAGTATGCAGAATATTACCACTAAGCAGTCGCCACCATTCACCTTGGGTAATTGAGTCATAGCGATAAGCCAGTAAACTGTCGATATCTATTTGTGCAAGAGGCAGTAAATTTAAGGCAAATAATGCTGCGCAAATGACGCTCACTATAGTTGCAAAAACATATACGCCAATTTGAGTTTGCTTATTTGCCATGTCAGTAACCCTATTTTAAGCTTTAGCCATTTTTTGATTAAGCTCAGCCATTACAGTGTCAGCGTTAGCTAAATAATCATCTAAACCACGTTGGCGAAGGGTGCAGGCTGGGCAATCGCCACAACCACAGCCCTTTATGCCGTTGTAACAGGTAAGGGTTTCATTTCTGACTAAGGTTAATGCTTGGTATTTATCTGCTAGTGCCCATGTTTCAGCTTTGTTTAGCCACATTAACGGGGTGACAATTTGTAATGGTTTATCCATACCTAACGCCAATGATTGCTGCATAGACTTGATAAATTCATCACGACAATCAGGATAGCCAGAAAAGTCTGTTTCACACACGCCAGTGATAATGGCATCGCACCCTAACTGATAAGCATAAATGCCCGCTAAGGTTAAAAAGAGAATATTGCGCCCAGGGACGAAGGTATTAGGCAGTCCATTATTCATGATCTCATGGGATACCGGAATTGAATCTCGAGTAAGCGCAGACACCGCAAGCTCATTGAGTAAACCCACATCCATGACTTTATGGCTGGCAATGTTTAATTCTTTAGCAAGTGATTGAGCAATTTCAATTTCTTCACGGTGACGCTGGCCATAATCAAAGGTGATGGCATGCACTTCGTCATATTGAGACATTGCTTGAATGAGGCAGGTTGTAGAGTCCTGACCTCCGCTAAATACGACAATTGCTTTAGACATTTTTTTCACCATATAAAATTTAAATATATCAACATGTTCCCAGAGCAGACTCATTGAAACAGTTAGTTAATTGAAGCCGTTGATTACGGGCTAAATTATAACGACATTAAGGATAACTTTCATGGTTATTTAACTTTTGATTAGTAGAATTTTAGTGAGATTTTTATAGCAGTGACCTTTTTGTAAAAGCGGCTATTAATAGGCTGATTAATAATCAGCTTTCATCAGACATATGTAATTAGTTGGCAGGTAATCTAATAAGCAGTCATTATCATGGCCGTTAATGGTTGCAGCTACAGTGAAAATACACTATAAATGCGCCCTTACTGAGAATAAGGCAGCTAAATGAAATATCCAGTTAATGAAGTTTTTGAAACCATCCAAGGTGAGGGCACCTTTACCGGCGTTCCAGCAATTTTTGTTCGTTTGCAAGGTTGTCCTGTTGGTTGTGCTTGGTGTGATACCAAACAGACCTGGGATGTATTAGAAGCAAACAAGGTTTCTCAACAACAAGTTATTGCAGTGGATGGCACCATTGGTCGCTGGGCAAATCATGATGCGCATTCATTATTAACTGCATTTACTGAAAAAGGTTTTACTGCAAAACATATTGTCATTACTGGTGGCGAGCCATGTTTATATGACCTAAGTAAGTTAACCAGTCATTTGATTGAAGCTGGCAACAGCGTGCAGATTGAAACCAGTGGTACTTTCGAGGTTCATTGTCATGAGCAAGTCTGGGTTACCGTGTCACCAAAAGTAAATATGAAAGGCGGCTATAAAGTCTTAAAGGCGGCGCTAGAGCGCGCTAATGAAATTAAGCATCCCATCGCCACCCAAAACCATATTGATGAACTTGATGAGTTATTAGTGGATATTGATGTATCTAATAAAACCATTTGTTTACAGCCTATTAGTCAAAAACCTCGGGCAACTGAACTTGCCATGAAAACCTGTATAAGCCGTAATTGGCGCTTATCAATTCAGACCCATAAATATTTAGATATCGATTAACTAACATATTGAAAAATAATCCCGCCTAATGTCAATTGGGCGGGGTTATTTTTTATAACTGATTTTATGGCTAAATTTTTATAACTTCCCCAAACAACCACTGCTGTTAAAATGTTGCAACTCTAGGTCAAATTCTTCAGTACAACCGATATTGTTATTAATCCATTCATTATTATAATAGGTATCTAAATAGCGCTCACCAGAATCACACAGCAAGGTCACTAACGAGCCTGTTTCGCCTTTTTGTTTCATCTGACAGGCTAACTGCAACACGCCATATAAATTAGTCCCCGTTGATGGCCCTACCTTACGGCCAATATGCTGTGCTAACCAGTTCATGGTCGCAATGGATGCTGCATCAGGGATTTTTTTCATTTCATCCACTACACCTGCGATAAAAGACGGTTCAACCCTTGGGCGACCGATGCCTTCAATATTACTGCCTTTATCGCTGGTAATACTTGCATCACCATTTATATAGTAGTCATAGAATACCGAATTTTCAGGGTCTACCACGCACAGCTTAGTATCAAGTTGTTGGTAATTAAGGTAGCGGCCAATGGTTGCTGAGGTACCGCCAGTGCCTGGGCTCATCACAATCCATGCTGGAATTGGATGTGGCTCTTTTTGCATCTGATTAAAGATAGAGTCAGCAATATTGTTATTGCCGCGCCAATCGGTGGCGCGCTCAGCATAGGTAAATTGATCCATATAATGGCCATTGAGTTGCGCTGCTAGGCGCTGAGATTCTGCATATATTTGGTCAGTTTTGTCGACGAAATGACAACTACCACCATAAAACTCAATTTGTTGGATTTTCTTTTTCGCGGTTGTGGCTGGCATTACCGCAATGAACGGTAGGCCAAGTAACCGAGAAAAGTATGCTTCCGATACTGCAGTACTGCCAGATGATGATTCTATGATGGTGGTATTTTCATTAACCCATCCATTTGAAATCGCATACAGAAACAAAGAGCGGGCTAAACGGTGTTTTAAACTGCCAGTTGGATGGGTGCTTTCATCTTTAAGATAAATGTCGATGCCAGTTAATTGTGGAAGTTCTAACTTAATTAAATGTGTATCGGCGCTGCGTTGAAAATCAGCTTCTATTTTAGCTATGGCTTGATTAACCCATTGTTTAGACATCTGACATCCTAAGTTTGCTTTAATCGGATTATCTTAAAGATAAATAACAAGATCAGGAAGTTAAATTCTAATGTTTTATGAACAAGGTTACATTTTGACGCTAGACAGCAAATTAATAATCGATATCAATAATTGACTAGGATAAGGCTGTGAAGTTGAAACTAAGCAAATCTTGATGATAAAACTGAAGTGAAACTACTGAGAATTGAAATTGAGCTAATTTGAATGAGCTAACTTGATGAACTGAAGTGACTAAAAGAAATGGTGGAGGGAGAAGGATTCGAACCTTCGAAGGCTGAGCCGTCAGATTTACAGTCTGATCCCTTTGGCCACTCGGGAACCCCTCCACATATTTTTTCTTTTTTACGTCAATCTAACTGGGTATAACTTTACATTTATATCTTTAAATATTAGCAATCAATTTTAACTATGTTGACCACATAAATAAAATCAATTTTAAATATTTTTGCTAATGAATGGTGGAGGGAGAAGGATTCGAACCTTCGAAGGCTGAGCCGTCAGATTTACAGTCTGATCCCTTTGGCCACTCGGGAACCCCTCCACATATTTTCATTAACGCTGTTACTTTTTACTCGTGTTACCTCTAATTTATGCTGGCCACATAAAATAGATTTTTAATGAAGCATAAACCGATAAATGGTGGAGGGAGAAGGA
>NZ_MCVI01000011.1:39689-126421 GCF_002873135.1 Shewanella sp. 10N.286.48.A6
GGCCACTCGGGAACCCCTCCTCAATTGCGGCGGCAATAGTAGTCACGAATTAAATATAAGTAAAGGAAAAATCGAAAATAATGCTCAAGTATTTGTTTAAGTGGTCGATAAAATATCAACCTTGATAAATTTGATGTAATTATATGCAAATTGAGTCGCCATTAGTCAACGAACTGCAATTAGGCAATCGCCTTAATGATGCAGTTGAACACCATAGAAGAGGCGAATTCGCGCTACTACTTTCTATGTTGTCTAATGACGCTTGCGATATGGCGCAATTTCAAGTCGATAAAAATTTATCAATTGATGAAAAATTATATAAACAGTTACATATTCCTAAACCCCAAGCATTAGTGTGCGATATATCTCAGCAACAGGCGATTAATCATGCCGGTGATTTTTATGAAAGCGGTTTAAGCCAATTTCATTTACAGCAGGCGTTAAAACCTGAAGCTGTAGTGACGCGGGGAAAATATGATGAAGATTTGCAAATCACCTTAGCGAATTGTGATCTACTAACCAAACTTAAGCACCAACAATTAGTCCCAGATACATCAGCTCTAGCGCAAAATGAATTTCTTGAGCAATTAACCATACAAAGAAAGATGAGCGAAACCCTAGCATCACAACTTTATGCCGTTGCCTAGTTAATGCTGTTGCTTAGTAAATGCCGTGGCAGTGATTAAGCCGTTACTTGAGTTGGTTGCTACTAAGCGTTAAGCGCCTGCTGGTTAGACAGCCCCTATTAGGTGCATTACTGATTGGTAATATTGTGAGGCATATAAAGATTTTATTTCAGTTTTTGGGCTATGCTGACGTTTTAATGTGTATTGATAGGTGATAAAAGTGATAAAAACGATTACTAAGCAAGAAGTACAAGTCAGTGACAACTGTAATGATTGCGGCAGCTTTGTCGATATTGGTGCTGTTATCGAAGAAGAAGATACACAACTTATCTTGCAAGTTGATGGTGAAAACTTTCAGCAAATTGCAGATGACTTAGTTAGCAAAGCCAAAGAACGTTTTAGCAATGTCAAAGTACAGCAGCAAGTAACCGAGCAAGATGCGGTGGTTACTTTTGAGTTTGACGTTACGGTAGAAAAAATGATTTTCCAATTAGAAAACGGCCTTTAATTAGTCGTTTCTATGAGGTGTTGAAGGTTACAACTTGCTGTTTTAAAATAGGAAGTGTAACCTTCATTTACCGAAGTTGAGTAAAATTCAACATCATGATTTTGATAATAACATTTTTGTAAATATCTCTTTTTAGCAACACTTCTTAACATTTTTAGAGTGTTATTAACGGCTAAGTTCCGTTATTTTAAGTAGAAAAAACCTCCACAGAAAGAGGTTTACCCGACTGTTAAGTTGTCCTTTGGGAATAATAATGAAACAAACTGAGCAACGACATTTATTAGAGTTAATTGTAAACTCTGTCGCCAAAGAACAAGGCGACTTTAAACAGACCTCAGAGTTAGTCTGTAAATTACTACTAAAGTTTTTTAATGCTAGTAGCGTTTCAGTTATTTCATTACGTAACAAGTCACTAAAGCAAGAAATCATTGCTTGTCTGTCTGCTGATGACAGCCTAAAACAATTAATTTACCAACACCGCAACGATAATCTTGTTGCAAATGCCTACTTTGATGATATACGCCGTTACCGTCATATTGTCAGTGACAGTTCTCAAACTGACACCCGTCTGCAGGGCTTAAGTGCTTATTATAAGCAAGCCAATGTTCACGCAAATTTAGATGTTGCCATCCGTATCAATGGTCATATAGAAGGGCTATTGTGCATTGAGTTTGAACATCCTCTAAAGCTAACAAGCGATCAAATACAATTTGCTTGTCAATTTGCCGATCAATTGGCTTTAACCCTTGCCACCCGCTATGCCTACGATAAAGATGAGCGAATAACACTATTTCATAGTGCTACAGAGCAAGCTAAGCATGTATTGATGCTTATTAATCTTAAAACCCAAATTATTGAATATATAAATCCAGCTCATGAAAAAATGACTGGCCTAAGTCGCGATATTGTTCAAGATAATCAATTAGTCAGCTTAGATTTTTTTCGTGGCAAACGAGAGCTTGCTGATGAAATGACCCAAGCGTTAATCAATGGCAATGTGGTAGAAGGTGAAAGTGAGCTAACTCGTCTTGATGGCTCGAACTACTGGGTGCAGTATCAAGCCAACCGCTTTGTCACTGAGCAAGGAAACGATTACGCCTTAGTGTCATGCCTTGATGTTACTGCTCAGCGTAAAAGCAAAGAGCAGCTTGAGCATCTTGCTTGGAATTGCAGCCTCACCGGCCTGAGTAATCGCCTTCATTTTACTCAGCAATTAGAAAGGCTCTCACAAGGCACGTTGATCCTTATCGACTTAATGGGCTTTAAGCGGTTTAACGATACCAATGGTCATGAGCAAGGCGATGCCTTGTTATCCGAAGTCGCTCGACGATTAAAACATTTTGCTAACAGCCATGATGCTATTGATGTGGCGCGAGTCGGCAGTGACGAATTTGCAATGATTTTACCGCAATTTGATGCTGCTGAATTACTCGAGAACAATATTAATAAGTTATATCAACAATTACTGGTCACCTCGGTAATTGGTCGTGAAAAAGTTGACCCTAAAGCGGCGCTAGCCATTGTTGATATAGCTGCGGTTGCAGATCAGTTTTCACCACTATCCTGTGCTGATATTGCTCTGCAGTACGCGAAAAAGAAGCCATCACTGAATTACCAAGTCTTTAATGATGACTTATTAGCAACCTTTAAAAATAACGCCGAAATAGAGCGAGATTTACAAACCGCGGTACGTAACAGGCAATTTGAACTGTATTATCAGCCACTGATGGATTTAAAAAATCATAAATTTATTGGCGCAGAAGCATTAATCCGCTGGCATCACCCTAAAAAAGGTGTGCTTTACCCGGGGGCATTTATTGATATCGCTGAACAAACCGGCATGATCACTGTCATTGGCGAATGGGTATTGGAAGCGGCCTGTAAGCAACTTAACTTATGGCAGCATAAGAATGTTGATATCGTCATGCATGTTAATGTTGCTGCAAGGCAATTTTTCAGTGGCAATTTATTTGAGCAAGTTTGGAGCTTAGTTACCCGCTACCGGATTAAACCACAAAGCTTAATTTTAGAAATTACTGAAACTGAGCTAATGGGAGATATTCGCCATGCAACCCGACTTTGCCAAGAATTAGCCGATTTAGGCGTTGGCTTAGCCATCGATGATTTTGGTACAGGTTACAGCTCTATGCGTTATTTAAAGCAGTTTCCAATTACTAAGTTAAAAATCGATCGCTCATTTATTGCCGATTTAACCACCAGTCATCAGAGCCGTGAAATTGTCAGCGCCATTATTGCTATGGCCAAGGCGTTAAATATATCCCTAACAGCAGAAGGGGTTGAAACCAAGGAGCAAGAGCTGTTCCTTGAAGATAGCTGTTGCCATCACGCACAGGGTTATTTATACAGCCCAGCCATAAGAGAAAACGAATTTTCACAGTTTATTTTTGAAAAAAATGAAGTCGTGCATTAGCACGACTTGTTGTTTTTTGATGGTGTGTTAGCCTGTTAACTTCATGCAGCAGGCTTTAAATTTTTTACCACTATGGCAGATACATGGGTCATTTCGCTTTGGTAAATCCGCGTTAAATTGCTCACCAGTGGTGTAAAACCACTTAGCGTCTTCTCGAACAAATTGTGATTTTTCATAGATCGCATCGATTTCACCGTCATGATAAAACCAAGCTTTAAAGGTCACCGTTGCCGTGGCGAGCTCATCTTGTGGCTCAAAATTAATCACCTCTAATCCAAGCCATCGAGTAAGCTCAGCCCCTTGAGACAAATCATTAATAGATAGGCCGCCGCGATAGTTAGCATGATGAGTCTCGATTAAATAGGGATAGTGTTGTAATACAAAGGCGCAATAACGCGAGCGCATCAGGATCTCAGCTGTAGCTGCAACTTGAACATTACTGTGGTATGGCTTACAACAATCTTCATAAGTTGAATCACTGCCGCAGGGACAATGTATTTTAGTCGTCATAGTAGCTGTCTTTTAAATGCAATGAGTAAAAATGGGTTATAAAGTGTTGAAGGCTTATCTTTAATGGCTTAAAGCACTGATTATTAAACTGGTTAATAAGAGTTTTAAACTAGTAGCTTTAACAATTGCTATGGAATTCGATGTTCTGCTTCAACGGGTACAGAACCCACTTCAGCTTCATTTTCAACTGATATCGATTTAGCTTCAGTATTGAATTGGCGACCATAATATAAGTTAGAAATGGGTTTTGCCGAATAGTAAAGCTCAGGATTCATTTTGGTGTTTGAATCAACAATAAACTGCCATTGATTGTTAGTGTCTTTTTGTGACACAAAAACAAATTTACCTGAAAATACACTAATTTGATCGCCTGTTTCTTTTTTAGGGTGGAATCGAACCAAATAAAAGCCAACGTCAGTAGCACTATCGTTAGTTAGCTTTCTATTGATGACTCGAAAATCGACTTCAATACGGGCTTCTCTTTTAGCAATTTTTTCAAAAAAATGCTGATAAAGTTCAACTATTTGTGGTTTACCGGTAATGATACCTTGATTTGGTGTTTCAGAAAGGTACACCGCATCATCGGTATACATGGTCTCGATGATACTGATATCTAAATTTTCAAAACCTGACGCAAAAGTTTTATAGTTTTGGTTTATGATTTCGTTATCTGTCAAGGTCACAGCTTGATTGAAAAAACTGATTAATGAGAAGCAGGCAATAAAAAATATTTTATAATGAGGCATGCAATTATTTTGCTCTTAGTGATTCTAACAATAGTCATTACGACAATGGCAACACTATAAATTATTCGGTAGTGATACTAAAGTGGATAATCTTTACAAAGTGTGTAGGAACCAATAATGAATAACGATGACAGCGCACTGTTTTTAGCAGAAATGGCAGGGGTAAAACCCATTAAGGCCAGTGATAGTATTTTTAGCTTCGATTCCGACATCGCAACAGAAGCGCAATTAGCCAGACGAGCTGCTGCAGCGCAGAATGAGTACATTAGTAAACTTACTGTAGATCCGATGATGATTAGCGCGGTAAAACCGGAAGACATGGTGAGTTACAAGCTTGATGGGGTTCAAGATGAAGTGTTTAGTCATCTGCGGCTTGGTAAATATAAATATCAAACAGTGGTTGATTTACATGTTTATCGCTTAGCTCAAGCGCGGGAATACCTTATCGAGGCGATTATCAAAGCACATCATCGTGGTGAGCGTAATATTTTGGTTATTCACGGTAAAGGCTTTAAAAGTAAGCCATACCCAGGGTTAATGAAATCAGCAGTGTGCCAATGGTTGATGCAGTTAGACGAAGTGCAAGCCTATCATTCTGCTACTCGTACTCAGGGTGGCACCGGTGCAGTATTTGTTATGCTGGTTAAATCCGCTCAGCAACGAATTGAGGCAAGTGAAACTAATCGTAAAGGAAGCGGTTTTAGGTAGTCTATATTATCGGCATCACATAGCGTTATTACCCTTATAACAAGGCCTACTCACTAAAACAGTCAGTGGGCCTATTTGTTATTGGCAGTTCATTTAAAACAGCTAACGATGAGTTACCAACCGCATTGACGGTTTTGTTGGCTATTTTGCTTTTCTAACCACACTTGTAATGGCGCAAAATAATCGAGTACCGCTTTAGCATCCATGTTTTTAGTGCCAGTGACGATATTTAACGCTTCAGGCCACGGCTGACTTAAACCTGACTCAAGCATTTGATTAAGCTTATCTCCGGCGTCTTTATTACCATAAATACTACAACGGTGCACTGGGCCTTCATTACCGGCGATCTCACATAATGCTTTATGGAACTGGAATTGAAGTACGTGGGCTAAAAAGTAGCGTGTGTAAGGAACATTGCCAGGGACGTGATATTTAGCGCCCGGATCAAAGTCTGCTTCAGTACGTGCTATAGGCGCTTTAACGCCTTGGTATTTTTCACGTAAATCCCACCAAGCTTGGTTATATTGAGCTGGGCTAATTTCGCCATTAAATACTTTCCAGCGCCATTGATCGATCATCAAACCAAATGGCATGAAGGCAATTTTATCAAGGGCTTGACGCAGTAACAGTCCGATGTCTTTTGATTCATCAGGCACTTCATCTAATAGACCGATTTGTTTGAGGTAACTCGGCGTAATTGATAGCGCAATCGTGTCACCAATGGCTTCATGGAAACCGTCGTTTGCAGAACCTTTAAATAGGTGAGGTTGGTTTTTATAAGCGCGCTGATAATAGTTGTGACCTAATTCATGATGAATAACGGTAAAGTCTTCGGCGGTTTTTTGAATACACATTTTAATGCGAATATCGTCTTCGTTATCTAGATCCCAAGCTGAAGCATGACAAACGACATCGCGATCTTTAGGTTGCACAAATAATGAGCGAGTCCAAAATGTTTCTGGTAGCGCTTCAAAGCCTAATGATGAGAAAAACCCTTCAGCTTGCTTAACCATTTTAATTTCATCATAGTTATTGGCCGCTAAAAGCTCGGTAACATTGTAGCCAGGATCTGCATCATCAGGGGCGACAGTATTGTAAATGGTTCCCCATTGCTGAGCCCACATATTACCCAATAGATGCGCAGGAATAGGACCATTATCTGGTGCTACCTCGTCTCCATATTGCTGATTTAGTTCGCCACGGACATAACAATGTAGTGAATCATATAAAGGTTTAATATCACCCCAAAGTCGGTCTAATTCGGCTGAAAACGCCTCAGGCTCCATATCATATTGACTACGCCAAAGTTCTGATAAATCGCTAAAGCCTAAATCTTGCGCGCCTTCATTAGCCAGCTCAACTTCACGTTTAAATAATGGACGCATAGGTTTGGCTATTTCACGCCATCCTTGCCATGCTTCTAATAGCACCGCAGGATCTTGAGATTCAGCCATCAAATTTGATAATTCTGGCTGGGTTAAGCAGCGACCATCGGCAAAACAGTATTTCCCTTTACCGTATAAGCCATTCAGTTCTGAGCTAATTTGTGCAAGCTCAGCGTTTTTAGCAGGATCTAATGGCGCAGGTAATACCAAGCTACTTCGTAAAATATGTAACTTGCGGGCGTTAACAGGATCTAATTCGACCTTGGCATATTTAGCCGCTTCGGTGGCAAAGCCAACTGACATCGAAGTCATTTTTTCACTAATTGCAGCAGAAAGCGCAGCAGTATCTTCAGTGATAAAATTGCTATAAACCCATTCGGTGCGTGCGCCTTCTACAGAGAGTTTGGCCAACTGTGCTTCAGCATCATTAATAAATGCGATTGCTGAAGCGCTATCAATTTTGGTTGTTTTTTCAGTTGATTGGCTAGCTGGTGGCAGAGGATTTGTGGTGGTTAAATTAATCTCTTCATCCATTTGTTGGCAGGCTGAAAGGCCAAGCGCCATTGAAATAACAACAGCGATAGTAGACGGTTGTTTAAAAGTTAACTTCATCTTACAGGTTTCCTTATTTTTATTTTCGACGACAGTTTACATAATTAACTTAAATATTGCATTTTAGTTGCAACTTGGTGCGCAAAGGGTTGCTGCTATTGTGTTGAGATGTAATAGCTGCAAGAAATTAGATTGACAACTGTGCGCTCAATGTTTAATTTAAACGAGTGTTTTAATTGATTTGGGTCATGGAATGGCAGGCAGAACAGATACAAAAACAAGAATATTAGATGCTGCTGAAAAACTTTTCGCTGAGAGGGGCTTTTCAGAAACATCTTTACGTCTAATTACTAGCAAAGCCGAAGTTAATTTAGCTTCAGTTAATTATCATTTTGGTTCAAAGAAAGAGCTGATTAGAGCCGTATTAGCACGCTATTTAGATGTGTTCATGCCAAGTGCAGCTGCTGAAATAGATAGATTATTTAAAAATCCACAACTAGCTAATTTGAATGAGATATTTTCATCTCTAATTAATCCATTATTGGAATTAAACCAAGTAAGGCAGGGTGGAACAACGATATTTCTGCAATTGTTAGGTCGTGGTTATATCGAAAGTCAGGGCCATTTAAGGTGGTTTATCACCACGCATTATGGTGATTATTTAAAAGTTTTCGTTAAAGCGGTATCAGAAAGTGCGCCGCATATTCCGCCTGCAGAAATGTTTTGGCGACTACACTTTACCTTAGGGACCATAGTATTCACCATGGCTTCAGCTGATGCACTTAACGAAATTGCAGAAGCTGATTATGGTGAACATAATGATACTGAAGCAATCATTCGTAAGGTGATTCCATATATGGCCGCTGGTGTTTCAGTGCCAATTTTAGCTAAGTAATAAGGGATTAACATGACTGTCGTTATACTGGTTTTAATAGCACTTGCTGTGTTATTTGGTGTGCGTAATTTAAGGATGCGATTTATCACGCGTCCGGTTTTTTCGTTTTTTAAGAAAGTACTTCCGCCATTATCTAGTACTGAAAAAGAGGCGATGGAAGCGGGTGATGTGTGGTGGGAAGGTGAATTGTTTGGCGGAAATCCAAACTGGAACACGCTTCACAATTACGGTAAACCCCAATTAACAGCAGCTGAGCAAGACTTTATCAATAACCAAGTGCAAACAGCGCTGAGTATGATTGATGATTATGACATTGTTCACAACCGCAAAGACTTACCACCTGAGTTATGGGATTACTTCAAAAAAGAAGGTTTTTTTGCATTAATTATTCCCACTAAATTTGGTGGTCGAGAGTTTTCTGCCTACGCCAACTCAACCATTGTCAGTAAAATTGCCTCTCGCAGCATTAGTGCGGCCGTTACGGTTATGGTTCCTAACTCTTTAGGCCCTGGTGAGTTATTAACTCATTATGGTACTGAAGAGCAAAAACAGCGTTGGTTACCTGCGTTAGCTAATGGTGATGAGCTACCGTGTTTTGCGTTAACTGGCCCAGAGGCGGGATCAGACGCTGGTGCAATACCTGATACTGGTATTGTGTGTCGCCGCGAATTTAATGGTGAAGAAGTATTAGGTTTAAGTCTTACTTGGGATAAACGTTACATTACCTTGGCACCTGTAGCTACAGTGCTTGGTCTTGCATTTCAAATGCGTGACCCTGAGGGCTTATTAGGTGATACGGTTAATCTTGGTATTACCTGTGCGTTAATTCCAACCGATCATCCCGGTGTTGAAATTGGTCGTCGTCATAATCCATTGATGATGGCCTTTATGAACGGCACCACAAGTGGTGAAGATGTATTCATTCCACTGGATTGGATTATTGGCGGCCCTCAGTTTGCGGGTAAAGGCTGGAGAATGCTGGTTGAGTGTTTATCTGCCGGCCGTGGTATTTCATTGCCAGCATTGGCAACTGCATCGGGTCATATGGCCACTAAAACCACAACAGCTTATAGTTATGTAAGACAGCAGTTCGGTATGCCAATTGGTAAATTTGAAGGTGTACAAGAAGCGCTAGCGCGTATTATCGCTAACACTTATCAATTAGAAGCGGCCAGATGTTTAACCACCACCGGTATTGATTTAAAAGTGAAACCATCGGTGGTTACCGCGATTGCTAAATATCACATGACTGAATTAGGTCGAGATGTGGTAGAAGATGCGATGGATATTCAGTCTGGTAAAGGTATTCAGTTAGGGTCGAAAAACTATCTCGGTCATGCTTATATGGCCAGCCCTATTTCTATCACTGTTGAAGGGGCGAATATTTTGACCCGTTCGCTGATGATTTTTGGTCAAGGGGCAACACGCTGTCATCCTTATGTATTGGCTGAAATGGAAACTGCGGCGATGGAAGATCAAAAAGCAGCCATTAACCGTTTCGATTCATTATTAATGGGCCATATGACTTATGCTATTCGAAATGGCGTCATGGCTTTCTTTAATGCATTAACAGCCAGTAAAACCAATTCATCGCCAGTTAGTGGTACCACTCAGCAATATTATCGTGATATGAGCCGTATCTCGGCAGCTTTAGCGATAATGACTGATTTAGCTATGTTGGTCATGGGCGGTGATTTAAAACGTAAAGAGATGATCTCAGCGCGTATGGGCGATGTGCTAAGTCAATTATACCTAGCATCAGCAACCTTAAAGCTGTTTGAAGATAATGGCCGTCAACAAGATGATTTACCGGCAGTGCATTATGTTATGACTGAAAGATTACATCTTGCCGCTAAAGCATTGGAAGAGGCTATTCGTAACTTCCCAAATAAGTTTGTTAGCGTATTGCTTAGAGTGATCATATTTCCATTAGGTAATCACTTTAATGCGCCAACTGACAAACAAGCAACGACCTTAGCAGATGGTTTCATGCAACCTTCGCCAGCAAGAGATAGGTTAACTTTCTTATGTGCTGATTTTGACGGAGATAGCAGCGGCATTGCTGAAGTTGAGCAAGCATTTACAGCTAAATATGCTTGTAAAGGTTTGTACTCTCGCCTTAAGAAAGCCCAAAAAGCGGGGACTCTTGATGCGAAACAGCCAATGTTTGACTTGTTTAACCAAGCTTTAGCCAATGACGTGATTAATCAAGCAGAGCTTGAGCAGCTACTTGATGCCAATGAAAAGCGCTTAGCTGCGATTCATGTCAATGATTTTGAAAGCCTATAATCGAAAGTTAACTGACGTTTGACTGTAACGGTCTAGCGTTACCTGAGGTTTGAATGTTAAACAAGTAATGTTTATGCCTTGGGTACTGTTAGCCTGAAATAATGACGACACACAATTTTCTAAATCAAAACACACATATTTAGCACATAAAAAAACCACCTAATCAGGTGGTTTTTTATTAGCTATTTGAAGCAATTAACTCATATTAAGCAACAACAAGTACTTTACAAGTGTTAGTGCCACCAACAGTTTCCATTGCATCGCCTTTAGTCATTAATACCATGTCACCTGATTTAAGGTAACCAGCAGCTGCAACCGCTTTTAACGCTTCTGATGCTAATGCATCAGCTGGGAAAGCTGTAGAATCAAACTGAACTGGCATAACGCCACGGAATAAAGCTAATTTTGCTAAGGTCTTTTGATGACGAGACAGTGCGAAAATTGGTAATGCAGAGCTGATGCGCGACATTAACTTGGTGGTTTCGCCTGATTCAGTCAAGCTGATGATAGCTTTAACACCTTTTAAATGGTTTGCAGCATACATAGTTGAAAGGGCAATGGTTTCTTCAATAGTATCGAATGTTTCGTTCATTCTATGCTTAGAAGACATCACTGATGGATGCTGCTCTGCACCAGCACAAACATTGCTCATTGCTAACACAGTCTCTTCAGGGAAGTCACCGGCAGCAGTTTCAGCTGAAAGCATCACAGCGTCAGTGCCATCTAGTACGGCGTTCGCTACGTCCATAACTTCAGCACGAGTTGGCATAGGGCTTGAAATCATTGATTCCATCATTTGAGTTGCAGTAATCACAACTTTGTTCAATTGACGTGAACGACGGATAAGTTTCTTTTGTACTGCAACTAATGCAGCATCGCCAATTTCAACACCTAAGTCACCACGTGCAACCATTACCGCGTCAGATGCTTTAATGACATCGTCCATCGCTTCATCAGTACCAACAGCTTCTGCACGTTCTACTTTTGATACAATGAGTGCAAAACTGCCCGCATCTTCAGCAAGCTTACGTGCTAAATCTAAATCAGCGCCAGTACGTGGGAAAGAAACGGCTAAGTAATCAACCTGAATTTGCGCAGCCGTTAAAATATCTGCTTTGTCTTTTTCAGTTAGTGCAGGGGCTGTTAATCCGCCGCCTTTTTTGTTGATGCCTTTATTATTAGATAAAGGACCCGCAACAGTAACACTTGTGAAAACTTTACGACCTTCTACAGATTCAACTTTAAGCTGAACACGGCCGTCATCAAGCATAAGAATGTCACCTATGACAACGTCATTTGGCAATTCTTTATAATCGATACCAACTTGTTTCTCGTCACCTTCACCTTTAGCAAGATCTGCATCTAAAATGAAAGTATCACCTAAATTCAACTGAATTTTTTTGTTATCTTTAAAGGTAGATACACGAATTTTGGGGCCTTGCAAATCACCTAATACAGCTACGTGAACACCTAACTCTTTTGCAATATTGCGAGCGTCAGTAGCACGTTTAAGATGATCTTCTGGTGAGCCGTGTGAGAAGTTAAGACGTACAACATTTGCACCAGCGGCAATGATTTTACGTAGGTTATCATCGCGGTCGGTTGCAGGTCCAAGTGTCGTAACGATTTTAGTTCTGCGGAACATAGGATACTCCGTTAATTTAAAAGAAAAAGAATTCGGTACTAAATATTATGGACTTATATTAACAGAGATTTTCGAATTATGTAGGAAAGTTACGAACAAAAAGATCGTTTTTGAGATATATATCTGTGACTGAGTCGTATAAATTCAATAAAAAAGGCCGAACAGGTAATATTGTTCGGCCTTTCGGACAGGTAATTATTTAGTAATAATTAGATGGTAAGATCTTTATTTATCCGAGATTCTTTCAATACTTCTTTAACACGTTTTAGATTATCGCGAAAACGCGGGCCTCTTCTCAAGGTAAAGCCTGTGGCTAACACATCAATAGTAACCAGCTGTGCTAAACGTGAAGCCATAGGTAAATACATGTCAGTATCTTCTGGCACTTCCATGGTCACCGGCAACGTACATTCGTGAGACAGTGGCGAGTTACGAGCAGTAATCCCAATCACCGCAGCGCCATTTTCACGGGCAATTCGGGCTATTTCGATTAATGATTTAGTACGGCCAGTGTGGGATATAAGCACCACAACATCACCTTCATCGCAGCCAATACAGCTCATACGTTGCATTAATACATCATCAAAACAAATGACCGGTACGTTAAAACGGAAGAACTTATTTTGCGCATCGTGAGCAACTGATGAGGATGCTCCCAGGCCAAAAAACGATATTGTTTTAGCTTGCGTTAAAATATCTACGGCTTTATTGACTGCAACCACATCAAGGCTTTGACGGGCAGTATCAAGGGATGCCATTGAAGATTCGAAGATTTTTGTTGTATAGGATTCAGGAGAATCATCTTCTTCAACATGGCGGCTTACATAAGGTGTACCGTTAGCAAGACTTTGGGCCAAATGTAACTTAAAATCAGGGAAGCCCTTAGTATCAAGTCTGCGACAAAAACGGTTCACAGTGGGTTCGCTGACGTCAGCCATTTTGGCAAGCGTTGCAATACTAGAGTGAATCGCCGTTTGCGGAGAAGAGAGAATGACCTCTGCAACTTTTCGCTCTGACTTACTAAATTGTGTAAGGCTTTTTTGCACCTTCTCAAGGGTATTCATAAGTAATTGTCCGCTAAAATGGATGATGTAATTTTATATCATAAATTACAATTTAGGAGGAAATGAAGTAATTTTCATACCTCTAAAAACGATTATAAGCCGTTTTGTTTTATTTTTTGTAACTAATCTATGATAGTAAAGTAATTTAACAACTAAAATACTATCAGGTTTTATGTGAAAAAGGCTAGATGTAACCAATATCAATAATTGTAAAATTATAATGCACAACTTTAATTCTGTTGTTATATTACAACAAAAGTGTGCTTTTATTCACTGGCAACTAAAAATGGTTTGCCTGTGAACACGCATAATAAAGGAGTATTTTAAGCAATGAGTAACTCATCAATAGGCGCCAAGGCTTGCGACTTTGTACTTTTTGGCACCAAAGGCGATTTAGCACGCCGTAAGTTGTTACCTTCTCTCTATCAGCTTGATAAAGCGAATCTATTAGATAAAGACACCAAAGTTATTGGTGTCGCTAAAGATGCCTTTACTCAAGAAGAGTTCATTGAACTTGTCAATAAAGCATTAAACACTTTTGTAAAGGACGAGTTATGTGAAGAGACCCTCGCTCGCTTTATTGCTCGTTGTCATTATATCGGTACTAATTTTACCGATTCTGAAGGCTACAAAGCTTTCCATGGTCTTTTAGAGCCAACTAAGCGTGTAATGGTCAGCTATTTCGCCACGCCTCCGTCAATCTTTGGTGAAATCTGTCGTTGTCTTAATGAGCAAAACCTTATTCATTCCGACACCCGTATCGTGCTTGAAAAGCCAATTGGCACTTGCCTTGCGTCATCAAAAGTCATTAATGACAAAGTTTCTGAATTCTTCAATGAAAATCAAGTTTACCGAATTGACCACTATTTAGGTAAAGAAACCGTTCAAAATCTCATTGCCCTGCGCTTTGCGAATTCATTGTTTGCTTCTAAATGGGATAACCGCACGATTGATCATGTACAAATCACCGTAGCTGAAGAAGTCGGTATTGAAGGTCGTTGGGGATACTTTGATACTGCAGGTCAAATGCGTGACATGATCCAAAACCATTTACTGCAGGTGCTGACGCTTGTGGCAATGGACCCGCCAGTAAATTTAGATGCTGATAGCATTCGTGATGAAAAAGTAAAAGTACTTAAGTCATTGCGTCCAATTACCCCAAACAACGTGTTTGAAAACACGGTTCGTGGTCAATATTCTAGTGGTTATTTAAAAGGCTCACCTGTTCCTGGTTATTTAGAAGAAGAGGGCGCCAATGTTAAATCTAACACTGAAACCTTTGTAGCGCTTCGTGTTGATATTGATAATTGGCGCTGGGCTGGCGTGCCGTTCTACTTACGTAGTGGCAAACGTATGCCGTTTAAGAGCAGTGAGATTGTGGTTTACTTCAAAAACCCGCCGCATAATTTATATCGTGACACCATGCGTAACTTACCACCAAACAAGTTGACTATTCGTTTGCAACCCCATGAAGGTGTTGAAATTCAAATGATGAATAAAGTCCCAGGTCTGGAAGAAAAGCAACGCATCCAAACCACCAAACTTGATTTAAGTTTCACCGATACCTTTAAAAACGAACGCATTGCCGACGCTTACGAACGTTTATTACTTGAAGCCATGTTAGGTAATCAAGCATTGTTCGTGCGCCGTGATGAAGTTGAGCAAGCCTGGACTTGGGTCGATGGCATCATCAATTCTTGGGAAAATGGCGGCGAGAAGCCTAAGCCATATCCAGCAGGTACATGGGGCCCTGTGGCTTCAGTTGCTTTAATCACTAAAGATGGTCGTTCTTGGGACGAGTAAGGAAATATTATGATTAAAGAATCTGTATTTAAAGCATTTGCAACCCCAGCGGATCTCGAAGCCAAATTAGCTGACAAAATTGCCAGTCAGTTGCAGGATGCGGTTGATAGCCGTGGTAAAGCAAGCCTTGTTGTTTCAGGTGGCTCGACACCGCTTAAATTATTTCAATTACTAAGCAATAAAGCGATCGACTGGAGTGATGTTTATATCACACTTGCCGATGAACGTTGGGTAGATGCAGAAGCTGCAGATTCTAACGAGCGCTTAGTAAGAGCACATTTATTACAAAATCGCGCAGCAAGTGCCAAATTCCGTGGTTTAAAGAATATGTTTGATAGCCCTGAAAAGGGCTGTGACATGACGATTGAGTCTCTGGCTAACTTCCCTAAACCATTTGATGTTGTGGTATTAGGCATGGGTACAGATGGCCACACTTGTTCGTGGTTCCCTTGCAGTAAAGAATTAGAAAACGCTTTTACGACTGGTTTACTTTGCGCAGCCGTTAATCCAACGACTGCTCCACATGCACGTATTACCTTATCTAAAGGTGCCATTTTAAACAGTCGCCAGATTTATCTGCATTTAGTAGGTGAGTCAAAACTATCCGTATATCGCCAAGCTTTGGAAAGCGACGATGTGAATGCAATGCCAATTAGAGCCGTATTAGCGCAGCGTAAAACGCCCGTTGATGTGTTTTATAGCGCGTAAAGGAGTTAACCATGCACTCAGTAGTTCAAGCTGTTACCGATCGAATTATCGCTCGTAGCCAAGATTCACGTAAAAAATATCTCGAAGCATTAAACGATGCTCGCGCCAAAGGCGTACATCGTAGTGCATTAAGCTGTGGTAACTTAGCCCACGGTTTTGCGGCTTGTAAGCCAGATGATAAAGACTCTTTACGTCAATTAACCAAAGCGAATATCGGTATTGTGACGGCATTTAACGACATGTTATCTGCTCATCAGCCATATGAAGATTACCCAAATTTCATTAAAAAAGCCTGCCAAGAAGTCGGTAGTGTTGCTCAAGTTGCTGCGGGCGTTCCGGCAATGTGTGACGGTGTGACCCAAGGCCAACCTGGCATGGAGCTTAGCTTACTGAGTCGTGAAGTGATTGCTATGTCAACGGCGGTGGGTTTATCTCACAACATGTTTGACGGTGCCTTATTATTAGGTATTTGCGACAAGATTGTTCCGGGTTTATTGATTGGCGCGTTAAGTTTTGGCCATTTACCAATGATGTTTGTGCCAGCAGGTCCAATGAAATCTGGTATTCCAAACAAAGAAAAAGCCCGTGTACGTCAACAATTTGCTCAAGGCAAAGTTGATAGAGCGGCATTGTTAGAAGCTGAATCAAGCTCTTATCACAGTGCGGGTACTTGTACTTTCTACGGTACTGCTAACTCTAATCAGTTAATGCTTGAAATGATGGGCTTACAGTTACCTGGTTCTTCGTTTGTGAATCCTGATGATCCACTACGTGATGAACTAACCGCAATGGCAGCTAAACAAGTGTGTCGTTTAACCGAAATGGGTACCCAATACACCCCAATCGGTGAGATTGTTAACGAAAAATCAGTGGTTAATGGCATTGTAGGCATCCTTGCAACAGGTGGTTCTACCAACCTGACTATGCACATTGTTGCTGCCGCGCGCGCCGCTGGCATCATTGTCAACTGGGACGATTTTTCAGATTTATCTGATTGCGTACCGTTAATGGCCAAGGTTTATCCAAATGGACATGCTGATATTAACCATTTCCACGCCGCAGGCGGTATGGCATTTTTAGTCAAAGAATTGCTAGATGCAGGGCTTATCCATGAGGATGTCAACACTGTAGCGGGCTTTGGTTTACGTAAATATACCCAAGAGCCGCGCATTCTTGATGGCAAGTTAACTTGGGTTGATGGGCCAACAGAAAGTTTAGACAAAGAAGTGTTAACTCACATCGACACACCTTTTCAAAATAACGGCGGTCTAAAATTACTTAAAGGTAACCTTGGTCGTTCAGTGATCAAAGTCTCTGCTGTACCAGCTGGCAACCGAGTTGTTGAAGGTCCAGCGGTTGTGATTGACGACCAAAACAAGCTTGATGCAATTTTCCAAGCAGGTGGTTTAGACCGAGATTGTGTTGTGGTGGTAAAAGGCCAAGGCCCGAAAGCTAACGGTATGCCAGAGTTACATAAACTCACGCCATATTTAGGTACATTACAAGATAAGGGCTTCAAAGTGGCGCTTGTTACAGATGGCCGTATGTCTGGCGCGTCAGGCAAAGTGCCTGCAGCGATTCACTTAACGCCAGAAGCATTAGATGGTGGCCTTATCGCTAAGGTTGAAGATGGCGACATGATCCGTGTCAATGCTGATACCGGCGAGCTAAGTTTACTGGTGGATGAAGCCACTTTAACTGCACGTGTAGCTGGGAAAGTAGATCTACATCACTCAAGTTATGGCATGGGCCGTGAATTATTCGGTGCTTTACGAAATAGTTTAAGCAGCCCAGAAACAGGCGCTCGTAGTACCAGTGCCATTGACGAAATTTATTAATTAAAAGGAAGATACTCGAATGCTTGAGAATAACTGGACGTTACAGCCACAAGATATTTTTAAACGCAGCCCGATTGTTCCTGTAATGGTTATCAATAAAATTGAGCATGCAGTACCGTTAGCTAAAGCATTAGTAGCGGGCGGCATCAGTGTTTTAGAAGTCACTTTACGCACAGAATGTGCTTTAGAAGCCATTGCATTAATTGCTAAAGAAGTCCCAGATGCGTTAGTGGGGGCAGGTACTATTTTAAATGAATTGCAACTGCAGCAAGCTGTAGATGCGGGTTCACAATTTATTATTACGCCAGGTGCTACCGTTGACCTGTTAAAAGCAGCTAAGCGTGGTAATGTGCCGTTAATTCCAGGTGTTGCGAGCATCTCAGAAGTCATGGCGGGGATGGAGTTGGGTTACACCCATTTTAAATTCTTCCCAGCTGAAGCGTCTGGCGGCGTTAATGCACTGAAAGCCTTCTCGGGTCCATTGGCGAATATTCGTTTTTGTCCAACAGGCGGTATTACGCCGACAAGTTATAAAAATTACTTAGCATTAGCTAATGTTGATTGTATTGGTGGTAGCTGGATAGCGCCTACTGATGCAATGGAACAAGAAGATTGGGGTCGTATTACCCAGCTCTGTAAAGATGCCATCGGCGCTTTATAACCCGAGCGTTTAACTAACGATTAATAAAAGCCACTTTCGAGTGGTTTTTTTGTTTTTAAAATAAGTCCGATCATCAATTTTATAGTGTATAAATTAATACTGGTGAATTAACATTATAAAAATGGACACTTCTTTAAATGGACAAGTACCAGCAAACGGTAAACGTATTTGACAAAGCAGCTGATAAATATCAGCAAAAATACATGGATTGTGCCTTATATGCTGATAGTCTTAATCGTTTTGCTGCGTTAATAGACACTCAATTCAACATTGAATCTAGTTCTAAATCGGCATTTAAAACAGAAACGGGTATTTCTGTATACGATATCGGTTGCGGACCAGGTAACGCCAGTTTGTATTTGCAACAAGCATTAGCTCAGCAACGAAATGTCCCGATAAATATCAGTGGAATAGATTTATCTACGGCGATGATAACGATTGCCAAGCAGCAAAACCCCGCAGCGACATTTGAGGTTAACGATATTCGCCAGATTGCGGCAACAAATAATAGATTTAATGTACTGCTGTGCTCATTTTGTCTGCCGTATCTTGCAAAAACTGATATAGCGCCTTTTATTGAATCTTTAGCCAAGATATCGACACCACAAGCGTTGATCTATATTGGCTTTATGCAAGATGATTACAGTCAATCATGTGTGCAGGAATCTGCTGAGGGTGACAAATTACATATGTATTTTTATCAACCTGAATTTATAGCGTCTTTGCTCTGCCAATATGATTTTGAAATTGTCACCAGCTTTACCCAAGATCATATCGTCGATGGTCAGAAGATGGCCACTGATAGGTTTTTATTTGCTAAGAAAACAGTGTTAATTAAGGAGTGATCGAATGCGAACATGGCCATTAGCTTCCAAAATCCCTTTTATTAGTCTGCTAGTTCTATCGTTTGCCTGGTTTTTATTTTATCAAAACGATATGTGGATTAATGATTATGGCGCAGCAAAATTCGATTGGTTGTTACTCATTGACGCTGCTATCACTTTACCCATAATTTGCTTTTTGTGTATCAAATCTACCAAGTTAGCACTCGTTAAGGCACTCGGTTATTTTGCTATTTTAATACTGCTTGGCAGTTATATTATTCCCTCAGAGCAACAAATATTATGGCCTTATTTAACTCAGATCCGTTACCTGTTACTGACGGTATTTGTATTAATTGAGGTATTTTCAATTACCTGCGTGATATTTGCCATAAAAACGGCGCTTAAATCAGGAGTTGATCCTGATATTGTAATTAAGCAGCCAATTAGTGCTTTATTTGGTAATAACTTGGTAGCCGATATCATGATTTTTGAAGCCAGAGTTTGGAGCTTCTTTTTGTGTGGCCATTTAATCAAACCGTCAACATATCACGGTGATTCACAATTTAGTTATCATCATAAAGACGGTAATCAGTCTAACGCGCTAGGATTTATAATGATGATAATGTTTGAAATACCGCTGATGCATTTACTGGTTCATTTTATGTTTTCAGCGTTCAGCGCTAATGTGGTAACGGCATTAACCTTGGTGAGTTTAGTATTCTTTATTGCTGAATACCGTGCTATGTCACGCAGACCGATCACAATAGAGACTTGTGCAGCCTCATTAGTCACTGATAATTACAACCCAAACACTCAAGCTGAGCTTGGCCTCGCAGATTTAAATTCAGGCTCAGGAGCAAGCGTCATAATTCAGAATAAATTACATATTCGCTACGGAGTGTTTAATAGCTTTAGCATTGATTTAAGTAATATTAAAACTGTCGAACCCAACAAATTAGCCATTCGACGTGCTGAAACGATAAAACGCTTTAACTTTTCTGGCGCTCCCAATGTCAAACTAACCTTAGTTGAGCCTATTAAAGGTATTGATAGTGTATATATTGGAGTCGATCAACCAGATGCGCTTATTGGTGAACTAACACTAGGTCTCGTTAAACCAAATTGCTGACACTAGGCCAATATAATGGCTGTTATTGACCTTATATAGTTTCAGCTTAACGTGCGCAGCTGTATTTGCTGCATATGATTATTAAAGTGCATTACATGGGCAAGGGCGTAGTCTTGTTTACTGAGCTTGCCATAAGCAAAGTGGGGCTGTAAATGACCGTTATATTGCTGAAAATCTACGAGCGATTGTTGCAACCTTTTGAGGGCTAGCAAATAATCAGCCTGCTTTGAAATTAAAGGTGCACCGGGTATGACTTCTGCAAGGTTATGAGTCATCTTGCCTTTAGCACTGAATAAAGCAAATGCGCTAGCCCCAATAGTGTGTTTAAAAATCTCTGCTTTTTGCTGGGGATAACCTGTCATTGAATACTCAACACTTTGGGCGCAATGAGTAAAAATTTGGTTTAAATCCCAACCTGCTGATGTCGTGCTTAAAGTAGCCTTTGCTGCTTGCTCTGGGTTGTTGCCAATGACGGCTGCAGCAAGCAATTGCGCTATTTGAGATAATATATTATCTATAGTCAATGGCCGAGGTGCTGGGCTGATGCTAAACCAAGTCACTGTACCTGCAATTGTCACACCAGCGCCAACCACGGCACTGCCTTTTACCAAAGTTGTTAAAAACGCTCTTCTGTCCATGGTTATCCTTGTTGGGCTTTGTGAGTAGCAGACTAAAATTACGCCAGCTGTTAATTTTGCCTTGCTGTTTCACTGATTTAAAATCACGTTTTAAGGTAGGGAAATAGCTGTAGCGTTTGTTCAATAATATCGACTTTATGGCCTTTTTCTAAATACACTGCATAAATTTCTCGAGAAAAAACCGGCGCATCTTCGACAATAAAAAGTCTATTGCTTTCAATATATTCAAACGCCATTTGTCTTGGCAGGTAGGCGCAGCCACCGACATCCAATAAAAAATTAAGTGCAATCCTTGGTTGGTTCATCGAGTGTTTTGCTGGCGGTGAGTCTTGAAAACTGCGGCGGTATTGGCTGTTAATCGACTCACCATAGTCCACCATAATGTAGTTTGCTAATGTCGACTTTTGTTTGGCACGATTTGATTCTGTGCTCACTAGGTATAACGGCACAGTCGCAACCTTAGTGATGACAAGATCTTCTACATAAGGCGGCTCGAATAAAAAGGCCACATCAATAACGCGACTTAACAGGCTTTTTCTTAATTCAACGGGCGATAGGGTACTGGTTAATAAACTCATCCCTTCGATATTGAGGTGAATTTTGGTGAGCCAGCCTTGTAGGACGATATCCCATATAGACATGATAGAACCTATGGCCAGTTGGTGGTTATCACCCTCAGCAATCCCCACATCTTGCTTGGCTTTTTGCCACATCAATAACAGCTCATTGGCATGCTTAATTAAGCGGTTACCCTCAGGGGTTAATTTGAGGTGTTTCTTACTGCGATCAAACAGTAACACCCCCAAGTCCTCTTCTAAAAGCTTGATTCTGGCACTGACAGCAGATTGAGTGATAAACAAATTTTCGGCAGCGACTCTAAAATGTAGCGTATGGCTAACTTCTAAAAATGTTTTTAATAATTCTACTTTCATCAAAATCCTTTAAAAGCTGTGATTAAATTTTTTAATTAAACACATCAAAATATAACGTTATATTTATGAGAGAGATACTCTTACACTCAGCGAATTACAGCACCTTTGTGCAATAAAAGAAACATGTTCAGGACATATTATGAGAATTGCCATTCTATCAAGAAACCCAAATTTATATTCAACTCGCCGCTTAAAAGAGGCCGGTGAAGCTATGGGCCACACAGTGGATATTATTGATACATTACATTGCTACATGGATATTACCAGCAGCAAACCAACCTTGCGCTACGATGGTAAAGAGCTTCCTATGTATGATGCTGTGATCCCGCGTATTGGTGCATCAGTGACATTTTACGGTACAGCTGTGGCGAGACAATTTGAAATGATGGGGACTTTTAATATCAATGAATCTGTCGCCATTAGCCGATCTCGCGATAAATTACGTTCATTGCAATTATTGTCACGTAAAGGCATTGGGCTGCCACGTACCGGTTTTGCTAACAAGCCTGACAATATCAAAGATTTGATTAAAAACGTCGGTGGTGCGCCTGTTGTGATTAAGCTACTAGAAGGCACCCAAGGTATCGGGGTGGTTCTTGCTGATACCGCTAAAGCTGCTGAAGCCATTATCGAAGCCTTTATGGGGTTAAAAGCCAACATTTTGGTACAAGAATTTGTTAAAGAAGCTGGTGGCGCCGATATTCGCTGTTTAGTGGTTGGCGGTAAGGTTGTTGCGGCAATGAAGCGCCAAGGGGCAGAAGGTGAGTTTCGTTCCAACTTGCACCGCGGTGGCTCTGCTGTAGTGGTTAAATTATCTAAAGAAGAGCGTGAAACAGCAGTTAATGCAGCCAAAATTATGGGGCTAAACTTATGCGGCGTTGATTTACTGCGCTCACAAAATGGCCCTATGGTGATGGAAGTTAATTCATCACCAGGGCTTGAAGGTATTGAAACGGCAACGGGTAAAGATGTCGCGTCAATGGTATTTCAATTTTTAGAAAAGAATGCCAAGCCCCATAAAAACAAAACCCGTGGTAAAGGCTGATTAGGACGTCATTATGGATAAGTTAATTATTGGCGATTTTACCATTTTACCCGGTGAGCAGCGCAAAATAGAGCTACCGGTAGCAAAATTATATACCGATGCTGATGTTTCTTTACCGGTACATATAATCCGAGCTAAAAAGCCGGGGCCATCAATATTTATCAGTGCGGCGGTACATGGTGATGAATTAAATGGCATTGAAATTATACGAAGGCTAATTAAACAAAATAAATTTAAGATCACTTCAGGGACCCTCATAGCTGTACCTATGGTCAATGTGTATGGGGTTGTGAATCAAAGCCGCTACATGCCAGATAGACGGGATTTAAATCGCTGTTTTCCTGGCTCTGCTAAAGGCTCATTAGCTGGACGGGTGGCACATATATTTCTTAATGAAATTGTCAGGCACTGCGATTACGGCATCGATTTACATACTGGCGCGATACACCGCTCTAATTTCCCGCAAATTAGAGCGGATATGGACGATGAGGAAACCAAACTACTTGCCGAAGTGTTTGGCGTGCCGGTTATTTTAAATTCAAACCTAGTGGATGGTTCTTTAAGGGAGTCAGCTGTTAAGAATGAAACCAAAATCCTCTTGTATGAAGCAGGTGAAGCGCTAAGATTTGATGAGTTTTCAATACGTGCAGGCATGAAAGGCATTTTAAATGTGTTGCAGCACTTAGGCATGATTAGAAAATCATCATCAAAAGCAAAGAAAAAGCGCGCCCCATTTATCGCCAACGGCAGTCAGTGGGTACGTGCCAATGCCAGTGGGATTGTGCATAACATTGCTAATTTGGGTGAACAAATTACTAAAGGGCAAGTTTTGGCTGAAATTGGTAGCCCCTATGGCGAAGTGATTGACTCGGTGATCGCATCACGCTCTGGCATATTAATCGGTAAACAAAACATACCGCTAGTGCAAGAAGGTGAAGCCATGTTTCATATTGCTTACTTTAGCGAAAATGATGAAAAAATTGCTGAACACATTGAAAATGTTCAAGAACAACTATTACCAGATTCTGTAAATTAATGAGTTTCGATATGAAAAATAAAACGATTATTGGCAACTTAGAGTATATCGCGCTGCCTAAATTGGGTATCACCGAGTTACAAGTACGTGTGGATACAGGGGCTAAAACTTCGTCTTTACATGTAGATAATATTAAAAAGGTGCTGATAGATGGCGAGCATTGTGTCTCGTTTGATATTCACCCAGATTCACATAATGTTGATACGGTAAAAAGCTGCCATGCTCCTATTAGTGATATCCGTAAAATTAAGTCATCTAATGGCACCTCGGAGCAACGTTATGTGATTAAAACGCCAGTAGTTCTTGGGCAACAAAAGTGGTCGATTGAAATTACCCTTACCGATCGCTCAGACATGAGTTATTTAATGCTATTTGGTCGTGAAGCTTTAGGTACACGGTTTTTAGTGGATCCGTCAGCGGTATATTTAGGATCTTGAATCTAAATATGAATTCAGGTTTAGTAATAACGACGAGGTGCAATAATGGATTTCGTACAAGTTGAACAATGGCTAAATTTGACAGTGTTTACTGTTGCACAACAGCCAATTACCTTAGGTGGGTTATTGATCATTCCGGTGATCATAATTGTCGGTTTGTTCATCACTAAATTGCTAGTAAAACTGATCACTAAGCGGTTAACGTCTAAAAAGACTGACCCTAATATTATCCATCTGTTGCAACGTATATTGTATGTCATCGCCATTGCAATATTATTAATTACTTCGCTTGATTTAATTAATGTGCCCATTACCGCATTTGCATTTTTGTCCGGTGCCATTGCAATCGGTTTTGGTTTTGGCGCGCAAAACATTATTAACAACTTCATTAGTGGTTGGATATTAATGTGGGAACGCCCCATTAAAATTGGTGATTTTCTTGAAGTTGAAGGTGCTAAAGGCATAGTCGAAGCCATTAATAATCGTTCGACTCGTATAAGACGGGTTGATGGCGTTCACTTGTTGATCCCCAATAGCACGTTATTAGAAAACACTGTGGTGAATTGGACACTAGTTGATAATTTAGTCAGGTCAAATGTGCGGGTTGGCGTAGCTTATGGGACTAAGGCAAGAGTTGTCGCAGATTTGTTATATGAAGCAACTATCGCACAAAAAGAGGTATTAATTGAGCCTAAACCTGTGGTGAGTTTTGAAGACTTTGGTGACAACGCGCTAATATTTGAAGTTAACTTTTGGATTAACTCCACTGTAGAAGGGGGGTTAAGGGTGACGCGAAGTAATATTCGTTTTGCACTGGATGAATTATTAGAGCAAAACAATATTGTGGTGGCATATCCACAACGTGATGTGCATCTGGATGGCTCACTGACACTAATAAAGCAAAGGTAAACAGTAAATTATTAAATAAAAATACCGCTGATACATTTGATGATAATCAATATTGTATCAGCGGTTAATTAATCGCTACTGTTCAAGCCAGTTCTTTTATAACTCTAGCTTGTGTAGACTTGTACCAGAGCCAGTGCCGAAAAGTAGCAACTAGAACATAGCCATTAGTTATCTTGATATGGCTTACCATAAAAGCTATCTAATAATATCTGCTTTAACTCACTAATAAGCGGGAAGCGCGGATTGGCGCCAGTACATTGATCATCAAAAGCGTGCTCGGCTAATTCATCCAATTTGGCTAAGAAATCGGCTTCATTAACACCAGCTTCCTTGATAGATGTCGGAATACCGACTGCGGTTTTTAACTGTTCTATTTTACTTATTAGCAATGCTACCTTGTCTTTATCAGTGGTGTTTGAGTCAATACCTTCAAGCTTTAGGGTTTCAGCTATCTTTGCATAACGACATAAGGCTTTTGGGCGGTCGTACTGACTAAAAGAAGCTTGCTTGGTCGGCATATCGGTGGCGTTAAAGCGAATAACATTACTGATTAACAATGCGTTTGCTAACCCATGGGCTAAATGAAACTCAGCACCGAGCTTATGGGCCATTGAGTGGCAAATGCCTAAAAAAGCATTAGCAAAGGCAATACCTGCGATAGTGGCGCCGTTATGGACTTTTTCTCTGGCTATGGGGGCTTTAGCGCCCAGTTCATAAGCTGCCGGTAAATACTCACATAATAATTCCAGTGCTTGTAAGGCCTGACCGTCACTAAATTCATTTGCCATCACGCTAACATAAGCTTCTAATGCGTGAGTTACAGCGTCAATGCCACCAAAAGCGGTTAATGACTTTGGCATATCCATTACTAAATTGGGGTCGACAATTGCCATGTTAGGAGTGAGTTGATAATCAGCAATAGGGTATTTCATGCCGCTCACTTCATCGGTTACCACGGCAAACGGGGTCACTTCTGAGCCTGTGCCAGAGGTGGTCGGTATTGCCACCATTTGCGCTTTAACCCCTAATTTGGGGAACTTATAAATACGTTTGCGAATATCCATAAAACGCAAAGCTAAGTCAGCAAAATCAACGTCAGGATGTTCATACAATACCCAAATTATTTTAGCCGCATCCATAGGCGAACCACCACCTAATGCTATGATGACATCAGGTTGGAAACTTTGAGCAACTTTAGCGCCTTGTTTCACAATGGCTAAAGTAGGATCCGCTTCAACGTCATAGAATACTTCTGTTTCAAGCCCCTGAGCTTTTAAGATTTTAATGGTTTCATAGCAATAGCCGTTATTAAACAGAAACTTGTCAGTGACAATTAAGGCGCGTTTTTTAGTTGATAGCTCTTCTAATGCAATGGGTAAACTGCCTCGGCGGAAATAAATTGAAGAGGGTAGTTTGTGCCACAACATATTTTCAGCCCTTTTAGCGACAGTTTTCTTATTAATTAAATGGCTTGGGCCAACGTTTTCAGATATTGAGTTACCGCCCCATGAACCACAGCCCAAAGTCAGTGATGGCGCTAATTTAAAGTTATATAAATCGCCAATACCTCCTTGTGATGCTGGAGTGTTTATTAATATCCGCGCAGTTTTCATTCTAAAACCAAAGGCTTTAACTCTTTCTACTTGGCCATCTTGGTCAGTGTATAACCCTGAGGTATGACCAATGCCTCCTAATGTCACTAATGCTTCAGCTTTGTCCATGGCATCATTAAAATCAGTGGCGCGGTACATACCTAAAAGTGGTGATAACTTTTCATGGGCAAAGGCTTCAGCTTCATTGATATCCGTCACCTCACCAATTAATACCTTAGTCCAGCTTGGGACAGTAATTCCTGCCATGTTGGCAATGGTTGGGGCACTTTGACCAACGATGTCAGCATTCAACCCACCATTTTTAAGAATAACCTCTTGCATGGCAGCGGTCTCTGAATCGGATAACAGGTAACCGCCATGAGTTTCAAAGCGTTGTTTAACTTGCTCATAAATACTGTCTACCACGATGATGGCTTGCTCTGAGGCGCACACGACGCCGTAATCGAAGGTTTTTGACATAAGGATTGAGCTTACTGCGCGTTTTATATCAGCGGTTTCATCAATCACGATTGGGGTATTACCCGCACCAACCCCAATGGCAGGTTTACCCGATGAGTATGCAGCTTTAACCATACCGGGGCCGCCAGTTGCGAGGATAAGGTTGATGCTATCGTGTGTCATAAGTTGGTTAGACAGCGCCACTGAAGGTTCGTCAATCCAGCCGATAATGTCTTTGGGTGCACCAGCGGCAACGGCGGCATCTAAAACAATACGTGCTGCAGTCGTGGTGGATTGCTTGGCTCTTGGATGTGGCGAGAATATAATACCGTTACGGGTTTTAAGGCTAATCAGCGCTTTGAAAATGGCAGTTGAGGTAGGGTTAGTTGTGGGCACTATGCCGCAAATTATCCCTACAGGTTCGGCAATGGTGATGGTGCCAAAAGTGATGTCTTCAGCGATGATACCGCAGGTTTTATCGTCTTTATATTTGTTGTATATATATTCAGATGCAAAGTGATTTTTAATGACTTTGTCTTCTAATAAACCCATGTTGGTTTCAGTTGCTGCCATTTTAGCAAGTTTAATACGAGAATCTGTGGCGGCAAGCGCTGCTGCTCTGAATATATTGTCGACTTGTTCTTGGCTGAAATTGGCATATTCTTTCTGCGCTTTAGCGACTCGCTCTACCAGTAGCTCAAGTTGTTCGGTGTTGTTGACAGTCATCATTACGTCCTCAAAAATTGTTAACTAAAGCGTTTTAGTTAACAACTCTTAGCAGCTGTTATAGCTGTGACCTTGGCAAATTATTAGCGTCTACGTGATAAAATTACTCCTTTAGCGGTATATATGTCGTGATCCACAGCACAAATCACTACGAATGGTAATTTAATTACACAAAAAGGCTTAGTTAAGTGATTATTATCATGCCAGCAAAGCTGGCGGTTAATTCACTAAGAGTGTTTTACCTTTGAATTAATAGCATAAAAATTTATGCTAACTGAGTGTGCTTTGGCTGGAAGTAATTGAAGTTTTATTACAGTGTTAGTGACTTTAGATGCTTAACGCTCATCAAAGCCACTAACACAGGGGTCTCATCTTGATAGGTAAATAAGGTTATCTTTCTAAGCTAATCTCAAAAATGCCAGAAGACTTGGGGCCAAATAATTGCTGATGCAACTTACCGGCAAATTCATCGGTCATTCCAGAAATATAATCTGCAATAATTCGCATTGGATTAAGGTTATTCTCCTTGGCATGTAACCAACGTTCTTGAGTGTTTAATGGCAGCAAACGTTGTGGATCAGACTCAAAGGCTTCAAATAATTCCATGACAATTTGTTGGCCTTTGTATTCGAGCATTTGCATTTCAGGTTTACGGATAACGTACTTATAGACAAATTGTTTTAAAGTATGCAGTGCGATGGCAAAGTCAGGCTCTAGGCTGGCATTGTATTTTAATAAAGGTTCATCAAATTTGTCGTCTTGCTCGATATTAATGGCAGTGACAAAACCATTCACTAAGGTACCTATGGCATCTTTACGTAAGTGATGTTGATGGGAAAATAATTTATCTGCGATATGGGTAAATTCGTGAGTAAGCCATGGGTCATTACTTTGGCTTAATTTGTCAGCGACATCCTGCTGCCATTGCAAAGGCGTGACTATGCCCATCACGATAGCATCTTCTAAATCATGGACTGCATAAGCGATATCATCCGCCAGTTCCATGATGGAGCAATCAAAAGATTTATACTGGGTTCTGTGGTGAGGATAGTGTTGATTAGTGCTGTTTTTAATGCTGATAAAGCGGTTTCTATCATTTACACTCAAACCTGAAAGCACCCAATCGAAGATATCTTTGTCATCGTTAAAAAGGCCTTTTACCGATGGCCACTGTGAAGGTCTTAATTGTCTGTGGCTGGTTATTTCTGGGTGACCTAAATCGACATGTAACTGGCTATATAAAGCGGGATACTTTAACACTCCAAGTAAGGTTCGCCTGGTTAGATTCATGCCCCAGTATTCGGTGTAGGGTTCAAGTCTGGCTAAAATTCTAAAAGTTTGACCGTTGCCTTCAAATCCGCCGTGATGGCGCATCATATAGTTCAAGGCCACTTCACCACCGTGACCAAATGGCGGATGACCAATATCATGGGCTAAGCATAGTGACTCTATTAAGCTCATTGAATCTAATAGTTGCTCAATGTCAGGGAATTTACGTTTAAGCTGGGCAGCGATGCCTGTGCCTATTTGTGATACTTCTAATGAATGGGTTAAACGAGTGCGAAAAAAATCGTTCATGCCAATGCCGTGTACCTGAGTTTTAGCTTGTAGGCGACGAAAGGCGGCTGAGTGCAGTATTCTTGCTCTGTCACGCTGAAACGGACTGCGGTGATCATTACGGCGTAATTTATCTTCACCTAGGCGGCGTTCATGCCATGGATTTATCTTAGTGCTGCCCTCAATATCAGCGTTCATTTGTTTGTCATTGATGGCAGCTAATTCATTTTCAGTGACATCACTACTGTGTATTTCATTGTCTGACATTGATCATCCTTTACTGTGTGAGCATCAGTTAGTTAATTCGTTTTCAGTCAATTTATCTAATGTGGAAGTGCAGCTATCGAGGAAAATTTCGATAAAACATTTTACTTCAGGTAAATCTTGTTCCATTTGCTTAAGCTTTTTATCCAAGTTAATTTTTACATGTTGAAACTCGTCATTGTTAAAGCGTAGCTCATTCATGGTTTTCACATAGGCTTGTAAAATATCTGCGGCTTTGACGATAGCTTTGTATTCTGGGTCGACTTGGGTTTGAACTAATAGTGGCTCCATTTCTTCACGCAGATCTTCAGGTAACGAGGCTAAGCATTCTTTTTCAGCCAGATCTTCAAGCTTTTTAAAGGCTTTGGTAAATTCAGGACTGTGATATTTGGTGTTGGAGTTGATATCTTGGAGCTTGGTTTCTGATACTTCATGGTAAAGGGCGATGGTAGCCGCTTTTTCTGGATTTAGCTTACCGCCAAAGCGTTTATTTTTAATGACCACCAATAAGTGCGCAATCACAGCGACTTGATGACAATGCTCTGATACGTTTTCTTTTTGAAAACAATGCATCAAAGCCCAACGTTCTAACAATGGCATACGGGTGATCCATGCCATAAAAGTACTTGGTTTCATAATCTGCCTCGGTAATAGGATTAAGGCGAATAGCAGATCCGTGTCGCTAATGAATACGGATTACGGCTAAAAAGCTATCTGTCTACTGTAATCAACTACACTGCGCCATACAACTGTATTTTATATTAACAATTAACTAAAATTTACGTTAGCATAACAACGGATAAGCTTGATTATGAAAGAAAATGTTAAGTTAAATGAGATTAAATATGGATGATGCTCGCTGTTTGCAATTAGATAGATTAGTCACCAACGAAGAGCTATATATACTCGACAATGTAAAATCACTTAATTTTGTTTGCGATGAATGCGCTGTGGCGCTTATACCTTGCTCTTACAAAAAAGCGGTTAACTTACGTAGACCTTATTTTAAAACCTCAAAAAACGTTGATCATGAGCAGCATTGTTACGCTAAAGCCAGCAGTAAAATTAAGCAGCAAGGCAAAACATCACGGTTGAGCAGTGATGAAGGCTTTCCGTTAGCCTATCCAAATCGGTTTACTTTAACCGCCGCAAAGTCCGTTAAAGCGGTGAGTACTACCGAGATTGCCGCTGATGATGTTAATCAATTAACAAGGTCGAAGGCCGCGAAAACTGTAAGCAGTAAGCGTAAAGCGAATTATCTGACCAGCTCTTTTCAAAGCATAGTCGATCAGTATTTTGACTTTCCTTACGATCGTGACAGGGCGCTTTCATTTGAAGGGGTTGAGGGAAACCAATATGGGCAGATTTTCACAAAAATCATTAACCCAGTAGGCAAGCAAAAGTTTCGTTTTCAAACTGACAATAATGATACCAAGGTGTTTTACAGCACCTTAGCATGGGATAAACCACAAGTTGAAGCTGACTATATTATGATTAAGTTATCCGCTGGCTGGTGGCAAAAAGTGGATAATAAGAATAAAAACCTCAGACCCTATGTTGTCAAAATTCAAACCAGTGCATGGCCTGAAGCGGTAAAGACAAATTTTGTAAAACGCTTAACTCAAATACGAGAACTGGTAAAAGGCACCGACAAAAAAGCCTTGGTAGCATTTGTTGGCAAGCAAGATCAGCAAGAGGATTTTTATCGCTTTTTTGCTAAAGAAGCCAAATTGATTAGTTTTAAAGTGGTTTAATTTTGCTCAGTGTGTTATTGTAGGATAAACTCTGTTTGGATCGGATTATGATCTGAGGCTGAGGTTTCGTTAGAGTCTGCATTTATTAAGGTTAAACCGCGATAAAATAAATGATCAAGTGGTAAGCCAAACACCCGTTTACGAAAATCTGCTTTGTATTTAGCTTCTGTTAGGCTCAGGCCATGAGTGAGTTGCCTTACGATACTCATTCTACCTTCTCGCCAGGTATTTAAGTCTCCTGCTAAAATAACCGGCCCCTGATGTATGGCGACTTTTTTTAGCACTTTTTTCAGTTGTGATTCGTAACTATTTAGTCGCCAGTCAAAATTAACGCCATGTAAATTGACCACCAGTAATTGCTGGCCATTAGATAATGGGTAGGCGGCCACAAGAGTCGATTTGGCGAATCGGATTAACGGTTCTGCAGTTTGATAGGCACAGGCTTCACTAGCTGGTTGAGATGAAATATTCATAACCCCCATTGGTACGTTAAGCAGGTTAAACCCTTTGGCCATTACCACATGGTGCTGGGTATCGGCTAAGAACTTTGAGAAACGACGATTAAGTTTGGCTTCTTGCAGAAGTAACAAATCTGAGCCTTGAGTGATTTGCTGTAATTCAGTTTGCCAGTTTCTCTTTTGTTGTTTATAAATGTTCCAAACAGCAATACGTAAGCGTCCTTGTTGATCAAGGGGCTTGCTGACTGTTTGGGATAAACATTGAGACACAAACATGGGTTGTAGTTCACTCATCATAACCTCGGCTTCGCCATTAAATTTCGTCACTACAAATAAATACAAACCGCCACTTAACAATAGCCCGATCATGATCCAATATTTTAATTTGTTAAGGTTCAATGTTACCTCGAGATAGATGTATGACAGCTGAATGATTAGCTTTGCTATATGCTTGCTTGTTTAAAGAGTACAATCAACTTTACTATTAACTTTTCAATACACCTAGGAATACTGTAAAAACTATGGATCAATTGACCCAAATTATTGCCATTGTTGGTGTGGTGCTTTATTGGCTTATTTTAGGTGTGGTGGCAATTCGAATCGTTATCAAACGTCGAAGTATCGGCGTGTCATTTTCTTGGTTGTTGATTATTTACTTTTTGCCTTTTGTTGGGGTGTTTGCCTACTTATTATTTGGTGAATTGCATTTGGGTAAAACCCGCTCAAATCGTTCAAAAGCCATGTATAAACCCTATGCCGAGTGGTTTAAAGCGTTATATGAGCATAATGCCCATAAACCAGAAAGCCAAAGTCATTATGCTATTCCTATTAGTCATTTGTGTGACACCCAATTAAGGATCCCATCTCTTACTGCCAATGAAATGGTGTTAAAACATACTACCGATGACATTTTAAACTCAATAATTAGCGATATAAATAAGGCTAAAAATTGTATTCATATGGAGTTTTATATTTGGCATCCCGGTGGTCTTGCAGATGAAGTGGCTAATGCATTGATTGCCGCTAGCCAGCGTAATGTCGCTATTAAATTACTATTGGATGCAGCAGGCAGTCGCCACTTTTTCAAATCATCATGGCCAAAGTTAATGACAGATGCAGGAATTAAAGTGGTGCCGGCATTGATTGTTAGTCCACTGCGTATGCTGTTTAGGCGCATGGATCTGCGTTTGCATCGTAAAATTGTTGTCATAGACAATACCGTGGGCTATACCGGCTCAATGAACTTAGTTGATCCTAAATATTTTAAGCAGTCCAGCGAGGTGGGAGAGTGGATTGATATGATGGTGCGGATCACCGGACCTGTTGTACCAGTGATTAATACCGTAAGCAGCTGGGACTGGGAAGTTGAAACCAATGAGCGCTTTTTACCTGAGCAGCCGCCAGCGGCAGAGTCGACTCATACATCGTCATTAGTTCAAGTTATTCCATCGGGCCCAGGGATGCCGGAAGATGTTATTCATCAAGTATTATTACAAAGTTTATATCAAGCCCGTACACGCATTGTTATTACCACACCTTACTTTGTACCCAGTGAATACTTGTTAGTGGCCTTAGTCACCGCAGCGTTACGGGGAGTTGATGTTAATATTATTATCCCAAGGCGCAACGATTCCACTATGGTCAAATGGGCCAGTAGTTCGTTTTTCACTGAACTGTTAAATGCTGGCATAAAAGTTCATCAGTTTAACGGTGGTTTGCTGCACACTAAGTCGGTGTTGATTGATGATGAACATTGTTTGATTGGTACGGTAAATATGGATATGCGTAGCTTGTGGCTAAATTTTGAACTCACTTTAGCGGTTGACGATGTTAAGTTTGCTAACAAATTACAGCAGCTACAACAAAGCTACATTAATGATTCAAAACAACTTAGTTTAGAAGAGTGGAACCAGAGGCCTTGGTATAAAAGGGTGATTGAACAAGTTTTCTATTTATTCAGCCCTTTGCTATAGCTCTTTGTTAGAGCGCTTTGTAATAGCACTTTGTATTAGCCCTTTGTAATAGCCTTTTACAATCGATTTAGTGTTAGCATTTGACTTTAATGCTTCACATTTCGATTAATACCAAACTATGAACTTACAAAAAACAGCCACTATAGAAACTATAGTGGCTGTGTTTGTTATGACTATTACTGATAAATACGGCAGTAATTTGATTACTGTGAGTAGTTCTCTAAAAAGTTGCCAAAATCTGTGAGTGCCTTAGTTAAGTCTTCTTTGTGGGGTAAAAATACCACTCGCAGATGATCTGGCTCTGGCCAGTTAAAGGCGGTACCTTGGACTAAAAGCATTTTTTCAGATTTTAATAAATCCAGTACCAGTCTTTCATCGTCTCTAAGATTAAATTTCTTTAAGTCCAGCTTAGGGAAGGCATATAAAGCTCCCTTAGGTTTTTTAACGCTAACACCGGGTATTGAATTAAGCACGTCATAACAGACGTCTCTTTGGGCGGTTAAACGGCCATTTGGCAGTATTAGCTCGTTAATACTTTGATAGCCACCTAAAGCAGTTTGTATCGCATGTTGATTAGGTACGTTTGAACACAAGCGCATTGAAGCCAACATGTCTAAACCTTCAATATAATTTTTGGCGGCTTTTAAATTGCCACTGAGAACCATCCAGCCAACGCGAAAACCTGCAGCGCGGTAAGCTTTAGATAAGCCATTAAACGTCACTGTCAAAATATCATCTGAAAGCGAAGCTGCATGTACATGCACAGCTTCATCATAAAGAATTTTATCGTAGATTTCGTCGGCGAATAAAATGATGTCATGTTGACGGCACAGTTCAACCACCTCTAACAATAACTCACGACTGTATACCGCACCTGTAGGGTTATTGGGGTTGATGATCACAATGCCGCGGGTACGCGGGGTGATTTTACTTTTAATATCGTCAATATCCGGAAACCAGTCTGACTCTTCATCGCAGCGATAATGCACCGCTTTACCGCCAGCAAGGTTGGCAGCAGCGGTCCATAGCGGATAATCAGGTGAGGGGATCAGTACTTCATCATCGGTATTAAGTAGACCTTGTAATGCCATACAGATAAGCTCAGATGCACCGTTACCGATATAGACATCTTCGATATCAATACCAAAGATCCCTTGAGCTTGATAATGCTGCACAATGGCTTTACGGGCTGAAAATAGCCCTTTTGATTCACAATAACCTTGAGCGCTTGGTAAGTTTAAAATGACGTCACGGACAATTTCTTCAGGGGCTTCAAATCCAAAAGGGGCAGGGTTGCCGATATTAAGTTTTAATATTCTATGACCTTCATCTTCTAGGCGGCGTGCCTCTTTATGAACAGGTCCTCGAATATCATAGCAAACACTATCGAGTTTATTGGATTTGATAATAGGGCGCATACTTGCCTCAAGTTACTAATACGACATAAGTATCCGAACAATAACGAATTAATGGCAGTGAGAAAAGGATTAATTGAATATTTTATTGAGTTTATTAGAGGATTGTACTGCGCGGCTTATATTATCGACACTCGGTTAGGTTAAATGACTAAATTGGTGAGCATGAGTAAGATGAAACACTGAATTGCTGGTGTTTTTGAGTGCAACTCTCTTATTAAAGATAAGCTAACTAAGTGCATAAAATAAATACAAAAAACAAAAAAGCCAGCAATTGCTGGCTTTTAGACTTTTAGGGTGGTTCCGTTAAGGGGCCTCCCTAATGATAGCGATAATTAAACGCGTTTTTTGAACTCGTTAGTACGAGTATCAATTTCGATTTTATCACCGATTTTAACGAATTCAGCTACCGTAACAGTACCACCACCAGTAATGGTTGCTGGCTTCATTACTTTACCTGAAGTATCACCACGAGCAGCAGGTTCAGTGTAAGTTACTTCACGAACGATGCTAGTCGGTAATTCAACAGAAATCGCTTTACCTTCGTAGAAAGTGACTGAACATTCTTCTTCCATACCGTCAACGATATAAGCAGAAGCATCACCTAAGTTGTCAGCTTCAACGTCATATTGGTTGTACTCAGCATCCATAAATACATACATAGGATCTGCGTAGTAAGAATAAGTACATGCTAAACGTTCTAGGATGATATCTTCCATTTTGTCATCACCTTTAAAGGTGGTTTCAGTGGTAGAGTCTTGTAGAACGTTCTTTAATTTGATTTTAACGATTGCAGCGTTACGACCAGAGCGAGTTGTTTCAGTTTTCTGAACAACCCATGGGCTGCCATCTAACATGATCACGTTACCAGGACGGAGTTCATGAGCAGTTTTCATTACTTTATTCCTATATTTTAGGTATTAATTTTAATTGCGCAGTATCTTAGCTGGTTTTAATAAATTGAACCAGACGTGTAGCAAGATCTGCATCATTTTTAGCATCAACTGCCCAATCTGTAGCATGACGCTGCATAGGCAATTGCACTGAAATAAGTTGTTGCCAATAATCTGAGATATCGGCACGTTGCTGATTGAATGCAAAATTTACTTCCGAGAAGATATTTGCAAATCTATCATCAAGTTTGTGGGTATAGATATTAACAAAAGCCTGCAGTTTTACTAGGTGATAATCTTCATCTTGTGGGTAAATATGCCAAATAAACGGCCTAGCTGCCCACTGAGCGCGCAAAAAAGAGTCTTCTCCGCGAACAATGTTGATATCACAGCTCCAAAGCAGTCGGTCAAAGCCGCTTTGATCTGTCATAGGCAGAATGTGAATAACCAGATTTTCCAGCTGATATTGCTGACCTGGTTTAATGTTTTCTATGGTCACTGGCAATAAATCAATGATGCTGGTTAAGCTTTTGCCCACGGGAATTAACGCATGCATGGTTTGGCTTGATTGACGCCAAAGCTTGACCAAACTTGCTAGGGCTTGTGACTCATAACTAAATACTGATACGACGACATCTTCAGCGTTAATGCCTGATAAACCTAATTGGCGAAACAATGACAGTTTATTACTGCTATCAGCTTGCCAAGCATTACGTTGACTAAATAAGTCTTGCTCGCAAATCAATCCGCCACTTTTTGCAGTAAACCCAGGAAAATAAAAATACTTTTTAAGGCCACTTTGTTGCATTGAAGGTAAACCGTGACAGCCGTCGACCCAATCTTCAGCGCAAAGGTATTCAAGGTTTATCCATAGCGGTGGAGTATGTGATGAGGTTGAAGTGTGGTGTTTATTATGATTATGGAGTTCTTCAATACTGCTTTTAACTTGTGAAGGTAATTCACAAGCAAAAGCTTCAATCAATACGCTTCCAGCTTTGTACTCTATATCTAATGGGTTGTTCCATTGAAAAATATTAACACCGCAAAAGCATTGCTGGGCTATAGCTGGGTTTAACTGCGGCAAAATATGCGAAAAACTGTGTAAGTCATCGACCCATAAATTGATTTCAATACCGTATTCTGCGTGCAATTGTTTGGCTAAACGCCAGGTGACACCGATGTCGCCGTAGTTATCAACAACAGCGCAGAATATATCCCAATGTTGATTGCTTGATTTGTTCACTTTTTTCTCTCAACACAGCAGCTAGCTATTTGGCGCTAAATGTCAGCGCTAAAAAAAGCGGCTATGGCCGCTTTTTAAACTGTTTTTACTTAACAGTAAAAACAAAGTTAGAGACTCAATATTAGTCTTCTAATTCAGCTAAGCACATTTCTTCATAAATTTGCTTAACCCAAGCGTCAACACGCTCTTCAGTCAGTTCAGGTTGACGATCTTCATCAATACCTAAACCAATAAAGTGTTTGTCGTCAACTAAACCTTTTGATGCTTCAAAGTCGTAACCTTCTGTTGGCCAATGACCAATAATGATCCCGCCACGCTCAGATACGATATCACCAACCATGCCCATAGCGTCAAGGAAGTACTCAGCGTAATCTTCTTGATCGCCACAGCCAAAAATTGCGACTAACTTATCAGTGAAGTCAACTTGTTCTAGCTCTGGGAAAAAGTCATCCCAATCGCATTGAGCTTCACCGTAATACCATGTTGGAATACCAAATAAGATCAAATCGAACTCAGCGATTTGCTCTTTGGTGCTTTTGGCGATGTCTTTGACATCGACCATTTTTTTACCCAACTTCTTCTGGATCATTTTGGCTACAGCCTCGGTATTACCAGTGTCACTACCGAAAAAAAGACCTACAGTTGCCATTGTCTATCCTTTAAATATCATGTTCGCTTTGCGAATTTAAAAAAACGGTTCAGTTGTCGATTTGTTGTTGCAAGATTAATTCGATTAACTGGCTACGGCTGATGTTACTGGCCAATGCTTGTTCGTTCAAGGCGTCATATAAAACTTGTGACACCTTTAACTCTATTCGTTTTAATCCGTTAGCGCGATCACGTTGTATTTGATTGCGCTTATTGACCTTTAACTGTTGTTCCCGACTTAAGGGGTTGCTTCTAGGACGTCCACGACGCTTCTCTGAAGCAAACAGGTCAATGGTGGTTCTATCTGTTGTTTCTTTTGCCATCGTTCTGTTTAACCGATCCCTGAACCTTCCCAGGTGATCTGAATAATACCTTTTGCTACAAACCCGGCACAGCCAAGGAATAATACTAACCATACGATGTAACGTCCAAATTTGGGCACTTGGCCTTGCTTAAGGACATCGTGAATAGCCATACCAATAAAGAAAAATATTAAAGCAAAAAACAAGTTTAGACCTAATGTCTCAATTTGATCCATATACTGATTCAACATGTTTTTTCCTTTAGTAATGCTTTAAGGCTAAAAGAGGGCGGGAATATATCACATAGATATACTATGAGCCATATTTGTTGGCTTCTATTAATGAAAATTTACAAGTTAATTATTGGCTATTGCTATCGATAAACTCAGCAACTAATCGATTAAATATTTCAGGTTTTTGGGCATGTAACCAATGACCTGTACCATTGATGGTTTTGGCACTGACACGAGGGAACTGCGTCATGATGGCATTGGTGTGCTCTGCAAGCACGTATTGAGAGTCACCACCACGGATAAAGAAACAGGCCTTATCGTATTGTTTGTCGGTGATATCCCAAGCAATGATTTGCGGATAATTCTCGATTAAACCGTCAAGATTCATTTTCCACTCAAAGCCATTGTCGGTTCGCTGCAGGTTTTTAAGCAAAAACTGCGCGGTACCTAAATCAATATCAGCGCTGATTAAATGCTCTAATGCTGATTTTCTGTTGGTGGATTGATCTAGAGTTAAGGATGTTAACCCTGCAAATACGGTTTGATGACGTGGTTCATAAGCCACAGGGGCGATATCTGCTACGACTAAACTAGTGACTTTTTCGGGATGTAATAACGCTAAAGCCATGGCGACTTTACCGCCCATCGAATGGCCAACAAAATGTGCTTCGGTTAAATTCAAGCTGTTTAGCAACTCTACGCAAGCTTCGGCAAGGAGTGGGTAGTCCAAATATTGCCAATGTTCACTTAAACCATGGTTAGGTAAGTCGACACGAATAACCTGATGGTTTGCTTCCAGTGCATTTGCGAGGTTTTTCAGGTTGTCCAAATTACCAAATAAGCCATGAATTAAAACCACTGCAGGGCCAGTACCTGATGAAACGTAATGCATTGAAATGTCCATTTTGATTGTCAACGAAGGCGTGATTTTGCCTGTAAAAGGGGATGATGATCAAGAACTGAAATGAATTAGTCAATTGTTATATGTTCATTAAAGCATCCATCGGTGCCATTGATGATGTGAAATTGACTAATTTTGAGATGTTTAGCTGTTTTTACTCTTTACCATCGGCGTGAGATGGGTAGACTGTCATTATATAAAGATCGATCTAAATCGATCGGTAATGCCACTGGTCATTATTTAATGTCGTAAGTGGCTTGACGTTTTTGACTATAGATTAAGACCAAAGGAAGCATTAATGAGTAAATATATTGAGATAGACGAAGAACTCTATCGTTATATTGCAAGTAAAACAGAACGCATTGGTGAAAGTGCATCTGATATTTTACGCCGTTTGTTGGATCTTTCTATTGAATCAGTTGAACCTGTAGAGCCTTTAGCGATAAGCCAACCTAGCTTAGAAACCGCCCATGCTACAAGCGTTGCTAAAGTAAAGGCTGAGGTTATCACACCAGAAGTCGTTGAACCTGCCGTAATTGAAGAAGTAAACACTGAGGTCGATTTCAACACTGTTGTACATGAACATATGTTATCTCAGCAAAAAGGCGCAGTAGGGCGCTTTATGTTTTTGTTAGAGTCACTTTCTGCAATGATGCCAGCCACTTTTGATCAAATATTAAAAATCCAAGGCCGGGGCCGTTTATATTTTGCTCGTTCAAAAGCGGAATTATTAAAAGCCAGTCAGTCTGCTAATCCGAAGGAAATTGGTACTAGCGGTTATTGGGTTACCACTAATAACAACACCGCCAAAAAGCGCACTATTTTATCAGAAGTGTTATTGCAACTCGGCTGTAATGAAGAGCTGGCAAAATCAATTTCAGACAGAATCTAAGGCAATTTTAAATTTCTAAAATAGGGAGTATACCGTGGCAATTCATGACAGAGCAGGCACTGTAGCAATACAAAAGGATTTGATTAATTTACCCAAATTGATGAGCCACTATTACCGAATCGTCCCTAATGTTGAAGATGTGCAGCAAAAAGTGACCTTTGGTACATCAGGTCATCGCGGCAGTTCACTTAAGGCCAGTTTTAACCAAAATCATATTTGGGCTATTACTCAGGCTGTGGTTGATTATCGTCAACAAGCGGGTATCAGCGGGCCTATGATTGTAGGTTTTGACACCCACGCCCTATCGTACGCAGCTTATATGTCGGTGCTTGAAGTACTTACAGCGAACCAAGTCGCTGTAAAAGTGCAAAAAGATGACGGTTTTACCCCAACACCGGTCGTCTCACAAACTATTGTGAGTGCCAATGTTAATGGCGGCGATCTCACTGACGGTCTTATTATTACACCATCACATAATCCGCCTCAAGATGGTGGTATTAAATATAATCCACCCCATGGTGGACCTGCTGAAGGCGAGATCACTAAACAAATTGAAACCGCTGCCAACGAATATTTAGCTAATCAATTAAATGGCGTTAAAAAAGTCAATTACGGTACTGCTGTAGAGTCAGGCTGGATTAATGAAGTTGATTTTATCGCACCTTATGTTAATGCATTAAGCAAGGTTATTGATCTAGAAGCGATAGCAAAAGCCAAGATAAAAATTGGTGTTGATCCATTGGGTGGCTCTGGTATTTATTATTGGTCTCACATTGCTGAGCAATATGGTTTAGACATTACCTTAGTCAATGACAAAGTCGACCCAAGTTTTGGTTTTATGTCGTTAGATAAAGATGGAAAAATCCGCATGGATTGTTCATCACCTTATGCCATGGCGGGATTACTGGCACATAGCGAAAACTTTGATGTCTGTGTTGGTAATGATCCAGATTACGATCGTCACGGTATTGTTTGCCCAGGTTTTGGATTAATGAACCCAAATCATTACCTTGCTGTCGCTATAGATTACTTGCTGACTTACCGCAAAGATTGGGCGGCAGACTTAGCCATTGGTAAAACCTTAGTATCAAGTGCAATTATCGACAGAATTTGTCAATCACATCAACGACATTGTTTAGAAGTACCAGTGGGCTTTAAATGGTTTGTTGACGGTCTTGCTAACAGCAGTATTGCGTTTGGCGGTGAAGAAAGTGCCGGCGCTGCCTTTTTAAATAAAGATGGTTCTACTTGGTGTACCGATAAAGATGGTTTTATTCTGGCTTTGTTAGCCGCTGAAATTTTAGCGGTAACAGGTAAAACGCCTGCCCAGCGTTATGTCGAGCTAACTGAACAGTTTGGTAAGAGTTACTATACCCGTATCGATAGTCCTATAAGCCTGAAGAAAAAAGCCAAGTTTGAGACCTTATCGTCAGATAGCTTTACCGATACAGTCCTTGCTGGTGAAACCATTACGGCTATTTTATCTCATGCGCCAGGTAACAATGCGGCAATTGGCGGCATTAAAGTCACCACCGAAAATGGCTGGTTTGCCGCGCGTCCATCTGGCACTGAAGCATTATTTAAAATTTACGCTGAAAGCTTTGTCAGTGAGGCGCATTTAGCTGAAATTATCAGTCAGGCACAAGTCATGATTGATAGTGCGTTAAAAGCCTAAAGTTTAAACCAAAGGGTTAATAGCCTTAGATGATAAATGCCTGACTTAGCAATAAGTCAGGCATTTTTTTAGGGATTGTATTGCTACGGGTTTAGCTGATGATAGGTACATCATAGGGTGTGTTGTTTGGCAGTATGTGATTTATCTCTTCAGTTGTTAATTGCCAATGTTGCTGCATCACAGTCGATATCCAGCTAAAACTATTACTGGTAGGTTGTAAGTCTCGATTTTGAAATAACTGCTCAGGTTTAAGTCCCGGCCATTGCCCTAAGACTTTACCGCCTTTTACTGCGCCACCTGCGATAAACATAGCACTACCAGTGCCATGATCCGTACCATAGGTGCCATTTTCTTTTACAGTGCGGCCAAACTCGGTAGCAACAATTATCACAGTATTTTGCCATTGATTAACTAAAGCGCTTTTAAGTGCTTCTAGGCCTTTATCTAATTGGCTCAATTGACGGTTAAGGCGACCATGTTGGTTGCTATGGGTATCCCAGCCGCCCATTTCTAACATGGCGCAATCTATTTCATCACTTTGGGTTAAAAAATTACCACAGGCTTTAGCTAAGGCGACAAATTTACGACTCTTATTGCCACCACCTCGCATGGCCATTTCTTTCAATGAGATCCCATCCATTAGGTTTTGAGATAATTTTTTGTCTTGTTGATAAAGCACGGCTAACTGCTGATAAATATCTTCATCAGCGGGCTCTCCTTTAGTGGGATACCAAGTATTGACACTATCACTCCCGCGTAAACTGATAGGGATAGCGTTTGATATGGCGATAGCGCTATTGTTTTTATCATCTAGTGAAGCACTTATGGCTCGTCCTAACCAGCCAGACTCAAGCTCTTTAAGTTCTCCACCGCTTTCTAAAAAGTCTTGTCCAGCAAAATGTGACCGCTCAGGGTAACCAGACGATACTGCCACAATAGGTAACAGTTGCTTGTCGAGATACCACTGATGCATATTGGTTAATACTGGATTTAAACTAAATTGTGGGTTTAACACGAGTTTTGAATTAGCGACATTACCGGCTAGCGTGGGTCTTAATTGAGAAAAGTTAGGCTCCTTTAGTGGCACTATGGTATGTAATGGGTCAAGTGCGCCGCGAAGTATGACCCAGACGATATTCTTTTTAGTTTTAGCTGAGGACGCGGATGTTGCATTCGCCACAGAGCTAGGCGCTAGGCCGCTGCTTAACATCACTAAACTGGCACTGATCCCTTTAATAAATTCACGACGTTGCATGTTATCTCCTTAAGAACTCAGGGCTAAGTAATAATAACGCTAAAGCTTGTTCACGACTTTCTGCACGGGTAATGGTATTAAATGATAATTCAGATAATGAGTTGCCATATACAGTATTAATTGCCTGAGCGGTATCAGAATCTCGTTGGGAGGTAGCAAATTGTGTGGTCCAGTTGATTTTGGTCATTAATGCATTAGCACTGTTCCAGTCTGGTTCTAGATCGCCAAATCCCTCAGGGGAGCCCGCTTTAAAAGGCTGTTGACCCATTTCACCTAACTGCTTAAGTAATTTTTGCATGTTAGTGACAGGCTTATTAACTGCGCGGTAACTAGAGATGACATGTTCAACGGGGGTTTTAAACTTCAGCTGTTCAGGCTGCCATGACTCGTCTGCATTAATTAAGGTCAGCATAACTTGTTTGATGTTGCCATTGGTGCTGTTCCATGTTTCAACAAGCTTGGTTTGCAGTGTTTCAGAAGGATTATCACTTATAAAATATTTAACTATTTTATAGCACAGGTGGGTTGCAGTTTGTGGCTGTTTGGCAATATCAGCCAGCATAGCTTGACCCTGTTTAACGCCAGAGGCATTGTCTTGTGCGGCAGGATATTGTTTACCAAGTAGGGTTCTAGGTCCTGGCTCATGGCCATTGACTCGATAGATAAAACCTGTGGCATTATCTTTTCTGGGGTTGGCAATGCTCCACCCGCTAATTCCGTTTGCTAGCTCAATGACATCAGCTTGAGTGTAACCACCATTAACCCCAAGGGTGTGTAGTTCGAGGATTTCTCGAGCTAGATTTTCATTTAACCCTTTGCCTCGCTTGCCAAGAGGGGAATTTGCACCGAACGACTTTTCATTATTGAGATAACGTATCATGGCAGGATGACTGGTCACTGCCAGTAGCATGTCTGCAAATGATCCTAATAAATTTGGCGCTATGGCTTCACGCTCTAATGTGGCGGCAAGTGCTGTCATCACTCGTCCACTGACTGTGACACTAAAATGATTTGAAAAAAAATGTAATAAACGCCAGCTTAATGAGTTTGGAGAATTGATTGCGCTATTAAATGCACTGGCTGTTAGCTGGTAATAGGCTTGTTTGTGTGGCGGCAGTGGCTTTGGCCCGTTAAATTTCTTTTTATTGTTGGCTTTATTTGCATTAGATTGACCTTGCATGGACATCATATTTTCAGTTTGACGGTTTTTTTTTGCTAGCTGCTCTTGTCTTAAAAATTCGCTTACTTGACGGATTATTTCGTCAGAGTTGAATTCAGTTGCTTCAAACTCTGGGATCACCAATTGTTTAACTAAGTAGGCTTTTGGATCGTTAGTCGCTAGGGATAGTTCGTTTGGCCTCGCGCCAAGTCCAAATCGGTTAGTGGCAATTATCGCAGCTGCTGACATAGTACATCCTTGGATCAGTTAACTTGTGGTCTTGGTGAAATATTACCTTAAGCTAAACAAAGCCGATTTATAAGCGTGAACTAGATTTTTTAGATGGTTTTATGAACAAATTAGCCTTAAGAATGACATAAACTACACAAAATAGAGGGTAATATCATTTTTGGCTTGATAGACGCTTGCACTGCTGAGGATTTATTTTAACCACGACTGTTTCAAGATAGAAGGTGAGGCAGCTTAGCATTATTGCCAGACAAATTAGTTATGTTTGCGGGGCTGGCTGATAAATACAAAAAAACTACCCATTGAGCGCAGTGGGGAGCTCTGGCTCAAAGGGATAGCATTAAAAGTAAGCCGGCTGTATCTGGCTAACTAATATTGACTAAGCGACTTTTGTTAAAATAAGTGCTGTTTTAAATAAGTGCTGTCTAAGCAAGTTATCGCGTTTTGTTGTAAATAACTAAGGCGACAATGGCTACTAATGCAATAGCAGGTGCGAGTTCATACAGATGATGAAATAGACTGACTGCGCCATGACCTTCGTGGGCAAATGCAAGAGTAGGGGATGCAGCCATTAGCATTGCGGTTAGTTTCGTTTTCATTGTTAGTTCCTCAATAATTCTTTTTTAATTGGTTAATAAAAGTTATTACAAATTGAGCTTTAATCGGTATTCATTTCAAGTTGCATTAACATCATCTGCTCACCATCTATTACCTGAGTATTGGTACTTAAACATCTTGGGCAAACAATATTACATTCGGTTAATTCTGATTGCGTGTCACATTGGCGGCAGTGAATGATTAGCGCCTGTATATTCATATCCAGCATGGCGTTGTGGCAAATCCCTTCAAGTTTGAAAGTTTCAAACGCCGTGGCCAATAAACGTGGCTCGACGCCACTTAACACCCCAACTTTAATCTGTACTCTGATGATTTCATTAGCTTGATTTTGGGCCGCTAATTGCTCAATTTGCTCCAATAATGACATCACAATTGAATACTCATGCATTAGCAAATCCTTGGTAATAGCTCACCTTGGGGAACATCTAAATAGCGGCTACTGCCCCATGGTGTGGTTAATACTACTTTGCCAAGGTGTTGATTAGTCACATTGCCGATAATGCAGGCTTGATCGCAGTGGCAATATTGTTTCATGATAGTTAAAGCCTGCTCAGCTCTCTCCTGTGGCAGGGCCATAATAAAGGTGCCTTCATTTGCTAAATCAAAGGCTTCAAAACCATAAAGTTCACACAGGCCTTGGACTTGTGGCGATATTGGAATTAATTTTTCATCGACTTCAATGCCAACAGCAGATGCATTGGCCCATTCATTTAATACCGCAGACAGGCCGCCGCGAGTGGCATCTCTCATGGCATGGATTTCGATATTCGCTGCAATGAGTTGCTCGACTATGGGCCAAAGAGTGGCGCAATCACTGGTGAGTTCAGACTCTAAACATAAGCTATCACGTGCCATTAAAATGGCTGCTCCGTGCCTTCCAATGTCGCGGGATACGATAATAGCGTCACCTTGTTGCAGGTTTTTAACTGAAATACCGGGTTTTAAAATTCGGCCCACACCTGAGGTATTGATAAATATGCCGTCAGCGCAACCTTTAGGTACTACTTTAGTATCACCACAGACAATACGTGCACCAGATTTATGTAATTCAGCGGCCATGCTTTGCACTATGGTATTCAGATCTTTAATGGCAAAGCCTTCTTCAATTATAAAGCTGCAGCTTAAATATTCTGGCTGCGCTGCCATCATGGCTAGATCGTTGACTGTGCCAGCAACGGCCAGTTTGCCGATATCACCACCAGCAAAAAATAAAGGCTCAACGGTAAAAGAGTCGGTAGTAAATGCACAATGGCCAGTTAAATTTAAATCCGCAGCATCTTCTTGAGACTCCAAAATTGGATTTGAAAAAGCTTTAAAGAACATATCAGTAATTAAACTGTTCATTTCTTTACCACCGCCGCCATGGCTTAACTGCACGTGTTGATATTTATTCGCTGGCATTCGTTACTCCTGTATAACGATAATATGCATTGCAGGCACCTTCTGAGCTGACCATACAACTGCCCAATGGATTGTCTGGAGAGCAGCCTCTGCCAAAGACTTTGCAATCTTGTGGATTGGCGAGACCGCGCAAAATATCACCGCATTGACAGGCTTTGTGGTCATCAATTTCTACAGTGGGTAGCTGTTGTTTGAATATAATTTCGGCGTCGCGATGGGCATACTGGGGTTTTAAGGTTAATGCTGATTTTGAAATCGGCCCTAAACCACGCCACCTAAATGATGCTCTTAGGGTTAAGTATTGGTCGATTAATGCCTGCGCTGCTTGATTACCCTCGTAACTGACCGCGCGGCTGTATTGATTATCAAGCTTGGCAATATTTTGCTGTTTTTGTTTTACAATTCTAAGAATCGATTCCATCACATCCACAGGTTCAAATCCCGCTACTACCACTGGTGTGTTGTAGTTATCTACAGCCGCTTGGTAAATTTTAGCGCCGCTAATCACGCTCACATGGGCAGGTCCTATAAAGGCATTTACTTTAGCTTGTGGGTTGGCCATCACGGCATCAATCGCTGGTGGCACTAGTACGTGGTTGATATGAAATAACAGATTATTTATTTGCTGTTTTTCAGCTTGGTCAATTAACACGGCAGTCATTGGGGTTGATGTTTCAAAGCCGATGGCAAAAAAGATAATGGTTTTATCGGGATTGTCTTTTGCGATACTAAGCGCATCCATAGGGTCGTATAAAGGCCGAATATCACAACCTTTAGCACGAAATTGAGCAAGGCTACCTTTTGAACCAGGCACTCGGATCATATCGCCTAGGGTCAATAATATAACGTCATCAAGCTGTGCTAATGCAGCAGCATGGTCGATGCGCTCTTTTGGCATAATACACACAGGGCAGCCGGGTCCATGAATAAAATTGATGTTAACAGGCAGCAATTGCTTTAAACCATATTTCATTATGGTGTGGGTATGACCGCCGCATACTTCCATTATGTTAATATCAGTATCTATCTGACTAGCATGTGAGTTTATCTCTTCTGCTAACGCTTTGATGGTGTCAGGATTGCGAAACTGTTGATATAGATCAGTGAGGATCATAAATCATTTCCTTCATCATTAAGTTTATCAACAATCTCTTTATAGAGTTCCAAACTTAATTTGGCATCTTCTGTATCGATTTTATTCATCACAAATCCGATATGGATCAGCACAAATTCGCCCACCTTTAATGGCTCTGTCATTAGGTGACTACTGACCCGGCGTTTAACCCCTAAGGTATCGACGGTGACACTAGTATCATCGTGAACAGCGGTAATTTGAGAAGGCACTGATAAGCACATATTATTGCGCTCCAATTGCGCTGTTTATCCAATCAGCCACTTGGTTAAGAGATTGTGGATCTTTGACTGAAATGGGTAATAAGGTCACATCAGGATTGAGTTTTTTAAGTTGCTGCTCGCATTCGGTTAAGGAAAAGTCAAAATGCTCGGCTAAATCCATTTTGGTTATGAGTACCAAATCTGCACGGCGAAACATCACCGGGTACTTTTCAATTTTATCGTCACCTTCAGGCACAGATAACAGCACGATATTTTTGTGGGTGCCGACATCGTAACTAGCGGGGCAAACAAGATTGCCAACGTTTTCTACGAAGCAGACATCAATAGGTTTAAGGTCAATATGGTGCAGCGCTTGATGCACCATAAAGGCATCTAAGTGACAGGCTGAGCCGGTTTGAATTTGATAAGCACTAATGCCTTTAGCGATTAAGCGGTCAGCATCACGAGAGGTTTCTAAGTCGCCTTCAATGACCGCGAATTTAGCCATTAAATGAGTGGGTAAATATTCCAGTAAAGTGGTTTTACCGCTACCTGGGCTACTCATTAAGTTAAAAGCCATGACGTTATTGGCTTTAAAATGCGCACGGTTATGCTGGGCTTCATGATCATTCTTATCTAATATTTTATGAATAACAGATAAGGTCTTAGTATCATTAAGCTGCGGGTTAGAGTGTAGGCTATGTTGATGATCTGTAATTGAACATCCGCAATCTTGGCACATATCAATATTCCTTATTCGAAACGCCTCTTGCTATATCTCAGTATCAATGGCGGTTAAAAATTATTCTTTGATTAACATCAGCAATTAATCGTTATTTAAATATTAATTGGCTATTTGTGTTGTTTGTTGTTGTAAATAGGCAAACCATAATTGCCCTAAAGAGATGCCGGCATCGTTTATAGGGATAAGTTTACTGGGTAGTATTTGCCGCTGCTTTAACGCTTGCTGACATTGTGTTAGTAGTAATTTATTTTGAAACACACCGCCGCTAAACACTAAAGCATATTCAGGGTACTGATTAGCAACATCAGCGACAGCTCGGCTTAAACTCGCTGTGAATGCAAAACATAATTGTTCGGTCGATGGCGGCTGTTTAGCCGTGATAAGCCCGATAACTTGTTTGATTAATCCGCTGCTATCCCAAACTTTAACTGCTGAAGCAGCTGCTGTTGGCTCTGGAGACAATGCCAGTAATTGCTGCTCAGTGTTGGCAGTATTTGTTGTATTAGATGCTATTGATTGCTTGAGCCAGTTATTAGCACAAGTTTCAATTAACATGCCTGCTTGGGCTTCAAACTGATTCGTTTCAATAAGATTAAGCGCAACAGCAATGGCATCAAACAGCCGTCCTATTGAGCGTGATTCAATGCAAGCACTATTGTTAAGCCACATACGATGTAAATTATCTAAGGTATGAGCAGGCATTGTTTGAATTGCCTCGATGGGCAGTTTTTTTATTTGAGCAAGGCTGAAGTGCTCGAATAACAAGGCTAATAAAATCCTTACGGGATGTTTAATCGCTTGCTCGCCACCAATTAACTTAAATGACTTCAAGTGTGCGACACTGCGATAATTAATGCCATCAAGCAACATGCACTCACTGCCCCAAAGGCTGTCATCATCACCTAAGCCTGTGCCATCAAAACTAAATCCTAATACTGGTTTTTGGTAGTTATTGATCGCCAGCACACTAAGGATATGCGCATGGTGATGTTGAACCTGTGAAATCGGGACATTGTGTTGATTATTAGCCCATTGGCTAGATGCATAATCAGGGTGCTTATCACTTATTATTTTCTTAGGGTTAAAACGATACAGTCGCTTAAATGTGTTTAAGGTGTGTTCAAATAACTGGTTAGTTTCGAGGTTATACAAGTCACCAATATGCGGGCTAATAAAGGCATGTTGTTTAAAAGCAAAGCATTGAGTATTTTTTTGCTGCGCCCCGACCCCAAGAATTGGATATTTAATGGCGCTGGGTAAGGCAATACTTAATGGCGCATAGCCTCTTGCTAATCGAATAACCTGAATTTGCTCGTTAATTACTTGAACAACGCTATCATCACAAGGGTTTACAATGGCTCTGTTGTGGTCAACGAGGCCATCAATCACATGGCCTAGTTGCGACATAATCTCGTTGGCGTCGGTAATAATGGGTAAGCCTGAAAGATTTGCGCTGGTGGCAACAATAGGTTTGTTAAAGGCATTAAGCAGCAGATGATGCATGGGAGTGTAGGGCAGAAACAGTCCTAATTTATCTATGTCGGGTGCAATTAACTTGCTGATAAAATTATCAATATTGGCGTGTTTAGCCATTAAGGTGATAGGTTTTTCAGCACTACTTAAGAGTTGCCACTCTGTTTTTGTGCCAGTAACGAGTTGTTTGGCTTGCTCGATATTCGCTGCCATAACGGCAAAGGGCTTTGCTGGGCGCTTTTTACGTGATCTTAGCTTTTTAATGGCCTCATCATTAGTGGCATCACAAATAATATGAAAGCCCCCTAGACCTTTAACTGCTAAAATTTTGCCATTATTTAACGCGCTGATGATGGCTGAAAACACTTGCTGTTGATCAGCAATAACCTCAGTTATCTGCCCATGGGTAAGCATGTCAAAACGTAACTTGGGGCCGCATTTAGGGCAGCTCACTGGCTGAGCATGGTAGCGTCGATTTAAGGGATCTTCATAGGCTTTTCGGCAGTCCTCACACATAGCAAAATTAGCCATTGAGGTAAGATGGCGATCATAGGGAAGTTGCTTAACAATGCTGTATCTTGGCCCGCAATTGGTGCAATTTGTAAAAGGGTATTGGTAATGACGATTATTTGGATCTGCGATGTCAGCTAAGCAATCTGTGCAGCTACTTTTATCGGCGGAAATTGACACTATGGCTTGTTGATTAGACTGACTTTGGCTGATTGTAAAGTCGGCTAGTCTTGTATCGATTCGTTCTTCTACCACATTCAGTTTATCGATTCTGGCTAATGGCGGTGGATTAACTCTTAACTGATGGATAACATGATTGATATCAGTATTTAATCCTTGTAGATGAATGCATACACCTTGCTCATTATTTAGCACACTGCCGAGCAAATTAGACTGAGTGGCTAATTGATAAACGTAAGGGCGAAAACCAACCCCTTGGACTATGCCGTTTATATTGAGTTTTACCTGTTGAAGATAGGCTTGGTGCAGTCCCATAGGCTTACCTTAACCCACGTCTTTTGGCGAGATACAAACCACCAATGGCAATGTTGGCGCCATCGAGATCTAATTGATGGTTTACCACTAGAGGGTAATTCTTTTGTAGCCGCATACATAGGCGCTCAGCAAGTACGCTATAGACTAAATCGTTGCCTGCTAACACCACGGCATCAATTCCTTGTTGCTGCTCCAGATGATCAAGCCAGTTACTAAGATAATCAGCCAGTGAATCAAAAAAGCCAAAAGCTAAAATGGCGGGATTGGCGCCAGCTAATTTAAAACTCATTAAGCTGGCAAAGGTACGGCGCCAATTAATGCTCCTATAGCCGTTTTCTGAACAAAGTGGAAAATCAATTCTAGGGGCATTATTACCATGATACTGCTGCGCCAGTGCATGAAACGCATCTGCTTTCGCGTCAATACTGGTTAATTGATTTAAGGCCTCATCATCTAAAATCAACATGGCAGCTAGGCCAATAAAATGTTGAATATTATCACTAGTTTTATCCAGTGTGGTTAGTGCTAATTGATGGATTTGTTGTGGAAATGCTAGGGTAAACTTAGCGAGTACTTTTGATTCTTCGTGCTGTAATTGCGCAATAATATCAGCGCCATGTTGCTCAAAAGTCGGTAATCGTAAAAACTGGGCAATTTTTTGTTGTTTATTTTGGGTAATAACTACACTGGGGTTGTCATGGCTAAAATAGAGTGTGGCACTGGTGATGGATTGTTTGTCTGTTGCTGCTAGCGTTTGAGTCGACAGCATTCGATTGGCAATTTGACTGATCACAGCTTCAGACAAATTCAGCAAACCTGCGTGCATGGCGCAGCTAGCCGCGTCTATTCCAGTCACTGTTAATTCAGTCACAGCGGTGTTATCAGCTGCTGACATACGGCAATGGATCTGTTTGTTGTTCCAGCTGGCTTCATAGTGTTTGTATTGAGCAACATCATGTAATGGGCTGGCGCCATTAATGGAGAATTGGTGATTGCTGGCGATTTCTACCCAAGCATTATTGATGCGAGTTACGCTTGGCTTAGCTATGGACTTAGTTAAAGGCTTGTGTAAGTCGTTATGAGTATCAGCGCTAACTGAATCGTTTGTATCAATATAGACCCAATCAATACCAATAGTGTTTAGCTGATCAGCCAGTGCCATAAGTAAACGACTGTCAGCAAAGCTCACTTGATAGTATGGATCAGTAAGTGTTGGCTGGACTTTACACTTAGCTTGATGTTTAGCAGTAGTAACACCTGAAAAGACTGCTGCATCAGCTGACATCAGTCTGAGTCGCGGTTTTTCTAAACTGGATAAGGCGAGGGTATGGTACTGCTGCACTGCAAAATACTTACTTAAATGCTGGGGGTTACAGATTAAAATATGTTGTTGGCCAGCGTTTTTGGCAAAAGGTTGTAAGCTCAAACTGAAATTTGAACTTGGATCCGAACTTGATACAGAACTTAATTCAGAACTTAAATAAGTGCTGCCACTGCTGCTTAAACTAATCTTGGTGTCATTTTTTAACCGCGCTGCAATTGCAATAAGATCTTGCGGCGCCATAGATTGCTCTAAGGTGCTTATACGCTCATGGCCGTGACAATGGGGACAAACTAGATCAAGCTTTAAAAAGTTAGCATCTGCGGCATTAACCATCTGCGGTTGGCATTCACTACAGTAACTGATGTTGAGCTCAGCATGGGCTAGCGGCTTTTGGCTGCCTTTACGGGTTTTGATGACACCGACTTCAGCAGAGCATAACCAGATTGAATATAAAAATTTGGCGGCTATCTCATCGGCAAGGGCGGCGAGTTGTGGCTCTGTGGCCTCAACTTCTAAAAAATAGCGATTGTTGTTAAAACCCGCGCTAAAGTCAAAGCGGGTATCGGCTATATATTGATTACAAAGCTGCGCATAAAAGGCCACTGGGCGCTGGCAGGTAAAATTAAAACTGACTTTATGCATAGGGCTGACATCCACGTTTATAGGAATCAGGGATTAAGTCGTTAATATTAACACTGTGTTTTTTTGTATAGCTAAAACCTGCTTTTTCAAGGTGTGCCAGTAAGGCTTTTTCCATCGTCGGCACCGCAGCTTGTATTGACTCAGTTAAGCCTAATGTCATCGGCTCGATGACTGTCGGCGTAACTCCAATCACGTGAGTATTGGGTCTATCACCGACCATGTCCATCATGATCAGGGTTTGCAGCATCTCAACCTCATGGGCACTGCCTTGCCAATCAATTTCAGGTGGCGCTTGATCAAAATTAAATGAATACACCTCTCCGGGTTTTACCCCTGGACTGTTTACGGTATCCACCACAATTAAGTTGTCATATTGACAAAGAATAGGGATAAGTCCTTGAGCAAGGGTGCCACCATCTAAAATATCGAGTTGATGGTTTGGCTGATGGAAAGTGTATTTTTCATCGATATAATTAACAAAATGTACGCCGATGCCTTCATCAGCGTACAAAACGTTTCCTATACCTATTAGTAAGCTAGTAGACAAAGGCTAGTGATCCTTATGGTAGTCATATCCGGAGACGATAGAGTCAACAGAGTTATGCTTAAAGCGTATGCCTGACCAAACCGCCATATAGATATGAATAACCACAAATATAATGAAAGCCCAGGTGACTATGTGATGCCAAATTCGTACTTGTGCTAACCCGCCCATTAAGGCCGTAAACCAAGCTGAAACTTCCCATATAGCGCCACCTAACCCTTGATGATAAACATTGGCATAAAGCACCAAGCCAGTGATACACATGAATAAAGCCGCAAATGATATGGCAACGTATGTCACAAACTGCAAAGGTCCGTATACGCCAGCTTTATCTAAGTGTCCCATCCAGATATAGGATTTAATTTGTGCTATCCAGCTCTTCAGGCTTAAAACATCTCTGATTGAACGTCGTTCAATGGCGCTTTTAGCAAAAAAGAACAAGTAAAAACGTACTATGGTGATACTGGTAAGTACAAAGCCAAACACGAGATGTACAAAGCGGATCCCGCCTTGAACCAAGACATCAGAAGATGCGGGCGCCACCAAAAATGGCCATGAAATGTAAAAACCAGTTACCACTAACATCAAAATAGACAGTGCTCTAAGCCAATGGAATATCCGTATGGCAGGTGAGAAGATGAGTTCTCTGCGATGGGTTGCAATTTGAGTCATAATCCTTTCCTCTTAGATCCGCAAACTTGCTAAAACCCGTTAGGATCGATGCGGAATTCACCTAAATCATTACCTTTATAGTCCATTACGTGTACCGCGCAGGCCATACATGGATCAAAGGAGTGAATAATTCGAATGACTTCCAGTGGTTTGGTTGGATCTTCAAGTTCAAGCCCAATCAGTGATGCTTCATAAGGGCCAACTTTACCGTCAGCATCTACAGGGCCAGAATTCCACGTGGTCGGAACAATAGCTTGGTAATTTTCTATCTTACCGCCCTTAATTCTGATCCAGTGACTGAGCATTCCACGCGGCGCTTCAATCATCGCATGGCCGATGTAATCGCGATCTGAGTCTATTTCTGGTGTCACATAGGTAGATTCATCCGATTGCATATTGGTTAACATGGCATCAAAGGTTTTTAAGCCTTCTTCTGCCACAATCACGGTTTGCAGCATGCGCGCCGCGGTGCGGCCTAAGGTGGTGAATAATGCTTCTATAGGCAGGCCTGTTGCGGCGAGCAACCCATTAACACTATCAACAACAATCTTGTTGCCACGGGCATAGTTCACCAGTAAACAGGCTAACGGCCCAACTTCTACGGGTTCGCCCTGATATCGTGGGGATTTAACCCAAGAGTATTTTCCATCACCATCGACAGTCGGTAATTTGCCATACACGGTATCGCGCTCAACAAATCCGGTGTAATTTGGAATCGTTGTGCCGTCATAGGGGTGCTGGGCGGTTTTTGCGTCATACCATGAGTGGGTGACATCTTCTTTTATGGCATCGGGATCTAAATCGCTCACCCCGGCTAAATCTCCATTCATTATCACGCCTTGCTCAAACAGATATTGACCATCAGCTAAGATAAAGTCATCGGTGGCTAAAAAGTTTTTAACACTGACGCCGCCTAACACACTTGGCTCGCCACCAAAGGCGGCAGCTGCCATAACGATGTCGGCTTTATAAGCGCGGATAATAAAGTCATGGACGATAGCGTGTTTTTGTTTCCACTCTTGTAAACGTGCAGGACTTAGCATGTCTCTAACAGAGGTAACACCGCCAACTACAAGGGATTGCGGATGCGGCGACTTGCCGCCAAATATTGCTAGCATTTCAGCTGCTACACGCTGAACTTCTAACGCTTTAAGGTAATGGGATAGGGCAATGAGGTTTTGCTCTGGCGTGAACTTGTAGGTTTTATTGCCCCAATAGGCATTAGCAAAAGGCCCAAGCTTTCCGGTATCAACCAAGCCTTTGACTCTTTGCTGTACGGCGCGTAATTCACCTTCGCCAGTGGCGATAGGGTTTTCGGTGTATTTATTGGCTTCTTGGGCGGCTAATGCCGGATCGGCACTTAAGGCTGACACCACATCAACCCAATCTAAACCATGTAAATGATAGAAGTGCACAATGTGATCATGCACATACAAAGAGGTTTGCATTAACGAGCGTAAGTACTTTGCGTTGAGCGGGATTTTAACCCCTAAGGCATTTTCAACCGCTTCAGTACCGCAGCGATAATGAGAATAGGTACATACCCCACAAATACGTTGCACAATTAGGCCGACATCCATAGGAGTACGGCCTTTTAAAATGACTTCAATACCACGCCAAAGGGTAGAAGATGACCAGGCCTTTTGAATAACATTATTTTCATCAACTTCAACTTCAACACGTAAATGGCCTTCGATACGGGTGATAGGATCGATAACGACTCGTTTACTCATGGTTTATTCCTCTAGCGGCTTAGCAAAAAGACTAGTTACTGCGTGAGCACCTATGCCCACAACGGTCGCACCAAGAATGACGGTACCAATGGTATCGGCAGTGGCATCAATACCGTGGAGCAACTGTCTGCCTAATGGCTTTTCGAAATCCGCCATATCATCCCAAAAATTAGGTTCAGCGCAGCCAATACAGCCATGACCTGCAAGTACTGGCCAACTGGTATGATGATTAAAGCGTTCAGTGGGGCAGTTGTTGTAGGTATAAGGGCCTTTACAGCCCATTTTGTATAGGCAGTAGCCATCTTTAGCACCTTGATCGCCAAAGGTTTCTACAAATTCGCCAGCGTCAAAACGACCACGACGTTCACAGTTATCATGCACTCTAGCGCCGTATGCCCATTTAGGGCGATTAAACATATCTAACGCGGGCAGTTTTCCGAACATGATGAAATACATCAAGGTACCGACAATGTTCTTTTCACTAGGAGGACAACCGCCTAAATTAATCACCGGTTTATCAATAACCTCTTGCACACCTTTTGCACCAGTAGGGTTGGGCGCTGCAGCTTGTACACCGCCAAATGCGGCGCAAGTTCCAACAGAAATAATTGCAGCCGCCCCAGCAGCTGCTTCTTTTACTATCTGCATTCCGGTATGGCCTTTACAGCCGACCGTTAAATAAGTGCCATTATTAGCCGTTGGTACAGCACCCTCTACCGCTAATAAGTAATTACCTTTATATGCCTCCATAGCATGCTCAAGGTTTTCTTCCGCTTGCCAACCGGCTGCAGCCATCAATGTTTCATGATATTCCAAAGAAATATGATCAAAGATGAGGCTGTCTAAATTAGGGCTGTCGGTTCTGATAAGGGATTCTGAACAACCGGTACATTCGGCCATATGCAGCCAAATCAGTGGTACTCGATCAGCAAGCTCAGCGGCTTCGGCAACTAGATTGGTGAAAGGCAGGGGCAATGCGAGTAGTGCGGTAACAGATGCACTCCAAGTCATAAACTCACGTCGGCTAATGCCATTTTTTATTAATTTATCTTTTAGGCTAACGCTGTGACGTGGTTGTAACTGCTGCAATTGCGCAATTCGTGTTTTACATCGTTGATATAAAGCTGCATGTGTATCCATCTGATAACCTTATCCATGTTGGAGGATCAAACTGCTTTATTAAATATAGATCTGTTAGGGATAGGTATATTGATACAAATCAATCATTGTTCACTTATTGAACACATATAAAAATAGAGTGTTTCGCTATTTCAACAAATAGTGAGCTGTTGATTCTTGGAGTTTTTTGCGAGGATTGATAGCAGCTAAATAGAAGTCACTAGGAAACTAGAAGCTATTGGACGTACTTGTCTGATGTTGATTTTATTTACAGCAAAAGTGAATTTCAATTTCTAACTTTATGGCTGTTTAAAACCAGTAAAATCGCGCTGACTTATCTCAAATTCAACGCGCATATCATCATAATTATTTAAGTTAACTGCCAGTCAATTGTTTCAATACCTGTGGCGGTACTAAGATTGATAATTTCGCTAAACATGCATTAGTACTTGGATCGCGATATTTAATTTTAAATTGACATAATGTGTATAAGCGTTGCGGCTCATTACTGACTTACTTTCGGGGTTAAATCGCGATTAAAGCCATATTGGCCAGCGGCTGTGTTTGATTTTTTGTCCATTTGATATGCTCACTGGTGGGGCCGTGACAGGTTTCACAGGCCATGTTGATTTCTGACCAACTACTGTCAAAGCTATTGTCTGTTACGTTATAGTTTTTTTTGACATTGGTTGAGTGACAATCAGCGCACATGTAGTTCCAGTTTTGGCCTTTATTAGTCCAAAAGAACTCGTCGTAAGGATCCATTTCAGGATACAAATAAAACCAGCGCTGTCCGCCTTCATCTTTACTACGGCTATCCCAAGCAAAAGGGAGTAGTTGTATCGCACCATTTTCAAATTCAACCATATATTGCTGTAGAGGTTCATAACCAAAGGTATAGCTAATTTTATAGTCGTTAAACTTGCCATCTGGGCCTTTAATATTGACCCAGTACTCACTTCCTCTCATAAAAAAGCGTGAGACTTCACCTTGGTAGTCAAATTGTTGATCGGTAAAGTTTGCTAGAACGATATCTGCAGTAGTCCGCCCCATAGACATATCATGATGCGAGCCTTGCCAATCACTGTATTGTTGCTGGTGGCATTCAACACAGGTTTGGCTGCCACTAAATTCAGCTGCTGGTGTAGTCGCATTCACAAAAAAGGTCGTTAAGCTGAAGAAGGTAATACTGATTAGCTGATTGAATTTAATCTTAAATTTACGTCAAAGATTATTAAGATCTTATAGTAAAATGAAATTAACAATTAACCAACACTTTGCTGGTGGCAATCTTGATTTATTCGCCATTTTTGATTTTTTTGGCTACTGTTAAAGTACTGGTAAAGCACTGTTATTATGCTTTTATGACTAAAGCAATATTGGCAGCATAGTTTCGCAATACCTAATGCAGTGGATATCAACGCTAAGCGCAGTGGTAAATTATGCCGAGCAACTTGTTTTTTATATCAATTGCTCTACATTTTAATAAGAGAACGACTAGCGTTACCGCGTAAGTACACATAGATACGTTTAACTCATTGAAGACAGGATATAAGAGGCTTTTATGCTAGGTGAAAATCATTCCCTCAGAAACGAATTTCCAGATCACATAGATACGATTACTTCGCTTATTAGCAGCAATGTCGATTTTGCTGAAATAATGAAAAAATACGATGCGTTAGATAAACAAATTAGAGATCTTGAGATGCGAGACTCGCCCATCGCAGACGAATCCATCCATGAGTTAAAGCAGCAGCGTGTAGTAATGAAAGACGCCCTTTATCATCAAATTACTTTGGCAGAACAGGGCTAAAAGAATGTATTTAAGAAGCGGGCAATATCGATTAGATATTGCCCGTTTTTTTATTGCTTTAATAAAGGAGACAGCACGTCAAGTTTGCCATCAATGGGTTCACTAATAGATAAATTAAGTATGTGTGCAATTAAAGGGTAAACATGAATATTTTTAGCTAACTCAATTTCTGCTTGATGGTTAAAAGCCGGGCCGTTGGCATAAAAAATGGCATTCATATCCGGCATCACTTCAGCGTAGTAGCCATGTTTACCCTTAACGCCAGGTTTTGCATCACTGCTGGTAATGTAATGATCATGGGTGACCAAAATCGCATCACCAATGGCGGGATTAAAGTCATACTCAAGGTGCTTAGGTATCGACTCCTTTCTATAAAATGCTAAGCCATCGGTCGCAGCAACTAGTTTCTCAAGGGCAATTAAATCTTGGTCTTTATTATTGCCATGGGCGCGCACTAATGAAAAAGCGGCGTCATTAATAAAACTAAATCGAGATTTTAATGCCTCATCATCGGCAAACAGTTTGTCTGTGTAGATACGCTCAAAATCAGCAACCTGTGCCATACCATGATCTGATGTGATGATAATATTAACCGCATAAGGTAGCGCATTTACTTGCTCAATTAAGCTAGCAATGACCTTATCAATGTAATTGACAGCATCATGGGTTTGCTGCGATAACGGCCCGTGATGATGACCTGCGCTATCGACATCTGAAAAGTATAATGTCACAAATTGCGGCCGCTGCGTTTCAGGTAATTTAAGCCATTCAATAACTTGCTCGACACGGGTTTCATTTGCGACTCTACCGTCATATCGTTTCCAATAAGTGGGTCTAAAACCTGCTATTTCAGCTTCTGAGCCGGGCCAGAAATACGTAGCTGATTTCATTCCTTGCTGGGCAGCTAAAGACCAAAGTGGAACGCCAGTGTAAAAACGGCCATCGGTGACGGCATCATGGTCGTTTAAAGCGTAATGGCGCCCTAATGTGGGGTTGTAGAAACGATTAGCAACAATGCCATGATTACTGGGATAGAGACCGGTAACCAGAGTCAAATGGTTAGGGAAGGTGACTGTTGGAAATGACGGCGTTAATTGCGTTATTGTTGCGGCATTGCTGGCAAAGTTATTAAGAAACTTAGGCTGATGAACTTTATTGTAATCATGCCTATAACCATCAATAGAGATAAGTAACACATAGGGCTTATCATTGACATTATGGGGCTGATTTGACCCTAATGATGATGTTTCATCTGCCATGATATTATGGCTTAAAAAAACCAATGCGATAGTAATACTGCTACTAAGTTGTTTTAACCTTGCAAGGCTGTTGGATGCTAACCATTGACGCATTATTGCTTCCTTTATTATTGTATTTAGTCGAAGACAAAAATTACTTTGAACTCTTTTTATTATCTAATTTAGCCATCATAGTTAGTGTTGATGACAATCATATGATGTGTCATATTTTGCAGGCTGATTAGTTAACAAGTATTTTAGTTAATTATCAATGCAATTAACTGAAATTAAAACAATAAAAAAGCGAAACATCCTGTTTCGCTTTTTTATTGGTCACATTGTTAACCGATTATTTTACTGCTTGACTGGCTAACTCTGCTTTATGCTCTTCAGCTGTTAATGGAAAATAATGTCTCCAAGAACCTCTCAAGAAAATCCGCGTATCTTCAATTGCTATATAAAGACAAGGGATTAAACACAGTGTTACCACTGTTGCGAACAACACCCCAAACGCCAGTGATACGGCCATTGGTATCACCATTTGTGCCTGCATACTGGTTTCAGTCATGATTGGCACTAGACCAATAAAGGTCGTTAAAGAGGTCAACATAATCGCTCTAAAACGTCTGCAACCAGCGTTAATTACCGCATCATTGAGTTTAACCCCTTGTTTTCGGGAATTATTCACATAATCCACCATCACTAGTGAGTCATTGACCACCACACCTGCAGCGGCAATAATCCCGAATACAGAAAGGGCACTTAAATCAATACCTAAAATGATATGGCCAAGCATTGAGCCAATCACGCCAAATGGGATCACCGACATGATCATAAAGGGTTGCACGTATGACTTAAGCGGTATCGCTAATAAGCTGTAAATCACCAACATAGAGATAATAAAATCACGCATTTGGGTATCGGCACTATCAAGTTGCTCCTGAATACTGCCAGAAACCTCACTTTTCACTCGAGGGTATTTTGCCAATAATTGCGGAATGAAATTATCACGAATATCTTTGGCGAGTTTAAATGGCTCAGCTTGTTCAGCATCAACCGAGGCCCATACATTAATGGTTCGGTTACCATTTTCACGGCGAATACTACTCACGCCTTGAACTACGTTTATATTAGCGACTTCAGACAGGGGTAATTCAGCACCTTGAGGCGTTTTAATCAACACCTCCTGAACGAGGGCGATAGAGTTACGTTGCTCTTCTGGGTAGCGTAGCATCACCTTGATTTCTTCGCCGTTACGGATAATCCGCTGTGCTTCAAGTCCGTAAAAGCTATTACCGACTTGTGAAGCAATATTGGCCAGGGTTAGGCCTAAACTGTGGGCTAAAGGTTTTAAGTCAAATTGCACTTCTTTGGCAGAGGATTGACGACTGTCATTAATGTCACTCACCCCTTTTAAAGTACCTAACTTTTCTTTTAACTCCTTCGATGCAGCAATTAATTGCGCTTCATCGTTACCCTCTAGTCGGAAACTAATATCACCATCATCCATGCCGCCACCAAATAAACTATCTTGGATGGTGAAAGATTTAACTCCTGGGATATTTGGCATCGCTTGGCGCCATAATTCAGCCACTTCAAAGGTATTAATGGGTCTTAATTCCGGGTCGACCAGTTTTGTCCTCACTTCTGCTTTTGTACGACCTTGAAGCTCAACTTGTAACTCTGCAATCATGCCTTGACCATATTGAGATTCAAGCTCTTTCTCAACAGTTCGCAGGGCAGATTCAATGGCATGGGCGGCATTAAGGGTTGCGGTTTCTGCGGCATCGACATTCATTTCCAAGGTGATACGAGGAAAATCATGGGGGATTTTAGGTTGCCCAATAAAGCGTACTAAGCCGCTTATATAAAGGGCTGCGCAAATAACAATTAACATCACAAAGGTCGCAATAACTGAATAACGGTATTTTACTGCAGCAGTTAGACTAGGGCGGTAAACATTAGCAATAAAATTCGCTAGGTTTGTTTCAATTTTACCTTGAATAAAGTTAACGATATTTCTTAACCAATCTAACGGATTTTTAGAACCCGGTTGCACAACTTTAGGTTTTTTCATATGCGCTAAATGTGACGGTAAAATTAACTTTGATTCCACTAATGAAAAGATTAAGCACAAAATAACCACAAACCCAATGGCTTGACCAAAGGCTGATGAAGGGCCGTCATCTAAGGTGATCGGTAAAAACGCTGCAATGGTGGTTAATACCCCAAAGGTTGCCGGTATGGCGACCCGTTTAACCCCGCGAATAACACTATCGATATTTTGACCGTTTTCTTCACATTCAGTATGGGCGCTTTCTCCCATCACAATGGCATCATCGACCACAATACCCAATACCAGTATGAAGGCGAATAAACTGATGACATTGATGGTGACATCAATAAAGCCCATTGGCATAAATAATAGCGTACCTAAGAAACACACGGGTAAGCCCATCATTACCCAAAACGCTAACCGCACTCGCAGAAATAACGCCAGCATGATAAAGACTAATAATGCGCCTGTTTTCATGCTATCGAGCATTAAATCTAAACGACCTTCAAGGTAGTAGGTCATATCAACCCAAGGCTCTAAGGTCACACCGTCTGGTAAAATAGCCTGTTTGTCAGTAACGTATTTTTTTAAAGTATCGGCAACATCGGTGATACTTTGGTTTTTAGCGGCGCCAACAAAAAAGGTGACAGCATTTTGGCCATTGAATTTAGAATATTGAATGCCTTCTTCAAAGCCATCGTTGACCGTCGCAACGTCTCCCAGTAATAAGTTAGTACCGTCATCCAAGGTTAATAAGGGTAAATCTTCAAACTCATATCCGACATACGCTTGGTTTTCTACTCGTAAGTTAATGTAGCCATTTTCAGCTTTAATTTGTCCCGCTGACATATTACGGGAATAACCACGTACAGCTTCTGCAACATCGTTAAAACTAAGACCAAATTCTCTGAGTCTGTCTTTACTGACTTCGACACTGATTTCGTAATTAAGTCCGCCATAGAAATCTGAAATATTTACATTAGGCAGTTGCATGATTTCTTGATGAATTTTTTCGCCTAAGTCTTTGAGTTGTCGTTGAGATAAGTCGCCATATAAACTTAAATACATCACTTCTTGGCGTATTTTTATGCGCTCAACTTTCGGAAACTCCATGCCTGCTGGGAATGTTGATACTGAGTCAATTTCTGATTTAACTTCATCCAATACAATTTGCGGATCGTATGAGTCTTCAATTCTGAAATAACCAGAGGCTTGGTTACGATTAGAATAGGTAATAACCCGCTGCAAGCCCTGAACAGTCTCTAAAGCTTGCTCTATTTTGACCGTAATGCCTTCTTCAACTTCTTGGGGCGCAGCGCCCGGATAAACGGCGCTGAACTCAATCCAGTTAATTTCAACTGCAGGGAAGAATTGCTTACGTATGGTGTTTGCTGTCAGTAAGCCACCAAGTAATATGATGATCATTAATAAGTTTGCCGCCACACTGTTGCGGGCAAACCAAGCAATCAAACCTTTATGGGTGTCTTCCATGATTATTCCTTATCTTTGATGGCGATTGCTGATTTAATAATGTCGTCACCTTCAATAGCATCTTGCTGGAGAATCTTATCTTCAGGTAACTTTACTGACATGCCTTCAATAGGGTAATCAAGTGCCGAGGTAATAATATTCATCCCATCTTCTAAACCACTTGAAATAATCACGTTACTGCCGTCTTGGCGAATAATATTAACGGGTAAATAACGCAGTTTCATTTCTGCATCCATGACCGCAACTAAACCGTTTACAATCAGGTGGCGGGGAATAATTGCAACGCTGCCAGCTTGTGTGCCACCAATATGTGCTGTGACATAGGTGCCAAAGCGTAATTCTTTATGGTTACCTTTAAGTGCATAAGGGTCATTTATTTCAGCGACTAAATAAGTCATACGACTCTTACTATCAATCACACCTTCGCTACGGACAATCGTGCCTTGCCATTGCTGTTTTTCACCGGCGAAGTTACCCACCAAACTTACTTCAGCATTAGCGCCTTTTCTGTCTAGATATTGCATTTCTTTATCTGCAAGTGGCAAACGTACTTCAGCAATTTCAGTGTTATACAAGGTGCCAATAGATGCGCCATTGCCAACATAAGTGCCTAAGCCAATATTACGACTGGCGATTAACGAATCATAAGGTGCTTTAATCACTGAACGTTCTAAATTACGTTGGGCACGATGTAAGCCGGCTTCAGCACTTTTCAACTTAGCGATTTCTTTGGCTAATTGAGGTTTACGTAAACTTAAATCGCTAGGTTTACTATCGGTAATCTCAGCCCATTCACGTTCGGCTACTGCTGCAGTGGCTTTTTCTAGCACTAGGTTTGATTTAGCTGATGCCAGTTCAGCTTGTGCATCAAGTAATGCTGATTCGTAATCACTTGGATCTATTTTGGCGAGTATCTGGCCTTTTTTGACGAAGCCTCCTTTTACAAAGGCTTCTGCAAGGTAGGTGATTTCACCATTCACTTGTGCCACTAATTCAGTTTGATACTTAGGGTTAACAACCCCATAAGAGCTAACCGTAAATGTCATTGGCTTATATTCAATGCTTTGTACTGATACAAGCGGGGTCGTGTCTACTGGTGGTTTTTCTTCTGGTGGTTGCTTCATGGCAACTAACGCCGCTGTTATGGCAATGCCAGAACCTATAATTAAGAAAGGAAATACTTTTTGCATTGTGGTCGCCACGGGACATCCTTTTTGAAGAGATAACACAAACCTTTCGCGCTTGTGTGCAAATGAGTTATCGACATTATATGGAGATGTTAATAAAACTGTTAACTGTAAGTGGTAACAATGTGTAATTTAATGTTTCAAATGTTTCGAGACTGACAGTTTACTTATTACCTATAGCGACAATTGTGCATATAAAGTCCCATTTTTTGATAGTAATTCATAACGTTAAACGAGCTTGTCACATAAGTATTGGCAAGGTTGTAAATGTATACACTGGGTTTAAATGTGAGGCTGGTAAGGAAAAAAATAGGTAATAAAACCACATTCATTAACATATTGTGCTGATTTACGCTCATGAAGCTAATTTTTAATAGTAATTTCGAGTGCTAAGGTTCAAAATCACTGATTATAAATGCTCATTTTTATCTTTCACACAAGGAACAGTAATGAACGTATTAGTTACCGGTGGTGCTGGCTATATCGGCTCACATACAGTGTTATCACTGCTAGAAAACAATTGTAATGTCGTTGTTTTTGATAACCTGTTTAATTCAAATATTGAGTCAATTAAGCGAGTAGAGGCATTAACTGGGAAATCGGTAATTTTTATAGAAGGTGACATTCGTGACAAACACGCTTTAACCGCAGTTTTTGAGCAATTTGATATTCAAACCGTGATCCATTTTGCAGCCCTTAAAGCGGTCGGTGAGTCAGCGCAAATTCCACTTGAGTACTATCAAAATAATGTTCACGGCTCTGTGTGTTTATTGGAAGCCATGGCCGAACATAATGTTCATAACTTTATCTTTAGCTCATCTGCGACCGTTTATGGCGAAGAAAATGATGTGCCTTATGTTGAGACCATGAAGTTAGGTACACCTTCAAGCCCTTATGGGGCAACTAAAGTAATGGTCGAACGGGTGATGGCAGATTTTGCGGTATCAAACAGCAATTTTAGAGGGGTGTCATTACGTTACTTTAATCCAATTGGTGCCCATGAAAGCGGCCAAATTGGTGAGTCACCAAAAGGCATCCCAAACAATCTACTGCCTTATGTTGCGCAAGTGATGGTGGGTAAACGTGACAAGCTCAGTATTTTTGGTTCAGACTACCCAACTAAAGATGGTACCTGTGAACGTGACTATCTTCATGTGATGGATTTGGCTGAGGGTCACGTTGCTGCGATGAACTGGTTAGACAATAATGCCAGCTTTACTGGCGTTGAGGCATTCAACTTAGGTACAGGTAATGGCGTATCGGTTTTCGATATTGTGAAGGCATTTGAACAAGCGGTTGATAAACCCATTCCATATGAAGTCAGTCCAAGACGCGCAGGGGATTTAGCTGCATTTTGGGCCAATGCCCAAAAAGCTAATCAACAATTGAATTGGCAAGCAAAGCGCAGTTTAGATCAAATGATGGTTGATACCTGGCGCTGGCAATCAGCTAATCCTAATGGTTATGATAAAGAGTAACCTTTGCATTTGTTTTTGAAATAGAATTTATTAGCTCTATTTAGGTAGTTTACATATTCAACAGGGTAGGCGTTAAGTCAGTTCTAAAGAGCGTTTCAAACAAATGTGTCACCCTTAAAAAGACTCACCATTATGTCACTCTATATTACAATTAGAGTGACATTTTTATTTCTGTGTAGTGGCAAAGGAAAAGTTGATTTGTAGGATCTTTTTAAAGGACATTTTTCAATAATCCCTGCATCTAGATGGGTGCATGTTCAGTACGTCTTGAAGAATTAAAAGATTATTTTAAATTATCATGAAACTTACTTGTTAGTTTTTCTTTAGCACAGGATTCGGTGGTGGTCACTTCTCTGTTCAGAAATAAAAGCTGTGAAGAATTATCCTGGCACAAAGTGGGCACAAGTTTATTTATAGTGTTTTAGTTAGAGGTTTTGTATCAAACAAACTAGCCAATATAGATATTAACTTGATTTCATTATTTGAATTTAGAAGATAAAATTAGAAAGTGGTGACACAACAATATTTAAACAAGGCACAAACTAGGTATGTTATGGGATTAAACTTGGGGATATAAAACAAGAATTTAGAATAGAAATTGGTACAACCGAGTGGATTCGAACCACCGACCCCTACCATGTCAAGGTAGTGCTCTAACCAACTGAGCTACGGTTGTATTGTGTTTAGCAATCTCAAAAAAAATGGTACAACTGAGTGGATTCGAACCACCGACCCCCACCATGTCAAGGTGGTGCTCTAACCAGCTGAGCTACAGTTGTATCGTTCAACGTTGATAAAAGACTTCATCGTTGGGACGAGCGATATATTACGGGATACGCGTTTTGATGCAAGCAAAAAAATCAAAAATATGAACGAGTGGCGATTTGCTGTGCAAATTGAGTCATATAGCAGCGTAGGCGTGTTATTTTTTAACATTATCAGCATGCTCATCTCGTTCAAATTTTATAACGACTAGTTAAAATTAACTTCTATCTTCCAATACTGCTTTGAAATTAGCATTCTTTTGAATATAAATAAGTCGTAATGCAAATAACACTGCAGCACTGGTTAAGCCCGCGATTAAGCCTATCCAAAAGCCATGTGCGCCCATCGCAGGTACAATGATATCTGTACGCGCAAGTATATAGCCAAGTGTCATGCCAATGGCCCAGTAAGACACTAAAGTAATATAAAAGGCACTCTTAGTGTCTTTATAACCGCGAAGAGCGCCAGCAGCCACAACTTGGATAGAATCAGATAATTGGTATAAAGCTGCAAGGAACATTAAGCTACCCGCTAGCGCAACGACTTCAGGGTTATTATTGTAAAGGAGGGCTATTTCAGTTTTGAACGATACAGTAATGATTGCCGTTACCACTGCTAATGAGAATGCAATGATTAGCCCGATTTTTGTCACCAGTTTTGATATTTCTAATTTATCTTGCCCTAGGTAATAACCCACTCTAATCGAAACGGCAATACCGATTGATAATGGCAACATAAATACAATAGATGAGAAGTTTAGGGCAATTTGATGGCCTGCAACAACGTTAGCACCAAGGGGGGCGAGCAATAAAGCTATAACTGCAAATAGACTGACTTCAAAAAATAAAGCCATAGCAATAGGGGTGCCATGCTTCATCATTTCCCAAATGGTTTTCCAATTTGGCTTATTTAATGTCGAAAATGGCGCTATCTCAGCAAATTTCTTGTGAAGTTGCATGTATATCATCATGGCAAATAACATAGCCCAGAACACTAATGCAGTTGCAATACCACAACCAGCACCGCCCATCGCAGGGACCCCGAAATGACCATAGATAAAGATATAGTTGGCAGGGATATTAACCGCAAGACCGACAAAGCCAATAACCATCGTCGGTAATGTATAAGAGATGCCTTCAGAGCAGCCCCGTAGTATTTGGTACAAAATAAATGCAGGTACACCCCACATAAAACCATGTAAATAGCCTGCACTTAACTCGGCTAATTGAGGTTCTAAAGCCATCATGGTAAAAATAGTTTTAGCAAATGAGAGGAACAACAACACACCAACACTGCCAATTATGGCAATATAGAATGCTTGCGACATCAAGGGTTGGATTGCTTTTGGATTATTAGCGCCGTGATGATGGGCAAACACTGGTGTAAATGCCAACAGTAGCCCTTGCACAAACAATAAAGCAGGTAACCATAAGCTGGTACCAATCGCGACTGCAGCCATATCGACAGCGCTGACTCTACCGGCCATAACAGTATCGATAAATCCCATCATTGTTTGGGTAACTTGAGCAATTAATACTGGCATTGCCAGTTGGATTAATTTTTTGGCCTGAAAGCCTGTGTTATTCATTTAAAAACCTTCAACTAAAGAGCACAAATATGTTTACTGGTATCGTACAAGCGACGTGTGATGTTATTACAATTAAAGCACAGAGTGGTTTAAAAACATTTGAAGTTAATATTCCAGGAGAGCTACAGCATGGTTTAGAAACTGGTGCGAGTGTGGCAAATAACGGTGTTTGTTTAACGGTCACAAAGCTGGTGAATAATAGAGTTTATTTTGATGTAATGGAAGAGACCTTACAGCTAACAAACTTAAATTTTATTGAACCGGGTGACAAAATCAATATTGAACGTTCTTTGACCTTCGGAAAAGAGATAGGTGGCCACATTTTGTCAGGTCATGTTCATACCATGGCAACAATTACCCACATAAGTCATACCGATGAGCATTACAATTTAACATTAACAGTACCGGCTAAATGGATGGATTATATCTTCTATAAAGGTTTTATAGGCGTCAATGGATGCAGTTTAACGGTAGGAGAGATTGATCAAGACCAGTTCAAGTTACATTTGATCCCAGAAACGCTCAAATTAACTAATTTGAGTGACTGCAAACTGGGTGACAAAATCAATATCGAAATCGATAGTCAAACTCAAGTTATAGTCGATACAGTAGAAAGAATTTTAGCTAAAAAATCATTGCTAAAATAGCCTACAAAGGCTTAGATTGATGACACATTCTAAGCCTATTAAAGCAGGTTTTTACATGTTCAACTGTTAATAGAACTGTTCATCATCAGAATCTATAAATAATTGAATGGTTCTATTTGAATCGTTTACTTGCAATCGCATATGGATTGGATTGCAGCACACTCGACAATCATCATAATACTCTTGATCTCCACAACTAGTATCAATATGAACATGTTGATTATGGCCGCAATGTGGACAACTTATTACTCGGCTGACTAAATTCATAACTTCCCCCAGTATTTAACATTAAAGCATTTGCAAAACTAAAAAACCTTTAACCGTTTAGCAGCAAGCAGGATTGAGCTTGGAATTAAGTATAGTAAACATTAGTAAAACTCGCGTAATGCCAAAGTTGTCAGTTGAGGTAGCAGCTGCATTGGCTATTAAAAGTTAATCGAGTCATCCAAGAAGTGTAAAAAGCTGTTGTGATGGTGTTTTATTCAATTTTGCGACTGAGTTAGCTTGCTTGCAAAAGGCCTTTTCACATACAATGCGTATTCATGCCACTTATGACTCAGACTCCTGTAATGTCTGATGTTCGGTGGCATTTCTTTTATATATTAATTACCAAGTGGCCCTACGTGTGGGTCACCACTGGATAAGGAAATGAAATGCCTATTATTACTTTGCCTGATGGCAGCAAACGTGAGTTTGCCGATTCTGTTTCTACTTTAGATGTCGCTGCCGACATCGGTCCTGGTTTAGCTAAAGCGTGTATTGCTGGTCGTGTGAACGGTGAACTCGTTGATGCTTGTGATTTAATTACCACAGATTCAGAACTTTCAATCATTACGGCTAAAAATGAAGAGGGTGTTGAAATCCTTCGCCATTCTTGTGCGCACTTATTAGGTCATGCTATTAAGCAAATGTGGCCTGAAACTAAAATGGCAATCGGTCCAGTTATTGATAATGGCTTTTACTACGATATCGATTTAGATCACAAGCTTACTCAAGAAGATATCGATGCGTTAGAAAAACGTATGCAAGCATTAGCTAAAACAAATTATAGCGTTGTTAAGAAAGTGGTTTCTTGGCAAGAAGCCCGTGATACGTTCGAAGCTCGTGGTGAAGAATACAAAATTGCAATCTTAGATGAAAATATCAGCAAAGATGCAACCCCAGCGCTTTACCATCACGAAGAATATATTGATATGTGTCGTGGACCTCATGTACCTAACATGAAGTTCTGTCAAAACTTTAAGTTAATGAGTGTTGCTGGTGCATACTGGCGCGGTAACTCTGACAATAAAATGCTACAACGTGTTTACGGTACTGCTTGGGCAGACAAAAAAGCTCTTAAAGTACATTTAAACCGTCTTGAAGAAGCGGCTAAACGTGACCACCGTAAAATTGGTAAACAGTTAGACCTTTATCATATGCAAGAAGAAGCGCCAGGAATGGTGTTTTGGCACAATGATGGTTGGAGCTTATATTTAGAGCTTGAGAAGTTTATTCGTCAAAAACTAGGGCAATACACTTACCAAGAAGTTAAAGGTCCATTAATGATGGATCGTAACTTATGGGAACGCTCTGGCCATTGGGACAAATACGCTGATGCGATGTTCACAACGAACAGTGAAAACCGTGAATATGCGATTAAGCCTATGAACTGTCCGGGACACGTACAGATCTTTAACCAAGGGTTGAAGTCTTACCGTGATTTGCCATTAAAAATGGCTGAGTTTGGTTGTTGTCATCGTAACGAACCATCAGGTTCTTTACATGGCCTAATGCGCGTTCGTGGCTTTACTCAAGATGACGCACACGTATTCTGTACCGATGACCAAGTTCAAGAACAAGTCAGTGAATGTATTCAAATGGTGTATGACACATACGGTACGTTTGGATTTGAAAATATCGTCGTTAAATTATCAACTCGTCCAGAAAAACGTATTGGTGATGACGATATGTGGGATCGTGCTGAAGAAGCATTAAAGAAAGCACTTAAGGCTAATGATATCGAATTTGATATTTTACCTGGTGAAGGTGCGTTCTATGGCCCAAAAATCGAATTTACTTTGCATGATTGCTTAGATCGTGCGTGGCAATGTGGTACAGTGCAACTTGATTATGCGTTACCTTCACGTTTAGGTGCTACCTATGTTGCTGAAGATAACACTCGTCAAACACCGGTTATGATTCACAGAGCTATTTTAGGCTCACTTGAGCGCTTCCTCGGTATTCTAATTGAAGAGTATGCAGGTAAATTCCCGACATGGCTTGCACCAGTGCAAGTAATTGTTATGAACATTACTGATAAACAGTCTGATTATGTAGATGAAATTGTTAAAACTTTCAAAGAAAGTGGCATTCGAGCATCTAAAGACTTGAGGAATGAGAAAATAGGCTTTAAAATACGTGAACATACGTTAAAGCGTGTACCTTATTTATTGGTCGTTGGTGATCAAGAGATAGAAAATAAGGAAGTTGCGGTACGAACACGTGACGGTATCGATTTAGGCAAGATTAAAATCAATGATTTTATTGCCAAGATACAAAAACAAATTTCGAGCCGTAGTCTAATTTTGTTGGAGGAATAGGTCATAAAGATCAAGAGAGCAGCAGGGCGACAGCCAGCCCCTAATCGTATTAACGAAGAAATCACTGGCGTACCAGAAGTTCGTCTATCGGATATCGAAGGCGAATCTGTTGGAATCGTAAGTATTTCACAGGCTCAAGAATTAGCTGATGAAGCAGGTGTAGACCTGGTTGAAATTAGTCCTAACGCTGAGCCTCCGGTCTGTCGCATTATGGACTACGGTAAGTTCCTTTTTGATAAAGCGAAAGCTCAAAAAGAACAAAAGAAGAAGCAGAAACAGGTCCAGCTGAAGGAAATTAAATTCCGTCCTGGCACTGATGAAAACGACTATCAGGTAAAACTACGCAACCTGATTCGTTTTCTAGAAGATGGGGACAAAGCGAAAATTACGCTGCGTTTCCGTGGTCGCGAAATGGCACACCAAAGCTTAGGTATGGATCTTTTGAACCGTATCAAAGCAGATTTGGAAACATATGCTGTTGTTGAATCTTTCCCGAAAATGGAAGGCCGACAAGCAGTTATGGTCCTAGCACCTAAAAAGAAATAGTAGGGCAACCAATTAAAAAGTAGCAAAATCCTTTTTGAGGGTTTTGCTCGCCTTACGTTTTATTAATGTCCCAATGCGGAGTTTTAGCAATGCCTAAAATGAAAACAGATAAGGGTGTCCAAAAACGCTTCAGAAAAACCGCTAATGGTTTCAAGCGCAAACAGGCACACTTACGTCATATTTTGACAAAGAAGAGCACTAAGCGTAAACGTCACTTACGTGCTAAATGTTTAGTAGCTAAGTCTGATGTGCCAGCAATTGCACGTCAACTACCATACGCTTAATTAAAGGAGATATGAACAATGCCTAGAGTTAAGCGTGGTGTAACCGCTCGTGCTCGTCACAAGAAAGTACTTAAATTAGCCAAAGGTTATTACGGAGCTCGCTCTCGTACTTTCCGTGTTGCTGTTCAAGCAGTAACTAAAGCTGGTCAATATGCTTACCGTGACCGTCGTCAAAAGAAACGTCAATTCCGTCAACTTTGGATTGCACGTATCAATGCGGCATCTCGTCAAAATGGTCTTTCTTATAGCCGTTTCATTAACGGTCTTAAAAAAGCTTCGATCGAAATCGATCGTAAAATTTTGGCTGACATTGCTGTATTCGACAAAGTTGTTTTCACAATTTTAGTTGAAAAAGCAAAAGAAGCTTTAGCTAAGTAATTAGTTATTATTCTTTAAAAAAGGAACCTTAGGGTTCCTTTTTTTATATCTAAAATTTAGAATCTTGCCATTGTGTTTGACTTATTGGAAGTAGGTGTTATGAAAACCCAGTTAGCAACAGACAGATTATCAATTGCTATTATGACGCTTGATGATGCCGATTTACTTTACGATCTAGACCAAAATCCCGATGTGATGAAATATATAAACGGCGGAAAACCTACCTCAAAATCTGATATAGAACATATTTCTATACCACGTTTGGCAAGTTATTTAACGCCATCCAAAGGGTGGGGCTTTTGGAAAGTGTTTGAAAAGCGAGAACTAGATACTGTTGATCGTCGTGATAACTTTGTTGGTTGGATATTGATTAGGCCCATGGGCTTTTTCAGTGAGACCCCTGAATTTAATAATCTTGAAATTGGTTGGCGATTCAAACAATCAGCTTGGGGGAAAGGTTATGCGACAGAAAGCGCCAAAGCAGTGATTAAATTATTGGTAGAGCAACAACCAATTATTGAACGTTTTACAGCAATAGCGGATAAGGATAATTTAGGTTCAATTAAAATTATGAAGAAAATAGGAATGGAATTTATCTGTCAGCAGTTTCATTCAGATGTTAATGGCAAAACTGAAGTTGTAATATACAGTTTGAAAGTTAACCATTAAAAAAATGAGTAATGTGCAGTAATAGTGTTAAACAAAAACTGGTCAACTGTATAAACAACAGCCTTCACCTGTGTTATTCACATCGATAAGATACAAACAATAAAAAAGCCATCACAATAATGGATGGCTTGTCGCTACTAGCTCACTATGTGTAAACTAGTAGATTACAAAGTGACGATTCTACTTTTGTGCGTCTAAGTAACGCTCAGCATCTAACGCAGCCATACAACCTGATCCTGCTGAAGTAATAGCTTGACGATAATGTTGATCCATTACGTCACCACAAGCATAAATGCCTTCAACACTTGTCTGAGTTGCGTTACCTTGAAGGCCACTGTTGACGGTAATGTAACCGTAGTTCATATCAAGTTGACCGTCAAAAATACCGGTGTTTGGGCTATGACCAATCGCAATGAAAACGCCAGCAACCTCTAAATCTGAAATTGACTCATCTTTAGTGCTTTTCATTTTAAGACCGGTAACACCCATGTTGTCACCGACGACTTCATCAAGAGTTTGATCTAAGTGTAGGATGATATTGCCATTGGCAACTTTATCCATCAGACGGTTGATCAGGATCTTTTCTGATCGGAAAGAATCACGACGGTGGATTAAATGCACCTCAGAAGCAATATTACTTAAATAAAGCGCTTCTTCAACAGCAGTGTTACCACCACCAACTACAGCCACTTTTTGATTACGATAAAAGAAACCATCACAGGTAGCACAAGCTGAAACACCACGGCCCATAAATGCTTCTTCAGAAGGGAGGCCTAAATATTTAGCTGAGGCACCTGTTGCAATGATTAACGCATCACAAGTAAACTCACCATTGTCTCCTTTTAATCGGTAAGGGCGCTGGCTAAAATCAACTTCATTAATATGATCAAAGATAATTTCAGTATCAAACTTTTCAGCATGCTCTTGCATTCTTGCCATTAATGCTGGACCGGTTAAGTCATTAGCATCGCCTGGCCAGTTTTCAACTTCAGTAGTCGTAGTCAGTTGACCACCTTGTTGCATCCCAGTGATCATGACAGGCTTCAAATTTGCACGTGCTGCGTAAACTGCAGCAGTATAACCAGCAGGGCCAGAACCTAAAATTAACAGGTTAATATGACGAGCTTGACTCATTTTTGTATTTCTCCATTACATGCTTTAAGCAATTTGCATGGATTGTAGGGAATTTACAGGGTGGGGTAAAGTAGCGATTGCTCTAAGATATAGATTGAGGCAATCGATACCGTACACAAAAGACACCAAGGACTTATCGCATTAGACTTTTACATGCTAATAACTAATGTGACAACTTGGTAAGCCATTCTTTTCTAGATAGTTTTGGTGGTATTCTTCCGCCGGATGAAAGGTTTGAACCGGTACAATTTCAGTTACAATTTGTCGTAATCCCCATTTACCACTTTGAATTAGCAACAATTTAGATTGCTCTGCTAATAATTTTTGTTCTTGGCTGTGGAAAAAAATAGTGCTTCGATATTGGCTACCAATATCACCACCTTGCATATTTAGAGTGGTTGGATTGTGGTTTTGCCAAAAAACGGTCAACAACTCTTCATAGCTAACGATATGTTCGTCAAACTCAACCTGTACCACTTCTGCATGGCCCGTTACGCCCGCTTTCACTTGCTCGTAGGTCTGAAATTTGTCATTTCCCCCCATATAACCGCATTGTGCTGCAACTACACCATTTATTTGTTTAAAAAAATATTCAACGCCCCAAAAACAGCCTGCACCAAAAGTTGCTATAGTCATACGATACCCGTAAAGAAGTCTAGATGGCTAAAAGTATATTTATTCTAATAAATAATGCAAGCAAAGATTTACACTCTGTTAAATGTTACTTAACGTTAGCTTCCCCTAAATGTGATAGAATCCGACTACCGTTTGAAACCATTCAATATTTAAAGCCGCATCAAGGAGTCAGCGTGTTTCAACAATTAATGGATGACAAAGATTTTTTAGCATTTACGTTAACTAACATTAATAACAAGGTGCCAGAACAGCGCTTTGAATTGTCAAATAAAACAACAGTTACGATTTTAGATCACGGGATTATTTGTTTTAATCCAGCTCAAGGGTCGACTAAAGACATTGTTTTATCTTGTGCCATACATGGTAACGAAACAGCACCTATTGAAATCTGTAACGAACTCATAAATAATTTATTAAAAGAAACAATCGTTACAAAACAAAGAGTCCTGTTTATAATTGGCAATCCAGATTCCATACTCAGCCAAACACGCTTTGTAGAAGAGAATATGAATCGTTTGTTCAGTGGGGCACATTCTTCCGGTTTAGGTTTATCAAATAAAGAAAGAGTTAGAGCAAAAAAATTAGAGGAATATGTAGCTAATTTTTATCTTCAAAATAATAGCTCACAACGAATACATTACGACTTACACACCGCGATAAAGCCGTCTAAACATGAGAAATTTGCGATTTATCCTTACAGGCCTGGACGTAGCTATAGTGCTGATCAAATTATGTTTTTAGCGGGTTGTGATGTTGACACCATTTTATTCCATCATGAACCTACCACTACTTTTAGCTATTATTCATCAGAACAATTCAAAGCCGATGCATTTACAGTCGAACTGGGTAAAGTGATGCCTTTTGGCGAGAATGATATGTTAAAATTTGCCAATACTAAAAAGATGCTTTTGCAGTTGATAACTCAACAACAAGTTGAACTAGCTCCTTTTGATAAAGACAAACTTCACTTATATAAAGTGTCTCGTTCCATTAACAAGCAGTTTGATGATTTCAAATTCACCTTTGATAAGACAACGGTAAATTTTTCTGGGTTCAAGCAAAATCATGTATTAGCAACGGAAGGTGACACTGAGATTAAGGTCATTTATCCATACGAAGCTATCGTTTTTCCTAATGAAAATGTACCTGTGGGCCAACGTACAGTATTATGTTTAGTGCCAGCACCTAATGAAGACATTCAATAAGTTGTAAAGCTAAATATACATTATATATGACAGGATATTCACTAAGTGGAATGAGCATTAGTTGATAGTAAGTTTACGTTAACGTAATGTTCGTTCGCATATAATAAATTACGCTTTATTTTTAAGGCTACAAATAACAAGAGCACAATATGAGCAACGCAACACTGACTAATGAAACAGTGCATCGTGTCAGCTTCTTAGACAAAGCTTCATTGCACATTCCTATTTTAAAAATTCTACAAGCTGATGGCACAACTTACGAAAATGCCGTCATGCCCGTTATTGATAAAGCCTTGGCTGAACGTATACATGATACTTGTGTTTTTACCCGAGTATTAGATGAACGTATGTTAAGTGCTCAAAGGCAAGGTCGTATTAGTTTTTATATGACTTGTACTGGCGAAGAAGCCTCTATCATTGGCAGTACTGCTGCACTTGATGACGGTGATGTCATATTGGCGCAATACCGAGAGCATGCATCACTTAGATATCGTGGTTTTACCACTGAACAATTTATGAATCAAATGTTCAGTAATGAAAAAGATTTAGGTAAAGGCAGACAGATGCCAATTCATTACGGTAGTAAAGAATTAAATTACCAGACAATTTCATCACCACTAGCGACTCAAATACCACAAGCTACCGGTGTTGCACACGCTTTTAAATTACAAGGCAAACGTAACGTTGCTATTTGTTATTTTGGCGAAGGTGCAGCATCAGAAGGTGACTTTCACGCAGGCCTAAATATGGCTGCAGTTTTAAAGTCACCAACGATCTTTTTCTGTCGTAACAATGGTTACGCGATTTCAACGCCAACTGAAGAGCAATTTGCAGGTAATGGCATTGCCAGTCGTGGTGTTGGTTATGGTATGCACACTATTCGTGTTGATGGTAACGATATGCTTGCGGTACTCGCAGCAACTCAACAAGCTCGAGCTCATGCGTTAGAACATAATGCGCCAGTACTCATCGAAGCGATGACGTACCGTTTAGGTGCACATTCATCTTCAGATGACCCATCGGGTTATCGTTCAAAAGAAGAAGAAGCTAAGTGGGAGCAACATGATCCTGTTAAGCGCTTTAAACTTTGGATGATCAATAAAGATTGGTTAAACGAAAAAGATGATGCTGCAGCTTATGAACAATACCGAGAAGAAGTACTTAATGCCGTTAAAGTGGCAGAAAAAGTGGCTTTACCGCATATCGACTTGTTAATCACAGATGTATTAGATAAACCAACACCTGCTTTAGAGAAACAATTAGCTGATTTAAAACAACATATTAAAAAATATCCTAAGTCGTATCCTAAAAGTGCAGGGAGAATTTAATCGTGGCTGAAATGAACATGTTACACGCCATTAATGATGCGTTATCAATTGCGATGACCGCGGATGAAAGAATGGTGGTATTTGGTGAAGATGTTGGACACTTTGGTGGTGTTTTTCGAGCGACATCTGGACTACAAGAAAAATTCGGCCGTGATCGTTGTTTCAATACACCGTTAACCGAGCAGGGTATTGCTGGCTTTGCTAATGGCTTAGCCTCAAATGGCATGACTGCTGTGGCAGAGATCCAATTCGCTGATTATATCTTCCCTGCATTTGACCAAATCGTTAATGAATCAGCAAAATTCAGATATCGCAGTGGTAATCAATTTGATGTTGGCGGACTGACTTTTAGAACCCCTTATGGTGGCGGTATTGCAGGCGGCCATTATCACTCGCAATCTCCAGAAGCGTACTTTACCCAAACGCCTGGTTTAAAAGTTGTCATTCCACGTAACCCAGAGCAAGCAAAAGGGCTGTTACTTGCTTCTATACGTGACCCTAATCCAATTATTTTCTTTGAGCCTAAGCGTCTTTATCGTGCTTCAGTTGGCGAAGTGCCCGCTGGCGATTATGAAATCGAGCTAGGTAAAGCAGAAGTGGTTAAATCAGGAACTGATATCACATTACTAGGTTGGGGCGCGCAAATGGAGATCCTTGAAAAAGCAGCGCTTATGGCTGAAAAAGAGGGTATTTCATCTGAAATTATCGATTTGCGCACTCTGGCACCATGGGACATAGAAACCGTTGCTGCTTCAGTTAAGAAAACGGGTCGGTTATTAATAAACCATGAAGCGCCGTTAACAGGTGGCTTTGCTGGTGAAATTGCAGCAACAATTCAGCAGGAATGTTTCTTAAGCCTTGAATCACCCATTAGCCGAGTATGTGGTTTAGATACACCATACCCGCTTATTCTTGAAAAAGAATACATGCCAGATGAGCTTAAAACATTCGAAGCCATTAAAGCATCAGTTAATTTCTAGGAGCAAGATATGATTAAAGATTTTATTTTGCCGGATATTGGTGAAGGTGTTGTTGAATGTGAGCTTGTCGATTGGATGGTTAAAGAAGGCGACTTAGTCGTTGAAGATCAACCCATCGCTGATGTCATGACCGATAAAGCTTTAGTGCAAATTCCTGCACCACATGGTGGCGTAATTACTAAGCTGTATTATGCCAAAGGCGATATTGCTAAAGTACATGCACCACTTTATGCCGTGGATATGGATGCAACTGCTGCCGAACCTTTTGTCATTTCGACAGCGGCGGAAGTAAAAAATGATTCAAGCCATACACCTAGCAATGCCTCGATTCAAAATACGCCACAAGCCCCTGTTACAGGTAAAGCGATTGAAGAGTTTTTATTGCCAGATATTGGTGAAGGTATTGTAGAGTGTGAACTGGTTGAGTGGTTAGTCGAAGAAGGCGATAGCGTGGTTGAAGATCAACCTATTGCTGATGTGATGACAGACAAAGCTTTGGTTCAAATTCCAGCAATAAAAAATGGCACTATTGTTAAACTTCATTATCGAAAAGGCCAGCTTGCAAAAGTACATGAACCTTTATTTGCCATCGAAGTAGAATCTACCTCAGTAGCAAATACCCTTGTAGATGATGCTCCAGCAACCCAAGTGGCTTTAGATGTTTCACCTGAGCCTGTTATACAAGGCAAAGCATTAGCCAGTCCTGCAGTGCGACGTTTAGCCCGCAGCTTAGATATCAATATTGCTGATGTGAAAGGATCAGGCAAAAGTGGCCGTGTCTATAAAGAAGATATTGAAAGCCACTTAACTGCAGCGACGCCTAAGTCTACGACAGTTTCTACTCCTGTGGTCAATAACCAAGCCCCAGCAGTTACGCCAGCGACGACCGTGTCAAGCGCTACTGATAAAGTCGAACCTATCAAAGGTGTTAAAGCGGTTATGGCGAAAATGATGGTGGAGTCTGTTTCGACCATTCCGCATTTTACCTATTGTGAAGAGTTTGACTTAACAGATCTAGTTGCCTTGCGCGCCGAAATGAAGCAACGCTACTCTACTGATGAAGTTAAGCTAACAATGATGCCATTTTTCATGAAAGCAATGTCGTTAGCCATCAATGAATTCCCTGTGCTGAATAGCCAGGTCAATTCCGAGTGTACTGAGCTGACGTATAAAGCTTCTCATAACATAGGTATGGCTGTTGATTCAAAAGTTGGTTTGTTAGTACCTAATGTAAAAGACGTGCAAAACAAATCTATTCTAGAAGTTGCTGCTGAAATTACTCGTTTAACCACTGCTGCTCGTAGTGGCCGCGTTTCACCTGCAGATCTTAAAGGTGGCACGATTTCTATTTCTAATATTGGTGCACTCGGTGGCACAGTGGCAACGCCAATCATCAATAAACCTGAAGTAGCCATTGTAGCGTTAGGTAAACTGCAAACTCTACCGCGCTTTAATGAAAACGGTGAAGTTGAAGCGCGTAAAATAATGCAAGTTAGTTGGTCTGGCGATCATCGCGTAATTGATGGTGGCACCATTGCCCGTTTTTGTAATTTATGGAAGCTCTATCTGGAACAACCTCAAGAGATGTTATTAGCCATGCGCTAATTCCTTCACCTTCAAAATAGGTTACCCAGTTACACGAAAGGACGCGAAAGCGTCCTTTAATTTTATGGGCCGATTTTGTATAATACTCAAACGTTGTAACTTCTCGGAATCAAAATGATCACTTCGGCACCGAATATCGCTTCAATCGAATATCCTTTTCCCGCAAAACCCGCTGTATTAAATGAAGCCGAAAAGGCTGATTATAAACAAAAAATTAAACAGCTTTTAAAAGAACAAAATGCGGTTCTTGTTGCACATTACTATACTGATCCTGAAATTCAAGCCTTAGCAGAAGAGACAGGTGGATGCGTATCTGATTCTTTAGAAATGGCACGCTTTGGTCGTGATCATCCTGCTAAAACGTTAATTGTTGCTGGCGTTAAATTTATGGGCGAAACGGCTAAAATTCTTAGCCCTGAAAAAACCATTCTAATGCCTACTTTAGATGCCACCTGTTCACTTGATATTGGTTGTCCTATTGAGCAGTTTTCGGCATTTTGCGATGCTCATCCAGATCATAGCGTTGTGGTCTACGCTAACACCTCTGCCGCTGTTAAAGCGCGTGCAGATTGGGTTGTTACATCAAGTATCGCCCTTGAAATCGTTGAACACTTAGATAGTGAAGGTAAGAAAATCATCTGGGGCCCAGATAGACATTTAGGCAGTTATATCGCTAAAGAAACTGGCGCCGATATGCTGATGTGGCAAGGTGATTGTATTGTTCATGACGAATTTAAAGCAAAAGCCTTACGTGAATTAAAAATACAATATCCAGATGCTGCTGTGCTAGTTCACCCAGAATCACCAGCAAATGTGGTAGCGTTAGCTGATGCTGTAGGTTCAACTAGTCAGTTAATTAAAGCTGCACAAACTATGGACAATCAGCAATTCATTGTAGCAACCGATCGCGGCATTTTTTATAAAATGCAACAAGCTGCACCGGGTAAGACACTTATTGAAGCGCCAACAGGCGGTAATGGCGCCACTTGTAAAAGCTGTGCCCATTGTCCTTGGATGGCTATGAATGGTCTTCAAGCGATTGAAGCATCGCTCAGTAGTGTCGATAAAACAACCCATGAAGTGTTTGTTGATGACGCTTTACGTGATGATGCATTAGTGCCACTTAATAGAATGCTAAATTTTGCTCAAACCCTTAATATGAAAGTAAAAGGCAACGCCTAATTAAGTTTGTAAGATTTAGCTTAGTATTACTAAGCTAAATGACAGACAATAAAAAGCCCTGCAATTGCAGGGCTTTTTCATATTAGTCATATGACTGCTATGAATTATTTAGCTGTCATTAATGCAACAGTATTATCTAACATGCGGTTACTGAAACCCCATTCGTTATCATACCAAGCCATTACTTTGACAAGTCGACCATTAACACGTGTTTGAGTCGCGTCAAAGTTAGAAGAAAATGCATTATGGTTGAAGTCGATAGAGACTAAAGGTTCAACATTAATAGCAAGCGCCTCATTCAATGGTGAAGTTTTTGCTGCATCTGCCACTATCTGGTTAATTTCTTCAACTGTGGTGTCACGTGACGCTTGGAAAGTGAGATCTACAAGAGATACGTTGACTGTCGGTACACGTACAGCTAAACCGTCAAACTTACCTTGAAGCTCAGGAACCACTAAACCTACAGCAGCAGCTGCCCCAGTTTGAGTTGGGATCATAGACATTGCTGCTGCACGAGCACGACGTAAATCAGTGTGGTAAACATCTGATAAGCGTTGATCATTGGTGTAAGCATGAATAGTAGTCATTAAACCTGATTCAATACCAACAGAGTCATTCAACGGTTTCGCAAAAGGCGCTAAACAGTTGGTTGTACATGAAGCATTTGAAATCACAGTCATGTCAGCAGTTAGTACGTCATTGTTTACGCCATAAACAACTGTAGCGTCAACATTTTTACCTGGTGCTGAAATAATAACTTTCTTCGCGCCCGCTGTTAAATGTGGCTGTACCGCTTCTTTAGAAGTGAAAATACCAGTACATTCATACACAACATCAACATTCAACTCTGCCCAAGGCAATTTAGAAGGGTCACGTTCTTGGAAAGTTAGGATTTTATCGCCATTAACGTAGATGGCTTCATCATCATGATCAACTTTAGCATTAAAACGACCATGAACTGAATCATACTTGGTAAGGTGAGCATTAATTGAAGCATCACCTAAATCGTTGAGTGCAACGATTTCAATTGGATAATCCTTTTCGCTTTCATAAAGCGCACGTAAAACATTTCTACCGATACGGCCATAGCCGTTAATTGCTACACGGATAGTCATTGCATATCCCTCAAGTGATTATAAAATCTGTTTCGTAAATCATGTGGTAGTAAAATTACCAAATTAACGATTTTCGTCAAGTAAAAAAGCCGAAAAATGGCAATTTAAGCGTCAAATGTCTGTATTTTATTTACAGAATTCAATATATCACACACTTTTTGTGTTTTTTTGTAAGTCGTCAACAAATAAGTGAAAAATATAATGTGTTCATTGTAGTTAATAACGCGCTAGTTTTTTAATCAATTCGCGTTTTAAATTGGCTGATATCGAATTGACCTAAGGAAAGTTGATTAACTAACATTTGCGCATCGAGGTCTAATTGGGCTGCCAAGGTTTTATTATTGCCAATTAAGGCTAAAAGCCTCTGCTCAGAAGCCACATAATCACTCATCAACAAATTGGCTTTGGTAAACAAGTATTCATTTTGTGAATTTTGTTCACGTCGATAAATGCTCGCTAAACCTAAAAGCCAGTCTGGATCCAAAGTTTCTGCGTTTGAGTTAGCTAAAAGTGATAAATACAGTGCTTTTGATTGGCTGGTATTTATTTTTAAATAATAACTGGCAATGTGGGACAACATGAAAACTTCATTAACTTCACCAGATTGTTCTGCGGCGATGACAGCATCTCGTGAATCACCATCATTAAAAGTGGTCCAGCGGTAGTAAGCCAAATAAAGATCTGGGTTATCTTGAGTAGATTCTCTTAATTGGGCTAAGTTTTGGGTACTAATAGCATAAGCACGTTCTCGATCTTCAGTACGGTGAGTATTAATAACATGTTTAACCCCGGCAGCAAGTTCGATGCATTTACTATAAGACTCAAGCTTGATGAGTTGCTCATAGAGTAACTTTCCTGAAGGGGTTTCTATCTGCTTTAATTGGTAACGACTGCGAATTAAGTCGCCTTTTTCTACTAAACACCAACTATCTTGGTGTAAATCGGCACAAAGTTCAGGATTTTTTTTACATATGGCGGCACTATTTCGACCAACATCACAACCGAAAAGGCCGAATAATGCAGCGAATAAAGAAAATGATGTAATTATTACTAAACTTTTGTTCAAAACTGGCTCCGCATGGTGATTTTTTCTAATAAAATTACAGGTTTAGTAAAAATTTCTTACTGGTGAAATGCGTCAAATTTCATTACAATGACAGCGACTAATAAGGGATAACCCTACAATAATCTGATTATTGGTCTTTTCTTTCTGTTACTCAATTCTTTCTGCGACAAAGCCGAAATATGAGATAAAGGATCTTTTTAATGAGCGCTGATAAACACCTACAAAGTTGGCAAGAACGTTTCGAAATGGCTGAGGCTATGCAGCCTTTACTTGGGAAATTATACCGTAATCAAGGCGTTGAAGTCTTAATTTTTGGTAAACCACTTTTAAACGCATCAACAATAGAAATTATTAAAGCGCATCGCTTAGTTCGTCGTCACATTGGCGATAAATTACGTTTACGCGAAAGTTTCCCATTTGTAGAAGCGTTAAGTAAGTTGTCAGTTAAGCATTGTAAAGTCGATATTGGCAAGCTTGCCATTAATTACTGGCGTGAACACTCTGATGCATCACAAATTCAATCTTATATGACTCACGCTTTAGAAGCGGGCATAAATTTTGGTGATGATGTTGCCGCTAAAGATGTCGTGCTATACGGTTTTGGTCGAATAGGGCGGTTATTAGCACGCCTGATGATCGAAAAAACCGGCCAAAGCAACAAATTATGTCTTCGTGCTATTGTACTTCGTGGTGGCAAGAAAGGCGATTTGGAAAAACGCGCCAGCTTATTACGTCGTGATTCGGTGCATGGTTCTTTCAATGGCTCAGTTGAAGTTGATGAAGAGAACAACGCATTAATCGCCAATGGTACTTACATTCAAATAATCTATGCTAATTCACCTGATGAAGTTGATTATACCCAATACGGTATAAATGATGCATTGGTTGTTGATAATACCGGTATTTGGAAAGATGAAGCTGGCCTTGGTTTGCACCTTAAGAGTAAAGGTGCCAGTAAGGTTCTGTTAACGGCACCAGCTAAAGGCGCCATTAAAAATGTTGTTTATGGTGTCAATGAAAATGACATTTTACCAGAAGACATCATTGTTTCTGCTGCTAGTTGTACTACTAATGCTATTACACCGGTTCTAAAAGCGGTTAATGATAAGTACGGTATTGAAAATGGCCATGTAGAAACTATTCACTCTTATACGAACGATCAAAACTTGATTGATAACTATCACAGTGCTGATCGCCGTGGCCGTAGTGCGCCATTAAACATGGTTATTACTGAAACTGGTGCTGCTAAAGCCGTATCTAAAGCGTTACCTGTGCTAGAAGGTAAGCTTACAGGCAATGCGATACGTGTACCTACACCTAATGTGTCAATGGCTATCATTAGTGTTAATTTAAACGGTGAAACAAACCGTGACGAATTAAATGAATACCTCAAAGATGTGGCATTAACTTCAGAGCTGCGTAATCAAATTGATTTTACTGAATCTACTGAGATTGTTTCTAGTGATTTAGTGGGCTCGCGTTATGCAGGCGTTGTTGACTCTCAAGCAACAATTGCAGAAGGTAAACGTGCAATTTTGTATGTTTGGTATGACAATGAATTTGGTTATAGCTGTCAGGTAGTGGGCGTTATGCAAAAAATGCTGGGTATTACGACTTTGTCTTTACCGAGTGCATAAACAGAACCTAATTAATGCCTAAGCGCAATTCACCTATTAAAAGCACTTCTTTGAAGTGCTTTTTTATTAGCAAACCATTATCACATTGCAGTTTTTGAATATTCTCAGCTGAAATAGCCCAGTCTTTTCAAATTAAGATTTTTCATACTGAATAGCTTTTAACCAAGTTCAGTTAATATTTATTCGATGCGTTTATTTATGCGACAAACGCACTAAAAACAACGAAAAAAATATAAAACTTCATTGACAGAATTGCTTAAAACAGTAAAAATGCATCCCGAAGTCAACGACAACACCTTGTTATTGATTCTGTAAAGCGACATTAGCTCAGTTGGTAGAGCGATACCTTGCCAAGATATAGGTCATCGGTTCGAACCCGATATGTCGCTCCAATTCATTAAATGAATTGCGGCGCGATGGCAGAATGGCTATGCTGCGGATTGCAAATCCGTCGACCTCGGTTCGACTCCGGGTCGCGCCTCCACAATTTTGTTTAGTTGTTAAATTAACAATTAAATGACACTTTTGCCCGAGTGGTGGAATC
>NZ_MCVI01000012.1:0-10170 GCF_002873135.1 Shewanella sp. 10N.286.48.A6
TGTTATAGCTTTATGCTTTCATGATAATGACCATTTGCAGCCAAACCACACATTTCATCATAAGCTGTTTGATATACCACATTAGCCCTGGAATAATAATGGCTTCGCAGCAGCGTCTTAGCCTCTGCGAGTGAATTAACTACTGTGCAAGCGCTGCCTGCTGTCAGTCCTGAAAAGTTATTATCCGCATCCACTACGCCCACCAGATAGTGAGTCGAATCTGCCACACCGATGATCGTTGGCTGACTGTCGTTATACACAGACTGCTCGAAGGTATTCAGCCCATGTTGACTCGTATCTCTTGGGTTATTAACGGCTTTATTTATACTAGGCATAGTGGTTCCTCGGATGTAATAACTGATGCTTAAAATCAAGCTTCATTAACTGCAGCGACTAACTGCGGCAATTTAAGACTTAATGACTGCTCTCAGCACTGAGTTGTTAAATAAATTACGTTCAATGTCCAAAAATTGTTCACTACAATGACTACAGCCACAGTCACAATCCCTTTTTCACCCACACTTAAAAGTAAAATTGTTACTGAAATGTTTACAACAATAGCCAATATATATCCCGCCCCGTAGCACTTGAAAGCGATTCCCTTCCCAAAGTGGCTCCCACACACATAAGTAATTTGTATAATTTCTAATTTACTGAAAATATTGAATAAATTATGGCAACCTAATATATAAATTTAACGAAACCATGAATTAATAGTCACTTATTTAGCGATTAAACAACCTGTTAACTCGGTCACATTAACAAGCTAAATACCTTTAGGTAACAACCAAAACAGAATCATTACTTGATTTAGATCAAGGTCTAATTAAAACCCTAAGTTAGAGTAAAGACTCTAAAGTAGAGTTATTACTCTAACTTTGGATGTTGAAGATCTATTCGAATAAGAACTAAACAAAAACGTGAATTTTTTTGAACATAGCTCCATCAGTTAGGAGCTATAGATTGCTAAATAACATGCTCTCGGAGGCATTATGGACATCCCAGTCTGGCAATATTTCGTATCAATGACAGGTTATATTGTTTTATTACTCGTTTTGGTTGAAGGTATGCGCCGAACACCAAGATTAACCGCCGCTTTTTGGCTACTTTCATTAGTGACAGCCCCACTATGGGCAGATCAACTTGACGGATGGTTCCGTTGGGTTAAGACGGTCAGTGTATTAATCCCCACTGCAATTGTTGTTGGTGGTGCCCGTATCGCGTGGCTATATCATCAAAACCCACACAAGGTGCTGGCGTTTTTCCGCGGCGACTGGGTGTTAAAATTTCTATATGCAGTTTTAGTGTTAAACATTGCAGAAGCCACATTAAAAGACTTTGCTACAGCAAACTACTTTAACGCAATCTGTGGTGTCATTCTTTGTGTCACTATTCCTTTCCCACGCTACAAAAATGGTAAACGTGTCTATTGGGTTATCGGTAAAGACAAACCAAACGACTTACTGTTTTATTCCACAGCGGCATGGAACTTCCTCTATACCACCTGGAACCTAGCCTTTGTATTCGGTGAGAGCCCTGCGTTCTTCGCAAGTTCATTCTGTATCTTGATGGCGGCAGAGCTATACCCATTAATCAAAGGTCGACCAGAGCTTTACATAATCGCGCGTGTTTACACCTTGGCATTCCACCTACTGATCCGCGCTAACAGCGACGTGTTTGTACCACTAATGGATTCAAGCAGCTGGGCCAACGATAACGTGCTGTATTACTGGGGCGTCATCAACCTTGCTTTACACGTTCCTTTCGCAATTTGGTACTTCACCATGCAGAAGAAAAATGGTGAACCACCATTTGGTGAAAAGTCTCCACCACCATTAGTCAGCGAATTAGAAGATGATCAAACGGCTCAAGATAAGAAATTAGCAACAGCCTAATCACCTCCAACCGAATACCACATCGGTATTCGGTTAATACAACACGAGACGTTGTTATGAAACATAAACTAATAACACTATTTAGCGCGGTTTTTGCGTTAATGATGGTAAGCATCACCAGCGTAGCTAACGCTGATGACGCCATTAATCATCAAGTAGAAACTCAGCCGCTACCAGGGCAAATATGGCAAGGCACCAGAGACGGCAAACCCGGCGAAGGTAGCTTGTTTTATCGAATGGAATTTGCTGAAAACAATCTTGTCAGTGTCACTAAACAATCTGGCGGCTTTAATAAAGTCGAAACCCAGCGTTGGCAGCAAACTGCCACAGGTGTGGTGATTAGCAGCCAAGCGGGTGATGAGATTAATGACTTTGATGGGGCAACATTAACTTACGTTGACAGTGAAGAAATCCGCTTCACCTTAGCAGACGATGGCTTCAACATTCACAAATGGTATGAATACCGCGCTTATGGGCATGTATTACTGGTGCTATTTGGCTTAATTGCATTAAACGAAATGTGCCGACGCTACAAATGGAGTAACTACGTTTTTTGGTTCATCTTACCCATAGCGCTTATTCCACTGTGGTCAAGCTATGAGATCACCTACTGGTTCAAATGGGTAAAACTGTACTCAGTTGTTGGTGCTGCAGCCTTATTTACCTTAATCCGCTTTACCAAAGTCGGTGATATGAAATGGGCAAAATTCGGCGCTGCTGCATTCCTCGCGATTAATATTTCAGAAGCGGTAATGCAAGACTTCAGTATGGGTAATCTTGCCAATATCCTCAATGCAACTGGTGGTGTGCTATCTATTATCACCCTTGCAGGTTGGGCGAAAATTTTCTCAGACAAAAGTAAGCAGCAAGACATGATTTGGCCAGCAATGACCACATTTTGGATTATCGCCTACGACGTTTGGAATATTGTGTTCGTTTACCTCAATTTCCCAGGCTCTGCGACGGCGCAAATGATGGTGCTAATCGCAGCAACATTACCAGCGCTATTCATTAAAAAAGGCACTTGGTTACAGGCTCGAGCATTCACTTTAGCAGGCTCGTTCATGTACTACTTCAGCTGCCCATTCATGTACGAAAGTAACGTGGTTCCACTACCACGCAATGATGAACTCATGCTGGCAGCAGGTGCAGCTAGTTTCATCATTAATGCTGCTTATGCTTATGTATTCTTTAGTAAAAAATATACCAACACCCGTTTAATGGCAGGTTCATACCAAGCCCAATAAAACGTGAAGAAGTAATGGGTACTGGCGCAACCTATCGCCAGTACCACGAGGATTAGTCCTCAGAAATTTATAACGCTAATGATAAAAACTAATTAAAAACTAATTACAAAATAATGGAGTTACCATGAAAACACGCATTCTAAGTATGGCAATACTCGCTTCAATGACTTCTGGTTTAACTTATGCTGCTGACACAGAAGCAGATATTGATATGTCTAATCCAACTGATGTTTACACCTCTATTGGCGCATCATACGGCAGTGAAGGCATGAACATTAAAGGCCAATTAATGCTGTCGGAAAAAACCGCTGATTCAGGTCAAAAGAGTGGGGTTATTTTCGAAGCTAAAAATATCTTTAACGAGGGTGATAAAAGCCCTAAATTTACTGGGATGATAGAGCATCCTGATTACGGCCTTGTACCAACATTTAATGATGAAACCAGCAAGCGTTCGTACCGTTTACGTTATGGCACTATCAACACCACAAACGGCACCGGCTGGTCTATTGACGCCATCCTAGCTGACCATCCTTTTTATGGCAGCATGGCAGTGGTGCAAGCGGGTCCTGTGATGACGATTCCGGTTACTGATAACTTCTATATTTGGCCAATTTTATATGCCGGTGCTGTAGTCGTTGGCGATAACATGCAAGATATTACAGCTACAGACATCCCGGTAACCAGCAGTGGCATTGATGTTCCATCACTCATTTTAACCGGTATGGTTTATGCCCGTTATGCCTTTAATGATAACTGGTGGATGCTATTAAGCGCTTCTTATACCGAAGAAATGCAAGGCAAGTCATGGAGCGATGACATCATGGATGGCGGCTTACAAATGGCAAGCTTTAGCGGTGAATTATCTTTGGCATATCAAATGAACAAACGCCAAAACGTGCGAGTGAACTATAAAACAGACAATAGTGATAGCACTGATGATAGCTATTGGATTGAATATAACCACGCATTCTAGCCAGTGTATTTTTAACTAATAGCCACTAATGCTCTTTCGCTGCTAAATACCAAACTGTTTCAGTATTGGCAGCGCTTTTTAATCCTTAATGGAGGATGACATGATTAAACGCATTATTACCGCAACGAGCTTAATGTTCGTGTGTGCCAGCGCCTCAGCTGCCGTTGATATTTCAGGTGTCAGTGTGCCTGAAAACGTGACTTTAAATAACAGCACTATGGTGTTAAACGGCGCCGGAGTTCGGAGTAAATTTTTTATCGACTTATATGTCGGTTCTTTGTTTACCACCAGCACCAGTACCCAAGCACAACAGGTGATTGATAGCGACTCCCCAACTGCGATTCGGCTTAATATTACCTCAGATATGATCACCTCAGAAAAAATGATCGATGCCTTAAATGAAGGCTTTGATCGGGCAACAAACGGCAAAACGGAGCCGATTGCCGCCAGTATTGAATCCTTGATCAACTCTTTTTCTGATCCCATTAAGTCAGGCGATCAATTCACCTTAATGAGCGTGCCCGGTGAAGGTGTGATTAGTTACAAAAATGGCCAGCAATTGGCTGTCACTCCAGGTGAAGACTTCCGTAAAGCGGTGCTCAGTGTCTGGTTAGGCAAAAAGCCAACCGATAAAGGCCTAAAAAAATCGATGCTAAAAGGTTGATCTAAAACAATAAAAGTGACGATAACCATGGTCTAAGGCGATAACTGTTTGCCGCTGTCACCTTAGCCATGGTAAATCTAGAACAAATTTTAATAAATCAATAAAAAACAATAATTTAGATTTGAATTATTTAGTTTAGGCTAAGGTAAGTATTCGGTTTTTTATCCCCTAGGCCTTTTCTACTTGGTATTATAAGAGGCAACTTTATGACTCCTTTGGCAATGTGGCGTGCTGCTTTTTTCCCGACCAATAATACCTGGAATGACACTCAACTCAGGTATGTGGAAGTCATTCTATTTTTCTCACTTTTATCACTATTTACCGGCCTTTACAGTCTGTTTAAATGGCTGCAATTTGATCATAGTTTATTGATCTGCACCTCTATATTTTTAATTATTGCCGAGATAAGTGCAGGCTTAATTTTGCGCTTGGCAAAAATGCCGACCCTCGCGCTTAATGTCGGTTTCCTTGGTATGGCTCTACATGCACTGAACCTTATTTATCAGGACGGTGGTGTGCTCAATTCAAGTCAGAGCCTATGGTTAACGGTATTACTGATCGCCTTCTTTTTAACTGCAGGTATTTTAATGGCGACGATTTGGAGTGCGCTGGTGATCGCAGCGTCATCTTGGATGCTAATGTTAGAGTTACAAGGGGTGAGCATTCCGGTTATGGAACTGTCTGATACGGCATACATGACAGAGGCTTGGTCTGGTTTATTAATGCCACTGATTATAATTGTTATCGCCCAAGCCTTTACCGCCAAGCAACGTAATAAAGCCATTGAGCATGCTGAAAAATCTCAGCATCAAACAGAAAAAGTCGCAAATGATGCAGAGCAAAGCGCCCAGCAATTATCGTCGATTTTACATCGCGCGGGTGACAATGCGGTGCAACTGTCTAGCATGGCTGAGGTACTTGAAACACAATCTGAAGACTTGCATCATCAAGTGGATGATTTAAATCAAAACTGCCAATCTCAGGCCAGCGCCGCTGAAGAAATGAACCAACAGCTTAGCCGGATGACTCAAGATGTTGAGCAGTCAGAATCATTTGTGGTCGATTTACGTAATCGCAGCCAACTTATCAATGATCAGGCTCAGCTAAGTGCCTCATCACTGGCGGCTACTACAGAAGCTATCAGCAAAATTTTAGTCAGTAATAAAGAAATTATGTCAGTGGCAGATTTAATTACCTCGGTGGCAGACCAAACCAACTTATTGGCACTCAATGCTGCCATTGAAGCGGCTCGCGCTGGTGAGCATGGGCGCGGTTTTGCAGTAGTGGCTGAACAAGTGCGCGAGCTGTCAGCTAAGAGTAATACCTCTGCAGTCGAAATTCGTAGCCTGTTAGATCGTAGCCAAAAAGAAGTGCTGCACGGCCAAAGTGTCATTGAGCAATCCAGTAATGAGCTCACCAGTATTATCGCTAAGGTCGCAGAGACCCTCAGTGATATCAATCAACTTGCCGATACCATGGTGCATCAAGTTCAGGCAGTTCAAGAACTTAATACTGCCAGCGCCGAAGTTGCTAGCAGTGTTGTTAAAACTCATCAAGTATCAGAGTCTGTTGCCAACCAAGGCGAGAAGCTTACCCACCAGGTTGAAACGCTAAAAAGGTTAGCAACTGATTTGAATATGGCAGTCAGTAGCTAGTATTGCCAAGCTGTAAATGCGAACCCTAACAAAGAGCGCTAACAAAGAACACTCGAAATTAGCACTCGTTCAAATATAAACCAGTTAAACAGCCTGTTGATAAAACTGTGATACAGATCTCTTGAGCACATGGGTAACATCACGCATGCTGTCAGTCCTTTTTGTTAAACTTTTTAATCGCTTAGCAAAAAGATCCGTTCGGATGAAGGTAGCAGGAGAGTGGGGAGCAACCCCACACCGACGAGGCAAGTTTGTTGGATGGTATTGATATCATTTAATAAACCACTCTTTCAGGTGCCACTTAGTGGTGAGGACTGTTACTGGACGAGCCTCTGGAGAGACTGTAAGCATTAGTGGTTCGCAGCTTAATGTCATTACAGCGCCGAAGGCGAAAGTGGCAGTTGAATTAATTCAACTGCCGCGAAACGCTCAGGCAAAAGGACAGAGGAGAGGATGACTGTATTCATTTATGGTCACTGTCGTTTTCTGCTGTGCCTAATGTCATCAATCATGATGAACACCTGCATGAGCTGTATTCCTCAGTACCACAAATCCAGCCATTTCTTTTCCTCCTCCATATTAATTTTGTTGTTTAATATTCGAGGAATACCATGAATTTTCACGCGCTTTTAGCCGATATCAATGCCATTGTTTGGGGCCCTATAACCCTATGCTTACTGATCGGCACCGGGCTATATCTCACCATTCGCCTAAAATTACTCCAAGTCCTTAAGCTGCCACTGGCCTTAAGCTTATTATTTAAACCTGCTAGCGGCAAAGGCGACTTATCTTCCTTCGCGGCCTTATGTACAGCGCTATCTGCCACTATCGGTACTGGTAATATTGTCGGCGTCGCCACCGCGATTAAAATCGGTGGGCCGGGCGCCCTTTTCTGGATGTGGCTAGCAGCCTTCTTTGGAATGGCAACCAAATATGCTGAATGTATGCTGGCAGTAAAGTATCGCACCACCGATGCCAGAGGTAATATTGCTGGCGGGCCAATGTACTACATTGAGCGTGGTCTCGGCTTAAAGTGGCTAGCCAATATTTTTGCTATTTTTGGTGTCGGCGTAGCCTTTTTCGGTATCGGAACTTTCGCCCAAGTGAATGCCATTAGCGATGCCATGACCATTGCCTTTGATGTGCCGACTTGGGTTACCGCCCTCGTACTCACCACCCTTGTCGCTGCGGTGACGATCGGCGGCGTTAAACGCATTGCCAATGTGGCGCAAAAGTTAGTACCTACTATGGCGCTAGGTTATGTATTGGCCTGTTTGTGGATTTTATTTAGCTTTTCTGAGCAAATCATTCCGGCCATTGAATTAGTATTACACTCAGCCTTCGCCCCTATTGCTGCAGCAGGCGGTTTCTTAGGCGCAACGGTGGCGCAAGCCATTCAAATTGGTATCGCCCGCGGGGTATTCTCTAATGAATCGGGTTTAGGGAGTGCGCCCATTGCGGCCGCTGCCGCTAAAACTAAAGAACCGGTCGAGCAAGGCTTAGTCAGCATGACCGGCACCTTTTTTGACACTATTTTGATTTGTACCATGACAGGCTTAGTGCTGATTATCACCGGTGTGTGGAATGGCGATACTGCTGGCGCAGCAATGACCAGTGCAGCCTTTGCCTCTGGCGGCTCAGTGATTGTCGGCCAGTATGTGGTGACCATTGCTCTAGTGTGTTTTGCCTTTACCACCATTCTAGGTTGGCATTATTACGGCGAGCGTTGTTGGTACTACCTAACCAGCAAACGCTTAGGTGAACAAGGTATTAAACTATATCAGTTTATCTTTTTAACTTTGATTGCCGGCGGCGCGTTTATTCAACTAGACCTTATTTGGATGCTGGCCGATACCGTTAATGGCTTAATGATTATTCCTAACTTGATCGGGATTATTGGTTTAAGACACATTATTTTAGCCGAAACCAACAAGTACTTTGCTAAACAGCTAGGTAAACATGCCTCTTACAATGCACTGGACTCAGCAGTTAAGTAACGAGGTTTACTGAAATACCTTAAGCCCTTTTTTAATGTTTAAAAACAGGCTTAAATAATAAAAAGGCGCAGTCAGTGAATGACTGCGCCTTTTTTGAAAGCTGATTATCTCAGCACACATCATCTTGATAAGCATCAAATTAACCTAGGGATTATTTAGCTGTGATGGTTTGTTTTACTGTGCTTTTTAGATTGTTCATAAAGGTTTTAAAGTGAGGCATAAAATCCAAAAATAGTGGATGCTTACGGTTTTGCATCATCACAGGCCCTAACAGTCGTAAGGCTACGGCGACTCTGGTGGCAAGCGGCGCTTCTAAGCCACTGCCCTTTTTTATATTTTCAACAGCGTTGAATAGGTCTTCCCTATCTTGAAACTCAAAGCTTAAGGTTTTGCCAGTATCTTGGCCTGAGATCTGCTCTTCAACGGTAATGCGGTAGCGATTTTCTCGGTTAATTTTAGGGATCATAATCTCTCTCCGGCTTAATGAAACAAGTTAAAGCTAGTTGATAAGGTCAACTATAATTGCACTAGTTGATTTTGTCAACTATTTAATTGTAGCAATGTTAACCAGTAGAGAGCTGTTATAAGGTTTACACAGGGTTTGGATTAACTGGTTACGCTTCAGCAAGACGCAACCAGTTAGTTTGAGCTAGGACCTTGTTAGTTTCAGCTTGCTTTTTATGACGTTAAACTTTTAATTGCCGCGCATTAACGGCGACATTAAGCTTTAAGGCTTGGGCTTTAACACTTAAGCGTTAAGACTTGAGAAGTAATCATCCCAACTTTGATGCTTACGACCTGCAGCTTGGGTAAAGTCGCTGGGGTTATCTGATTTACCATTAAGTATGCCTTGGTAAATACCTGCAATCACCGTACCCATAAATTCACCCAGTTCAGCGGTGCGATCGTCGCGGTATTGCGCCACTGAAACAGGAATATATTTAAGGCTAAGCTCAAAACTCTTATTCAAGTATTCAGCCAATTGATATTGAGTTATTGACTCACCATGGAGGTTATAAACATGGCCGTTATGTTTATCTTCAGTCAACATGCAGGCATAGGCAAATGCCAGCTCTTTTCGAGTGGTGTAACCGCACTTGCCATCGCCAGCGCAATTGGAAATAAAGCCGGCCGCCTTGTAGCTATCAATATACTCAATATCTGGCTCAATATAGATACCGTTTCGGCCTATAACCCACTCAAGCCCTGAGCTCTGGACATCTAGCTCGGTTTGTCGATTACTCTGAATAACCGGAGAAAATGCAGTGTCTTCCTCAGCGCCTTGAACGCTGGTATAGACAATTTTTTTAACCCCTGCCTGCTTGGCTGCTTGAATAACATTACGATGCTGAGGAATACGCGCTTCAGGGGCTGCCATACCTGATACCAGTAATAAGGTATCGACACCATTAAGCGAAGTCTCAAGCTCAGCGAGATTATCGTAATCACCTGGGCGAACTTCAACCCCAAGGTGTTTGGCATTGTCGACGGTTCTAGCAAGGGCGATTACATTGTAATTGGGGCCTAAAGCAAGCAGGGCATTTACTATTGCAGCGCCAAGTTGACCACTAGTTGCTGTTACAGCAATATTCATTGGATATTCTCCTGTTCAAAGCATTTAATCCATCGGCGAGTGCCAATCTACAAAAATTAAAGCATAGCAGCTTATTTGCGCAGCCGAATAACTGCTAGTGAATAACCACAGCCGAATAGCCACTGGCGAATAACTGCTAGCGAAT
>NZ_MCVI01000012.1:10878-25866 GCF_002873135.1 Shewanella sp. 10N.286.48.A6
AATAACCACAGCCGAATAACTGCTAGCGAATAACCGCAGCCGAATAACCATTGGTGAACACCATCAACAAAGGTTAACCCTAAAGAATAGGCAAAAAGCAGCATTAATATCTAAATAAGGCTTAAAGTAAGCCTCTTTTAGTGTTTTGTGTTACGAAAAGTCTTTTCCCATCCAACAAAACGCTATCTCAATTGATGCAGATCAAGGTGCTCCTAGCTTAACTATTGTCTTATAAAGGTGACTAAGATCACTAAAGCACATTCAAACTGTGCTTTAGTGTCACAAATATAACCCTACAAGCTCCATCACATAAAATAATAGGTGTACTCATGGAATTACTACCGAACTGCTATACCGACGTGTGTATCAATGGAAAATGGTTTCATTACGATCACAACAAACAAGCGGCATTTATGCTTAATGGTAGCGATCCGCTCTCAATTGAACTTGAGATTACCCCCACCACAGAAGCAGAACTTGAAGCACACCTGGCCTCTATTGCCACCTTCTAAGCAAACTAACTACCGCAATATCAAACCTTGGTTTGATAACGACAATGCCAGAAACAAAATTCCCCTCAATATTGTTTCTGGCTTGATATTTCATTTTCCGCTGTCGCTTTAAGCTATAATGACAATACAACACCAAGAGTATCTAGTTGTTAATGAGGCATTAATGGAAAAACGTACGGTTGTAGTTATTGATGATGATCCTGTTTGCACAGGTTTGTTACTGGCAATTTTGGGCGATGAATATCGGGTTATGACTGCAAATTCTGGCGATGCTGCTATCGAAATGTTTGCAAGCATTCGCCCTAATTTAATTTTCGTCGATATCACTATGCCTAATATCAATGGCTATCAAGTAATCAAGTTTATTAAAGATCAGCCTGAAACGGCCAATATTCCGATCGTGGTAGTCAGCTCACTGGTTGAAGCATCTGATCAAGAGTTAGCCTTAAAAATTGGTGCTGATGATTACCTGACGAAGCCCATCATGCCCAATGATGTGCAAAAAACTATTGATCGCTTTCTGAGTTAATCGATCATTTGAGCAGTAAAAAAGCCTTTTCATAATGAAAAGGCTTTGTCATTTTTACAGCTAGCTTAAAAGTACATTGGTAAGTACCTTAATCCATAAACACTAATTCATAATGAGCTTTGTCACCTTTAACTTCTAAGGCTACCCGGTAAGTCTCAACCGCAGTTTTCCAATTCACACTGTCTAAGGTTAAATAATACAGCCCTGATTCAGCTTCATTGATATCAAGTGAGCAGGTTTCAGCCTCAATGCAATTTGCATGACTCGCCTGATGCCAATCCAGATTGTACTTGGTTGACGACTGCGTCTTTGAAGGGTAACCCATAATAATCAGGTTAAATGCACTTGCGTCAGTGACCGACAAATCATCATCACCTGTCAGTTTTACTGTCACTGCGCCATTTTCTGCATCAACAGATTGTAAGCTAGCAGTTAAGGTCTCAGTTTGATCAATATTGACCGTCAATACCGGAGGCTCTACAGGTGGCTCAATTGGCGGATCGATAGTTTCATCATCAGAGCCTCCACAGCCAAACAACAACATCGAACTCAAGCCAATGACACTACATAATTTAAGATGTTTCATGTTATTACTCCCAGCAATTAGTGGCCGCCGTGACAGGTATTACATGACATATTCGTTTGCACACTAGGGGCAAATGTTGATGACGATGTATGACAACCTTGGCAATCTTGAGTCGCATCTGAAACTGGGTGATCATTTACGGTCTCACCATCAAAAGCCTTGTTAAGCATTGCAACTAATTCATAGACCACAGAGGCTGAAAGCTGTTTACAGCGCATGCCTTTTTCACTAAATGATTTACCATTTTCACTGGCCCAAAGACTAATAGAGCTGTGACAAAGGGTGCTATTTGCCGCTGTAGGTTTACCGACTTGAGCTAAGGTCTCTGTCATGTCAGCGCCTATGCCTTCAATAAATTCAGCCGTTTGAAACGGTAGTGTTTCTGATTCATAAAAACGCATGGTTTGACTTAACATTGCATTGGCAGGCTCACCATTAATGGATAATAAATTAACCAACATACCTGTGGCGTTAATATTGCCACAAACAGTGCCTTCTCCTAGCATGCCTGCATAGCCATAATGCGCCATGGCGGTTGGTACTTGGGCGAACTTATCAGCATCAACAGAATCTGATTCTGCCAAGCTTTGAATAATGCTATCAAATACTTGGAACATACAGCCATTACCGGTTTCATAAGCACGTTTTGCCACAACCATGGGATCAAGTTTGCTATAAGCTAAGCGGGTACCCACTTCTAATTTCCAATCTCCGCTAACGTTGGTCACTGCCGCTATAACAGGATTAGCGATAAGTGCCCCGCCCGCTGCCGCAGTAGAAATACCAATAATACGGTTGATCGCTTGTCTTCTATTTAGAGTTTTCATAATCACTTGCCTCGCATTTTTATATTTATTCCCAACTTTTAAGCTGAGTGTTGATAACTGGCAGAACGCTAAAAAGTACATCTTCAGCACTTACGTTTCTGGCTTGAGATAAGCATGACAGACAGGAAAAATGGCAACGGGAGCTAGTTCAAAGTAATATTTCAGTTAATCACTCCATTAGAAAAATCGAATTGAAGATGGATTAAATAGCGAAAAAACTCAACTTAACAGCGTTAAATATCAAAAAAGCATCCGCATTTAGCACGTAATACTAATTACAGAGTTTTACTTTTGAGATTACTTAAAATCTAATGTGACCCAGATCACGTTAAGTTAATTGTCCGTAGCAGAACTAGCAATATCCGAAGCGCGGGAGCTTGATACGAGCAGCCGCGACTGCAATGGCTATTGGTCATAACAAAGAAGTAATGAGTGGCTTTTAGCAAAAGCCAGCTGCAAAGTTAGTGCTGTATGGTAAAACTGTGATTTGTAGAATGTTTGTAATTATTTAATTGCAGTAAACTTAACAATAGAATGTTTATCTGAGTGTGATTTAAATGCGCATTGAAATCTTTGAATTTGATATTGCCAATAGCCAAATACTCAATACTGAATCTCAAGTTCAGCTGCACCTTACCCGCACCGAAAGTCAGGTTTTAGAGCAATTAAGTCTTCACCCCAATCGCATCATGACCAAAGGCCAATTAGCCTGTGCTGGCTCCCAAAGCCCTATTATGAGTGAATCGGCAGTGGCAAAAGCAGTATTTACTTTGCGTAAGTACTTTGGCGAAAATTATGCTGAATTAATTGAAACCATTCCGCGTAAAGGTTATCGGCTCAATATCACCCCACCAGCAGCCAGTTGGATTCAGCAATCTGCAAAGCATAAAAAACACTTTATCTATACCACTGCATTGGTGCTTGTAGTGTTAACCGCCATTATTGCAGCAATGCATCAATACATACTGTTTAAACCTGCACAAACGCCAGTCAAAAATAGCCGCATTGTGCAATTAGATAATCAGCAACAAATAAAACTGACGTGGCTTGAGTCACCCAGCATATCAATGCAACAAGATAAGCCCTCTGAAGAAAAAATCATTGCTGCTCTCAACCAATGCAACACCTTAGTGTGGCAACAAGTGTATCTGGCATTTTCTAACGACATGCAGGTGTTAAATATCTCTTTAGCTCGGCAAAAGCCAAATGGCGATAACTTAATGCGCAATATTAAAAGCAGTGATTTTAGTTTAACCCCGAATTTTATCTCCGATAAATGGCTAGCTGAGGTATCACTCTGTGACTAATCGCATCATATTCAGAATACTGGCGGCCTTAATGGCCATTGTCAGCATCGTCATTGTTTACCAGCATATCAAAGCCACCGAAGTGGATATGGTGCTATCTTGTCGCAATGAATTAGTGGCGAAAAACCCTAATAGTGACACCATTGAACATCACTCGCTGATCGCTGATTTTACCTTACAAAAACGTTCAGCCAGTATCAGCTACCGTTACTTCACGACCGATGGCAATCCTATTGCAACCCTGTATTTAACAGGCGATGTACTTAGCGCTTATAAAGAGAAAGACACCTACATTTTAAACTTAACCCACAATGAATTAATTAGGCATAATACTGAGCTGCCATTACCACAACATGCCAGCCACTTAGAGGCCTTTGCTAAAAGAAATATCAGTAAAAAAGGCGTCCATAACCTTACGATTCAAATTACTAATCGAAATGCGCAACAAAATACCGTGTTACTGTATTTTTTACCCAGTACTAATATCTGTGCCTGCAACCTCGTGGAAATGAAGTAACTGAGCTAATGATTTAAAGTGATGCTTTAAAGTGATGCTTTAAAACCGTCACTTGCTAATAGGCTAAAAAATATAAAAACAATGCAGCTCAGTTCACATAAGCACAAACACTTGGTAACAACAAACCTAAGCAATGCTATAATCCCGCTTCGAACAACTTCAATAAAACTATTAATAACAATATGTTGCTGGATTAATATGCCTATAATAACCACAAGAACACTACGCTACCTTCCTTTATGCATGGCCGCGGCCTTTGCTACCTCAGTTCAAGCTAACAATCACAGTTTTGATGCGCGCTCACATGCCATGGGCGGCGTTGGCGTTAGCAGCGCCGATTATTTAACGGCGCCGTTTCATAACCCTGCATTAACGGCGCGTTTTAAAGAGTCCGATGGCGTGGCGGTATTGTTCCCTGCTTTTGGGGTACACGCTAACGATCCCACTGACACTATCGAGAATGTTGAAGATTTTTCAGACGTTTATGATGATTTTAAAAACATCAGCATGCCAACTGAAGCTGATGCCCAAGTGGTGATCGATCAACTGCAGTTGATCCAAGGCAATTACGCCCAAGTACAAGTGGGCACCCAGTTAGCCATTGCGATCCCCAATAAATTTGTATCGGTCAACCTGTTTGCCCAAGCCTATGCCGATGCACTGGTGTTTGCTGATATTGCTGATAGCGATCTTGATCCAAGCAATATCATCAACCAAGATCTGAACTCTCAAGCGTTAACCATGGGTGTAGTTGTTACCGAAATTGGTGTCAGCTTAGCTAAGTCGCATCAGTTTGCCACAGGCGAGCTCTACTATGGGGTGTCACCTAAATATCAGCAGGTAAACACCATAAATTATATTACCGACATTGATAACTTTGAGTTTGATGACTGGGATGATGATCGCTACCAAAACGATCAAGGCAACATGAACCTTGATGTCGGTATTGCTTATCAACACAACGCCGGATTTGGCTTTGGTTTTGTGGGGAAAAACTTAATCGAGAATAGCTATGACACTGAGCTAATTAATGGCGTGCAAGGTCAATATGAAATAAGTCCGACTTATACAGTGAGTGCAAATTATCAAAACCGTTTTATCACCGCAGCCATTGATGTGCAGTTAAATGAATCTGAAGGTTATAGCAATATTGACGGCACGCTTAACCAGTTTGATAGCAGTAATGACAATCGCCAACTCGCGGCTATTGGGCTTGAGTTTACCCCTGCTAGCTGGGCTAAATTGCGCGCCGGCTACCAAACAGATTTAACAGATAATATCGATAACAGCGTGACTGCCGGTTTAGGCTTATCCATTGCTGGAGTATTTAATATCGATATTTCAGCCAATTACAGTGATGAAAATAATATGGGCGCAGCACTGCAAACCAGCTTCACTTTTTAGGTTTTAGATTTAAAGTTTAAGCTTTCTGAGCAGAGATTTTTAAAAAGTAACCATAATTAACAACGCTTACGTTGCTGATAATAAAAAGGCTGTTGCAGAAAGTTCTGCAACAGCCTTTTTTATAAGTGATATTTAATCAGTTAGTAAGGCTTAAATATTTGTATTTCGCCCCTACTATTTAGCTCCAGGTTCAGCAAAGCGGTTCATCCACTGCTCAACTTGGTTATACCAATAAATTGAATTATTCGGCTTCATGATCCAGTGGTTTTCATCAGGGAAGTAAATCATCTTCGACTCGACACCACGGGTTTGCAGGGTGCGGAATAATTCAAACCCTTGGCCGACTGGCACACGGTAATCAAGCTGACCATGAACCACTAAGGTTGGGGTATTAAAGTTTTCTGCGCCATAATGGGGCGAAATTGCCTTGTAGATTTCTGGCTTGTCCCAGTAGTTACCAAAACGGGTACTGTGAACCGAGAAATCTGCCGCCATTTGCGAGTACATGTTATAGACCGCAGCATGGATAAATAACGCATTAAATGGCTGTTCTTTTTGACCTAATATAATCGAGGTTAAGTAGCCGCCATAGCTTGCACCACCCGCCACTAAACGATCGTTATCGATCCAGTCTTTTTGCTTAAACCACTCTGTCGCTTTAAACACATCTTCCAGTGACTTGTTTTTCCAGTCTGGGTTGATGCTGTCAGCAAAGTCTTGACCAAAGCTGTTTGAACCATGAAAGTTTGGCCACGCCGTCACATAACCCCATGACGCAAAGGTTTGCGCATTCCAGCGATAGTGGAAACCATCAGAAATGGCATTGTGTGGACCACCGTGGATCAGCATCATTAATGGGTATTTTTTGCTGCGATCAAAACCCGGAGGATAATGAACCCACATTTGAATGTCTTGATCGTTATAACCTTTATAGGTCACCGACTCATAAGTGCCCACATCGATATCCGCTAAAATTTCATCATTAAAGCTGTCTAAACGGGTACTATTACCATTACGTGGATTGATTTTTACCAAGCGCGCTGGATAAGTAAAGCTGTCATTGGCGGCCACTAAGGTGCCGTCATTCGCCAGCGCAGGCATACCAAAGTTAGTCGCTTTAGTGATGGCTTTTACTTTGCCGTTTTTAGCATTGATATGAAAAATGCGTCTTGTGGCGGCATCATCAATGGCTGCATAAAAGCCTTTGCTGTCGGGTGTCCACACAAAACGCGCGACGCTGCGATCCCAGTCTTTGGCAATCACTTTTTCGCTGCGCTTGTTAACATCGAGCAAAATTAGCTTGGCAGTATCGGCATAAAAACCATGAATCGTTTGGCGGGTAAAAGCCAAGGTTTTGCCGTCTGGGCTAAATGTTGGGTTTGCATCTGGCGCTTGGTTGTTCGGGGTTAGGTTTTCAACCTTAGCGCTACCGATTTCAGCGAAAAAGATATCGATTTTAGCGTCAACTTGGTTGTCCCAACCGTTGCTATTAAAGGCAATAAAACCCTCAGCTGGATCGATGTCATAGCTAGCTGCACTTTGCGACGAACGTGGTAACTGCTTGTTTAAAGGCTGAGTAATTGGCTCAATATCGCCACCTTTAGCAGGGATACGAAACACATGGGCTTCACGGTCTTCATCAAGCCAATGATCAAAGCTTGAATAAGGTAGTGCATTCCATTGGTGGGCTGATACTTTATCGTCTTTATCAGCTTTTAATTGCTCGGCTACTTGATCCCAGTTTTTACCTGGAAATACTGAACTGATAAAGTAAATATGCTCACCCACCCACTTAATTCCATAAGCGCCACTTGGCACCTCAGTTAAGCGCTGGGCTTCACCTGGTGAGTTCATTGGTAATAAGTACACTTGACCCGCTTCGTCTTTATCACGCTTGCTGATAAAAGCTAAAGTATTGCTGTCTGGTGAGAAGGTTGGCTCACTCACACGTAAACCTTGAGCGGTAATTGGGCGCTGGCTGTTGCCCTCTTTATCAAATAACCATAATTGAGTTGAGCCTTTATCTTCAGGCACATCGTAGTTAGTGACAGGTGCAATGATGTAATCGCCATTGGGGGAAATAGTAGGATTACCTAAACGGCTTAGTTGCCACAATACATCCACTGAAAGGGTTTTGGTTTGCTCTGCAAACGCTGTCGCTATTGGCATAAACATGCACAACAGCACGATCCCGACTCTCTTCACGTGTCGTCTCCTTTAAATTTTGTTTTAATTATTTTATTTTTGCTAATAACTTTGTCTGTTCATGCGGCGATAAAAGTTAACTAAATTCTATCGTCATCAACAAATAGCAGTGGCTCAGTTGGCAAGTTGTTACTGTTATCACATCACTATCATCAGGCTTAACACTTAAATGAAGCTTAAACCTGTGACTGATAAGCAAAAACCACAAATTTAGTGCTTATCAGGCTAGTTTTCGACCTAAACACCATTGTAAGCAGTTTATAAAAAAAGCTACCATTATTAAAATTAGCTGTTGATTAATAAGGGGAATATAACAATGGTGCAACATGGTTGATTCACATCAAGACAAGATAAAACAGCAGCTTTCAGCGGTTTTTTTAACTGATTATAAAATCAGTAAATTACAATTTAATTTGCTGATTTTTCTGGCCATCATTTGGGGGGGAGTCTGTAATTATTTAGCAATTAGTTATATTCCCATTGAGTGGTTCAATATACTCGGTTTTTGGCCCATTTTAGCCATGTATTTGTTCTTCAGCATTGCTGGGGCGCTGTTATTAGACCAAAAGTTGCCGATAAAAATCTTTGCAGGCTTCAATGTTATTGTCTTAGGCGCGGGAATACTGCTCAGCTTTATGCTGAAATCGGTTGCCGCAGACACCATTTATACCTTCTTTCAATATGCGGCCTTAATGACCTTATTGATGCTGTTTATCATCCATTTTTTGCCTAAAACTCTGCTAACCAAGAAGGTGGTGGCGACTATTGCACTGGGACTAATCATACTAATAGAGCTAGTATCATGGTCACTTTGGGGAGTAACCAGCAACCTATTTAGCTTAGGCATTCTGGTGATGGTTTTTAGTGGCAGCAGCAGTCTTTGGGCTGAAGCCAATGAAGAATATGATGGCAGTGTCGGTTATTGTGCCGAATTAGACTATAAAATAAGTGATGCCATCTCTTGGAGCGCATTTGTGTATATGGGGTTAATTCATTTACTCATGACCCATCTCTCTAAAAGAGAGTCGTCTTAGATTATAAGTAGGGCAAGCAAGCTAACTTGTTTGCCCTATTAATATTTAGCTTGAAAATAGCCTGTTAAAATGACCTTGAAAAATAGCCTTTAACTATCAAGCTGCAACTATCCCATGATTAATCGCTTAGAAAAAACCTAACGGGTTAATGTCGTAACTCACCAGCAAGTTTTTGGTTTGTTGGTAATGATTTAAGGCCATCTTGTGGGTTTCACGGCCCACGCCTGATTTTTTATAACCGCCAAATGCCGCATGGGCTGGATACATGTGATAGCAGTTGGTCCACACTCGGCCTGCTTGAATATTACGCCCCATTCGATAAGCCAAGTTAGTGTCTCGGGTCCACACTCCTGCGCCCAAGCCAAAGTCAGAGTTATTGGCCATGGCGAGTGCTTCGGCTTCATCCTTAAAGGTGGTGAGCGATATCACTGGGCCAAAAATCTCTTCTTGGAACACGCGCATATCATTGGTGCCTTTAAGCAAGGTTGGCTGAATATAATAACCACTATCAAAATTATCACCCACAGATGCAATCTCGCCGCCTAATAACACTTCAGCGCCTTCTTTTTTGCCGATATCAATGTAGCCTAATATTTTATCGAACTGCTCTTTCGATGCCTGCGCGCCAACCATGGTGTCGGTATCTAAGGGATTACCACGCTTGATCGCTTTTGATCGCTCTATCAGCATTTCCATGAATTGCGGGTAAATATCTTCTTGGATCAGTAACCGTGACGGACAGGTACATACTTCTCCTTGGTTGAAAAAGGCCAGTACCGCGCCTTCTACGCACTTACTTAAATATTCATCTTCAAAGTTAACCACATCGTTAAAGATGATATTGGGTGACTTACCACCTAGCTCGACCGTGGAGGGAATAATGTTTTCAGCGGCGCATTTTAAAATATGCGATCCAACAGGAGTTGAGCCAGTAAAGGCAATTTTGGCAATACGCTTACTGGTTGCGAGCGCTTGACCTGCTTCTTCACCAATACCATTAACGATATTAAGCACCCCAGCAGGCAGCAGATCGCCAATTAACTCCATTAAAAATAGAATCGATGCTGGTGTTTGCTCCGCAGGTTTAAGGATCACGCTGTTGCCCGCAGCGAGTGCAGGCCCAAGCTTCCACGCCGCCATTAATAGAGGAAAGTTCCACGGAATAATTTGCCCAACAACCCCTAACGGCTCATGAATATGGTACGACAAGGTATTGGCATCAATCTCTGCGGCGCTGCCCTCTTGGGCACGTAAACAGCCAGCAAAGTAACGGAAGTGATCAACTGCTAAGGGAATATCGGCATTAAGGGTTTCGCGCACGGCTTTACCGTTATCCCAAGTTTCGGCCACTGCCAGAGCCGTTAGGTTATTTTCGATGCGATCGGCTATTTTTAATAAAATATTAGAACGCTCCGTGGCAGAGGTTTTACCCCAAGATGCTTGAGCTTTATGGGCTGCATCAAGGGCTAACTCAATATCTTGTGCATCTGAACGGGGAATTTTACAAAAAACTTGGCCATTTACTGGGCTGATATTGTCAAAATACTTGCCATTAACAGGCTCAACCCACTGACCGCCTATGAAGTTTTGATATACAGATTTATAGCTCATTTCTGAACCTGCTTCGCCGGGTGCTGCGTAAATCATGCTACTTTCCTCTAATTGTATTTTTTGGATAACTAATTAAGCTAAATCAATTATTGGAAAGTGACTATTCTGAGAATCCACAGCTGTTGACTCACAGTACAAATGATTGTGAAACTACTGTCTAGCTCATGGCGACATTACCCATAAGCTGAGCTAAGTTAATGATTTAAGTTAACGAATTAGCTCCGAGTTTTAAGGGAAAAGCTATCACAGCATAAGTAAGGATTGTTGTTCAGGAACAAATATACCAAATGACTTGGTATCACTCTGTGAGGGAACAATATGATCAGTGGACGCCTACAACTGCAGCGCAGCAAGCCAAAGGTACTAGTAGAAAACAAGATTAGTTTTGCTGGACCTGAATCTGAACTGAGTATTTACGATACCTTTGAGCAAGCCTCACGGGTGGCACTACAATCTGATCAACTGTTATTTTGCGGCATGGTGACGGGTAAAAAAGTGATGCACTCGGTAGATGATTATGAGGCGGCGTTTTACCCCCATGAATCTTTTATTATGGCGCCCAATCAAGCCGTAGAAATTGATTTTCCTGAGGCTAAAATCCATCAACCCACCACCTGTTTAGCCATTGAGATTTCAACCGAACGGGTACAACAAATTGCCGATAAACTCAATCTGAGCGCGCCTATCGATAAGCAATATGGCCACTGGCAATACCAACCATCTTTAGTGCATACCCACCATAATCAGCAAACACAAGCGCTATTAGACAGAATTGTGGCGATTTATACCGAGAATGAACAGGACCGCAGTTATCTGATTGATTTGGCGATTTCAGAATTAATAGTGCGCTTAATGCGTCATCAAACTCGTGACTTTTTATTGCATCACAGTCATAACGACCCGCAATTTAATGGCCTCAACGCCGCGTTACACTATATTAAGCAGCACCTCAGCGAGCCATTAGATATTAATGCCTTGTGCCGACAAGCCTGTATGAGCCGCAGTAAGTTTTTTCAGCAATTTAAACAGCATTTGGGCTGCACGCCGATGGTTTATCAGCAGCAAAGCCGCTTAACTCAAGCTGCGACGCTGATAGAGCAAGGCCAGCAAATAACCCAAGTGTGTTATTCACTGGGCTATCACAGTGCTAGCCATTTTAGTCGCCTGTTTAAACAGTTTTATGGCATTTGCCCTGTTGATTATAAACAGCGCCATTTAGCAAGTTAGCTTTTAACACGGATTTAAGCTTACAGCTGAGTAAATTGACGGATCAAGTTATGGTAAACATTGTGCAGTTTATCTAACTCACTGCGATCGGTATTACCTTGGCTAATGAGCTTTTGAATGGTTTGATCAAGCTGATAAAGGTTTTGCCTTAAACTGCCATCAGCCACCATGCTTTGCATCCAGGTAATAGCTGCTACTCGTTCACCACGGGTCACTGCCGTTACCTTGTGTAAACTGCTAGATGGATACAATACCGCGTAACCTGCAGGCAGCTTTATTTGCTGCTCGCCAAACTCGGTAGCAATGATTAACTCGCCGCCATCATACTCATCTGGCTCACTTAAAAAGGTGGTCATCGACATATCACTTCTTAGCACCTCATTAGTGCCAGGAATACGCATCACTGCTGCATCAACGTGAAAACCATATTCTTCAGATATACCATAGCGATTAAAGCAAGGCGGAAAAATTTTATGGGGTAAGGCCGCCGAAACGACCTTGGGGTTATTACCAAATTGCGCCAACAACTTATTAGCCAGTTGGCGCACCACATCATCATTGGCATCAGCTTGATTGTTATTTTTGACTGACGCCGCCATGCCCATGGCAGTTTGCTTGCCATCTAACCATGGTGCCCCAGCTAATTGCTGCCTGAATAAACTCACTTCTTCAGCAGTCAATATTTTCTCAATAACAATCATGATAATCCCTTTAATTAAAATTCATATGTGGCAGTTAAATTCGCATTTCTTGCATCACCTAGGTACATAAATGACCCTGAACGATATGCTGCAGTCCAGTATTCTTCATCTAATACGTTGCCAACATTAACGCGGAAGGTTAAGTCTTCAGTGGCATTGTAATTAGCGAATAAACTCACCACTTGGTAAGCGGGTACTTCTATGCTGTAACGGCCATTTTCAGTATCATATCCTGCTGCAGTATCAGGTTGTCCACCGTACATTTCGCCTTGATAAGTGTAACCACCACCAATGACAAACATGTCATTAATCTCATAACGGAGCTGTAAATAGGCACTTTCATCAGCAAAGTTACTCAGTTTTTTACCGATATAATCTTCATTAAATGATTCAAGTACTTCTGAGTCCATTAATGACGCTGAAAGCTGAATACTAAAGGCATCAGTAATGTTACCCACCATGCCAATTTCAATCCCTTCTACACGGTTTTTACCGGTATTGAGGCTACCTAAGGTTGAATAGCTATCACCGACGCTTTCCATTACATCATCTTTAGTGATTTGGAATACCGAGGCAGAAAACATCACGCTATCGTCAAACAGCATCCATTTAGTACCCAGTTCAATATTCTCAACCAATTCTGGATCCGCTGCCAGTACTTGCTCAGGTGTGCCACAAAGTCCACCATAACCACAACTTGCACCAAGGTCTGACTCACCGCCATTGATGTTAGTCGCGGTACTGTAGCTGGCGTATATATTGCCTGCTTCTGTCAGGCTATACACTAAGCCAACATGGCCGTTATACATGCTGTCGGAATAGTCATATAAAATATCACCATTACGGCTACTTGAAGTGTCATTGGTGTAATCAAAGCTATCTTGTCTGAAGCCGAAAAAGAGTTCTACCTCTTCGGTGATTGCCACGGTATCCATGAAGTAAGCCGAGATGGTTTCGATGTTATATATGGCATCAGATGCCCCTTTTGAATAAGTACGGCCCATCAGCTGGTCGATATTATCAACTTCATCGCCATTACCATCAATAATACAGTAAGCACCAGACTCGCCTCGGCGGCCATCGACGATACAATTAGTGGCGTTATTATTGACGATATCATACAAGCCGTTATCCACTGATTCATCGCTATATTCGAGTCCAAATACCCACTTATTCTCCATACCTAAAATATCGGTATTCCAGAATAAGTTGAACTGAGTGTTCCAGTATTCAACATCTTGGCGTCCTTGATGGGTGCTAATGGTTAAGGTTTCAGCCCCCGGCGCGTCAACATCGCTGGCTGCGCGATTAGTGCCACTCATACCCGTAGTTATATAGCCATTTTCAGTGCGACCAATACGAGTAGCATTGTAGAAAGTTAAGCTGTCTGAAATGTCATATTCGGTACGCAAGGTAAACGTGCTGACATCAGAGCTGAGAAAGTCAGAATCTTGAGCATAAACTGGAATATCTTCGATTGGCTTGCGAGTATCTTGGTCAAAGTAGCTACCTAAATCAGCCACATCATCGGCCTTCATGTAGTAACCATCAGCGATAAATGACAAAGCATCAGTCGCTTCATACACTAAAGACAATTGAGCACCATTTCTTTCTGAGCTAATGCCTTCACGGCCCGGCTTATCTTCATCGGCAATCAGGCCGTTAATTCGCAGCGCGACATCTTCAGTTAGCGGCACGTTATAATCAACAGTAAAACGAGTGTGATCATCGGTACCGACTGCGGCATCAACGCGGCCAAAGTTATAAGCAGTTGAGGCTTTTTTGGTGACACTGTTAACGGCACCGCCTGATGATCCGCGTCCAGCAAAGGTTGAACTTGGGCCTTTGGTTATTTCCACTTGTTCGGTGGCAAAACTTTCACGGGTGGTCATGCCCGGATCGCGCAAACCATCAACAAACACATCACTGCGGGCTTCATGGCCACGAATAATATAGCGATCACCAAAAGCATTACCGTTTTCACCGGTGCCCAAGGTCACACCCGCTTGGGTAGACAAAATATCTTTTAAATCGGTTAAGCCAGATTCTTGAATTTGATCTTGAGTCAGTACCGTGATCATTTGTGGGGTATCAACTAGATCGGCAACGCGACGTTTATCCCCTGATGTATCGTAAAAATACACCGAACTTTTCACCCCGTGGACTTCAATGCGCTCGATGGCTTCTTGTGACTGGCATTCAATATTTTCGCTTTTATCGCAAGCTTCAGTTTCTACTTCAGCAGCATAGGCAGGAGCGCCACTAAAAAACAAGGCGGTAGCAACGGCTTTTGCACCTAGGGATAACGACGTGTGATAGCGAGATTTCATATTAAAAACAATCCTTTTGTTAGAACCAACTAATTTAGGAGGCGATACTAACAAAGCGGCAACAACAATGTAAATAGAAACCATTATCATTTACATTAGTGTTTAAATTGTAAATTTAGTGATGTGAGACGTTTTGCTGAACCAACTGTGTTAGCAAGTCCCACGCAACAACTTACGGATTACACAAGACATTGACTA
>NZ_MCVI01000012.1:26645-30487 GCF_002873135.1 Shewanella sp. 10N.286.48.A6
TTGACTAAACAAGACATTGATTAAAGAAGGTATTAATTCAAGAGGGGTATTGATTAAAGCGGCGAATAATTAAAGCGGCAGCAATAAAAATGGGCTGACCTGTTATAGATCAACCCATTGTAAAAAATAAGCTTATTTTTATAAGCTGAGCAAACTAGTCTTAAAAAGACCTAAGCCTAGTTCTAGTTAAAGAACTAGATAAGTGGGTTACCACCTTTACTTTCCACCTGGCCGATAACTTCAATATTGCTTAGGGTCGATAAAATACCCCATTGCTGAATCGTCATCATGTCAGTCACTTCAGCGGCACTAAAGCTCAAACGTAAACCATCTTTTTGATATTCTTTTGCTAAGTTACTTGGCAGAATTTGCTGACCATCGTCAGTTAAAATGCCCCAAAATCCACCTTCAAGATCAAAATATCTTACAGTCCCTTGTTGCATAGCGATCCCTTTTTCAGAGCTAGTATCAGGTTTTTCCATTTCAGCCGTTTTTTCTACAGGGGCTGCTTTTACCACTGCTGGTGCTGGCTCAGATTGTGGTTCAACTTGCTCATTACAGCCTTGAACAAGTAATAAAGCAGCGATAGATGCAGATAAGGTTAATGATGTGCGCATGGGAGATTCCTTTTAAGCAAAATTTAAAAACAGTTTTAAACCGATCTGATGAACTGTTTCAAGAACGAATGTGTTACGAGCTAACGCTTTAGCAACTAAGTAAGCTGAGTTTACCAGAAACACAGGCCTGTTTAGTGTCCGTAGCGTGCTTTTTATAAACCACAACTAACATCGACAATACATGAGACTCATCAAATATAGCAATAAGATCAATTAAGGCGCCTATTAGCGCCTTAATTAAAGTATTACTCACCAAAGCGATTTATGCCGCTAGATTTATGCCGCTATTAGTGCGTAACAGACTATTTATCTGAGTTGGTAGAACCAATCTTATGGATCGCTAGATCAGCGCCAATAAATTCATCTTCTTGGCTTAATCGTAAGCTAGAGATTTTATTGACGACGCCATACACAATAAAACCACCAATAAGCGCCACAGCAACCCCAGCGACAGTGCCAACCACTTGAGACATTACGCTTACGCCACCTAATCCACCAAAAGCTTGCTGACCGAATATGCCTGCAGCAACGCCGCCCCACACACCACATAAACCATGTAATGGCCAAACGCCTAATACATCATCAATTTTAGTACTGCGTTGTAAACGGGTATACACCATCACAAATAAACCACCGGCCACACCGCCAACAATAAATGCCCCTACTGGGTGCATTAAGTCAGAACCAGCACACACAGCCACCAAGCCTGCAAGCGGGCCGTTATGGATAAAACCAGGGTCATTTTTACCGACAATCAACGCGATAATGGTGCCGCCAACCATGGCCATTAAACTGTTTACCGCCACTAAGCCACTAATGCCATCAAGGGTTTGCGCTGACATAACATTAAAGCCAAACCAACCGACAATCAGTATCCATGAACCGAGTGCCAGAAACGGAATATTAGAGGGTGCAAATGCCACACCCGGTTTACGGCCTTGGCGAGAGCCCAATACATATATCGCCACCAGCGCTAACCAGCCACCCATACCGTGTACCACTACCGAGCCTGCAAAGTCATGGAACTCAGCGCCAAAGGTGTCATTTAACCAAGTTTGAAAACCAAAGTTACCATTCCAAATCATGCCTTCAAACAGTGGGTATACCAACGCTACGATCAAAGCTGATGCTAATAAGAAAGGTTTAAAACTGCCGCGCTCGGCAATGCCACCCGATACGATGGCAGGGATTGCTGCTGCAAAGGTGAGTAAGAAAAAGAACTTAACCAGCTCGTAGCCGTTATTAGCCGTTAGCGCATCAGCACTGACAAAAAAGTGACTGCCATATGCTATTTGGTAGCCAATGACAAAGTACGCCAGCGCTGAAAAAGCAAAATCAGTTAAGATTTTAACTAGCGCATTCACTTGGTTTTTATGCCTAACAGTACCGACTTCTAAAAAGGCAAAACCCGCATGCATTGCCAGCACCATAATGGCACCAAGTAAGATAAATAATGTATTTGCACTTTGTGCCATGACGCTAATTGCATCACTAATGTTATCCATGCTTATCCCCATAAGTTTTTCTTTTATTAAATTCAGGGACTTACAAAAGCAAGAATTATTCCGTTATTAAGGTTTTGTCATACTAATTTGTACCAGTAAGGTGCAAGACATTGATGAATAAGGTGAAATAGCACCAATTACGCCCTAAATAAGTGCATAAATAACGATTAGCTAGTCGCTAAAGCAATATTAAATAACAAGGGTTGCACCACTGTGGATCACTCAACAAACTAACCGCCACTCACTGGTGCAAACCCATGCTTGATATCAATATTTTTACAGTGAAAACCACTGACAGCACGACTAAACCTCAAATAGTGCACAAAGTTAGCTTAATTGTGCAGCAAAAAATTCATTTCCCTATCTCGATCACACTTTTGTAATACAATAATACTGTAGTATCCTTAAGCAATGAAATAGAGTTAATCCTAAGGGTAAAAACAATGAAAAAGCTCCATCTTAGTATACTAGCGGTTGCTATTCTTGCAGGTTGCTCCGCGACCTCACCGGCTCCACAAGTAAAAAAAGAGTTCAACTACGATCTCACTAAATACAATCTTGATGCGACTAAAGCGCCAGCACAAAACTTTGACCTAACAAAATGGAAAATCACCCTTCCTGAGCTAACTACAGAAGGCTCGCGTAAAGGCAAAGCCTTAGAGATTAATCGCCACGACCTTGGTAATACCCAAACCCCTTACGTTCACCCTGAGTGGTTTTATACCGACCCTAAAACCGGTGCCTTGGTTTTTGTTGCACCAAATGAAGCGCCTACAACGCCAAATAGTAAAAACACCCGTAGCGAATTACGCGGCATGTTGGCTGAAAAATACGATGATCCAAAAACCAATTTTGTAATTGCCTCTCACCCAGATGCAAGCGAGTACGGCGCAATTGGCGGCCAACTGAAAGCTACATTGGCAGTTGATCAAGTCAGTACCAGTGGTGAATACCGCAAGAACAATGCCTTTGCAGTGGTTATTGGCCAAATTCATGGTTCTGATAACGAGCCATTAAAAATCTTATATCGTAAGCTGCCAGGTCACGAATTTGGTTCACTGTCTTGGAACTATGAGCTAAATCCAATACCAGAATTACAAGATGCCAGAGATAGTAACGGCAAGAAGCTACGTAAAGATATTCGCCATAATGTATTCGGCACTTACAACCTACGTGAGCACCATGACGATCCACAAGATGGTATCCGTCTAGGAGAAATATTCTCTTATGAAGTGAATGTTGAAGGTGACATCATGAAGCTTACTTTCACCAAAAATCCTGGTGAAGCAAACGAAATCGTTAAAACCTTTGATGTGAACCTAGCAGAAGGTAATTACCAAGGTCACGAAGTTGACCAAGGTTACCAAGCTGATTGGATGTACTACAAAGCCGGTGTTTATAATCAATGTAATACCAAAGCAAGTAGCTCAAACTGTGAGTGGCGTGGTATGGAAGCCGGTGACTATGCCCAAGCAAGCTTCTATGAGCTAGAGCTTAATCAGTAACCGCTATTTTATTGATCTTTAATGGCGTTAAATCGCCGTTAGCTATATCGCCCAATGCATTGTCATTGGGCGTTTTTTTGTAGCGTTAATTATTAATTTTAACCCTGATTCAGGACTCATTGCTTCAATAGCTGCGCCAAGCAGTCGCTTATCGATATAAACAACCGACCTCTTATCTATACAAAATAGTTAAACATTTGCCTCTACAGCTGCGC